>JBIKOL010000238.1:0-8855 GCA_044358055.1 Obscuribacteraceae bacterium (SeqCode)
CACTGGGTACATTGCTGCAAAAAGACATGCTCAATTTGCAGACAAGTTTGCGCGTCGGTGGTGAACTTCAGGACAATTTACTGAGCCAATGAGAAAAGCATCTCACAGCACTGCATTCACACTCGCGCTTATGGCTTTCTCTTTGGTCTGGAACAATGCAGCAGTTGCGCAGAAGCATGCGGCATTGAAAGCAATTGACCCGAGCCAGGCTGAGTATGATACGCCACCGCCAGCGCCGCCGGCTCCTTTACCTGCCCCAGCGCCTTCAGCAGATATGGGAGCCAACCCATTTGGGAGTGCGATTCAGGGGCAACCTCTGGGGCAAAAAAGAACTCTGGCAAATCCAAATCCGGCCGGTGCAGGCGATGATGTCGGACCAGGTATTCCCACCGGTGCGGGACAGGGTTGGAGTCCGCCTTCTGATTCAGGTGTAGACGAAAAAAGAGTGACGCGGCTTGAGCAAATGACCTTCGGCACAACCTATCCCGAGCACGAAGTTGACGATAGGCTGGACCACCTGGAAAACGAAGTGTTTAGCAAGAAGTTTAGCGGAGTCCCTGCGGATCAACGCCTGGCTCGCCTTGAGACGAGGTTGCTCGGACAAACTGCATTTAGCGGTGGCGCGCCCGCTGGTGTTGCTCCATCGGCGTTCGGTCCAGGACTGTCTCCCGCGCCTCAACAGATGCAGCGTCCCTACAATCCTGTGATGCAGTCACAGTTCAATCCTATGCCGCCTCAGCAATACTCTCCAGGCCCTGCTAATGGAACAGGTATGTCAGCACCCGCTGGACAGCCGGGGATGCCACCATACATGGGGCCACAGCAAGGTCCTAATTCATCGATGGGACAAACCCCTTATATGCAGAATCCTTCTGGGCAAGTGCCGGCGATGGGCATGCAGCAAAATTGGAATCAGCGCCCACCGTCGAGTCCTCCTCAGGGATTCCCAGCACAGGGTGGTACGCAGTCACCTCCGCAGTCATACGGTGGCGGGCAGGCATTTCCACAATCGAATGCTATGATAGGTCAGCAAGCTGGGATGCCACCATATATGGGGCAGAATCCGTCGGGAGCCCCACAGCAGTTTTCAACACAACAAGCCCCTGCATACATGCAAGCACCCGGCCAATCTGCGCCTCCTTTTATGGGGCAGCAACAGAGTCCGCCGAATCAACAAATGTATGGGCAAGCAACGCCTGCACCCTCACCTGCGCCATTTGGAGTCCAACAAGGCCGGCAGGCGGTGCCACCGTATATGATGCCTCCGTCCGGACAAAGTCCACCTGTGGGACAGGCTCCGCAATTCGGACAGGCTCCGCAAATGGGGCAAGCTCCGCAAATGGGACAGGCTCCGCAAATGGGGCAAGCTCCGCAAATGGGGCAGGCAGCACCGATGGGGCAGGCTCCGCAAATGGGACAGGCTCCACCGATGGGACAGGGTCCGCAAATGGGACTGGCTCCGCAAATGGGGCAGGTTCCGCAACAAATAGCACAGGTTCCGGCTCAGGGGCAGACTGCCGTGCCTTACATGGGTTCACAGAATCCACCTTTTAATTCAATTGCTCAAGCACCGCCAGCGACGGCTCCATACATGGCCCCAGCTGCTCCTGTTCAAACCAGTCCGCCTCTGGGAGCGTCGGCCCCGGCCCCGCCGATTCCGCCATTACAAGATCCGGCTCAAAGTGCCTCGCCCATAACCCCGCCAAAACGCGCTGGATTAACCCCGGCCGATCGAGCCAATGCCGACATCAGCAACATTGTCAGCTCCATTCCACAAAAGCCGGGAGCTGGTGATTACCTTGCTAATGTCAGCAAATTCACCGGGGGAACCGTTGCACGCTGGACTAATTTTCCCGTCCTGATCCATTTGCCCATGGGCTCTCCGGCTAATTGGCATAAGACGCTTGAAGAGGCGGTTGGTTCATGGGGCAAGTTCATCCCAGTGAGAGTTGCTCAGCCATCTGAAACTGCCGACGTAGAAATAGCCTGGATTAATCACCTTCCCCCAAGAGCTCTTGGGCAAACCAACCTGGAAGTATTTAACGGGCGCATGCGCGTGACTGTTTATTTGCTTCGACCAAGTTACTACTTGCCCGGTACATCAGACAGGATTCTGCGCCGCATCGCTGAACATGAAGTCGGGCACGCTCTGGGAATCTTTGGACACAGTGGCGACTCGCATGATCTGATGTTCTCTATTGAGAATGTCAATCCGAAAGATGCCACCAAATATGATGGCATCACGCCGCGAGATTTAAACACGCTGCGCAAGATTTACGAAAGCAGTCCGTTGCCTCCAGGCTTCCAGAGCCCGCAGCCAATGGGCTGGAGCATTAAGACGAAAAGGTCGAACTAGGAATTTTGGGAATATAGTTACGCAAAAAGTCCTGCTTGCACAAAGTTTCTGCTTGCACAAAGTCTCTGCTTGCACAAAGTTTCTGCTTGCACAAAGTCTCTGCTTCCTTTCTGCGTTCACAAGTAGCAATTTGCGCTCACAAAGTGCCTATTTTCTTCGCTTTCTTGCTTCCTTTCTGAGCGCAAAGGAACGTTTTTCGGCACTTGTGAACTCACTTAAGGGGGATCCGTTTTTGCTTGCAGGACAGAGCTTTTCGGGCACAGTTTTTTTCTGATTTTTAAGGTTTTACGTGTGGCAATTGCATTTAAATAAAGGATCCCTCGATCCAGAATTGCAGTTGCTAACAGTGTCTTTCTCCTCAAAGGGCATGGCGGCTAAGACCGAAAAAAGTGACGTAAAAGCAGTTGTAAACGCGGGCAAAATAAATCGAATTTGTCGGGAAGCTTCTGCCATAGTTTCCTTCAGCAAGACTCAAACTAATTGGAAGCACGGAGGCTCGGTGCAAATCATGATAAATCGGGGCTTTTATTGAGCTTGATTACATCTTTATTTCATCAGCATAAGCCCGGTCTACCTGTTTTTAAGCCTGGCAGAAGGTTTCAGGTGAATCTTTGCTCAGGACCACAAGCGGCCAAGAAGGGACAATCATGACAAATGCAGGGAGGCAAAGAAATGGTTACTGCGCTCAAAGAGATTACAATCGCCCACAGCCCCGATTCCGATGATGCTTTCATGTTTTACGGTCTGGCGGCTGAAAAGGTTGAGACCTACGGCATCAAGGTAAATCAGGTGCTCAAAGACATTCAATCGTTGAATGTCGACGCCCGTAATGGCGTTTACGAGGTCTCTGCGGTGTCTTTTGCGGCTTATCCTGATGTGGCAAAAAACTACGCGCTCATGCCCTGCGGCGCTAGTATGGGGCAAAAATATGGACCCATGGTCGTTTCCAAAAAGGATATGAACCTGTCCGATTTGAAAAACGTGAAACTTGCCATTCCTGGAAAGCTTACGACAGCCTATCTTGCAGTGCGATTAATTGAAAAGAATTTGAACGTTGTCGACTATCCCTTCGACCAGATTCTGGAAGCAGTTCGCGATGGAGAAGTTGACGCCGGGCTGATTATCCACGAAGGACAGCTTACGTATGCAGAAATGGGCTTGAAGAAAATTGTCGATCTCGGTGTTTGGTGGCATGAGCAAACTGGTCTTCCATTGCCGCTCGGCGGCAATATCGTGCGCAAGGATATCGGCGAAGATATGATCAAGAAAGCAACCCACATGTTGCAAGATTCAATTCGTTATGCGCTAGATCACCGTAAGGACGCCCTTTCGTACGCATTGAAGTATGCACGCGGTTTGAAGAACGAGCAGGCTGATAAGTTTGTCGGAATGTACGTAAATGAACTGACTGTCGACTATGGCAAGGCGGGACGAGATGCACTGACGGCACTTTTCCAGATGGCACACGAAAAAGGTATCATTGCGGAAAAATTCACTCCAGAATTTGTCACTCTTTAAGCAACGTCTGAAAATATTATGCAAGGCCCGAATCGCTTGGCTCACCAGCGTTTCGGGCTTTGCTTTTTCGAGTATCTCGTCAGAGGTTTGATTTTAATGATTTTATAGGGATTTCAAGGAGTTTCAATGCAACCCTTTTATGGGTTCAACGTCTTTGAAAACATCTGATGAAAAAGTTCCTCCTAATAAATTTGGACAGAGCGTAATTCAGATATACAAACAACGCAGTTTCCCCAGTGGGGGGTTTGAGGGATCGAGCCTGTTGGTGCAACACCAATCCTGCGACCATTCAAGAAAAGGACAGAAGAAACCGAGAAGCCAAACAGGCGCTCGGTTTTTTCCTTACTTCATCAGAACTGTTTGTTTTGCCTCGACAGAGACACCGGCGTCTGCTTGCTTGACACTGTTGTTGCTTCGACCGATGATTGGTCCAAGAACGCTGTTCACCACTTCTCGATCTATCTGCGTGGAAGAAACGATGGTGACCAGGTTCTCTGGTCTGGCTTCTGCCGGCATGGAGCCGTAAAATTCAACGATATCCTGCCAGACCGGCAGCGTAATTTGTTGCCTTGATTGGAATTCGACAATGCGCTTGCCGTCCATCAAGTGTTCCTGTGAGTTGCCTTTGTTCAGATCAGCAATAAGCCATCCTATATATGGATCGCTGAAATGCTCTTCTGCAATCTTGATTAGCGTGTCGCCTTCGGCAATCAGCCAGCTTGGACGGCACAGCACAAGCGGTGCTTTCGGCTCTTCCTCATTGTCGTCTCCGCCACTGCTTGATTTTTCCAGTGATTCGCTGATGATTTCGGCTGTGCTTTGGCGCTTTCTTGCTTTTCTTGCAGCAAATGCATCAGAGAACGATTGGAAAGGATCGTTCATTTCAATGAATTCGGAAGCCGCTTCCACGATAGGCGCTATTGCTTCATCAATCATGGCTTGCTGTTCACGCAAGAACTCTTCGAGATTGTTGCGCTCTGGCGGCAGAGTAAACTGGCGCCCCGCGCCCCCGTCAGCCATTGCGGGCATTAACTGTGCGCTGCCAAAACCAAGGGAGATTTGAACTTGTTCTGCAGTTTTGCTTGTAAGTGATGCCGGCTCTGTTCTGGCAGGCTTGCTGATCAAGGCTGAAGTATCGAGCTGCTGCTGTTTTGCCGCACGCATGAAAGTCTGTGTTGCTTCAGGTGCTACCCAGAGTTTTCTTCCGCTCTGCAGGCTTGCTGCCATTAATGCTGATTTGATTATCTGGCTGGAAAAATCTCTGGCAACATTGTTTTGTGTGAACGAGTGCGATTCATGTCTGCCGAGCTTAACTTGAGTGCTGAACTTGAAGCTGTCTGCGCCGACTGGCTGTCCATCTCGCATCTTGTTTTGCAGAGTTCTTTCTATTTGCTTTCTGCCGTCTCCACCGCCGCTGCCATTTCCATTGCCGCTGTCGATTCTTGCGCTGCGGTCGCCAGGAAGAATTCTTCTGATGCCGCCGGCTGCAAGAACCATAGCTAGTGTGAGCTCGGCGATCATGTAGCGGCCTTCTGGTCCGCGTCTGTTGCCGGCGGACAATGATACGGCTTCCGGGCGTTCACTTATTTCGCCGCGCACGCCACGTGTCGTTGCATCCGTTCTGATTTGATCGAAGATTGGGCGCGGGGCGATTGCCTGATTGCCAATTACCGAAACGTCAACACGTCCGCTAAATGGAGCGTCCATTCTGGAACTTGGGCGTCCAGCCGCATCGAGCTGAATGTTCTTTCCGGCTGTGTTGAGAGCGTTGATTTGTGAAAGCGGGTTGTTTGCGTTGTTCGCTTGAGGCGCGCCGTTGCGAACCACGGAGCTATCGCTGGTGCTTGGCTTATTGATGCTTTGCTCGCCGGGACGGCTGCTTGTGCTTTCAGCTGCTTTTCCTTCGATTTTGTTTCCGCTTAGAGTTATTGAGGATGGCTGATCTTTTGGCGCTAATCCTGCTTGAGCGATTGATTTGTTTGCTTGCTCAGGCGCCGGACGCACTGTGTCTTGAGCTACAGATTTTGCTGATTGAACTGCAATTATGCCCTTGTCACCAATTATGCCCTTGTCACCTGTAGCGCTTGGATTTCCTTGAGTGTTGCTCAACGATTTTCCGTCGTTTGAGGCGTTGCGTGAATTCAAATCGCCGAGGGATTTTGCGTCTGAAAGAATGCTGGAACTTGAACGTGCAAATTGCTCGCTGCTGAAATTTTGGTTTGCAATTGCTTTGCTCGTTGTGCTTTCGGTGCGGTTGTCGCTGCCGCCTGCACCGACCGCGGCGCGATGATCGTCTGCTGAAGGTTTGAAACCCTCAGTGCTGAACTTCGCTTCGGTTTTGGCTGCGGCTGCTTCCTTGTTTGCTAATGCATGAGATGCAAGCGTGGATAATCCGCCTTCACTCAGCTTGTTGACCGTGCCGCTGCCACCTTCGCCGCCGAGTTTGTTGATCTGAGCAGAGCCGGCTTCGGCGCTAACCTTGTTGGCAAGTGAGGGCAAGACTCCGGTTTCGTTTACCGGGCTGCCTGCTTTTGAGTCAGCATGACCGGCGCCCGGCTTCGATTCAGCCTGAGGAAGCAGGGAATTTAAAGTCGGATTCGAAGGTGTCGTAAGCGGATGGCTGGCATCAGCAGGAGCCGGACGAGAGCTGTCGCTTGGATTTACTGGCTGGTTCGCTTTTTGATCGCCGTTGCCTTTGATGTTGAGTCCGCCGATCAGGCTGTTTGTGGTGTCCGTAGGTAGAGCAGCTTGCTGAGTGTTCGGCTTAGCGTCTGCTGGGGCTAAAGGATTGTTTGTTTTATCGGTGGTGCTGCTGGGGCTCTTCGAGTCTAATGTATTAGATGGATTTTTCGGATCGGATGTTTGTGCCGACTTGTCACCGCTGTTGGTGGCGTCACTCGGTGCCTTGCTGTCTCCTGGCTTGCCGGTGCTGGCGTCGGCACCGGGCTTCTTCGCATCACCTGTGCTACCTTCATCAGTTCTCGGTCCATTCGGCTTTGCTTCGCCGGGGGGGACGTCGCCGCTGCCGCGCGGCTTTCCTTCGCCAGCTGGCGCGTCTGAGTTGCTCGGTTTTGATTCCGATTTATTGTTTTCGTTCTGGCGTTGTTGTTCCTGAGCTTTCTGCGCCGCTTCGTTGTACCACTGCTGCAACTTGGACGGGTCTTTGAATACCTCATCAACTTGCTTTGCTGCATTGTCTCCGGCAATGGCTCGAGTTGCTCCTACGGTCAATTGTCTTGTGGCTTCATAAAAGGCAGAGTTGCCGCTGCTATTGTCAGATGACGGTGCCGGAGCCGGCGAATTTTCGCGAGACTCTATCTTATTGTATTGATGGGTGACGCCACTGTCTTTGTCGGCGATAGTCACATTTCCATTCTTAACTGAAACCGTTCCATTAAGTAGGCGGCCTTCCTGGTCGTTTGGCGTAGTGACCATATACTGGTCGCGACCGTTAGAGTCTGTACCGACGAGCCTGTAGCTGCGCTCCGGCGTGCTTAGAGTCTCGACCTTTCCGGCTTCATTGAGCGAAACATCGTTGTATTTCACCGGTTTTGGTGCGTACTCTTGCGTATTGCCGCTTGACGCATCACTGATCTGGACTTTTCCGTCCTTGATCGCAATGCTGCCTTTGAATTCCTGTTCTTTCTCCGAGGCGCGGTCGATTTTGACATACTTAGGATTGCCGTCTTTGTCTGTGCCATTCGCGCGGTATGTGGCGTCCGCTGTTGAGACTTCCTCGACCTTGCCGCTTACGCTCAGATTTTCGAATTGAGGTCCGGCTGGCTTTTTCTCGGAGGAGGAGAGCGTTCTTTGAATTGAGGCGATGCCCATCATTGGACTTATTGCAAAGCTGGCTGCATTTTCGGCTGTGTTGATCAGTTCTCGGCTCAATGCGCTGAGATCTATACCGACTGTGGGCTTCGTTTCTTTCTTTTCTCCAACATCAGGCTTGCTTTCATCTTCGCCGTCTTCATCGTCGGAGTCTTTTGCTGCTTTCTTCTCGGCTTTTGCGGGGCCGCCTTTTGCTTCGGCGGCGGCTTCAGTAGGGGAGCCACTTTTTGCTTGTCCTGCTTTTAGCTTTCCATTGGCGTCTTTTGCTGTCCCGCCACAGAATTTCTCTTTATACTGGTCAACGAGCCAGGATGCGAACTCGCTCAAACTATTACGCGAGCCAGGCTCATCGCCGTGCTCGCTGCGTTTTGCGATATGGTCGTCAGATTTCGAGGTCGGTTCGGTTGTCGTGTCCTCGAAAAGGAACGCATCGAAATGCGACTCCGGATTGGAATCTGGCGCGGTATTGTCTATGTTCTTATCACCCATAGGTCTCGACGCTTCCCACAAAGCCCGTTATGTCAAGACCAGCCCGAATAGATAATACACCCGCCGGGGCGTTTTTCGACAGATATTTAATCTTGAGTATCAGATCAGTATCAGATCTAAAAAGGGACAGGGCTGAAGCCGGCGCCAGGCTGGGCCTGGTCGGGGCCGGGTAGAGCAGGGGCTGGGCCTATCGGAGCCAGGGTAGGCCGGCAGTGCAATTTTCTGCATCTTACTGCAAGCGTTCTGAACGCAGGAAAATGCAAGCTATGGATGATTCCACCCCCTAAAATTTTCAACCTTGCTCGGGCTTTATAGCGCAAACGCTATACTACTGCCGCTCGTATAGCGTGCATGCTATAGGAATCTCGAAATCGTATAGCGCAGACGCTATACGAGTGCCGGTAGTATAGCGTTTGCGCTATAAAGTTCTATCTCACTCTTTGCTTAGCGAGCGAGTTTCGTGCTTAGCGAGCGAGTTTCGTACTTAGCGAGCGAGTTTCGTGCTTAGCGAGCGAGTTTCGTGCTTAGCGAGCGAGTTTCGTGCTTAGCGAGCGAGTTTCGTGCTTAGCGAGCGAGTTTCGTACTTAGCGAGCGAGTTTCGTGCTTAGCGAGCGAGTTTCGTACTTAGCGAGCGAGTTTCGTGCTTAGCGAGCGAGTTTCG
>JBIKOL010000214.1:0-11976 GCA_044358055.1 Obscuribacteraceae bacterium (SeqCode)
GAAAGGAACGGCTCGATCTTATCGGAGTAGAAGCCGGCGAGCCGCCGGCGCTCCCGGGGCTTCGCTTTTGGAATTGGGTTCAGGCTGATCCGCTTCATAATTGGCTTTTCGGACTGATTAAGACGCCGGTTTGACGGTTTGGGTTGTCAGGAGGATAGAAGAGTAAGCTCAGTGGGAAGAATAGATTTGATATGAAATCCACTAGAACACAAACCAATTACAACTTGCGACTGCTGGGTTCGCTGGATTTCAATGAAGTCCTGGAGACTGTCGCGGAGATTTATCTTAAGGCGTTCAACCCGAAAAGCCTTTCGATATTGGTTTGGGATCAAGATCTTGAGAGTGTGGGCGATAAATTCTATTTTGGACCCGACCGCCAGTTTCTAGCGGACGCTGTTGAGGAATTCACAGAAGTTCTTGAAAAACACGCCTCAGACAGCAGCGACACTAGCGGAGTTTTCGAAAGCGAAGAACTGGATTTGCCTGAAGGAATGCAGCTTAGCTATGTTCGCATTCAGAAGGATGGGAAAATTTGTGCCGCCATCTTGATGGCAGGTCCGACTGTGGACACAAAGGAACTCGAGCAAAAGACAATTGACTATCCTCTGTTTGTTGCAATTTCAAATGCCTGGGAAATTCGAGAAATAAAGCTGGAAAACGATCGCTTGCGTGGACGTTATGACGACCTGGAAGAGCAAAATGCCAATCTGGAAGAACAGACGCGCAAAATGATTCAAGATCTGACGCTCAAAGATGTGCTTCGTTTCAAGAATATGGAACGAGAAAAGATGTTATATGAAATCAGCAGCGCGGTGAGAAGTTCTGTTGAAATCCACAAAGTTCTGCAAAATGCCGTGAACAATCTCGGGCATAAATTCGAGTTGAGCCGTTGCTTAATTTTGCGAACTCATTTAACCAACGACAACGTTTCAGTCTACGAATATCACAACAGTTCGACTGATTCTGTTCAAACGAAATTTTTCTCTCCTGCCGGCCAGGAATTCGTAAAAACGATAATGAGCAAAACCGCTCCTTGTGATCTTGCTGATGGTGAATACGGCACCACATATGGTTTAGACAAAGATTTCTTGAAATCATTCGGCTTTCTGTCCGGATTACTTATTCCATTGATAATGCGCGACCTTACTTTCGGGGCAATGTTTTTGCAAGACTGCAAGACTCCGCGCCCCTGGAGCATTGATGACCTGACATTCTTTGGAGCTCTTGCTGACCAGCTTTCAGTTGCAGTTGAAAACGCAGATTTGCACGAAGAAAAGAAGATGCAGGCTGTAACCGACGGTCTTACTGGTATTTCCAACAGACGCAATTTTAATGATTGTTTCTACAAAGAGTTTGAAAGAGCTAAACGTTATGCAGAGCCGATGACTCTAGCGGTTGTCGATCTGGATTATCTCAAAAAGATCAACGATACTTTTGGGCATACTGCCGGGGATAATGCTATAAAGGCAGTAGCAAGTGTCCTGTCTCGTTCATCTCGTTCCATTGACGTGGCCGCTCGCTATGGCGGAGAAGAATTCTGCCTTTTGCTTCCCAATACTCTGCTTGAAGAGTCGGTATTAATAGCAGAACGAATCCGCAAGTTGATCAGTGAAACTGAGCTGGAGGAAGGAGGAAAAATTTCGGCATCAATTGGGGTAGCAAATTTCCCATTGCATGCCAACGATCCTGATGAACTCTTTAAGCGCGCGGATGAGGCTTTGTATAAAGCTAAGCTTGGCGGGCGCAATCAAGTGGTTGTATTTGATGTGAACGGTGCTGAGGCACATTCGGAAGCTGGTAAATAATAGCCAGGAATATTCAGAGTCAGTTGAACTTACGAGTAGATAATTATACGGAATCTCAGACAGTCGTACGTACAGGAGAATCGAAATGGGTTTTATTGATGATGTAGTGAAGGGTGTAAACTCAGGCATTAAACAGGTCTCCGACGGCTTGAATAAAATTCAGACCAAGGGACAGGAAGTGATGCACAATGTCTCACTGGAAAATCGTCTCAGAGCTCTGGACGCCAAAAAAGCCGTCGCCCTGACGAATCTCGGCAAACTCATCTATGACAAATATGAGAAAGGTGATGAAGTCGGCGACGATGTGATTAAACGCAAGACTACCGAAATTGCAGAGTTTGAAAAAGAAATCGAGATGTTGAAGTCGGAGATTGAGGCATACAAAGAAGCACACGATCCAGATGTGCCGCAGTCTTCGAAAGCCGAATCGATGGCTGGTTACAGCCGCACTCCAGGATTCACCTGCCCGCATTGTGATGCGCCAGCTAATCAGGAAAAATTATTCTGTGCCTTTTGCGGCGGTGAATTGAAGGGTGGCGGGAGTGCGAAGAAAGAAAGCTCCGGAGAAAATGCCGCCGACGGCGAAGATTGATCCGAATCATTAAGCAATTATGGTAGGGGCGCCTCACGGGCGCCCTTTCTGTTACGCCATTACATTTAAACCTTGCTGTCCCTGGGAGCGCCGCCATCCTGGCGGCTCCTAAACAATCGGATCGATCTTTCGGGAGTATAAGCCGGCAGGCTGCCGGCGCTCCCGGGGCACTATTAGCTTTTAGCTTCCGGTCCACTTTCTTTCCGCACCGCACTCAAAAAAAGAGGCGGTGTATTGAACACCGCCTCGAATACTCTGGCCTTGCGTATTTGGATCTAGACGCGCGAGCTCTTGCCGCAGTCTGGACAGAAGAAGAATGAAGGACTGATCTTCGCGCCACAATGCTGGCACTCACGAAGTCCGTCTGTTTCTCCTCTGTCCTCAGTCGGGTAGCGACCAGACATGAGTTCTCGATACTGTCCGCCTTCCGACCATTGCTTGATCTCTTTGGCACGGTAGATTGGAAGAGGGTGTGAAAGCCTCATTTCATACATGAGTTTGTAGAACTTGTTCAAGGTGCTGTAGTCAAAGTCTTCGTACGAGCCACCCTGGCGCAAGAATTCCTTCGTGTCGGTTTGCTCAAAAACCGTTTTCGAGCCACCCGCAAGTTTCATGTGCAAGTTGATGCACGTATCTACGTTTTGCAGTACGAGCAACTCTGCTCTATCTGCTGTCAATTCGGATTTTCTTGCCCAATCTGACAGTGACATCATGATAGCCATCGAAACTAGAGGACCCGCCAGACCAATGTATTTGCCCAGAATGTCCAGCAAGAAATATGCAAGACTGCGATACAGAACGTGTCCTGCTTTTACGTGTCCAAGTTCATGACCAAGCACTCCCATAAGTTCTTCTTCTGTTAGAAGGTCGACCAGTTGTGAGTGCATAACAATGAACGGGCGTTCTGCACCGAACGTCCAAGCATTAACAGTAAAATGATTCATCAAGAAGAGATCTGGTTCGTGCATGTCCAGAATATCGCAAGCCTCTTTGAAGAGCTTATGAATTTTATGGCATTGCTTCGTCGTCACGTGTATTGCTTGACCCATGAGCATGATGCGGAACATGCGCTCCACACCAAGCTCCATAAACTTTTTCAACACGGTATCTAAAACTGGTACCTTTCTAAGAGCTTCCAGCGCTGCGCGATCAGCAGGATGTTCGAAGGCCGCCGAGCTTATTCGCGGAAAACGGCGCCGCGTTGTTTCATTAACAGTGCTCATCTTTACTCCAGTTGTTAAAAGGACTCGGGTTTCTACCTACCTTTCTACCCTATTTGAGCAAACATTGCTTCGGGTTTTCACTGGTCCAAAATAAAATCACGACTTGCCGAGTCATCATTTGCTGCTCAGCTTTTCTTCCACTGCTCCACCAGCTTATCTGATTCGGTTTTCTTCTTATGCTCTGCTAGCTTATCTACTTAGCCAAGCGAAGAAACATTTCCCAAAGATGAATCTCTAATCTTTCTGGAAACGTCACCAGAAGATCTCAAAAACCATAAAGGAGAGCAGGAAATGAACAACATTAATGCGAGGATGATGCTTGCGTTATTTGTTGTGCTCATTCTCGGATTTGTAGGGGGATATGCCGTCAGAGGTGTCCATCGGGACGCGCCTCAGCCATCTACAGCATTTGGTTTGAACAACAACAATAACTCAGACAATCCCGGGTCTATTCACGATTTCTGGAACCGCATGAACGCGAATAAGCCTCCGAGCCCGAGTCCCAGTTTGAGCACGCCGCAAAATTCAAATCCGAACAGTTCACCCGATGGGATGATCCCACAAACACTTGATCTATCTGTGCTAGTTCCTAAAGTGCACACATTGCAAACCGATAAAGACGTTCTTATAACAGCAGAAATGCCAGGGCTGTCGCCGCATAACCTCGATATTCAGGTCAAGAGCGACACTGTTGAGATAAAAGGCGAAAGACAAATCGATAAGATTCAGGACCGGCCTTTTCGTGATTTGCGCGAAGAGTTTTCTGAAGTCATCAAGCTTCCTTGCAAAGTTGACGGCTCGCAAGCAAAGTCCATTTTTCGCGATGGAATATTGACGATTATTGTGCCGAAAGTCTTGCCGGAGGAACACCATCGAGCAGGATGATAAGCGACTAGCTGGCAGCCTGCCGACTTGTACTGCGACGAGATCAATCCGATTTTTTTTAAGCCGGCGAGCCGCCGGCGCTCCCGGGCTTTATACTATGGGATACTGCTTGTCATCGAGATTTACGATAATAGACTAGGTATAATTGTTGGGATTTCATAATTACCAATCGGTTATGTTCTTGCGCAGGAGAATCTATGTCAGAAGAGTTTGATGTAAAGTTCCACATCGATCAACTAAACAAAACAGACAACGAAATTTCGAAAAGATTGTCAAAAACAGATGGCGCATTGCGTGCGCTCTTTGAAGCTGTGTCGAGAATGAGTGAGGCTTCGAATCCTGCTATTCAGAAAAAGCTAAACGAAGCGTTTGAACTGCTGAAATAATCACAAAAGCTTTTAGCTTATGTCCAACAATTCGATGCCTCGTCCCGCAATGGCAGCCATTTTGCCTTGTATCGCGACTGCCGAGGCTGCTTCAATGGTGGGAAGTGCTTCTGCAACTTTCATCTGAACAGGATCGCTTGCATTGATCAGGGCTACCATGTCCTTTCCTGTCTTGCTGCGACCAATAACGACAACTTTGCCATTTGAAACGGCAAGTGCAGCCGCATCCAATGGAAGGTCGCAGGCACCGAGTATCGTGAGATCTTGTTTGGCAGCAGAAAGCAGAAGCAAGCTGCCTTTGAGGTTTTCATCAATGCAAGACAGGTAGATCATGTCTCCGCCAGGCATGGCAATGTCTCTTATTGCCAGATTGGGCATTTTGCGCGAAGCAATTAGTTGAGGAACTTCGTCCATTTGAAACAGGTTGAGTTCGTTTAGTCCGGCAAGCAAGACCTTGCCGGACTGCGCCAGAGCTTTTCTTGCCGGTGCTGGTATCTCAACCGAACCGGAAGCCTTGATACTATCCTCGGTGACTTTAAATTTGTTGAGTAATGAACCCTTTTCTGTTGCCGAAATTACGTAAGCTGTCGATATTGAACTGTCATAAGCCAGACAGGAGCCATTGACCTTTGCCTGCGCCAGAAGTTCGCTTGGTTTATTCAAGGATCTGATGGAGAGGTTGTCTTTCGACAAACACAGAAAAGTTCTTCCTATTTTTAGCATCGATTTTATAGTCGCTGGTATTGCCGCTGATTCAGTCATCGTCGGGTGCCTAGGATCTTTTATGTCATAGGCTTTGAGCTCTGCGCAGGCCAGAACCGCATTAGCTCCATCTACGACTATTGAGGATGCAGGCAAGCGTGGAATTGTGTGGCTGTATGAAAATTGCCAGCCGTCCTTCGTCACGTTCAAAACCTGCACACCACCCCAGTCAGTAGCTATATATGCGTCTCTTTCTTTAACTGCAATGTGCGCGCGAGGCGAAGAAGCGCGAGAGCCACCTGGAAGCAAGATGGCATTCCCCACTGAAATTGCCTGTTTCTTCGCAACGTTGATAGGCACGACAGCCTGTCGAGAGCCTTGATTTGCAAGTAGCAGAAACTGACCTTTTTGAGCCGCGAGATCAAGAACTTCTGTCACCGCAGGTAGTGTCACTACTGCACTGACTGCCGGCACCGGGCGAAGTGATATCAAACTCGCTCTTAGACTTCTGTCGTTGCCGTAGCCCGCAACCATAATCTGATCTTTGAATCGCGCCAAGGCTGGAAAACTTCCATCGAGTCGAAGGGCTTTACTAGCCTCAGGCGCGCGCGGATTGGCGACATTGATGGCAATCAGTTCGCTGCTCTCTGCACTGCAAAGTGCAAGCAGAAGCCTGTCCTGCAGATCTAGTTTATATGGAGGGCGTTCGACGGTTAGTGCAGAAACCTGTTGTGGCTGGACATTTCGTTTGCCTATTACATAGATGACAATTTGATGCTCCCCGTTGAGCCCAGTTCCACCGATGGCGAGCACATCGCCAAACGCACTAATGCATGAAGGTTCACCGAAATTGCCCAGGGGCGAACGAGACATGATGGAGATATCGTTAGCCGGCGTCAGGTTGGCGATTACGAGTTGAAAAACCGTTTCCCCGCCCGATTCAACCTGCACCACTGCAACTGCTCGATGTTGCGAAATGGATAGCGCAACAACCTTGCGTCCGAGCCCGAAAAGTTCACCCATTACCTGCGGGTTATCTTCTCGTTTCAAATCGACGATTGCCAAGCGCCCCATATCATCGGCAAAGCAGGCGTAGCCCTTGTCGACGATTCCTACATACTCGGGCGTTATGGCGGGAGGCCATTCCTGCCTTGCCAGCGTGCGTGGACCGTACGTGGGCGCGGCTGCGGGGGCGATTTTGGGTTTACGGGCCCAGGCTGCAGCTAAGGCTGCCGTGCTGGAACCAAAAATGGATGCTCCGAGCCAGCTGGCAAGGAGAGTACGGCGTGAGATCACAGGAAATTCCGTGCTTGTTGTGCAATGAATTGCAGTAGGAGGATGGCAATCATGGGCGAAATGTCAATTCCGCCCATAGATGGTATGAGCCTGCGGAATGGCGCTATCACCGGCTCGACCAGCATGTTGAGCGATTTGAAGGGTTGCTCATACCAGCGAATATTTGGAAACCAACTCAAGAGACACCAGAGTATGACCACGAACACGTAGCCATTGATGGCCGAAGCAATTATATTTCCTAAGCCGCTCATGATATTAAAATAGCCTCTCGACTTCCCTTATCTGAAGATTGTAACATTATCAATTCAAGTGTCGACGGTAAAAATACTGAAGAGATGACTTTTAGCACATCCTAAGTTTAGCAACTTGCACGCGGATAGGCGGCGGCGAGGTTATGGACATTAAGCTCAATAAAGAGCAGCGTTTAATCGGGCTGATTAAGAAGATTACTAACGAAATACTGATTGGCGACGACTGCGCTGTCTTGCCTGGCGAACGTCTGGTCAGCTCGGATATGCTTATAGAAGGAAAGCATTTTTTGCTGCCTCAGATGAGTTTTGACGATCTGGGCTGGAAAGCCATGGCGGTGAATCTTTCCGACATTGCAGCCATGGGTGGAACGGCTGAATATGCCTTTGTGAACATTGGCATGCCCGAATCTATTTCAGATGAGGATTTTGAAAACCTTTATAGAAGCATGAACGAGTGCGCGCAACGTTACGGGTGCCGCATCGTTGGTGGCGACTTGACTGCTTCTCCAGTTCTTGTTGTTTCGATAACAGTAATGGGAACTGGTGCTGGTTTCCTGCGCTCCGCCGCGCGACCGGGCGATATTGTTATTGTGACTGGAGATTTCGGTGCAAGTGCTCTTGGGCTTGAATTGATTTTGAAGGGGATACCGGCTGACGCTAAAGAGTCTTATGTGATGAAACGACATTTGCGTCCGGAGCCGCGCCTGACGGAAGGACGAATTCTTGCCGGAGCGGCGCTTTCACAGCCCCTGGCGATGATGGATGCAAGTGATGGACTGGCTGATGCACTTTTGCAGATTGCGGGATTAAGTGGCATTGCTATCGAGATTGACGCTAATAAAGTGCCGATTCATCTTGAAACGCTTGAGCTGGCTGTCGAAATGAATCTAGACTCGCTTGAACTTGCGCTTTACGGCGGCGAGGATTATGAGCTTGTGGCATGTGTCAGTGAATCAGACCTGAGTAAACTGCAAAAGAACGGAGCGGCGTTCAAGCCAATCGGACGGGTCTTGAACGGAGAAGGTGTTTCGCTTTTATTCAATGGGAAGGAGTCAATCAAGCTGGATTACGGCAAGACGTTCCAGCACTGGAAGGATTCGGTGCAACTTTAGCTCCAAACAATTTGAGCGATGGACTGGCGAACTTCGTTTATATGCTTCGCGAAGTCTTGCGGAGCGGCCTCGAAAAATATTTCTTGGACTTCCTGATTGTCGGACTTGATGAATATGCCATGGAAGAGCAGTGCGGAAAGTTTCCACGAACCATCGACTGCGAGAATTTTTCGGCCATTGATGACGTTGATTTCCGCGTTGTAGATTTCGAAAGCTTCGTCATCAGCCAGTTTGCTCAGTACTTGTGCAATAGAATCCAGCTCTTCGGAATTTAGCTTGTGGGCGGGTTCTTCAAGTATTTGCGTGAAATCGTGAAATGATTTTTGTGGAACAGAGCAGCCTCTATGAAAAATAGAAAGCACTGCCTGTGGTGCATCGCTGGGAGAAAAGTCTCTGGAGTAACCGGCCTGTGCCCACTGGCTATTCTCAGCGGATGCTGCTGTCCATCCTGCTGGAAGGCTAAACTTGGCTATCTCTCCCAGCTTTTCCACCGACAAATTTGTGCCGCTTGCCGACATATTATCTCCTGAGATCGAGGACGCACTCCGAATGGAATTATCCTCAGCATTTTTGTTTATTGCAATAGTCGTTGCGTTATTTTCCATAAGCCACCGCTAGTCTTGTTTAGCCATAGCTTTATAAAGCTCATTCAATGTAATACGACGGTCTGGAGCAGTGTGATTGTATTGAGAACCCCATGAGTTCTTGACTGCTACGGTTCTTGTCACCGGGTCGTAGTCTTTTACAAGAACGACGTGCTCACCATCTGTGGTGTCTTTCGGTTTTAGATCATATTTGCGAGCTGGCTCTTTCCAGACCCAATCTGTCGATGTGTAAATCTGCGCGACATGAACTCCTTTGTTCTCGCTCAAGAATTTATGTAGTTGTTCTTCGTTAACTAGTGCGACTCCTGGACCGCTGATGATGTCCTGTCTGTTTACAGCAAGGACGACCTTATCGCTGTTCTTTCCGCCGACAATTTGATGATAGGCATCGGCAATGTCCTTAGCGTAGAGGTTTGGTGTGGTGATCAGTTTTCCAGATTGATCGTTTTGCGCATACATATAACCGTCGCCAGGTTCCTTATAAACCCTGGCACCAGTATCTTTGCGACTGCTGGGCGGATCATGCCTGTATACGAGCTGACCTGCGGCCACAACTTCACCTGATGGAGCTACGGTTTTTCTTTGCCAGTGGATGTTGGCGCAAGTGAGGTCTGAGAGTTTCCCAAGCCAGGTACGATTTCCATCCTCTGGCGGGAATGTCGCTTCAGGCGATCCCTTGCCATAGCGCATGGATGCCTGTGGTACTTTGATTGTGCTTCCGTCTTTTGTTACGAACTGCCCGGTCGTAATTACATCTGTCATCATGCGAGCAAACTCAGATGGCTTTTCGTAAAGAAGCTTGCCTCGAATAACAGTCACCTGGCAGGTTGGATTCTCTCCCTGCGCATTTGCTTCAGGATTACCCATGTGCCAGGCCAGTTGCTCGGTAAGCAATGCCCGGTCTTTTGCGTTGAAGGCTTTATCCGATTTGCTCTCCATCAATCTGTTCAATTGATCGTAAGAAAGTGATTTTTCCTTTTCCGAAATATCTTTGCGGTTTGCGATTTTTGCCAGGCTCTCCTGGAATACGGCCTTGTCTCTTGCGGGGATATCTGTTCTTTCTGCGTAGTCCAGAATGTTCTTTTTGATTCTTTCCTTTTGTTGATCGGAAAGCTCAGGATTTTTAAGGACAGCATCGATTGTCTTTTCCTTGCTCGAGATCAGCTCACCCTTTTCACCGACCTTCTGCCTCACCTGCGTGCCATCAGCGCCCGTGAAGTTGATGACGCCTGTCTCTTCTATCGACGGGTCGCCTTTTCTGTTCAGTCCATCATTGTTGAAGGGTTTGCTTGCATCAATGGCAGAAGCCTTGTATTCGCCATTCTCATTTTTCTTATAGCTTGTGTTGCTGCTGTAATCACGCAGTTCATTTACCTGATTCTTATCATCACGCATGATTTCCACAGTTTTGCCATCGCGCGTGATTTTTGTGATTTCATTGTTGCGTTTTTCGATGACCGATTTGTCATTCGGATTTTCAGTAATCATCAAGCCATCGAGCTTGCGAGTTACGATCTTTCCTTTTTCGTCATTGTCTGTGTATTTATAAGTGCCATCGCGGCTAACTTCGAATTTGACATTCCACTTTGTGGCATCGCCTTTGGGTGGTTTGTAATCATAAACACCTTCGGACGATCTAGTGATGTTTGTAACCGTGCCATCTTTCGCGGTGACTTCAATTGATTGGGGCGAGGTGCCTGGTCCATCGAATTTGAATTTTCGTGTTGTGCCGTCGGCATATTTTGCTTCGGACGGCTGACCGTTCTGGTAATTGATGTACCAGTTCGCTTTTTCGTTTTCCAGTCGCTCATTTCCGCTGCTGTCAGCCTGATACTTGCGTCCGTCGGGGTAGGCTATCTTCAGCTTTCCATCCTGAACTGTGACCGATGAGCGCTCTTCTTTTTTCGAGGGATCCTGATCGTTTGTCCAGGTGTAATTTCCGTTCGGCAATTTCTCGCCTCGTGTCCAGGATTCTGTTTTGCCATTGCGTGTGAGCGATTCTTGCAAAACTTCTTTGCCATCATCAGATGTTTTAAATTTGCGAGTCGAACCGTCGCCTGCTGCAACCTGAACTTCGCCCTTACGAATGTCTACTTGCGATTTCTCTTTTTCGTTGCTGACTCGCTCGAACTCAGCACCATCCATCTTTATGATCTGAGACTTCTCGCCTTTCTTGAAGCCAATTTCACCATTAGGGCTAATGAAGGCATCACCCTCACGTTTGTCTCCTTTGTCCGATTCCCAGCCGCCATCGGCTGAGGGTTTCCAGTTCTTCTTTTGGATGCCATCATGAATTGCCGTGAGCTTGCCGTCTTTCCATTCAAACTCGCGACTGTCGTTGCCTTGTTTAGCGCGCACCAGCTTTCCGTTGTCGTATTCTAATGTGGCGCCGTCTTTGCTGGTATCTTTCTGGATGCCACCAGCCTGGAACGCATGCCTGATTCCGTCGGCAGAATCTGTATAGGCATATTCTCCAGTTTTGTTGTTCATCTCAAACTTGTTGGTCTCGGCTTCAGCGTTAGACCAGCTTCCGCTTTGCGCGTTCCAAGTTTGAACTTGCCAGTTTCCGTCATCTTTTCGGGAATGGTAATAGTAATTGTTGTCTCTCTTAACCTGGACGCCGTCAAGTCTGTATTTGTCGTCTTCGCCAGCGGCATTTGGGTTCTTGGACCAGGTGAACTTGCGTTCGCTGCCATCGGCGTAATTGATTTGGCTGATCAACCCATTCTTGTCGATTTTCACCAGATCCTTATTTGGGTAGCTTATTTCCTTGCTACCGTCACTATTTTTCTTCTCTACGCTCAGATCAGATCTATAAGTAGTTAAACCAGAGCTGAATGAACCCGTTTTGGAATCCACTTTCAGTTCACCCTGCCAACGGCTGTTTGAACCTTCCTGGACCCATTCGTTTTTGAGCTTACCCTGCTCGTCACGCTGGCGTTTCCATTCTCCGGATTTTGAACTCATCTGGCTGAGTTCGTCTCCGTCCCATTTGAAGTTTCTGCTGCTGCCGTCTTTATATGTGATCTGGGTCAGATGTTTTGAGCCGTCGAATTCAAGTTTTGAGCCATCCTTCTTCTCTTGCATTGTTCGACCATCATTCAATTTGACGATCGTGT
>JBIKOL010000080.1:0-38227 GCA_044358055.1 Obscuribacteraceae bacterium (SeqCode)
TTGGGGCTGACGATGTCCTGTCCTGCAGGCAGATTCGTATCAACCAGGCGGAACCATTTACCTGGCGGAAGCTTGACCGTGATTGGCTCCCAATAGGCATTAAAAGCAGAATAAATGGGTTTGACTCCTGGCTCGCCTGGTTTTGTTTGCCAGGCAATTAATCGGGCGTAATCGGCGAAATCAGGTTTGAACGGATCAACACCATGCCATACAAAATTGGATGGTTCTAAATTTCCCAGACCGTGCGTTTGCCGCAGGTCTATCATCATCTTCGTGAAGCGATAAAAATCCGGATTTTTATCCATGAGCGACCAGTCAATCTTGTTTAATTTGTCCTGGTTCCAGGTGTTATTGTTTCCATTAGTTGTGCGCAGCATTTCGTCGCCTGCCACCACATGTGGTACTCCTCTGGAAAGCATCATCAGTGCCATCAGGTTGCGCACCTGACGCCCTCTTAGCGCCTCAATCGCCATCTTCTGGCTTTCCGGTATGTTTGCCTTGTCGAGCGGTCCTTCTACTCCAGAATTCCAGCTGAAATTATCATTGGAGCCGTCGTTATTGTTTTCACCGTTCTCGAAATTATGTTTTTGATTGTACGAGACCAGATCTTCAAGAGTGAATCCGTCGTGGAACGTTACGCCGTTAATTGAATAGCGGCCTGCTCTGGCATCAAACCAGCCTGGTGAGCCGGCGATGCGTTCAGCAAGAGTTGCCGTTTGGTTGGTGTCACTCTTCACGAATTTACGAACTGTATCGCGGAAGTCGCCATTCCATTCCGACCACAATTTATCTGAGAAGTGACCCAGATAGTATTGTTCGATCGACCACGGCTCTGCAATAAGCTTAACTTTGGAAAGACTCGAATCACTCTCTATCCTCTGCATTAGCTCGGTCATTGCCTTTTGCGAGCCATCCGGCTCATATTTAAAGGTCGGAGCAAGGTCGAAGCGGAATCCATCCACATGCATTTCTTGCACCCAATAACGCAGCGAATCAAGAATAAGATCTTGCGTCATTGGATTGTTTGCGCTTAGAGTGTTTCCGACTCCCGTTTTGTCGGCGTATTGTCCTGGGCTGCCAGGCTTGCTCATGTAGTAGTTGGAGTTATCCAGCCCTCGCAAATTGACTGTTGGTCCATGCTGATCCATTTCACGCGTGTGGTTATACACCACATCGAGAATCACTTCGATATGGTTGTCGTGCATTGCCTTGACCATATCTTTGAATTCATTGACCTGCTGCCCGAGATGCCCATCAGCAGCCAGGCTGCCATCTGGTGCTTTATAGGAAACGGTATTGTAATTCCAGCTGTCATAGAGTTGTTCACCTGTCACCGGGTTTTTTCCGGCCCAGGGGGCGCGATCGCCCTGCATTATCGGCATCAGTTCTACCGCAGTAATGCCCAGCTCTTTTAGATGTGGGATCTTCTCAATCAAGCCGCGATAGGTACCGCGCAGCTTCCCTAAGGTTGCATCTCCACCCGTGTAACCGCGCACATTCAATTCATAAAATACCGATTCACTCATCGGAGTGTTTGGTGGCTTGTCTCCTTTCCAATCATAGGAGTCCTTGATTGCAATTGCCTTGGGCATATCGCCAAAATTCTCCGGCGCCTTTCCGCCTCTGTTGCTCAGCGGGATTTCGCTGGAACTTACAGCTTTCGCTTCCGGATCAATCAAACCAATTTGCGAGTTAAATCGATCGCCCGTGCTGTCAGGTGTGTTGGCGCCGGATGCGCGCAGCTGATAGAGCGTGCCTTCCGGCAAGCCTTCACCAAAAGCCTGCCAGACATTGCCGTTTCGCTTCATTGGAATGATCTTACTGGGCGTTTTGTCGCTGGCTTTATCATAGATGAGAACATCGATTGCGGTAGCGTGTTCGGAGCGAACCGCGAAATTCACTCCTTTGTCTGTTACTGTTGCTCCCATCTGCACTGGTGCTTCGGCCGCAGCTGCTGCCGGCTTAGCTGGAATCGTCTTGTCTTGAACTTGTGCGCGTGGGCTTGTTTCTGTTGACTTTTGCTCGCTCACCGCCTGTGGTGGCGCTGCTGAATCCTTAGCCTGCAACGGTGTTGTGGCATCTTTTGCTGGTGCATACTCAAAGCTCGGGCGGAATTTAGGATTTACCTGAATCTGCCTCCATTCGGAAGCCCAGTTTTCAAAATAGGTTTTGCCGTTATTTGCCATCTGCTGGCCGATTGCAACCGGATCTTCGATTGTCGCACCGGCAGCAGACTGTTTTGCTGAAACCAGATTCTCTGCTTGCCGAGCGGCTGATTCCATGTTGGCGCGCAGGACGTAATAGTTCGCTTCAGCCTGCAGCGGATCGCTCTTTGCCATTTTGGCGATTTCCTGATAGAAAGGCTCAGCAAGTTTGGCAATGCGCAAATGCTTCAATTCATGTGCGAGCTTGCCTGGACCGTCTTCAGGGTTGAATTCCACCCTGTTCTTGGCCATGTCGGCGCGTGTGGAATTATCTCCGTCAACAACTTTTACTCTGGCAAAGGGATTGTCTCGGCCTATGCGCTGCATCGAAGGGTCGCCCAGTGCTTCGAGCTGCTCTTTCAGAGAAGCAAGTTTTTCTGCTGAACCTGGAGTCTTGTTTCGTTCCAGGGTATCGATTCGATTTTCGAGTGCATCTTTGCTGTATTCGAGATAGCGTTCAACCGGGATGCCTTTTCCATTTGCGTTAATGGAGTTGTCGATTATGGTTGTAAGACTCTTCTGCAACGGAGGAAGAGCAAAATTGACGAATCCTCCGTTTGCCATGGCTCTAAAACGCTCATCCCAGCTCAATTCGCTCTTTTGGCCCAGTGCATTTGAAACCAGATGCGATGTTTCCATGGAAGCCAGCCCGCCTGCGGCGCCGACGGCTACTCTCCCGAGACCGGTATACAGACTGCTTTCGGCAATCGTTCTCGAACGGGCTAGCAGACTGTTGCCTGCAGAAAAGAGGCTGAATGCGGCAATCGAGCCCGCCGCATTACCCAGTCGGGTTTCTCCGGGGTTAGGTGCTTTGGCAAAGTCAAAAGCGGCAGCGCCCAGTATTTGTGCGGTAGTTTCGCTAGAAAGGAAGCGAGCGGCAGCTCCCTGCACTCCAAGCTCAGAACCCAATTTGTTAAGTCCTAATCCTGCGGCTTTGCCGACCAGTGAGTAGGTCAAGATAGCGCCGCCTGCTGAAGCCAGACTCTGCACCGCCCAATCAGTGCTGAGCGTCCTTGCCGGCGCAACATAAGCCGGCTCTATCTTCTTTGTGGCGAAGTTGTTGTAAATCTGTGTGGCGCCGGTGCCATTGAGAAATGGATGCCAGACATTGTCGGCCAACCAGCCCTCAGAGCGGGGGTCGGTCTCCTTCGATACGAGCGCTGATTGTGTCAACTCAAGCCTGTCTGCTGACACGTCAACCATATCCTCCGGCTGCGTCCAATAGTCGTTTAGCAAATGAGATCCTTATGTATATTGGGAAAATGGCATATGGGAGAATCACGCTTTAGACTTCTAAAACTCTGTCTAAAACAGCGTGTTTGGCTATTCCAGCGGGTTCCGAGAGCAGAACTCTGGAGTTAAGACCTGTCTAAGCTAAAATTTTCGTGGACTGAGAAACTGCGGATGGAATACGACTTTACGTCTACTGGACATAGCCTCCCTATCATGGAAAACTTGAGGGAGTTATTCTTAGCTGGCTACAAGGACGTTCTTGCTCTGTCAATGAACACGACTTTTCAGGCAGAAAGACTGAAGCAAACAGCCCAAAAGCTGTTTGAAGTTCAGCGCTACCAGGAAGCGGTGAATTTCTGCCGCCGGGCATTGATTATCAGCGCTGATGATGCCGATGTTCTCGAGCTGCTGGCTCGTTTGTATTTAATTCTCGGGCAAAATCGGGAATCCGCCGATCTCTTTGAGCGTGTCGCGCGAACTCGCCCGAATAAAACTGAAGTGCTTTACGGATTAGGTGCGGCATATAGCAGGCTCGAACATTTTCAGAAGGCTTCCGATGCATTTCGAAAAGCTGTCGAGATTCATCCCACACATGTTGAGTCATGGAATGGGCTCGGACGTGCTATGCACGCGCATGGAGACCTCGCTGCTGCCAGAGATGCACTCGAAACAGCATTGAAGATCTCACCGGAGAATTCAGAAAGCTGGTATAACCTGGGCTTGATTGAATCTGACCAGGGCTCGCTCGATAACGCTAAAGATTGCTTTGAAAAAGCCGCGAAATCGAACCCTGATTTTGCACCCATCTGGAATAACCTCGGCACGGTTCTCTTGCGTGCCGGGAATTTGAAAGAAGCTCGAACAGCTTACGAAAAGGCGCTTCAGATCAAGCCTGATTACAAGACTCCTCGGTACGGGCTCGATGAATTGGCTCGCAAGCATTCCTTGCGTGGTGCCGATTTCTTGAAGAATGGTGCTGATGCAGATGCACTGAAAGAATTCGATGCGGCAATCGAGATAAGCCAGCTTGATTCGGCTGCATTTAACAATCGTGCTCTGGCAAATTTGCGTCTGGGAAGACTCAAAAGAGCACTCTCGGATTATGGCGAAGTAATTAGAATGGAGCCACTGAAATCACGAGCATTTTTAAATCGCGGGCACGTGCATTTCTTGCTGCGCGACTATAAGCACGCAATAGAAGACTTCTCACACGCGTATAGGCTAGAACCTCATTCGTCCGCCGCCTTGATGGAGCGCGGGCTCGCTTATATGAAGTTGCGCAAGTACGAAGACGCGCTTGACGATCTAAATTCTGCAATTAAAGTGCAAAGCAATGAACCTGTTTTGTATTTTAGCCGCGGTCTGGTTTATTCAAAACTGGCAAAATGGCAGCTGTGTATTGATGATTTGAGCAAGTCGATAGAGTTGAATCCCAAACTCTCCCTTGCTTATTTGCACCGCGGGCTCGCGTATAAGTATATGAAAAATTACGACGAAGCCTTGCTCGATTTGAATAAGTCTCTGGAACTTGGACCAGACGATAATGCAGCATACTATGTGCGCGCCTGGACGGAATTTAGCCTGCGCGACTACAAAAAAGCCAGCACTGACATTTTGCAGTTCCTCGGCAAACGCGGATTGAGTATATTCAAGAACTGGAATCCAGAAAGCTTGAAAGCGAACGGTAAGAGAAGAACACTTGATTAGCAATAATCTCGTGGCAAATTGAATTATGTGTAGGGGCGACGCCATGCGTCGCCCGATCAGGCAAAGCCAGTCTCTATCTCAGGCTCGAGCGTGTCGCTCACTCATGATCTCTGAGATATGTTTCTATCTGGGTCCTTTTCTTTGTTTTCAGGAGACCGCCCCCGCTATAATGCGAGGTGGAATAATCAGGACCGACCCGCACTGAGATTTGGCAGGGGCATCAGGCGGATTAATTGATGAGCTTAGCTTGCTACCGTAAAGCAATGGAATCAACAAAACAATCGGGACGAAATTTGCAAACGAAAACAGCAGGCGTTCTGCTATCTCTTTTGCTTCTGTGTTCCTGCAACATGTTTGCTAATGACGATAAATTGCTTGAACAGGGAAATACTCTTCTGAAAAATCATCAATACGCCAAAGCGGAAGAACTGTTTCAGAAATACGCGCAAAAGCAGGAATATGAGCTGAATTCTCTGACAGCAAAGTCGTCGATCAAAAAAAAGCAATTAGAAATACAAGCGAAAAGGGTCGCAGTTGGCTGGAACAATCTTGCGACTGCATACTATGGTTCCGGAAAATATGTTGAGGCCGAAGAAGCTTTTCTGCGTGCGATTACGGTTCAGCGCCAGTATTTTGGCAAGCAGAGCACATTCATGGTGAACTGTTTGAATTCGCTTGCAGCATCTTATTACAAACAAGGAAAACTATTTGAAGCCGAGCGCTATTATATAGAAGAACTGGAAATTCAAAAGCAATTGTTGAAGCCTAGCAGTCTTTCAATTGCAATTACTGCAAACAATCTCGCTGCAATTTACCAAAAACTTGGCGACGATGACAATGCGGAAAAATATTTTCAATGGGCCTTAAATTTGTGCAAGGATGCGCCGTCGACACCAGAAGAGGAAAATCAGCTCGCGGACATTTTGAACAATCTTGCTCTTTTCTATGAAAAAAAATCGAATTTTTCCGATGCAAAAGATATGGTCCAGAAGGCTCTGGAACTCGAAAAGAAAATGACCGGAACACCTGGAATCATCGATAAAGTACGCAGCTTGCTCGTGCTTGCTGGAATTGAGAAAAGCTTCGATGTCGATGCCTCGGAAAATCACTACCTCGAAGCGAGCAAAATAATTGATACACAATTAGCCAGCAGAAATGATTTGCTCTGCGAAGCTCTGGAGAAACATGCAGAACTGCTTCTTTCGGAGCGGCGCTTCACTGAGGCAGAACCAGTGTTTCGACGTTCGCTCGAATCTTGCGAGCAGGCTCATGGATTATCCCATCCTTCTGTTGCAGAAAGACTTTCTGAGTTCTCACTTCTGTTCAGAAGAACGGGACGACCCGAAGAAGGCGGAGCCCTTTTGCGACGAGCGCTTTCCATACAGGAAAAAACGATTGGTGTTGATACAGCCCCTTATCTTTCCACCGTTCACAGACTTGCCGCCTGTCTTGCGGATCAGAAACGCTATAAGGAAGCCGATGACTTATATGAAGAGGTTTTGCCGAAATTGAAGGACAGGCTTGGTCCGGACCATCCTTTTGTTGCCGACACTCTGGACAATTGGGCTAATTATGCAGAGCAATCAGGCAAAAAAGAGCAAGCCGAGGAACTGCATTCGCAAGCGAAGATGATGCGGCGAAAGCTTGCTGGGTCTTTGAAATCACCGCTCACCTCTGAGCCGAATCTTAAGTCCAATGATGGAGGCAAGATTCAGCCGACCCGCCTGGACTGAATCCGTTAATCCGCGCAAGTATTTTAGCGGACTTGCCGGAGCTTGCAATGCAAATGGCGACAAAAGTCAGGCTTTGCCGTGGATTGGAACACGCTTATCAGGGTAGAACACTGTTAATGCCAGCCGTTTCCTGCCGGGTAAGGCACGCAGAATTTAATTAATGAGCGGCCGTGGAAGTATTGCTTTTATTGATGTTCCTCTTACTCCCCGCAGCTTGGCTGCTGGTAATTCTTCTTGTCTGGTGGCGGGATTTCTTGCACCCGCATAAAGAGATTCCTGTCTATGAGGGGAAGAAAAAACAAGGATTTCTCAGTCGGCTCAATTCAACGAATCAAGCGCGTCTGATTTATTCGGGGCGTTGTGATGCGCCTTTATGGGCAATGGTGCAATCACTGGAAACCATGATAACAGTGCGCAAACCAATGCGTCTTTACCCGTTGAGCCGCTACTGGTTGGACCTTGGTGAGGCAGATTATTTAAGAGGGCAATTGTCCGCGAATCTTGATTTCGTGGAAAAGCTTGTCCCCGAGAGAATTCTTTTTTTCAACACGGGCAAAAGCAAAGCAGTCACAAAAAATTATGGGTTTATCTGGTCTATCGAAGAGATTCTTCTGGCAAATCGTGTTGAGTTGATTATTGAGGTGTTCTGGAAAGATCTTTCCGGTGGGGAAGGCTCAGAATACGAAGAACAAACGGTTTTGCAAATCGCAAAAATGACTCGTGAGACTGTACAAAATCTTGATTCAAAATCCAAACAACAATTCCAAAAACAAATCAGCCCGCCGCCTCCAATGCAGCTGCAAGCAGTGAATCTTGTCGGACCTCCACCAGCTGCATCGCCGGGCGCACGCGCTCCATCTCAAAGCAGGCAGAGCAGCCAGAAAGCATTTTCGCAGATGAGCAGAAGCGGCCACTCCCGACCGACTAACGTGGAGCAAACACGAAGGCTGATCGAGTGGCCTTCGCCCCAGGATTATCAAGAGAGCATACAAAATCCACAAATTTGTTTTACTGATGAACGCTTATCCAGCGGTGAAGTTGATACTGACGCGATGGGTATGCCGCGAGTGTCAAGCGGTGCCTTCGCCAGTGTTTATCGAGTAAAGTGCGCGGATGGAGACAGAGCAGTGCGCTGTTTCCTCCAGCCTATAAAAGATCAGGAGTTTCGCTACAAAGTATTGAGTGACTCCATAAAGCCGCAGTATTTGCCCTGGACAGTAAATTTCGAATATTTGCCTGAAGGAATTCGCGTCGGAAAAAAATGGTATCCAATTCTTGCTATGGATTGGGTTGAGGGAACGCCATTGAATCTGTATGTTGCTGATCTCTGCTATGCAAGAAACACTGCCGCTTTGAAAAATTTGCGTTCTAAATTTGCAGAGATGGTGAATGGATTACGCATCGCTGCTGTTGCGCATGGAGATTTGCAGCATGGAAATATTCTGGTCAAGGACGGGCGGCTTGTTCTTGTTGATTATGATGGAATGTATGTGCCAGGGTTGAGGCAACAGATAAGCAATGAACTTGGGCATCCTAACTACCAGCATCCGCGCCGGTCTGATAGCGACTTTAGCGAAATAATCGATCACTTCTCTGCCTGGATCATTGATACTGCGTTGCTCTGTCTTGCCGAAGACCCCACGCTCTGGCGCTACAGTTTCGACGACGGTGAAAGCATGTTATTTCATCGTCATGATTTCATTCAGCCAGAGGGCTCGCAATTGATGACGCAACTATTCCATCATCCTTCGCAAGAAGTTCGCCAGCGCGCCCAAACGCTCAGCTATTTCTTGAAACAACCGAGCCTCGATGAAATCCCAGCGCTTAATTTGAGAATGAATCCTATTCTTGCTGCCAACACTAGAGTTGTCGGCAAAACGATGGACACCGGTCTGCCGTCACTCGAGCCGGGTGCAGAACAGCAATCTGAACAAAACAAGAGTGCTTTGCCCGATTGGATTGACGATATACGCGATTGATCAGGCGCCAGTGCGGGCGCGTTTCATGATACACTCGCCTTCTTGCTTGAATTTCGAGGATTCGTCTTTTTTGCCTTTGCTTGCTGCCAGATCGGAAAGAGCGAAATAAGTATTGGCAAGTTTCTCATCGTTGTTCTTCAATAATTTTGATTGAATCTTCAGTGCTTTGTTCAAGAACTGTTCGGCTTCATCCGGCTTCTTTTGTGCCAGCTTGAGCTTGCCCAGGGCGCAAAAGGTAACGGAAGTGTCTCTGTTTAGTTCTCCTAATTTCGACTGGCGGATCTTCATCGCCCGGTCAAGTAGCTTCGACGATTCGCTAAGATTTCCCTCTGCCAGGTAGAGTTCACCTAAATTGTTATATTCGCGCGCCGCATCAAGACTTTCAGCACCACTGAGTTTCTCGCGCACTGCAAGCGATTCTTTCTGCAAAGGTTCTGCCTGGCTGAATTTCTTTTCTACGCGATAAAGACCGGCAAGGTTACTCAGAGCGCGCGCATATTCGATCGAATTTTTTCCGTATGAACTTGCACAAGCGCTCATCGCATCTTTGTACCATTTCTCTGCATTGGGATAATCTTGCTTGCGGTCGTACAGAAGAGCAAGATTGCCCAGCAGAGTTGCTCGGCATCTCTTATCGGAAAATTCAGGCTTGCTGGAAAGCTTCTCTGCCTCGTCTAGATTTTGTTTTGCCTTATCAAATTTGCCCTGGAAGAGATAAAGCTCAGCAAGGTTATTCAAGCTGCTGACCAGATCGGCATTGCGCCCTTTAGCAAATTTGCGCCTTATAGCTATTGCTTGCACTTGGAGCTTCTCTGCATCTGCGTCTTTGCCTGCTGTTTCAGCAAGCAACGCGCGGTTGTTCAAAATAGTTGCAAGTGATGGATGCTCCTTGCCAAAAAATAAAATGGTGATTTGCTGCGCCTCAGCGTAATACTTGTCGGCATCAGCAATTTGTTGCTTCTTGTCTGAAACAAAGCCCAGATTGTTCAGCACAATAGCGCATTCAGGATGGCTGCTGCCAAGAGCCTTTTGTTTTGTCTCCAGGGCTTGTTTAAGGATTCCCTGCGCTTCGTCGTACTTGCCGCGGTCTGCCTGAACCATCGCCAGGTTGTTTGTGGCCGTCGCTGCATCAGGGTGTCCACCGGATCCAAATTGCCTGTTGTATATTTCGATTGCTTGCTTGAGCAGTTTTTCTGAGTCGTCCAATTGACCCTTCAGGCGCTTGACCTCAGCCAGATCGCAAAGGGAGCGCGCATACGCCAGCGCTGCGATTCCAGAATCGCTCTGTCTCGACTTGCAAGCCTCTTCGAGCAATTTCTCCGCTTCATCCAGTTTGCCGGATTTTGTTTTCAGCTTAGCCAGATTGCTTTGAGTGCTCGCGGCAATTTGATTTGAATCGCCAAATAGCTTTTGCTTGCCTCCCAGTGATTCGTTTAAATACTTCTCTGCCAGATCGTAATTCTCAAGATCGGAATAGAGCCCGCCGAGGTCATTCTGAATAATGGCGAGATCAAGCGGGTGCGGTTTTTTGTCAGAGCTGAGCAAAGCAAGAGCTTCCTTCAGCTTCTTCTCCGCTGCCGGATAATGCCCGAGAAGGTATTCCAGCTCACCACTCTGGTCGAGCGCGTTGGCTTTTAAGACGAGATCTGCTGGGCCGAGCTGCTTGATGAGCGGATCAATTTTTGCCGAGAGGGCTGCGGCTTCCTTGTACTTGCCGGTATATAAGAGCAAGCCTTGCAATTCCAGCGCCACGCGCAATTTGCTTGTAGTGGAGGTCTTCGAGGAGAATTTTGCGCTTGCCGTCTCGTATTCAGTTTTGGCTTTGCTGTATTCGCCGTTGTTGAAATGGAATCGAGCCATTCTTAAGAGCGCATCTAGGTATATGTCCTGGCTGCCCGGGGTTTTTTCAGAAAGGCTCATCGCTTCCTTTAATATTGGCTCGGACTTAGCCTTCTCGCCCGAGCCGGCATAATAACCGGCCAGCAGCACCATGTTTTCAATCTGGGCTTTCGCGTCTTTAGCCTTCTTCGCTTCAGCAATTTTGTCCTGGAAATACTTTTCGGTTGTCATCTTTGACTTAGGACTCAGTTCCTGGCTTATGCCTGTACCAACCTCAGGAGCCTGCAATCCCTGTCCAGTTTTTTGAGAAAATGCCGCATCTGTGCTCAATGCAAATGCTGATAAGAGGATGGCGCCTAGGAAGTAATTTTTCTTTGGAGTTTTTAGAAAGTAGTGTTTATGCAGGATGCTGCTATATCGAACGCATATGTCGGTCGGTGCAGCGCTTTTTTGAGGCTCTGCAGATTTTTTTCTATCCCACATATTTCTGTTCAAAAGCATCAGTCATTCTTCCTGAATTATTAACTGCCCTGGATAACAAGAGCAGGGACTCGGCATGAACCACTATTTTGCCACGCGCAGGCTATTCTGTTGGTTTTATTGCCGAAAACGTACTTATTTAAGACTTAGTCGGCCGAAAATTTACGAAGGGTCTTTTGGATTTCTAAATCGGAAGCAAAGGACTCAAAAAAGTCGATTTTTTTCTTCAAATACATTAAATCCTTTCGTAATTTTCCCAATTATTCTGGATTAAATCTACAAACGCCCATGCTTCCATGTGTCACTGATTAAATGCACACACATTAGGTGGAATTTACGTATTGAGGCATGCAGACGGTTAACGTAAATTCATTCTCGGGTGAGGGACGGCAGTGGAAATCTTCGGTTCACTTTTCACTACGGCTTAAAAGGCAGCAAAAATGATTCTTACGAACGTACTAAAAGCATTTTCGAATAAAACTAAAGGCAACGTTGAGCAAGTCGTGGCAGCTTTGCCAGAAGCAGCAAAACCTGAGTTAAAGGATCATGATGCCATCGTCAACAAGTTGATGGGCAAATATTTGTCATTCAAGCATGCCGGCAACACTGTCGCCGTCCAGCCTGAATCTACTAGCAAGAGCTTTAAGAGCACTGCCGGATTCCAGATGTATCCACAGAAAGACGGGGCGTATATTGCTCGTGATGAGCAAGGCAACATTGTAAAAACCAGAGACGTGTTGCGTCGCGTTAAAGAATATCGCCATGAAAACGGAGAATTATTGGTTCAAAAGTTTGGTGTCTGGAACAAGCTACACAATGGCAGAGTGCTTCTAGATGGCACTCTGGTCTGGAGAACCGCTGAGCGCGAAATTCATGAATTGCTCGACGGCAACACAGTATCGATTTCTTTCAAAGCCGAAAGCTTGATTGCTCATAACGATAAGACTGGTGAAGAAGTTGCAATTACAAGAGAAGGCGAGCTTCGTCATTTACTTAAAGAGGATGGCGTAGAAACATTTCGCGTTTACCGCCATAACCTGCTCAAGACGGAGCTGGTTACATACACTGAGCCAGTCAGCTATAACGTCATCACCAAAGCTGGCGGGCAGCAATTGCATCCCATATACCGTGTAGAACGCCATTTTGAAAATGGTTCCTTATGCTCCGAAGTATTTTCATTCGCTGATCAATTCGTACGCATTTCAATGGAAGTTCCTTCAGGCGATCTGCACCTTTCTAGAGTTAAGTCGCTTGAGAATATCTATGTTAACAACGTTCTTAGCGAAACCATATTCGCTCTCGGTGAGCCAGTTAGCGTCAGTCGAAACAAGGACGGTAGCGATTCCCTGATCACAGGCATTAGCAAGGTGCGCAGCTTCCAGATGCGTGATGACATTAATGCAGTAGTGTTTGTCGATCACAACGGGGATGAAAATCTCTACTTCCCACCCGTATAGATGCAAAAACGAAGCTTCATTAATGGAGGGCGGCTCTATCGATCCGCCCTTTGTTATTTCAGTAAATAGTTTTTTCTCTTGCTCAGAGAGAATTTGATTGACAAAAAAAATTCTGCTACGATAATGTCATCTATGCAAAACATATTCATCTTTGCGAAAAAGCCAGCTTTGCCAACCTGAAGGTTGGCTACGTGAGCCTGTTGCAGAGCAAAACGTTCGAGCCACCTGAATCAGGATGGCTCTTTTTATTTTGAAAACTTTGGAGATTTATTATGCGATGGTCGAAATTATTCATCCCGACATTACGTGAAGACCAATCAAACGTTGAAGCTGCAAGCCACAATCTCTTGCTGCGAGCGGGCTTTATTCGCCAGCTCACAGCAGGTGTTTACAGTTTGTTGCCACTTGCCCAGCGTGTGCGCTTGAAGATAATAAACTTGATCAGGCAAGAAATGAACAAGATTGGAGCGCAGGAATTCTTCCTTTCTGCATTGCAACCGCTTGAACTCTGGGATGAGTCCGGACGTAAGGAGGCCGTTTCGGACGTGATGTTTCGCCTGAAAGATCGCAAGAGTGCCGAACTTGCGCTTGGCTTGACTCATGAGGAAGTATTTACTTCAATTGCACGAGCAGGTTTGTCCTCTTACAAACAGTTGCCCCAGATATGGTATCAAATTCAATCTAAATTTCGCGACGAAGCAAGACCGCGTGCGGGACTTCTGCGGGTTCGAGAGTTTACAATGAAGGATTCTTATTCATTCGATTTTGATGAGGAAGGATTAGACCATTCTTTCAATTTGCATGATCAAGCATATCGCGAGTTCTTCGATAAATGTGGTCTTGATTTTGTCGCAGTGCAAGCCAGTTCCGGTGCCATGGGAGGCAGCGCTTCCACAGAATTCATGCTGCTCACGGAAGCCGGCGAAGATACCATAGTTCTATGTTCATCATGCAATTATTCTGCCAATATCGAACGCGCCGAATGCAAGGTTGAGAACCCCGATGATGGGGATGAGCTTAAGTCGCTGGCGGAGTTCAGTACTCCCGGAATCAAAACAATAAAGCAGCTTGAAGACTTTGAGAATGGTGCTGCGGCAAACAGGCAAATCAAAACTCTGGTTTATCAAATCGATTCAGATCTGATTCTAGCCTTGCTGCGTGGAGATCAGGAGTTGAATGAAAGCAAATTGCAATCTGCTCTGTCCTGTTCATTCTTGAGACCAGCTGATGAAGCTGCCATATTTACGGCACTTGGTGCGCACCCTGGCTCTCTGGGAGCCTGCGGTGTCAAAGCTGGACCTGAAAATGCGATCAAGAGAATTATTGCGGATAAGAGCTTGCAGCATCGAAAGAACATGCTCACCGGCGCAAATAAAGATGATTTCCATTTTTCTGGAGTCAGCCTAGATCGCGACATCAAAGTTGATTTATTTGCCGACCTGCATACCGTGCAGGCGGGACAGCCTTGCGTGGACTGCGGAGCGCCGCTGCGCACCGCAACCGGGCTTGAGCTTGGCCACATTTTTAAATTGGGGCGGCGCTACTCCGAAGCGATGAATGCCAGAGTTCTGTCTTCAGAAGGCGAGCGCGTGCCTGTGTACATGGGCTCTTACGGTATAGGTGTCGAACGACTGATGGCGGCCGTTGCCGAACGCTGGCACGATGATAAAGGATTGCGCTGGCCCTTCGCTCTGGCACCGTATACGGTGCTGGTGCTTGCCGTTCATCCGAAGGATGAGCAGCAAAAAGACTTAAGCGAAAAAATATACTCTCAGCTTCAGCAAAAGAATATTGAAGTTTTGCTGGACGACAGGGATGAGCGAGCCGGCGTTAAATTCAACGATGCCGATTTAATTGGGGTGCCTCTTCGTGTAACTGTCGGCAGGAAAGCTGGAAGCGGTATAGTGGAAATATTAAACCGCTTTAGCGGCATTAAGGAAGAAATTCCTGCCGATGACCTAATTCCCTACATTAACGCTGCAATCGCCGCTGGCGCTTAAAATCCGCCGAGTGACGGAGTGTGCACTGGCTTCAATACGGGCATGTCAATAGTGGTGGGTGGTCTGGCAGTTGCAACGGATGAAGAGAAACAATGTTCTTCCTCATACATTAATCGGTGGCGCGCTGACGCTTAGCCTGCTTGGCACCATGTCCTGGAACTGCAGTGTTTCTGCCGACGAGCCGCTGACGGGCGAGTCCGAAACAGCTCAGGCAATGGCTGTCGGCGACTATGATGCCAACGATGCGGAGCCTGAAGGTCAGGCTGGAGCACAGGCAGTCAAGGCCTCTTCCTCGGGCTCTTTAATTTTAGACCCGGAGTCTCAGCTTAGATTAAAACCCGGCAGCTCTCGTTGCCAGGTAAAAGCTCCCGAGCAGAAAGCCGGGAGCAGCATTTCAAAATATAAGCCTGGTGTGCCCTGTGTGCCTTTGATGTTGGTGGATGACCCGACAACATTGATTGTTTGCGACAAGGATTCATCTTTGAAGGCTGACAAACGTACAATCACGTTAAGTCACGGCAAGGGTGTTTATATGGTCGGCAAGCGAAGCTTGCTGGTGGAGACCCCTCTTGGCACAATAACTCTTCCGGGAAATAGTGCTGCGATAATCGAGCAGACCGAATCCGGTTTGCTGCGGGTCGATCATTTGACCGGACCAGCGTGCACGCTGGCGGTGAAGCGCTTCAAAGGTGTCAGGTCATTCTCCGCAGCCTCAGGAGAAGAGATTTGTCTGGCTCCAAAGAGTCTTCCCTTGCAAGAGCTAACGCCAAAAGATGGTGTCGACCGGCAAGAAATTGCAAATGAAGCAAACGAAGATGGGTTCAACTTTTGCTCAAACAAGTTTGCACCACGTGTGATGCTTGATAAAGAATGTTTGCTCGAGTGCGACTCAAACAGCTTCTTCCAGGTGAAGCGAAAGGTTTACGAGTTGCGCAGAAATATTGATGAGCAGGAGACAGCCGCTTCGCCTGGAAACAAGAGCGTCGAAGATCTGCCCATTGTAATTCTTGCTGGCGATGGCAATGAAGCAGACCAGCATCTCCGCCCCGTTACTCTGGCTGAGGCCGTTAGCACTCCGCTGCCTTTGCTGGAAAAAGACACTAACTCAGCACATATAAGGTACAACAGTGCCAGTGAAATCGATTTCTCCCATCCGTCTGTCGTTTCAATGCACAAAGGTGAAGCATTGATCTCTACAACTGCTCTTAGTTTCATAAAAACGCCGGATTCAATGCTCAGAATTCAAGCGGGAACTCTCGTTCTCATCAGTATTGAAAATGGTGTGACGAAAGTTCGCAACATCTGGGAAAACAACAGAAACTCCGTCTGTCAAACGGTTGATGGACAACCGTTTAATATAGCGGCAGGCGATGAATCTATGCTCGCTAACGATCTGCGTTCAATCTATATCTCGGCTTCAAAAGATCTTGTGGGAAGAAGGCTCTCTCATTGTCACGATCTATGCAATGGAAAAACGCTTCATTTCGCTGAAATCTCGCTGATTTCGCTTGCTCAAAGCAGCGACTTGCTTTCTCAAATCTCCAGCAGTGACTCCGATCTTGACCAGGCCTACGCACGTAAGCTCAACAAAATGGCTGCAATTCTGGTGCAAATAAGTGCATCGCATGGAATGTATGAGCTGATGCAACCGCCACAATGGCGCCGCGACGCCAAAGCATCTGCTGTCGGTGTCTTTAATTAACAGAAGCATTACAGAATCAAAACAAAATCAAATGAACCTGCAGGCGGCTTGGTGCTAACATTGGCGTATTACTCCTTTTGCTTGAGCATCAAGACGTGCGACCGATTGCAGCTACCAGATCGATCCTTTCTGCCATCTCATGTGTTTGGGCCAATATCTTATGTGTGGGGGCGAGTATCTTATGTGTGGGGGCGAGTATCTTATGTGTAGGGGCGAGGCCATGCCTCGCCCTGTCCAAGAAGGACCTCCTTAACGCAGGGCGACGCATGGCGTCGCCCCTACACATAATGGCAATTTTTGTCATCGGCAACGCTGCTTCCGCGCAAGATTCATGTGTTTTTGCCGAAGCAAAAACCGCTAATTCTGGCCGCCAGTACTTGCTAATGCATGGTGACCACTGCAAGCCCGATTTCGAATTGGTTCGGCCAAAGCGTGATGATGCAAACATTCTTCTTTGTATTCCTGCCGCCTTCACGGGTACATATGGCGGAATATGTGGATTCTATGCAAGCCATGGTGTGCTTGGAAATCAGAACCGCCTTGACAAAAAAATCGGTGGTGGCATAGAGCTAGCAGGTGGCAGTGCCAGGATATTTGATACCGGCCGCGGTGCCAGCCTGAGTCCAGAATTTGGCGAGAAATTGAAAACACAAAAGGAATCGTTTTTTCAGCAGTTCCAGATTGTCAAAAGTGGTAAAGCCGAGGGCTTTTCCGACAGGTCTTCCTGTCAGCGCCGCTGCATCGCAACTATGAATGACGGCAGACTTTTTGTCATTGAAAGCGCTGATTCAGTGACTTTTGATGAATTCGGCAATGACCTCGTAAATCTGGGAGTTCAGGATGCCATCTATACAGACATGGGTCCATGGAGCGAAGGCTGGTATCGGGATGCAAAGGGAGCTCTGGTTACCATCGGTAACAGCCGCTCTATGACAGGCAAACAGAGTAACTGGTTTGTGCTCAGGAAATAGATGAGGCTGGAAATGGCTGTCAACAGGCGTCGGCACCGTTTAATTTTGCTCATTATCATATAGAATAAGGTCTGCCGCGAATTCATAGCGGCTGGGGTGGTTGGCCGAGGGTATCTGCGCCGGCATGTTCAAGAATTACTTTCTTAACGGTGTCTATGACGAGATGTTTCAAGAGTCGGGTGTTCCGCGCCCGCACTACGAACAGGTGTTTCGTCAACTGCAGAACCTCACCAATGCTGCCTTTCAGCGCCGAAGCCGGATGGCGGATCTGACATTTCGCAATCAGGGCATTACATTTACCGTTTACAAAGATGCCTCGGGCGTTGAACGGATCTTTCCCTTTGACCTCGTTCCGCGCATCGTCACTTCAGAAGAGTGGAAAATAATCGAGCGCGGGCTCGAACAACGCATCATCGCGCTCAACATGTTTTGCCACGACGTCTATCACAAGCAAAATATTCTGCGCGAAAACATCATTCCGCCTGAAATGATCTATAGCGCCAAAATGTTTCGCCGTGAAATGATTCACGTTAACGTTCCCAATGATGTTTATATTCACGTCTGCGGAACGGACCTAGTGCGTGATAGTGAGGGGAATTATCTCGTTCTTGAGGATAATGGCCGCACTCCCAGTGGTGTCAGTTATGTTATAGAAAACAGAGCCGTTATGAAGCGGGTTCTGCCCACGCTTTTCGATAGCTATTCGGTGCGATCGGTTGAGGATTATCCCTTCAATCTTTTGCAGTGTTTGAAAGACCTGGTCAGGCACCCGGTTGATGAGCCCAACATCGTTGTCCTGACTCCCGGAATATACAACTCAGCTTATTTCGAGCATAGTTTCCTGGCCCGCCAGATGGGTGTAGAGCTGGTCGAAGGAAAAGACCTAATTGTTGAAAACAATAAAGTCTACATGAGAACCACTGCGGGTTTGCGCCTTGTGGATGTTATATACAGAAGGATTGATGATGACTTCCTCGATCCGCTTTGTTTCAGACCGGACTCTATTCTCGGAATTCCTGGTTTGATGAACGCTTATCGCTGCGGAAACGTTGCTCTTGCAAATGCCGTGGGCACAGGCGTTTGCGATGACAAAGCAGTCTATCCTTATGTGCCGGAAATGATCAAGTTCTACTTGAAACAAGATCCCATCTTGAACAATGTGCCAACTTACATTTGCCAGAAAGAGCAAGATCGAACTTATGTGCTTGAAAATTTAGATAAGCTGGTCGTTAAATCAACCAATGAGTCCGGTGGTTACGGCATGTTGATGGGGCACCAGGCAAGTGCCGAAGAGCGAGCAGATTTTGCCAGAAAGATAGTTCACGATCCGCGCAATTTCATCGCTCAGCCGGTAATCGAACTGAGCCAGCATCCCAGTCTGGTTGCGGATCATTTTGAAGGACGCCGAGTTGATTTGCGTCCTTACATTCTCTATGGAAAGAAAGTCACGGTTACTCCGGGCGGGCTTACTAGAGTTGCGCTGCAGGAAGGAAGCCTGGTCGTGAACAGTTCACAAGGCGGTGGAAGCAAAGACACCTGGGTTCTGGAGGAAACGCATTGAGCACACCAACAGGAAACAGCGAAGACGAAAAGAAGAAGTCGCTAAAACAGGATTGGGCCATGCAAACTCAATCGCAAAAAGCGTTTCTTCAAGGGCAAAGTCAAAGCCAGCATCAAATACATACTCAAGCGCAACTCTTGTCGCACGTGCAGAGCCAGTCGATTACCCCTCGCCGCGTGCCGCGCAGTCCAACCGGGCGTCCCATGTTGTCGCGCGTTGCGGAGTCCATGTACTGGATGAGCAGATACATGGAGCGCGCTGAGCATGTTGCCAGAATCGTCACAGTCAATTTCAATATGTTGATGGACCTGGGCGAACTGGCTCCATCCATGCAGGAAAAGCAATGGCAGGGCGTGCTTCAGATTTTACGTCTGGACAATACGGTGGAAGGAAAAACCATTCTCAGCGCCAGCGATCGAAATATCGGTGTGCGCGTTGCCGATTACATGAGCTTCAATCCCTTGAACAGAAATAGCTTGATCAGCTGCCTTACCAAAGCCAGGGAGAACGCCAGAAGCATTCGTGAAAGCATTTCTGCTGAGATGTGGGAAACGCTCAACACTTTGTACTGGTCTCTATTGGCTGATGATGTGAAACAACGCATGGAAGAAAGCCCGGCCCAGGTGTTCCAATCTGTAATCATGGGCTCGATGCTTTTCCAGGGCGTTTCAGATCAAACATTGCCGCACGGGCAGGGCTGGCAGTTCATTCAGCTGGCTAAATATCTTGAACGTGTGGATATGACCTGCAGAATTATTGATACCAAGTTCGACATCTTGCGCGCTGATGAACCAACCATGGAAACGCCGCTGCGCAATATTCAATGGATGGCCGTGCTGCGCTCTTGCAGCTCAATTGAGGCTTATCGCAGGCGCCACGTGGGTGATCTTGACCCACAGCGTCTTGCTGCCTTTTTGATCCTCGACAAAGAATCACCAAGAAGCATTCGCTATTGTGTTCGCGAAGCGCAAAATGCGATTGCCGGCATTGCAGCTGCCGTGCACCCGCAAGAAATCGATTTGACCGAGCGTATTCTTGGTCGCCTGAATTCACAACTTGAGTTTTCGGAATCACGCGAGTTTAGCGGTGCAGGACTGAAATATGTGCTGCGTCAGATTCAAGAAAACACAGCAGAAGCTGCTTCTGCCGTGCAACGTTCCTACTTCCTGCACTAAACAGTAAAATCATGCTTCTATCCATTACACACCAGACAGACCTTACATACGGTGACTACATCAACGAATCAGTCATGGAGTTGCGTATGGCTCCACGGCAAGAATTGAGCCAGCACAGGCTTTCGTTCAACCTGGCCATAGGTCCGGGTGCTAAGGTCAACAGCTACTTCGACTGGCTGGGAAATACAGTGCATGCCTTTTCTGTTAACGGTTTGCATAACAAAATTCAGATTATTGCTACCAGTGTTGTTGAAACCAGCCCACAGATAGTGCAGTTGAATGCACTTGCCGATGAGTGGGACAAGAACAGAACTTATCATTACGAGCTCTATGATTTTCTGCAGTTCGGCGGGTCTGTTGTTGACACGCCCGTATTGCGCGATCTCGCAGCCTCAATTTTGGTGAACCTTTCGGAAAATACCAGCAGCGTAAATCTTGGAGATCTGATTACGGCAATCTTGCGAGTCATAGATGAAGACTTTGTCTATGAGAAGGGCATCACAACGTCAACAACGCCCATTACCGAAATTCTCGAACACCGGCGCGGAGTCTGCCAGGACTTCACTCATTTGATGATTGGGCTTGCACGCTCGCTTAATATACCGGCACGCTATGTCAGTGGTTACATTCATCCGGACAGGCAGCGCTTCAGGGGCTATGCGCAAACTCATGCCTGGGTTGAAGTATTTGCGCCTTCGGTGGGTTGGATTGGTGTCGATCCTACCAACAATTGTGTCGCCGGCGAGAACTTCGTCAAAGTTGCTGTGGGCAGAAATTATCAAGATGTTCCGCCCAACAAAGGTGTCTATAAGGGTGATGCCAAAGAGACCATTGACGTAGCGGTGGCCTCAGAGCAGCTTAGCGGAATTCCGGAAGAATTGGCTGCTGAAAGAACGATGGAGCTTAACATTCCGGTCTTTGCCGGCAATCTGGATGAACAGATGCAGCAAATTAAACAGCAGCAGGAACAGCAACAACAGCAGCAACAGCAATAGCTTAACCGTGCGCCGTAATATATATGTCGGGATCGCGGGCGTCCCGCCCGCGTTTAGCGATCCGGATTGGCGGAGTAGATGCGGGCGAGACGCCCGCGATCCCGGAGCGTGCATAAGCCGGCGAGCCGCAGCTAGCCTCGTAATGGGGACCCGTGCGAGCGCAGCGAGGGCGGGTTGGAGAGGCGACGCGGGCGCTCCCGGGGGTCTGGACCTGTTTAGGGTTCACGTAAATGGTCTATATTAGTAGTGCTGAGAAGCGCTGGCGGAGAAGCTCGGAACTTTGTAATGCAGGGCGAAAAACCGGAAATCAAGGAAAAAGAGGTGGAAGAGCGTACTTCCCCCGAATTGCTGTCTGATAGTGTGGCGCTGCCGCTGCCTGAGCACACTATGCCGTCAATGGCCGACATTCACGCCGGTGCAGATGAATATAAACCCGCCGTTGAAGCTTCGCTTGTCGGCGAGTTGGTTGATAATCAGTTCAAGCTCACTGAAATACTCGGCAAAGGCGGAATGAGCATTGTCTACAAGGCTACCGATCTTGTTTTGAAAAAAGAAGTAGCAATCAAATTAATGCACCCGCACCTGGTCAGCGATCAAAATGCATATTTGCGATTCAAGCAAGAGGCGCAGGCGGCAAGCCATCTTGATCATGCCAACGTGATCAAGGTTTATAACTTTGGTATGACCGGCGGTGACAATCCGCAGCCTTTTATAGTTATGGATTTCATTCAGGGCGAGTCGCTTTCTGAAACCATTCGCCGAGAGGGACGTCTGCCTGTAGCGCGGGCCTTGAAGATTTTTGAACAGGTTTGCAATGCGCTGTCGCACGCACACGGCAAAGGCATCATCCACCGCGATTTGAAACCAAGCAATATCATGCTTGTGGAGAAAGACGGCTACCCCGACTTTGTCAAAATTGTGGATTTCGGCATTGCGAAGCTCTTGCCGCAGGAAGGCGAGCAAGCCGCCAGGTTGACGCAAACAGGCGATATCTTCGGCAGCCCAACATACATGAGCCCTGAGCAATGCCGCGGTCAGGCGGTGGACAAGCGCTCCGACGTTTATGCACTTGGTTGTGTGCTTTACGAAGCTTTGTGCGGACGTCCACCTCACGGCGGCACTAACGTGTTCGAAACTTTTCATAAACACATAACAGAAATTCCTGCTTCACTCGAAATTCCAAATCTGAACCAGGATTTGATCGACAGGCTCGATGCTGTTGTATTCAAGGCGCTGGAGAAGGATCCTGATAAGCGCTATCAGTCAATGTCAGCGTTTGAAAATGATCTCCGGGCGATAGCGGAAGATCAAAAATCAGGATTGCGTGGCACTAAATTCGGTATCAAGGTGGTTAAGCAACAGCGTTCGTTGTTGCGCTTTATGCACTCTGCGCCAAAGCAGGCTTTGATAGCGGCGCTGCTTTTATTGCTGCTCAGCGGTGTTTCTGCGTTTCTCTGGTTCCGCTTCTCCTGGTTTTTTGCGCCCCATACATTTAATACCGCTCAAAGCAACTGGCTTGAGTTTCTTCCTCCTATGTTCGGTAAGCGGGCGGATATAAGTGAAGCCGTCCGCAGAAAAGAACTGGACAATACTGACGCGGCAATTATGCTTTTGCGTGCCCAGGGGTCCAATCAATCCGTCGAATTGCTTAACGCCTGGATCGACCGGGCCAAGGTGTGTTCTCAGCTAGGGGCCGTAGCCGAGGAAATGGAAGCGCTGAACTATGCGCTTGATGTTCTCAATCGCCGAAGCGGTAACAATAAAGATGCACAGCGCAAAGATCTCAATTATGTTCGAGTTACAGAACAACTGGGCGATTGTTATGTGACACAAGGCAAACTGCAGCAAGCAAGACCCATGCTCGAGGAAACCATCTTTGTGCGTGAAACCCAGAGTTCCTCATATACGGACAGGCGTGTACCAAGAGTGTATCTCGAACTCGGATATGTTTACTTCAAGCTGGGCAATTCCATGCAAGGCTTTGAGCGAGCACTGATGTACTTGAATGATGGCATCAATATCTTGATGGAGAAAGGCGAGTCGGCGCAGCTTAGTGAAAAGGAATCCGTATCCGACAGCCGGCAGCTTGCTGTTCTCCTTGCACTCAAGGGCGATACCTATAAAGCTATGTATGAACTCAAAGAGAAGGAAGGCTCACCTGCCGAGGCGAAAAAATTCCTCACTGAGGCAGAAAACTGTTATCGCGACGCTGGCAAAACTATCGGTTCGTCGCGTTATTCAAAATCCGAACTTTTTATGAGCGAACTGGCTTTATCTCGTGCTTACGTAAAGCTTTTGCAAGAGCAATATAAAGATGCCGCGCAACTTTATGATAAGGCTGTTCCCTTCATGCAAGAACGTTTGCGTGAGCGTCCCGAAGAAATGCAGGAGGTGCTCAACGCTTATGCATATAGCAGTTTCAAGTCGTATGACTTTATCAAAGCCGACGTTATGCGCAATAAATCGCTTGATACCGGGGTAGCAACTGCTGAAAAAGTTCAGAACAAATAGCCTGATTGCGAAAGTAGAGCTTATGCCCTGCAATATCGAGAGGTCGATGGTCGCTCCGCGATCGGCTACTCATCGGACGCAGTAGTTTTCTTTGAAGACGGGGTGTCGAGGTCGTCCATTCCAGCGGTCGGATCTTCTTCGGACATCATCAATTTCATTTCGTCCTTTACGATCTTAAAGCCGCTTAGCGGTATAAACTCGCCCTTGTCAATTTTTGCCGTTTGGAAATCACTTGTTGATATTACATCACGCTTTTTGCGGGGGACTTTGTCTCCACGAATTGTTTCGGCTTTAGTGGTTTTTGATTCGCGAATGACACGCACGGGAAGACCCAGTTCAGGCGGCATCATGGTCATCTTTGCGCAGTCTTTCATGATTTCAGGCGGCAACTTCAACTCTTTTGTGGCCCAGATTTCTGTACTATATGAATCGAGCGCTTTCTTTGTCTTCTTGTCGACAAACTCTCGAGTAAGTTCATAGTGCACGCACTTTATCCCGGCAATTTTTTCTGTGCCTAATTTTTCGGTCTTGTCTTTTTGTTGTTCGCCGCCAGTACGCGCAGAACCAGCCATCATCGCGGCCGTCTTGCCCGTAAGCTCCAGACTATTGCCGTTTTGCGGGTTGTATGCAATTGCTTGTTTTCCAGCCGGAAAGATGACTGTAATAGTGGATGATTCTAACCTGATGCCTGGTTTTGCGATTTTCAGCACAGTAGGTCCAAGAAACTCATTTTGCTGGTGAACAATGTAACCATCCACCAAGTCTCCGGTTTTTTTCGGTTCTACGCTCAGCGTAGGCTTTGGTGGACCCTTTTTGCTCGTTAAGTCTTCGTTTTCAGCAAGATCCTCATCGCTTGAGTCCTCAGGTTTGCTAGCCGTTTTTGTCTCTTCGGCGTCTTCTTTCTTTGTTTCATCCTGCTTGCCGTTTCCACAAGCAGTGAGAAAGCTAAGCGCCAGAATGCTGGAAAAAACAAAGGGTGCAAGATTATTAAAGGGTCTGCTATTAATTGCCATACGGTTCTTTCATCGCTTTCGTGAGCCAGTTAATGATCATACTACCAAGATTCGTGCTGATTTAATCAACGCAGTCGATTCTTGGAACTAGCTGCAGGTGATATGGCCCTTCCAGGACAAGCGCGAGACGGTGAGCGCGCTTGCGGGCTATCCCCAGAGTTAATTCAAAGTGCTAAGACAGCGATTTCATACTACAATCTAATCTTGTGGGGGATTAGTAAACGACATATGTGCGCATAAACAGCTTAGAGGGCTGGAGATGGTCTGGGACTGCCTGATAGCTTGGATTGTAGTGATTTGCACGACCGTGGGGTGGTCGACAGGATTGCTTCGTTCTGTCACAGTTCCTGTGGCGATGGTAATTGCTACCTTTATTTCGCAGAATATTTATATCGATTTATCTACAATATTGGCTGAAACGCTGCAGCTAGAGCCGAGTCTCGCAGTGTTTCTGGGGTATTTTATCACCTGGCTTGGGCTTGTTTCGTACACGGATGCTGTGCTTATAGAAATATTTGGCGGTCGGCTCTGGGAACGTGACATGAAATTCTTCAGCAAATTTGCCGGCGCTTCGATTGGATTTTGTAAAGGGTTTGGTGCGTTTGCTCTTGCAAGTATGGTTGCAGTCGCCCAGCACCAGGTGCCATCGCCTCCTGTAACTTCATGGCAAAACCATTGGATTATGGTTCTGGCTCAAGATTCATATTTTTTGCCTAAGATACACCAGGTTGCGTGCCAGCTCGATCGCCCTCTCGGCAGATTCGTTCTTTCAGATTCTGCGCCACGTATTAATCCGAGTGCTATCCCCAATCTTATGGGAGATCCATTTGCATCGTTGGAAAAACGGCAGCAGCGCAGAGGTTATGAGTTTGCCCAGAGTTGGAGAAAACTCGAAACTGATCTCAGCAGCCTTGGATTTTAATTTTGCCTTTAGCACGATTTTGAATTCGAGAATTTATTCCGATATCGAAATAAGTTAAATCAGGGCTTTAAGTCAGGGCTTTAGCGGGATTTTGAACTTAAAAGTGCTGCCTTTTCCCGGTTCGCTTTCTACGCTGATTGTGCCGCCGTGCTTTTCTACGATTGTGCGACAGATAGCCAGCCCAAGACCGCTGCCACCTTTTATTGTGGCATCAGCTGCTTCGACTTGCTGAAAGCGATCGAATATTCTCACTTGATCTGCCCTGGCAATTCCCCGACCTTGATCGCTCACGCGGATTTCCACGAAGCCTAATTTTATCTCGGCTTCAACCGTCACTTTGGAATTCTCAGGAGAGAACTTAATCGCGTTTGAAAGCAGGTTTACTAGAACACGAAACAACCTGTCGCGATCTGCAATTATCTGAGCTTCGAAATCTGTTTTCTCTAGAGTGATTTTCTTCTGATCTGCAAGAGTTTGCACAGATTCCAGAGTTTGAGACAGCATTTCTGAAAGCGAAAACTCTTCTTTAACCAGTTCGAACTTACCGGCTTCGGCCTTTTCGATGTCGAGAAGATCATTGATAAGGCGGATTAATTGAGTCGCAATTCTCTCTGCCGAGCTGATTCGAGTCATTGCCTGTTCACTCAAGGCTCCCATTGCACCCGCTTTTAACAGGACAAGCGAACCCTGAATTGCACCAAGCGGAGAACGCAGGTCGTGGCTGAGCATAGCAACAAATTCTTGCTTGGCTCTTTCGCTATTTTTACGGCTGGTTATGTCGTGTGCAATGCAGAAAAATCCGTTTGCCGTTCTGGACCACTCCACCTGCCAGAAAAAGTCGATACTGTTGCCATCCTTTTTCTTGACGCGGTTTTCAAAGACACTTTCCTTCTTTATTCCGCGGGCGCCTTCTAATGCCTTTTCGGATTTCTCAAGATCTTCTTGCAGAATGAACTGTTTGATTGAATGCCCAAGGAATTCATCGGCGCTATAGCCAAGCAAGCGAGCCGAGCTGGGATTGGTTGATGTGATTTTTAAACTTGCATCAAGTGAGATTACAATGTCGTCGGAGAATTCAACAATTGCTTTTTCTTTTTCCCGCAGTTCTTCAATAATGGTATCTCGGCGTGTAAAAAGATAGCGAATGCATTCGATTACGTCGATGCGCTCGAGTTCTTCCACATTTACCTCGTCGCCGAACGTTTCATCACGCAGATCATCAAGACGCTTTTTCAGTTTTAGCTGCGTAAACAGACTCATCGCCGCGCAAATAAGTGATACCACACATAGTATCGCTGGAATTTGCATCGCCGACAATGCCGGCACGAACAGCGACACTGCTGCCAGCAATTGGAAAACAACTATCAGAGCGGGCAGAATAAGTGAAATCTTGCTTTGTGGATTCGACGGTGGCAATGCAGGCATGCTTGCCGTGCGCTTGATGCCTGTTTCAGTGGCGTTGTCTACGATCATTTTTTCGACACGCTCGCGATCTGCCGCAATGAGTGCCGCCGGAGTAAGATTCGCACCGGCGGCTGCCTGGTGTGCGCGCCGACGCAGCCGGGCCAGATACCATTTTGAAAGAGCGTCAGAAAGTGCAGGCAGTTGCTGTTCAAAAGCGCTGCGCTCAGTTGAATTCGCTCGCTCTTCCGTTGCGGTCGACTTCGTGTTGTCAGGTGAATTGGGTGACATGAAATCTGTTTGATAGCCTGCAGCCAAATATACCATTTTTGGCGCTTTGCGTTAAAGCGCGCATGCCCGCATAATCAACAGCTGGCTGCATGCCGTCGAGCTCATGTTTTGCTGTTGGCCTGGAGCGCTTGCTTGATTTCTTCTGCAAGGGTCTTTTCCTCATCGTTAAGCCTGGTTTTTTCCGCGTCGATAAGAAGGTCCTTTGCCTGCTTGATCTCAAGCTGCCTTTCGGCTGAACTTTCTGAGGGCTTCGGCGTTGCAAGAATCAAGGAGCGTAAAAGTTTGCTGTTGGGTTTCTCTTGATCAAGTTGTAATATGTCCTTCTCTGCATCGGCGATTTTGCCAATTTTGCAATTGGCTTGAATGCGATACGAATATGCATCTGAATTTTTTGAATCCAGATTTATTGCTTCGCTGGCACTCTTTATCACCTCGACATAAAATCTAGTCGGGATGACTCCTTCGTGTCCCGATTTGTAGTCGCGGGCGTACTTTAATTGCGTTCTTGCAAGAGCACGCCAGGCGGACGCACTTTCGTGAAAATCTCGACTGGCGTTCGTGCAAATGCTCAGTGCTTGTTGCGTCGCTCCTTGCTTGAGAAGACCATCAGCTGTTGCAAGCATTCGTTGCAAATGTGGATCGTTTTCGCTGATTTTTGTGTTCTGTTTGCTGTGCGGTGTGGCTTGCAAATACCAGTAAACGGAACCGGCCCCTGCCAGTAATAGTATCCCGGTTGAGCCTAAAAGTGGTAGCATCAAATTATTTTTTCGTCTGCGTTTTCGCCCCTTTATGCGCAAACGAAATTCCTTCACGGTGCTTTGCGCTGCCGCTTTTAAATCTGACTTAAGTTCGTTCATGCTCTGGTATCGTTCGTCAGGATCTTTTGCCATTGCTGTGGTAATTACATATTCGATGGCTTTTGGAATTTTAAGATCGGGATGTGAACGAAGAATTTCCGGAGGCGGCTGCAACATGTGTTTGTGCATCAGCTCGACAGAATTTCGTCCTTTGTAAGGTTGTTCGCCGCATAGCGTCTCGTAAATCAAGCATCCCATCGAGTAGATGTCAGATCGCCTGTCGGGCTGTCTTCCCTGGCACTGCTCGGGGCTCATGTATGGCGGGCTTCCCATTGTTTCGCCTGAGCGCGTCAAACCAGACATCGACATCATCGCGTCCGAGGTTAATTTCGCTACGCCAAAATCCACAATTTTTGCCGTGATTTTTCCGCTGGTGTCGCGTAAGAGCATGACGTTCGAGGGCTTAAGATCTCGGTGCACAGCGCCAAGATCATGGGCGGCCTGTATACCGTCGCAGGCCTGACACAAAATGTCGAGTGCAAGTTCAAATTGTACGGGAGATCCGCTGATGAGATCATCCAGCGTTTCACCTTCGAGAAATTCCATGACCAGGTAGGGCTGCGGCACAAGACCATAGTCATGAACTGCCACGATATTTGGATGTGTAAGTTGGCTGACAATTTTAGCTTCGTGTTCGAAACGCTTAACTGCCTCCATATTTGATACCAGGTGGGCACCAAGAATTTTTATGGCTACGTCTCTGTCAAGGGCAAGGTGTCTGGCTCTGTAGACATGCGCAAAACCGCCAACGCCGAGCAAAGACAAGATCTCGTATTTATCTGAAAGTACTTCTCCGATAAATGGATCTTCGAGCACTGGGGCCAGCAATGCGTTGTCGTAAGGACATCTGGTGGCACCATCTGCAACTGAAAATTCCTGTGCACACGACGAACAAATCATCTTCGAAATCGCTTGTTTGAGTTCGAATGATTCACTTTTTGAACGTGGTGTGTAGCGATCTGCCATCAGGTGGCTCCATTTTGGGCTTGGAGCTTACTCTTTGCCGTTACGGTTATATTTGAGTTAAATGCTGGCATCTATTTCTGGCGGGCCTGCGCCCGCGCTGCCGGGGCATAACTATCATGCCCGCATACCCCGTAAATTAAACCAACGCGGACGCTCACCCTGCAAGGGACGAGGCTTGTGCGCCCTGTTTGTGCCAGAAAGCGAGCCTTGCGCGCCCTATTGGCGCCAGGAAGCGAGCCTGAGCTCAGTAGTTGTAGACGAACAGTTCTGAGCCGATTTTACTTTCACGCTGCAGGTTGCAATTGTTCATGCCGTATTGAAGCTGCCACTCTTTGATATGCGCCCATTTATAAAGGCGTCGCAGTTCCGGGCAGTCATCGTAAGTTATCAGAAAGCGATGCTCAGTCTTTTTCAGACTCGCTGCGAGCTTTTCATGGTCGAATTCATGCAAGCTGCCATTGCGTCCATATAATCGGGATGCCGTGTAATAGGGCGGATCCAGAAAAATGAATACGTCATCGCCCGGGGCACTTATGAGCTCTTCAAAATCAAGCTCAGTAATTTTTGTATTAGTGAAGGCTTCAGGCAGCGGCTTCAAGCGTTCGATCGATGAGGCTGTGAAACGGCGTAATGAGGCTGAACTGGAAAAACCCCCAGCGCGCGTGGTGCCGGAAAAGGTGACGCGATTGAAGAAGAAAAACAAGAATGCTTTGCGATAAGCGTCTTTAGGTTCTTCCAGACGTGCCTTGATGAAGTACTTCTTTATCTCCTCAGGTGAGTCGAACTTTCTCCTGAATTGCTCCAGCTCTTCAGCAAGGCGCGCGCAGATACGCGGATCTTTCACAGACTTCCAGAATTGAACAAGTTCGTGGAATTTATCGTTAATCCAGTATTTTTCGGCAAAGCCAATACTGCGGGCATGCAAATAGACGCTGGCGCCGCCAACCATTGGCTCTCGATATTCGCGAGCGCTTGCTGGAAGCATATCGGATATTTGATCGATAGCTTTTTGCTTACCGCCAGGATAACGCAGCGGCGACCGATAAGGTTTAGCCGGCAATGCCACGGCGACATGCCTCGCGGAAACGGATGTTCTGCTCTCTGCTGCTTTGCTCATCAAGTCGATTCTAGCTCTAAATTCCGTTTGCACAATGGATCATTCAGAAGAAAATACTTCCGTTTGAATATCCGATATCTATATTGACGCTTGAAAGGAACAAAAAGTTCAATTGATTTGAAGAGAATTGCTTATCGCTTTACTACCCGATCGGCTATCATTTTTCCGAGCCACCAGGCATGCAAGCGTTCTCAACGCAACCCCCGGGATCGCGGGTGTCCCGCCCGCTTCTAAGCGAACCGACCTGTATTACCTGACGAGATCTAACATTGGCAACTCAAACCACAAGTGGAAAAGCTTTTGAATATGCAATAGCGCACAGCGTGCATTGTTTAATTTCACAACTCGGTCCCTGTGAGTTAATCGACAACAATGCCATGAAAAACGCCGCACTGGAGTTTTCATCGCTTCCAGAAACACAGCAAGTAGAATTGATGCTTGCCGCGATGCCGGCCGTAAGGCATTTACTGCATTTTGAGCCCGTGCTGGAGCGGCACACAGAGAATAGTTCACGAATTCTGCTCAGTTTGCAGTCTGATCAATCTGGTGGAGAAGGTGATGTCCGGGATATTGTGATCTCTAACGAAAGAGATTGGCAAATCGGAATCTCCGCAAAACATCAGCATGAGGCCGTAAAGCATTCTCGTATTTCTGCCAAAATAGATTTTGGTGAAAAGTGGATAGGTATCCCCTGCTCTGGCGATTACTTCAGAGAAATAACTCCGGTTTTTGACAGCTTGGCTGAGCTGAAAAAGGCAAATGCTCTCTGGTCCGATCTCCAAGACAAAGAAAGCACCATATATGGTGTCTTGCTCGATGCATTCAGAAAAGAGTTGCTGCGAATCGACAGAGAAAATCCGGGGAGTGCTGCAAGCGCACTTGCTTGTTATTTGATTGGCAAAAAAGACTTTTACAAGGTAATGAAATTCCAGCACATGAATAAAATTCAGGTGTTCAATTTCAACGGTTCGCTTAACTCGTCTGATGGACGAACAAAGCCAAGAGTTCATCTCGACCGCTTGAAACTGCCCAGAAGAATTGTTGAATTCGACTACAAAATAGATGAGAACGGACTGAAGAGTAACACCACTCTTGAACTTATTTGCGATGGTGGCTGGCAAATTTCATTTCGCATTCACAACGCCAGCTCACGAGTTGAGCCTTCGCTCAAATTCGACATTGGTTTGGTTGGCAGACCGAACAGCCTGCCAACTTTCAATGTTTTGTGGCAGTAGAACACAAAGCGACTTAGCAATATTCTGCTCTTCTGTAACTTACCGCTGTGATGAGCCTTGCTCTTGAGCGGAACTAAGATCTGGCTGTCTCGTCTCGCACGCCAAAAGGTAGATGGAGGAGTTGTGGTCATGAAGAACAGAATAGCAACGAATATTTTGTCCGGTCTGGCTGTATTGATGGCGTTCGCTACTGCAGTTCCTGGTCTCAGTGCAAAGGAACTTACATACAAGCATACAGAAACGATGCAAACTAATAATCCAAACTTGAACTTGCACCGCAGCAATATGTTTGAACGAAATCGTAATTTAAATCGCGGCATGGTTGTTCATCGTCGCACTCTTGAAAGACCTATCGTGATTCACAGAGTGCCCTCGCGTAATACTGTATTGCTGCGACGAAAAACGTCGAACCCTGTAATTATTCGACGTCATGTTTCTCGACCGGTGCTCATTGAACGCAAGCGAATGGGTACACAGTTGGACAGAAATCAGGTGCTTAACCGTCCATCGGTTATTCACAGTGAACACACACGAAGCTTGTAATACTGATTTGCAAGTAGGCGAGCGCCGGGTGCAATGAATATTGCATTCTCGGCGCTTTCCTTTTATCCAAGCCTGTGGTCTTGTGCTGCTTCGTTAGCGATGATACATGCGCCTTGTCACTTCCATCCCCGCGAGGCTATTGTAAGTCATCTTGTTCCAGGGAGTGGACAAAAAGCTGTCTGCCATTTTTCCTATCACTTCAAGGTCATCCTGCTTCAAAGTGCGAATATAATTTGCGACTGTGGAAGGCAGCGGTTCACCTGGCTGTTTCGGAAAGTTTGGCTCGTGAAATAATTGTTGAATAAGCTTGTCCTGATCAGGTGTTTCTCCCAGATGCTTGGAGCCATCATGCATCGCCGTTCTGCGATCTGTTTCGAGCATGCTCATGTAAAAATAGTTCAGGTGGAAGTTTTGTCCGTGTGCTTGCATATCGTCAGCAACTTTGCCGATTAGCTTCAGCTCGTCAGGCGTCAAATTTTTTATTTCATCGCGAACGCTCGTAGTCAGTTCGTCGTCTTGATTGCCGTGTTCATGATTGAATTCTCTGAGAAGCTGCTGTTTGCTGGGTGCGTGACCCGCTCTGGCATTCTCATCGCCGAAAATTATGAATCCCTGCGTCTCGGATTGCTTTGATTGATTCTCACAGGGCTTCGTTGTGGAGTCTCGGAGTGCCACTAGATTCAGTGTTTCATTATTTTGCACAGAATGCGCTGCTGGTTCGGACTCTCTTATTGATGCATCGTTCATTTCTTTCCTCCAGTCGTTCACATATCTTAAACTCTAGTGTTTATGAGCATCTTCACATGCCGATTTTGTGTGCGACAAAAAATTCAAAGGCGACCGTAGCAAGTTATATCGGAAAAAATCCGGATGAATTCGTTTAGTTTTCGTGAAAGGTCGTCTTTTGATGCCGTTCTTTCGCAGTATCCGCAATTAAGTAATTCTTGATTGTGCAACTGCAGTTTTTAGATAAAGCTATCTGTTAGCCGCGAGGCTGTTATCGTGATTATTCTGTTGCAGAAATTGTTCTATTGGAATTGAATGAACGGTTTCAGGAATCGGAGAAGTCAGCTAAAAGTTTCGCCTGGCTGAGTATTTTGAGTTTTTTTCCCTGCATAAAGTGGAAAAAGGGAATATGTTCAAGCTTAAAATCGTACACAAAGGACTGCTTCTGGTTGGCGTCCCGCTAATTGTCGGGATAGTCTTGAATTTGTTTCTTTGCTACGGTTTTTATCTTGCCAACCACTTTGCTGAGCGCGGTTTGATGTTCAAAGACGCGACTATCAGCTTTATCAAATCCACTCGCTGTTCGGCTCTGGAAAAGATGTGCGCGATGTCCTATGTTTCCAGCCACGACCAATTCTACAAAGAGAAGTATCAGGCTAATAAGCAGAATGCCGTGGACGCCGATGCGCATCTGAGAGCAATTTTGAAAAATGAGAAGAATCTGGTTGTGCCGGCGCTGGCGGTATCGGCTGGTGAGTTGCTGCATGGCGGCGGTGGCGGCCGAATGGGCATGGGCGGCATGAGGGGAGCACTAGGTGGACTCCCTGGAAGCCAATCTGCAGGAGGGTCTTCCAACAGTCCTTTTCTTCAGGAACTGCAAAGACTTGCTGACGGCGAAGCGCAATCGGCTAAGCACGCAATGAATTCACTTCAAAACAATTTGCTTTTGAGTATAGTGATTATCGCTTTTGTATCAGTGGCACTCGCCGTCTTCTTTTGGAAAAACATCACCAATCGCTTGTTGCTAATTCTGGGAAACACCGTGAGTCTTTCACAAGGCACAGCTCTTCGCCCGGCGCTCAAAGGGCAGGACGAGATTGCTGAGCTCGATCAACTTCTGTATAAATCAGCTACTGAAATTCGAGAACTAGAGCGATTCAAAAAAGAAATGATTGGCGTCGTAAGCCATGAATTGAAGAGCCCGCTCTCGTCGGTTGGAAGCTTTCTTTCTTCTTTGAGCGAAGGCGTATACGGTGAGCTGAGCGACAAAGCAAAAGACAAGGTCGGAAGGACCTATAACAATGTCAAACGACTCATGGGACTGGTTGCAGAATTATTGCTTCTTGATCGACTTGAACTCGAGATGAAGCCCGAGGAATTGAACGCGGCTGATTTGCTTTCCGCGTCGGTCGATAGCGTCAAGGAACTATCGGAAAAAACTGGCGTGCCGATTGAAGTAAAAAATGATTTGAACTCGAAAATATATGTGGACCGTAACCGTCTTGTTCAAGTTATCGTTAACCTCCTTTCTAATGCGATGAAGTTTTCACCAGAAGGTGGGACAGTCACACTCGAGTGCAGTGGAACGGATGGCTTTTTTGAGTGCCGTGTAAGAGACCAGGGGCGCGGTATTCCGGAAGCTCATCGCAAACAAATATTTGAGCCGTTTCAGCAGGTTGATGCAAAAGACGCTACTGCTAAAAAAGGTACCGGGCTTGGTTTGACTATTTCAAAATCAATTGTTGAACAACATGGCGGCAAAATCGGCGTCGATAGCGAAGAAGGCAAAGGAAGTTGCTTTTGGTTCAAGATTCCACTTGATCCTTCTCTGGTTAAAGGCTCTAAGGAGGCTGTAGTTGCGGGCAATTCTGCCATGATCAGCGGCGGGAAGCCGGGTGCAAGTCTTTCTCTGGATTTCAAGAATTCTACTGGTAAGCGAAAATTTAGCGTGCTCCAGCAAGGGCTCGTGATCATTTCTATTCCGCTGATATTCCAAACTACTTTCGTTGGTGTGCTTGGTTACATGATAAGCAAGCTGCGTGATCAAACTAAAGCAGAAGAGCATTCTCAAGAAATACTCAATGTCTGTAATCAGATGGCAGAGCGACTTGCCGGCGCCGTTAATTATGGGATGATGTTCTCCTTCTCAAAAAGTCGCTCGGTTTTTTCGCAGTGGGAGGAAAGTAAGAGAGCGACTCTAGCGCTGGTTGACAAAGCAAAAACTCTTTGCGCTAGCGATCCACAAGCTCAGAACGATCTTGAGCAATGCCGTCTGGCAATCAACAAAATGTCGGATTCAGTCAATGTGGAGGCAACTCAGGGTGGCACGTCTCAGGGAATTCAAAAGCTTCTTGAGATGGCGGGAATGGGAAATGTTTTGGGTGGACGCAATCCCATCGAATTGATGATGTCGATGCGTGGTCAATTTCCCGGAGGGGAAGGCGAAGGCCCTGGGGGATTCGGCGGCTTCGGAGGAAGGCATGGATTTCGTCGTCACCGACGTGGTGGTTTCTCTGAACATGAAGAAGGTGCAGAGGGCTCGCCGACGGGAGAGCTGCCGATGCCCGGAGCGGATCCATCTCAGGCCGGTACATCTTCTAAGCTTGGCGATGCACATTTACCAGCTCCGCCTTTGCCTGGGTCGCTTGATTCAAAACACGGTGGATCCCCAAAGCTCGGCGATGCACACTTACCACCTCCACCTTTGCCTGGGTCGCTTGATGCAAAACACAGCGCATCTTCAGCGCTCGGCGATGCCCCCTTAGCTCCCCCGCCTCTGCCGGGTTCCGGTGACAGCGAATCTGAGCATGGCTGGCGCGAACGCGGTGGCGAGGGTGGCATGGAAATGCGCCGGGAGATAATGGAGAAGGTGCTCTCCTCCGTCGGTAAGAACGGTGACCGCGAGGGCATGGGCAAAATGCGTAAGCTTGTCGAAGGACTGAACGGCATGGGACCAGTGGCTTTCGGAGGTCCACCGGACGAACGCGGTGATATAGATCCGATGGCCCAAATGGGTGGATTGTCGAAAATCGCCGGTCTTTTATCCAGCTTCAGCGGCGGCGGTGCAATGGGTGCAATGAGCATGATGTCTCATATGCAGAATGTTATGAGCAATTCGGTGCAGGTAAAAATGGTGCGCCCATTACTTGAAGCACAAGCTGCGCAAGACAAAATGATGGACCGTGAAAAAGCGAATGGCGAAAAGCTTAGCGCGCAACGAGCACCGATGGTTCGGAACCTTCAGATTGCACTTGTGGCCGGGATGCTTCTGAATGGTGGCTTATCTGTTTTCCTTGCCATTTATTTGATGAAGAACCTCACTGGACGCTTACAACATGTTATGGAAAATACCTCAAAACTGGTAAAGCGCGAGCAGCTTGATCCGCCGAAATCAGGAAGTGACGAGATTGCTTATCTCGATAAAGTTTTATTCGAAACGGGAAATCATCTGGTTGAATTGGAGAATTTCAAGAAAGAACTTATTTCGATTGTCAGCCATGAATTGAGGACGCCACTGCTCTCTGTTTCATCAGCGCTGGAGCTGTTCAGTGCTGGTGCGATGGGTGAACTCTCGGAGAAAGGCAAGAACCGATTGAAGTTGGCGCGCGAGGAATCCAATAGACTTATTCGCCTCATAAATGATTTGCTCGATATTGAGAAAATGGACGCAGGAAAATTTGTTCTGGACAAATCAGATACGGCGGTTGGAGACCTTGTTGCCCAGGCTGTTGAGTCCGTGGCGAATCTTGCAGAGCAGAAGCATATTACAATAGACTCGATAGGACCAGGCGTAGCAAGCTTCAAGATTCACGCAGATAAAGACCGTCTGTGCCAGGTGCTAATCAACTTTCTTTCAAACGCCGTCAAATACTCGCCAGACGGCGGCACGATCAAAATAAGAGTCGCACCTCTGGGCGATCAAGAAGTGAAATTTTCTGTTATCGATCAGGGCAGAGGCATCCCGCAAGATTTGAGAGAGAAAATTTTCGACCGCTTTGTTCAAGTTGAAGAAAGCGATGCCACTGTAAAAGGTGGTTCCGGACTAGGACTGGCGATCAGCAAAGCCATCATTGAACAACACGGCGGCACAATCGGCGCCGAATCCGTAATGGGAATGGGAAGCGAATTCTGGTTCAAACTCCCAGTCAAACAAGCGTCCCCTTCCCAAGAAACTGTAGTCGCCTGATTTGAAACATTGCAAGCCGCCGGGAGCGAGAAGCCGCCGGGAGCGAGAAGCCGCCGGGAGCGAGAAGCCGCCGGGAGCGCCGGCAGCCTGCCGGCTTCTACTCCCGCAATACCGATCCGATTCTTAAGAAGCCGCCAGGCTGGCGGCGCTCCCGGGATAGCTGCGGTAAATCCACGGTCCAATTCTAAATAGTAGCCCGCTATCTAAGGGTGCCTTCAATAAGTTCCACTGCTTGCCTTGCTCCATTTTCAAAACGATGCTCTTTATTTCGTGTACGAGCTGCTGGCTTCTCTAAAACCGCACGAGCATGGTGCAAAACTTGCTCCAACGAGCTGGCTGTAATTGCCTTAGAAGCCAAACTGCGTTCCAATTGCCGATCGTACTTCCGTTTAAGCGGGCAAGCAATCAACGGCACATTCAATGCCGCGCACTCGTTGATTGTGTTGTAACCAGCTGCGCCAATTACCAGATCCGCAGAGCTGAGAACATCCATTCCCGGCCAGTAATCTAATCTAGTTTCCTCAAGATCCTTGTCCGAAAGCTCAGCTGGCGCCAAACAGCAAAGTTCGATTTCTGGAAATTCAAGTCGTATTGATTTCGCTATTCTACTGAATATCTCTTGACCTTCTTTTCCAGACATGCTCACAACAATTCGTTGCTTCTCATGATTTCGTCTTGCTCCAGGCTTGACAGCATCAATCATGCGTATTTCGTTTTCATCTCGTATGAGCCAGGGCGAAGTACTTTTCGCCAGGTCATTAAGCACGGGTCGCTCTGCTTCACCCGGGTTGATAACAAGCTCGTAATTCTTCGAGACATAATCGCGCAACTCGTACTTGCTCACATAATCCGGCGAAATATCGCGATGAACAAAAACTCGCTTATAGTCGATCTCCCTCGAGCTGAAAAATCGCTGCAGCTCGCCCAAAATACCTCGCGGAAATGTATCCACGATCAGGCACGAGTATTTGTGAGCAAAGAGAATCTCTTGCGCCATTGATGCAAACGAATCATTGTTTCTGTGCTCCGCATGAATGCTGATCGCCCTATTCTGCTTGAACTCTGCCCATGCTTTTGAATGCACTATGCTGTCCGCAGCTGGCGAGCTGGAGATAATATGTACCGAACGTTTTTCCGCCGCCACTCGAGCAAGCGAGATAGCTCGCGTCAAATGACCCCAACCACTGCCGGCTGCATAGATTACCCAGTTATCTCGGCTGTTCTCAGCTTGCATCAATGGAATTTTCGTAATCAGTATCGCCTTCTACCGCCAACCTGTTCGCGTCGTAGTCCGTGAACTGATTTCCATAATAGTAGTCGTGATAATAAAGCTGCCTGTCGTAATAATAGGGATCGTAACTAGGCGTATTTAGATTGGTGCCTGGTGGAAATGGCTGTCCTTTGCAGTACTGGCAGCCGATAC
>JBIKOL010000017.1:0-79353 GCA_044358055.1 Obscuribacteraceae bacterium (SeqCode)
TTGCACTCTTTACTCTGCTTTTGGAGCATGATCTCCAAACTAATTGTAACCCTCTGGAGCTTCTTCTCAAGAAATAACTTGCATTTTGGCGGTTCAACGGCTTTTCCCAAGATCACTCACTTATGTAGATTCGCAAACTCAGCTCGGACTAGCAATACAGTCGGCAGCTGCATATTTATGCCTTTGAAAGGCAGAAATCTCAAGGCACAATATGGACAGGAATCGGGAGGTTGGAACCCATGCTCAAGGCTTCTTCAGAGGAAATTGATGCGATATGCCAGCAGTTTAAAGTGCTGGTTGAAGAGTTTGGTTGCGAGAATATTACTATTGCCCTACCCCACAGATGGAAGTCTCTAAGCGAGAAAAATGCGCTGGGCCGAGTGAGTGCTGAATTTTGTACGGAGAAACATATCATCATTAGGGTTGCGTATCCGAGCGGCTGTCTCACCTACGAATACGCTGTAATTTAGCTGCTGCTCGCGCGCTCATCAAATGTAACTGTCGCATACGACTCTGACATTGCCAGATTTGGGCTTCATTCAATTTTCTTTGTGCTGCCAGGGGCTCGTACAAATAAGGTCCCCCGATGCAGTGCTTATGCTCGTCAAAGGGTCCACGACAAGGCGCCTTCTATCTTGGTGCAAATCGATCTACTGCAGAGTGCTGCAGGCATTGCTTTAGCGTTTGCGCTATACCATGGGCGGTAGTATAGCGTGCGCGCTATAAGATTTTGAATTTCCTATAGCGTTTACGCTATACTAGGGGCAGTAGTATAGCGCAAACGCTATAAGATGTTGGTGTTGGCTTTGAAACAAGATGTGAGATCAGCCCTCGGCTTCAAAAACGAACGCTGTAATGTCAATTTCATGTACTAACGGCAATTTCTTTCGCCGAAAACTGCTTGAGCCCGGGAAGAGTTCTTGTGCCCGCGAAGAGTTCTTGTGCCCGGGAATATTCCTTGAGCCCAAGAAAATTTTAGTGTGCCGGGCTTTGTATTCTTGAGAATTTCTTGTATCCAGCTCGTGCATAATCTATGATAGATTTATGCGTGAAGTGAATTTATCGGCACTTGATTTGAACTTGCTTGTTGCGCTGAAAGCGTTGTTGGACGAACGCAATGTCACTCGAGCTTCTGAGAAAATCGGGCTGAGCCAGCCAGCGATGAGCCGCGCACTGCAGCGACTGCGTGTAATGTTCAAGGATCCGCTTCTCGTAAAAGGAATAAGCGGTATGACCTTAACAGCACGAGCGTTGGACCTTTACGCGCCCTTGCAAGTGATACTGAATGATATAAGTCACATCGTCACTGCGCCGGCTGTGGAGCCATCTGAGATGCAGGGTGAACTTGTGATTTCGACTCGCGATTATGAGATGGCGGCGATTTTGCCTGACGTGATTCGCAAGGTGAATAGCAAAGCACCTGGCTTGACCATCAAAGTAAGTTTGCTTTCCGGTGATGATTTATCACCGCTTGAAAGAAATGAATTGGACTTCGTTATCGCAGGAACTGATAAAAGTGCCGCTACTCTCTGTCGGAAGACTATTTTGCGGGACAATTTCGTCTGTGTGATGTCTGCTCAGAATCCAGCAGCTAAGAAGAAATTGACCCTGGAAAAGTATCTGGAAATGCGCCACTGCGTTACGCAAATCACGGATTACAGAACAGGAATTATAGACACACATCTGGCCGAACATGGGCACAGCAGAAAAGTAGTTGTTAAAGTGCCTTATTTCATGCTTGCCGCGTCGCCGATTATTGCGAATACTGATTTGATTGCCACGATGCCGAGGCGATTGGCAGAGATGCTTGGTGAGCGAAAAGATCTCGTGTTTGCAGATGTACCTTTTAAGGTTCGCGATTTCGCTATTCACTTATACTGGCACGTTCGCAATCAAACCAATCCGATGCATAGCTGGCTGCGCTCTTGCTTTGAAGACGCTTAATTTGAACGATTAATTTGAATCCCTGATTCGGGAAGCTCATAGAAAATTTTGCTCAGGGCTTGGTATAGGCTTATCGCACAATGCATGAGACTTTTAGCACACCTGCCCCGGGAGCACGCGTCGTCGCTTCAACCCGCACTCGCTTGCGCTCGCACGGGTCCCCATTCAGCGACTAGCCGGCGGCTCGCCGGCTTATGAATCCAGATTTAATCTAACTATTCAGCCGCTCACAAATTGTTGACCATTCGCTGCTAGTTTAATCTTGGGGTAAGGGAGTTCTGTGATGGCTGACAATCCACAGACAGCTGCTGTCGAGTCGGGTAATGCTTGTCGTAACCGGCTTCTGGAAGAAACCAGAAGCGTTCCGTCGGACGACGCATCGCTACAACTGGCTCAGGGGTTGAAAGAACTCTGCAAGCTTGGCTTCCCGAATTTTGAAATTACACAGAACGTTGCGGATAAAAATGTCGCAACCGGTCATGACAAGACTTCATAAGACTGTTCCACTTTATCCTCTATGTGAGAGTATAAGCCGGCGAGCCGCAACTAGCCTCGTAATGGGGAGATTCTCTTCAAGCAAATCTCAAGATAGAAACTTTTTGCTCGTTTTGCGACAATAGCTTCGATCCCCGGGAACCGGTATTCTTTTGTGTACATTGGCTAAATTGAAAAATCAGTTCGGCTTTCAGAATGTTCCCAGGGATGGCGGACCTCTGTCCCGCATCCGCATGATACTGTGTGCCTTTTGTACAAGCCTCGTTTTGATGCTCTGCGCATTGCCATCACTTGCAGAAACACCTCTTGTAAGTGGCAACGGACACGGTTTTATCGTCTACTCACATGCTGATGGACACCTTACGCGCTTTTACGCGCATCCATATAAATTCGAAAAGCCGGATCCAAAAGATCCTCTTTCTGAAGGTATTGAGACAGTCAATTTCATAAAAAGCGTAGGCTGGAACTTGATGAATGAGCCAGCACCTGAGACACCGGTTTCCGGCGATCTGCCCAGCACAAATACAGCATTGCAGCTGAAACCACAGGGAACTCTAGTAAGTCTTGAGACACCGCCCGTGGTGAAGTCTGGACCACCACCTGTCGCTGAGTATTTGAAACAATCACAGATTATTGTTTCACAAGATTCCCAGAGGAAGCAGTTTTTCTTCATGCCATGGGGTATCCAGCGAAATGTTTTTGTTACGGCTTGCCAATCGATCAAAAAGGATGCAGATCGGCCTAGTCTTCATATTGAATGGGCGAAGACTCTCAAAAATGAAAAATCAGAAACTGTAGAAGGAATCGAAATCCGCACTGCTCAATTCGCCGGATTGAAGGGTCTTGTAGCTATTGTTCCTATCGGGGCGCAGAGCAACAAAGGAAAAGATTGTACCGCCGCTGCCTTTGTATCCCTGGAAGATCCCAAAGATTTAGCTGATGCAGTGAAAGATATCAAATCATGGGAAGCTGGCTTATCAGCGCAAAAAATCATCGACAGGGAATTGAAGCAACTTGAGTCATGGCGCTGTAAACCTGCCGTTCATTTTCAAAATGATCTCGAGCGCAAGCTATGGCGGCAGAGCGAAGTGGTATTGCGCATGGGACAAATTCTGGAACAGAACAAAGCTGATCGACACAATCATGGAATTATTCTGGCAAGCTTGCCTGATGGTGCCTGGTTCACGCCCTGGGTTCGGGACATGGCATATGCTGCCATAGCCCTCGGCCGCATGGGACACAAGGATGAGGCAAGATGGGCTGTTGAAGCGTATTTTAATGCCCAGCCGGTGGGAAAATTGCAAAAAGAAACTGGTGGCACACCCTATCAAATTTCAGTTGTTCGATATTTCGGCGATGGATCAGAACAGCCGTTTTTCACAATGGAAGGCGCGAACAACGTTGAATTTGATGATTGGGGGCTTGCGCTTTGGGCGCTTGGTGAATACTGCGAGAAATACCATGATGACAGTATTCTTGATTACAAAACCTATCGCGGTAGTTTGTACAATAATGCGCGAGATTACGTTGTAAGACCACTGCTTGCAAACCTGGAACCATACAAAGGCGGCTTGATAGTTGCCGCTGACACATCCATCTGGGAAGAACGGCAGAAAGACAAAAAGCATTTTGCATTTTCCACAATTGCTGCAATAAAAGGACTGAAGTGCTTCGACAAGATCGCAGAAAAGCGCAACGATGTATCTTTGCATGATGAACTGCAAAAGAAAATAAAACTGCTTGAAAAAGGATTCAACGAAGCGTTCATTAGTTCAGGCAAACTCAAAGGAACGCTCGAAGCAGGAATAAAGAATGAAGTTGATGGAGCATTTCTCGCTGCAATAACAATGGGGCCCGTGAAAGACGAAATGATTTGGCGCAATGCGCTTGATCAAATGCAGAGGCTGAAAATGCCGTCTGGTGGCTATCGCCGGGTTACCAGCACGGTGAAAGATCCCCAAATATTCGAATACTGGTATGAACGCCAGGAATTCGTGTTCATCAATTTCTTGATGGCAGAGGTATACCTGAAGCTTGGCATGCCCGATAAAGCCGCCGAGCTGATTAAACCGATGCTTGACAAAGCCTCGGAAGATCACTTCTTTGTGCCCGAAATGTACGTGTCTGAGGTCAATTACAGGTTTACAGGACCTGTCGGGGCGCCCACCGGAGCGATTCCGATGGTCGGATATGGCGCAGGGGCTTATGCCATCTACCTTTTGCAGCGCGAAAACGCCCATAAATAACGAATTGTGCGGCTCTGCACAGATTTCTTTTGACATCCGCATCCATATATGGCATACTTAGGGAGTCTCCTATCCCGCAGAGTAGTCGCGAGAACGAGCGCCGAGACGAAAAAGAAAGAATAATCGGCGACAAAACAAAAGAAACATTCGCGATCAAGCAGTTTGTTGGAGCGTCATAAGAAACACATTCAAGGCAGAATGGTTCGGCTATTTTGTTGTATACAAGGAAATTAGATTGACTACGTTTATTGATCTTGGCTTGCCCAAGTATATTTGTGCTGTTTTAGAAGAAATTGGATATATTCATCCGACTGAAATTCAAGAAAAAGCGATCCCGCCGTTGCGCGCAGGTCTCGACTTAATGGGCTCTGCCCAAACAGGATCCGGTAAAACCGCGTCCTTCGCTCTACCGATAATCGAATACATTGATAGAGCAAGGGCGATTGACGCAAAAGCTGTTAAGACCAGTGGAAGCAAAACTTTGTGTCCTATAAAAACTAGAGCGCTTGTGCTTGTTCCAACAAGAGAACTGGCTTTGCAAGTGGCTGAGGAATTCGAACGATTCTCCAAGAACTTTCCTCTTAAGGTCTGCACTATATATGGTGGCTCAAGTTTCGGGGAACAATTGAAGGTCTTGAAAAAAGGAGTCCACGTTATAGTGGCGACTCCAGGTAGATTGATCGATCACCTTGAACGCAAGACCATCGATCTTTCCACCATCGAAAAGCTTGTGCTTGATGAAGCCGACAGGTTGATGGACATGGGCTTTATGCCGCAGATTCGCAGAGTCTTGTCGAAGTTGCCGGCGAAACGTCAGACTATTATGTTTTCAGCTACGATAGATCATCGAATCGAAAACATTGCCGCAGAGTTCTTGAAACAACCAATTCTCGTGCGAGCTAATTCCAATCAAGTCGAACCTTCGCAAATTGAACAACAAGTTTTTGATGTCGATGAATTCGATAAAGACGATCTCCTTTTGAAACTCCTGAAACAGGGGGACATGGGTACGGTTCTTGTATTTACAGAAACCCGCCGCAAAGCAACCTGGGTGAAAGATCGACTCAGAGATGCAAACGTTCTTGCAGAAGAATTGCACAGCGACATTCCGCAAAATCAGCGCGAGAAAACTCTGGCTCGTTATCGTGAAGGCAAGTTCAATATTCTTGTCGCAACCGATGTTGCAGCACGTGGGCTTGATATTCCGGCAATCAGTCATGTGGTCAACTACGACTTGCCGAGTTGCTCTGCTGATTATGTACACCGTATTGGTCGAACTGGCAGAGCCGGGCGCAAAGGTGTAGCGTTCTCATTTGTGTCGAAAGAACAAAAATATTTGCTCCGAGACATAGAAAGAATTACCGGCAAACAGCTCGCGAATACGCCGCCCGGACAGGCTGTTAATCTCAAAGGCGCACTCAAACAATCTAGCGGAAGAAGCTTCCGTCCTCGCAATACTAGAGTCGGTTAGATCGCTCGTAGTCATTTTAAAATAGAAAAAGCGGTTGCGACACTCATCTTGTGGCGTGGCTATTTGAATTGCAGTAATCATCATCCCTGAATAACGTAATTTTCACACGAATTAGATTAACGTGAAACTACCAATAAGGAAGCGGGGGAGAAAAACATGGCTGATTTACCGACAGTTCAAGATAATATTCGTGTCTGCCAGAGTGACATGCTTCACCACAGTCGAGATCATGTGCTTCACGATTGGATGGTTCAAGAGTGCAATAAGCAGTCTTGGAAAGCTCAAACAGATTCTTCTGCAGCAAAGGCTGATGTTCCTCGTGGGTTTCCGAAATCTGGGGACCTTCTAGAAAAAGTAGATAAAAATCAGCGATGAACTATCCTGGCTACTGAATTTGATACCCCAACAATAGAACAAATTCAAGAGTCACCTCATGGCTGCGCATCAGTCAATCCTTCTATATGCTGGATGCCAGGTGCTTTTTGCCTGCAGTCTGAGTAAGGGCAAATTTTGCAGTGAAATGCCGCAACTGAGGCGCCTCCCACACTTTGTTCTGAAAGGTTCAATGACAGTCTTCATAGGGGTAAATTTCCACTTGTAATAAGTAAATGTCTATCGAGAAGGACATTTGCTTATTTTGCACCTACAGAACTGTCTGCTTCCATCATCCTTTAGATTGATACGGTTCGGAAATCACTTTAACAAGCTTGACAGAAGGCTAAGCTTTCTTTGGCTCTCCGCTGATTATTTGATCTACCGCATCTTCAAATTTTTGCCAAATTTGAAGACCAAAGAGATAAACGAATACTCGGCATAATCATAATTCATTCTTTGGAACGAGAATATGTTCTCCGTCAAAAGCTACTATTACAGAGTAATGCTGCTGTGGAGGCCGCCATGGTCAATTTCATTTTGAGCGATGAGCAAAAACAGATACAAACTCTAGCGCGCGAATTTGCGGAGCGCGAAATAATACCCAAAGCTGCTCATCATGACCAGACGGGAGAATTTCCCCGCGAAATTTGCAAGAAAGCCTGGGACTTAGGATTGATGAACGGGCACATTCCCGAGGAATACGGTGGACTGGGCTTGGGCGTTTTTGATTCCTGTCTGGTTGCTGAGGAAATTGCCTTTGGCTGCACAGGCATAGGAACGGCAATGGAGGCCAATAACCTTGCGGAAGCACCAGTCATCGTGGCTGGCTCCGATGCACAGAAGAAAGAATTCTTGACACCTATGACCGAGGAGCTGCTTTTTGCAGCTTATTGCGTAACAGAGCCTGACGCCGGCTCCGACGTCGCAGGAATAAAAACCGTGGCGAAGCGCGTTGGGGATGAATATATATTGAATGGGAGCAAGATGTGGATCACCAATGCCGGTGTCGCAAATTGGTACTACGTCCTGGCGTACACAGATCCAAGCATGGGCCACAAAGGTATGTCATCTTTTCTTTTGAGAGCTGACAGCCCCGGCATTTCTATCGGCAAAAAAGAATTGAATATGGGCCAGCGTGCCAGTGATACACGATCCATTTCTTTTGAGGATGTGAAAATTCCTGCTGCGAATTTGCTCGGTAAAGAAGGTCAGGGCTTCAAGATTTCTATGGCTGCTTTTGATCACACTCGACCACTTGTTGCCTCTGCAGGGGTTGGTCTAGCCCGAGCCGCCATGACTAATGCCGTGCAATATGCTCGCGAGCGAAAAACATTTGGGCAGGCAATCGGTAATTATCAGGCAATAAGTTTTATGCTTGCGGACATGGATAAAGATATTGAGGCCGCACGCTTGCTCTGTTGGAAAGCTGCATCGCTCATTGATGGCGGTCATAAAAATACAAGGGAAGCTGCAATTGCCAAAGCTTTTGCTGCAGACATAGCCATGCGTGTAGCTATTGATGCTGTGCAGATTTTTGGCGGGTATGGTTATTCGCGTGAATATCCAGTAGAGAAACTGATGCGTGATGCGAAGATATTCCAGATTTACGAAGGAACCAGCCAGATTCAACGTGTGATCATCAGCAAGCAATTGCTGGCTGTGTAGTTGCTTTTGTGTTTGGTCGATTTTTGGCTGCTGGCACAATCCAAAAATCTGCAAAAAAGGTAAAAAAGGACAAAAAGGTGCGGAAATGACCTGAAGCCAGAGCACAAAGGCAGTAAGTTAGCCAGGCCAAAACCTGCAAGAAAATGCGAAAAAGGACGAAAAGGGGCTGGAGAAAGCCCCTTTTCGCTTATGGTGCAGACCAAAAGTCCTCACTCAATTTGGTCCTATGAGCCAGGACGCTTTTGCGACGGCTACGATTTCTTGCTCCTCATTCGTTATTACTCCCTCCACCACAAAGACGTTTGACGTCTCCACCGAGGAGATAATGGGACAGATGGCCCGAGCCTTGAGAGGTCCACGTGCCTTCTCGTAATAGCTGATCTCGAGATGAGTGAGAATGCCGCGTGCGCCATGAGGAAGGGCAAAACAGATTCCGAGTCCGGTTGCCATCTCTGCGAGATTCATCAGTGCAACAGCATGCACGCACCGCAGGTGGTTGCGTACTGCGCGACGATCCTTCAAGTGGACTTCAGCGAATCCCTCTCGAAGATAAATGACGCGCGCGTTGATAGATCCGCTGTACGGCGCCATAATTCCGATCAACTTGCTGAAGACCCAGAGCCCTCCAGGTATTTTCCCGCAGAGAGCATAAGTACGTCGAAGAAACGGGCCGACATGGAATTTGGTTCTATTTTGGGAGTTCTTCCTGCTGGAAGAAGTATCTTGAAGGGAATTACTGAGGAAGCTTTTCATTGCTTCTCCTTTTCTTTGTTTAAGGACGGCGCGTACGCCGTCCCAACAAATCCGTTCAAGAGCGCTGGGACAGATCAATTTGACGCGGCGTAGATCCGGTCGTACTGCGCAGTCAGCTTTTCCCAGGCTTCATGGACCTCGTCATAAGAAGCATAAGCTTGCCTTTCCAGCGCCATCGCCTGCGGTAGCGTTTTACCGCCGAACCTGGTAATGGCGAAGATTGGTCCGTATGGACCCATGCTGCTTACTCGCCTGGGTTGGTGCATCGTGGCGCCGAGGAGTTCGGAGACTTCCGTCCAGATCGAGGGCCAGTCGCCGCAGGAGCTGCCGATGAAATTCCACTTGCCCCAGGGAGTCCACAGGTCGCAGATGCTGTCGTAATAGTGCTCGACGAAGAGGCCGCCGGCTGTCTGGTCGTAGAACGGATTGGAAGACTGCTTTCGACGGTCATCGAACCAGCACTTGTGCTTTTTGGCTATCTCTTGAATCCGATCTCCAATCTGGCGAACAGTGGTGTACAGTTCGAAGTCTTCGAGACGCTTTTCCATTGCCTGTTTCCCTTTCCGTCAGAGTTCTCTGTCCAAGATTTCAGGGCAAGATCAGCTCAAATAGCGCTTCTGCTGCCCACCCTTTCTTCCGCATGCTTGCGACCGCTCAGGAACTCGCGGATGAACTCGAGTTGTTCCCAGGCGGACTGCGAAGCCGGAGCAGATTCTACTTCGATGGGAAGAATTGCATCGGCAGGGCGCAAGTCCGGAGTGTGGAAGAAGCTGATCGACATGGCGTTGAACTCGAATCCATGCGTTCGCGACATGTAATCGTGAATAGCTTTCTTCGCGAGTTCCACGGAATCGACGCGTTCGAGCACATGCTCTTTACGCCAGGGCCAGCAAAGCCTGTCTTCGAGGACGATATCATAGATGCCTTTGTCGTCGCGCTTCACTTTCACATAAGCGGCGCTACAGCCCTCGCCGTGGAACCAGAGCTGAATTTCTGAAAAGCGCGAAATGGTTTCCTCTTGCCGAGTGCCCCAGCTGAAGGCTTTTTCGATCCCGTCATTTAAGAAAGATTCGAATTCAGTGTCAGGTTGCAGAGGGTCGAATGGGAGAAACTTCAGCCATCCCCACCATTTGGAGTGACGAACTGCAACCGTAGAGCTGTCCACCGGCCATCTGCGGCTGAAGGCGCCGCCGAATTCTGATTTCCGGTAGAAGAGACGATCGATCTCGAATTCGCGAGACCCGAAACACTTGCTGAGATTCTCCTCGAGTTCGCGACAGATACCTTGCAGATTTCGCGAGAAGAAACTAGCGAGCACCTTCGTTTCGTCAGCGCAGGTCGCGAACACCGCCGGTAGAACGACGCGCTCGATGCGTGCAGTGTAGAAGCCCTGCTTCTCGTCGATGTAAATGCGAACATTGCCGCAATCGACAGTTACGCCAGCCCCGTCAGGATCGATGGCAAGAAGCGCCAGAGCGATCTGTGCGATGGATTTTTGCGTGTGCATTGCTTTTCCTTCGTTGATGATTGCTCTCTCAGCGCGCCATATGGCACAGCATATCAAGCAGGCCTTCCAGAAAACTGTAGAGAACAGTTCGCCAGAACCGAGGGTCGAAAAATTTCATCTGACTCTCCATCGTTGGATAGAGTTTTTGTTGCACCGCATCTGATACCATGTGTCTTGTTTGGAAAAGGCGCCGATTATTCAGGAGTCCTGCAGGAGATCCAGATAAGCGAGCAGGCGCAGGGTGCGCTCTTTGATGATTTCCATCTGGGCAAAGACGGTCATGGGATGGTACATGCTGCCTTGCATCCTGCCGTAGATTTCGGCAATGACGGTGAACTCACCGTCGCGGAAATCGATCCAGCGGCGCTGGGTCAGTTTCAGCTTGGCCTTGGCCGTCGCAGGCAGCTTTTCCAGAAGGGCTTCGTAAGCGCGGTTCAATTCGTTGTCCCACTCTTGCGAGCCCCATTCCGCCGAAGCGATCTGACCGGCGGTGCTGGGATCTTGTTCTTGCATCGCATTGATGCCGGCCGTGATGCGGGCGTCGATAACTTTTGCATCGAACGTGCTCATGCTTGGCTCCTATTTTGCTTGAATGCGTTTCTTCGATTCGGTGCTGGTCTTCGTTCAGAAGGCTCAGTTAAATCCGGGCATGCTGTGGCCGAAGCCGAGCATTATCAGCAGGGACAGAAAGCCTCCACCGCAGACCAGGAAAACCTCGCGAACGAACTTTTCGTTCTTGTCCCTTTTCATTTTCTCTCTCCGATCTGATTCAGAGTTTCGCCCTGCCGTTGACGATGGCGGCGAAAGAACGGCTGCGCAATTCCTCCAGGCTGAGCCCGGAGAGTATTTGCAACTGCTCTTCAGTGACAGCACCGCAAGCAAGAGCTTTGAGCATAAAGTTGAGCAGACCCTGGCCGGTGGCCGCATCGTCGAATGAATTGCCCGAGAGTGTGGCTTGCGCCGCCTTGTTCACGAAGGCGCGGAGTCGCTCAGAGCACTCGTCCATTCCTTGCAGGAAGAAATAATTGAGTGCTGCGTACCTGCTTACAAATTGCGCCGGATGCAGATCCCATCCCTGATAAAATCCGAGGCGCAGCGACTCGCTGATATTGTCAAAACTCAGCTGCCAAGCCTTATGCACAGCGTCGATATTCTCAGCTTCCTGCAGAGCGCTCAGCTTTTCACCTTCCGCTGCTTTGTGCGGCGCGATGGGCATCTTCACGGTAGCTCCGTCGGATAACCAGATGCCGGTTCCCGACAGAGAGCTGAGCATGACTTGCCGCGCGAAATCGCAAGCAGGATGATCCATACTCTGATGGTGGCCGGCGATGCCCAGCGAAGCCGTGTAGTCGTAGGTTCCAAAATGCATGCCGCGCAAGCGCGGACCAGCAACTGAAACGAACTTGCGCAGCGCAATCGTGCCGTTGCTGGCAATAATTGCTTGCGGCGTCTCCACCATCAGCTCAAGCTTGATCGAGTTTGAGTCCAGTCCAAGACTGAGTTCGAGCGAAGCAAGCAGCGAGCACATAGCGCCAACCTGCTCGTATGAGCTGACTTTCGGTAAGGTTACGACAAAGTTGGCAGGGAGCTTTTCAATTTGCTTCATCAGGCTTGTGATGAAGATGTCCAGAGTTCTGACGCTGCGATGAGCGAGCTCAATCGTCAGCGGTTTCACTCGAATGCCGATGAAGGGCGGGCAGCTTCCGTTCTTGATTGCCTCCGCAAGCTCAATGGAGGAAGACTCTGCATGTTTGTCTTCCTCCTCGTCGCTGCGGTAGCCGTACCCGTCTTCAAAGTCAATGCGCAAATCTTGCACTGCGCCTTTTTCTAGTTTCTCTCGAACAAGAGAGTAAAGTCTGGCCGAGAGACCTCCTTCATGCACAGTTGCATACGCGGCGGCTTGCTCCAGATTCACCGGAAGGCTCGCATGACCAGGCAGCTCTAGCGCGCGAGCGAGAACTACCCAGTTCGGCGCATAAGTATCCAGAGCTTTAAGAGCGAGTTTGCCAAGTTTAGCGCTTGAATCGCGCTTGAAAAGATTGGCGCCACCATAGACGGTGTGAACCGGTTGCGCTGTCTCTTTGTCTCCGGGATAAAGCCGCGCACTGGATGCATTGTCAAGCCTCAAATCCGCGAGCAACCTTGCGGTAATCTCGGGGTTGAAGCTCCCTTTGCCCTCCGGCGCAAGAAATTTCGGTGTCGAAGACATTGAGTTTTCTCCTTCTTTTGTCCCTCCGTGTCAGTCTATCAGCGGATCAATCAAACTGGTGTCGACGCCTCGATTTTTGTACTCGTCCCGGACAAGTCCGAGCAGAGCCAGTATCAGCATCATCGACAGCACAAAGCTTGCGGTTTCACGAAGGAAAGCAAGGCGGGTTTTCATTTGCGAATTCCTTTCTTTGGGTGAGCGTGCCGGAGAAACCGGCACACGAGCTAGTGACTGAAGAGTTTGCCTCCCCAGATTATTCTGAGCACGGTTGAGGCTGTTTTCTGCAGCCTCTCCGTAGTTTGCTTGTCAGCTCAGCCAGTCGGCTGTGGCTGATCTTGTTTGCCAGAAGAACGAGCCCCAGGATAAGCAGGATGACAGTCCAGACGACTTGCTGGAAAAACTCGGCTTTTCTGCTTTGTTTCATTTTCTTCTCCTGAAGGGCCTTGCCGATTATCGCACTAGCGGTGGTGGCGCTTTATTTTTGTTCGCCGGAGTTGCCCTGCGCATAGATCGCCATACCGACGACTTCCTCAAGGCTCGCCTCCCCGCGGAAGAGTTCCTCCACGCCTGTCCGTATCGGACCGGAGCCCGAGCTCTGCGGCGGGCTTTTGACGATGAAGATGGGATAAGCGAGATGGGCGCATTCCTCTTCCTTTTTGCTGGGGTCCTGCTTGCAAACAAGGCTGTCGGCCTCGTCCCAACCGTGGAAGAGTTCCGGCAGTGACGCTTCATCAGCGTAGGCAAAGCTGATCGCTGCATTGCCGGCGGAGCGGGCCGCCTGCACAGCGCTGAGCACCTTCGGGTGCTTTTCCGCCTGGCTGAGCAGCTTCTGCACTGCCTGACATTGAGCTTCATCTTTGCACAGCACAAGGAGGCTCGGCGCGGATGAGTCAATGAGTTTGCTGTCGAGAAGCGATTCCGACTTTATGTGGACAGGTTCAGCAAAAGCTGATCCTGTCATGACAGAACCGAGCATAAAGCTCAGGGCGAAAACGAGATGTTTCATCAGTTTCTCCATGATTGAGCAGCATTTGCTGCAAGGGTGGGGGCACCGTACGTGGTGCCCTTCTGAGTCCTATTCCTGGTTTCTTTGAGTGCCGTGTCTGCTGCGCACCAGGAAGAGAGCGATCAGCAGATTTGACAGGCAGGAGATCAACACGTAGATGCAGAATGCCAGCACAGTCGCGAAGAGCGAACTGTGTGCCGCGACTCCAGCCATAGCAAAGAGCATCAACCCTACCAGGGCACACCATTCAAGAGTGCTGCCGGCCGTCAGGTAGACGACGAGCTGTTCCGGTCCTTCCGCCACTGCAAGTTCCTTGCCGAAGAAGGCAAGAGAGTATTGCGTATTATGTCCGGGCAGTCCGAGCGTCTTGAAGAGGAAGACGATTTCAGAGAGCACGGCCAGTTGAGCAAAAGCCAGCAAGCCGGCGTTGAAGATCTGCAGCCACGGTTTCAGTGCAAACCATTGTTCGACGATTCTCCAGTCGGCCCAGACGGTTGCCATGGCTACGAAGAACACAGGCAGACCGTAGTTACCGATGAAGACTCTGATGGCAAAACCGAGGGTGCGCAGAATTTTATTGCGAAGTTCCTTCATGTGTACTCCTGTTGGTTCAGCTTTATTTGTGCACGCAGGCGGCCGTAAACTACGGACCGCTCTGCAATGCGATTGGCCGCATAAAAGCGGGTATTCGGTTTCGCTTATTTCAGTTTGAGGGCCAGCTCCACTTGCCGCCCGGCGCTGGTATGGGTTCTCCCAGTTCAGGGAAGAAAAGCCAGACGCTGCCGTCCGACTTGAACACTGTTGCGGCGTCGCAATTCCGGCTGCCTTCCACGACGATGAGATTCTTGTCTGTCAGTGAGCAGCCGGCCGCCTGCAGTTTATTTTTGAGATCCTGCAAGTTATTGGCGCCGGCGATAAATCCCTTGTGATTGCAGGCAAGGAGACTGTGCTCGCCATGCACCTGCCGGGCATTGAGGAAGTTTGTCAGCGCAGCTTCTTCGCGTTTTCGGCTGCGCTCCGACCGATAGCGATTGAAATTCTTGCGCGCGTTGCGCAGCGCATTCCAGATCGCCCCGCCGAAATACCACAGATGAGTTTCAAGCAGGGCTATGATATTTATCACGGCGATGACGCCAACCGGTATCCTGCCCTGTTTGTGGTTTTGAGAATTCAGTTCCATTTGAGCCTCCATTCGGATTTATCCAGGCACCATCAGTGGTGGCAGTGGAAATGATGCACCATTTCTGGTGTCAGTGGAAGGGATGCGCGAGGTCGTTGTAGAGACCAAGCAGGGCCAGGCCGATCAGCACCCAGATGAAGATCGAAATCAGCCTGAATTGCAGAGAGACAGAAACGGCTTTGCCGCGTGCCTTTTCGATGCTCAGGAAGACGAGATGACCTCCATCGAGAACCGGAATAGGCAGCAAGTTGAGGAAGCCGAGGTTGACGTTGAGCGCCGCGGCGACAGCAAGAAATGCGTTCAGACCCTGTTTCAGATAAGCCGAAGCCATCTGCATGAATCCGAGGATGCTGTGCACTTCAAACTTTGCAGGCGCTGCGCTGCCTTCGGCATGCTGGCTTGGGAAAATCGCCGCGTATACAGTGCCGCCGATCTTCTCCAGAAGGAGCCAGGTTTGCTTGAGCCCAACTCCGAGAGACTCCGTCACTGAGACAGGAATTCTCTCGTTCCAGCCGAGTTGCACTCCGATGCGCTGTCCCAGCGGCGCGTTGAAGGCGATTTCTTGCTGCTGATTGTTTCTTTCAATTTGCAGCAGAACTTTTTCTTCTTGCCGGCTTGCAAGCTGCGAAATGAATTCTTCCGCGATGGCAACCTTTTGTCCATTCACGGAAAGAATCCTGTCGCCAACCTGAAGTCCAGCCTCTTTCGCGACACCTGTGTTTACCTGGCTGAGCAGAGCCTCGTTGTGGTAAACCTCTTTTCCTGTGATGGCGAAACTTGCCGCGTGGAGCAAAATCGCCGCCAGAAAGTTGAAGAAAGGTCCGGCCAGAATAACGCTGCTCCGACGCCAAACCGGTGATTTCATGACTTCACTATCGGTAGGTTCGAAGCTGACGTATCCTCCCAGGAACCACCAGGGCGTGAGCTGAAAGCGCGTACCCTTGATCGTGCCCAAATGCAAGGTTCGGTTCGACGGCATGCCGATCGAATAAACCTCGACTTTGTAGCCGTTTGCACGCGCCGCGGCCAGATGACCGAGCTCATGCCAGGCGACGGAGAATACTACGATTCCCAGCACGGGCCAGTATTCCCACGGCAGAACAGTGAGAAGCCAGCCATAGAAAACAAGCTGTCCGAACGGATGCTCGAAGGCATCGCGCAGACCATTAAAGATCTCCACGATGAGACCTTTGGCGAAACCTAAACTTGCTAGTAGTTTTTTCATAGCAGTTCTCCATTACTTGCGCAGACTTGCTTGCGCTTGGGCTGCAGGAGGATGCTGAGAGGGCGCCCGTGAGGCGGCCCTACCATTGATGTGCGTACGTACCGGGATCAGGCGTGCGCTGCACCCGGATTGAGATCAGGCGTGCGCTGCACCCGGACCGGGCTTATTGACGCCGGCGCCGATGATGATGCAGGGCACAGGGACAATCACGCAATCGTCGTCGTCACGACGTTTCTTTTCCTGTTTGTCGCGCTCGTCCTTTTCGTTCTTTTCGTCGCGTGGATCCTTGTTTCCACCCGGAAGGCGGAGATAGCGACCACGTTCGCTTTCGAACGGCGGGAGGGTCCTAGGACCCGCGTAAAGTTTGTCCATTTATTTTCCCCTTTGCGAATTTCTCTTCCTTACCCACGGGCGATGGTTGACACCGCCTGTGGTATTTGCATCTTATTTCCTTTGCAAAAAATGAACCACCTACTTCGTCTTCTTTAGGAAGTCGAAGGCATGGTCCCACGGATGCGCGCCCCTGGGTATAATCACCCGGCGGAAGCCCAGCGCGACTCGCCGTCCTTGCATCCAGTACATCAAGCCGATGCCCAGCGCGCAAACAAGGCCAACTGCCAGCGGTGGAACCGCTCCATCAACTTGTGTTTTAGTCGCCACATAGGTGGCAAACAGTAAGAACGCCAGTGCCGCTGTGGCGCACTGAGCAACGATGAGGACGGGGTTCGCTTTCTTTTCCATGATGGGTTCCTCTACATTTTTTTCAGGATCGTTCGTTCACCCACGGGCGATGCCAGGCACCGCCCGTGGTATTGCGCTAAATCAGTCCGGCTTTTTGAGTTCCGGCACGTCGACGGGCGCAAGACCCTCGTGCTTGTTGTCCCAGGTGTAGGGGAACGCAACAGCCTTCGAGAGATCGCCGCGACCGCGCTCGTTGTGGAAATCGTTCCAGAACGGCTCGATATCGCTGAAGCGCATGCGCTCAGCCTTCACGAGCTTGGGAGCCATCCATTTGATCCAGTCGAGCTCTTCCTTTATATAAGCGTCGGCTTCAGCCTCAGCTTCACGCAGGAAGAGATCGATGAACTTGTCGACCTGCTTGGCGGAGTCTTCCGACATGCCATACTGCGCCGCGTGTTTCGAGCGCCCGCCCAGGTAACGGCTGCCACCGGTGTATTCCACCGAGATGGCAGGCAGCTTCCAGCCGAGGTTGTTGCAGTCGCTCATGTTGAGCTTCAGCAGCATCGCTTTCACAACGCGGTTGGCATACTGCAGGTCGTTGCTGCAGCCGCCGGTCCAGTCGTCCAGCACAAGCCGTTCGGCTCGGTTGCCCGCCAGGGCGATCGCCAGCGCGCTCTTCAAGTTCTTGGAGGTCTTGAACTCGTGCTCCGGAATCGTCTTGACGAAGCCGCCGATGCCGTTGGGACCAAGAATGCTGATCGAAGCGATCATGTCGCCATACTGCGCATCCCAGTCCTTCGTGCTCTGAAGACGCTTGCGCATCGCCAGAGTGAAGTGCCCGAGTTCGTGCACGGCAATCATCTGCTTGATCTGCGGGTTGAGACGGCGACCTTTCGTTTCCGAAATGGCGCCCATCGTCATTTCTTCAAGAGCCTTCCAGAGGTCGGCGTGCGTGACCTTGAAGTCGTCGACGTTGAAGTATTTGTCCAGATTCAGTTCGCCGGGCTGCCAGGCTTCCTGCTCGGGCACACGGTCGAGCAAGCGCATTTTGGCAAACTGCGGACCGCGCTTGGTGACAAGCGTGTCGATGTCCGCGCCGGTAAGGCCGGGCATCTCGTCGGCGAGCTGCTCGACTTTGATGTCGTCGGAGGCCGGAACCTTCTTCAGCTTGACGTTCAGGATTGCCTGACGACCTTCCTTGTCCGGAGCGACGACTTCGATCTTCATATCGCCAAGACGGCCGGCGCGCACGATCGCAGGGTCGAGCGAGTCAGGCTGGTTGGTGGCAACAATGAAGAGGATGCGGCTGTTGTCGGCCTGCGTGCCCTGAATTTCGACCAGAATCTGGCCGACGGTCTGGTTACGCTCGTCGTTGCCACCAGCGCCATCGGCGCGGCTGCGACCAACTGCGTCGAACTCGTCGCAGAAGAGGATGATCCATTTGTTTTCCTTGTCGCGCAGTGCACGAGCCTGCGCCCAGGCATCGCGCATGCGCGCGGCGCCGGTGCCGACGTACATCTCGACGAAGTCGGAGCCGGACATGCTCAGCACGGGAATCTTCGCTTCGCCGGCGATCGCCTGCACGATGAAGGTCTTACCGGTGCCGGGAGGTCCGACAATCTGCAGACCGACCGGAACGCGACCGCCGAGCTTCTGCAGAAATTCCGGATTCTGAATGTCGAAAACAAGACCACGAACTTTCTCCAGCTCGTCGTCGATGCCAGCTACATCCGAGAACTTGACCGGCTTTTCATTCTGGTCAAGGCGAGTCAGCGAAATCTTCGCATGCTTCTGCGCGTTGGCCATGCCACCAGGGGCGCGACCACGCATGATCATGAAGAACATGACGCCGAAGATGAGAATCGGCACGCCGACCTGGGCGATGGTCGAGAACCAGCCCATCCAGGCATGCGCTTCGTCCGGGTTATAGTTCTTGCCGTCCTTGAACACGTGGCTCTTTTCGGCGGCGTCGGTAAGCGCGTTGTAGTCGTGCGTACCGGGAACGTCGGCCCAGAGATTTTTCGCTCCGTCAATCATGACGATCGACGGAGTATCGCTTTTGTCTTCCTTGTAGAAGGTCAGCTTGCTGATCGAGTTGGGATCCTCGGTGACCACTTTCTGGATTTCGGCGAAGGTGGCCTGCGAGTGCGAGCTGAACATGTCGTTCTCGCCGCCGCTGAAAAACCACCACGAGCCGACGCCGAGGAGCATCAAGATCCACGCGGCGTGAAGAAACCATTTCATATTGGGTTTGGGAAGCTTGGGTTTCATAGCAGACCCTTTCCTTGCATTGGAGTTGGCACTTGCAAGACCCGGCAGCGGTGATTACTGAAGCCCGGGAGCGCCGGCGGCTCGCCGGCTCATACTCCCGTGACTTCGGAACAGATCATTCAATCATAAGCCGGCGAGCCGCCGGCGCTCCCGGGTTGATACCGCAATTAAGCGGTATCGCGGGCGATACTAGGCCGGGCCGCGGCAGAGATCGACCACCTTTGCTTCAAGCAGCTTGTGGTTGCGGTCCCAATTGTAGGGGAACGCCACCGCGCGCGTGAGATCCTTGCCCTTGTGGAACTCGTTCCAGTAAGCTTCGATCTCCTTGAAGCGCATACGCTCACGCGTCATCAGCGTGGGCGCCATCCAGCGGATCCATTCCGCTTCCTCCGCCAGATAGGAGTCAGCTTCGACTTCAGCCTCGGTGAGGAAGAGGTTGATGAACTTATCAACCTGCTTGGCGGAATCTTCCGACATGCCGTACTGCGCTTCATGCATTTCCTGACCGCCCAGATAGCGGCTGCCGCCCGAGTACTCGACGGAGATAGCAGGCAGCTTCCAACCCTGGTTGTTGCAGTCGCTCATGTTGAGCTGCAGCAGCATGGCTTTGACAATGCGGCTGGCCTGCTCGAGATCGTTGGAGCAACCACCGGTCTTGTCGTTGAGGAACATGCGCTCGGCGCGGTTGCCCGCAAGCGCGATCGCCACGAAGCCCTTGTAGTTCTTCGCGGTTTTCATGTCGTGGTCCGGAACGGTTTTGACGAAGCCGCCGACACCGTTGGGTCCGAGGATGCTGATCGAAGAAATCGCATCGCCGTACTGACCGTCCCACTGACCGGTATGCTGGAGACGCTTGCGCATCGCCAGAGTGAAGTGACCGAGTTCATGGAACGCGATCATGCGGCGCACTTCCGGATTCAGACGGCGACCCTTCGTTTCGTTGACCGAACCGATGGTCATGTCTTCCAGCGCCTTCCAGAGGTCGATGTGGGTGACCTTGAAGTCTTCCGGCTTGAAATAATCTTCAAGCTTCAACTTGCCTGGTTCCCAGGCGATGTCCTTCGGAACGCGCTCCAGAAGCCGCTTCTTCGCGAACTGCGGGCCGCGCTTGGTGACAAGCGTGTCGATGTCCGCGCCGGTGAGACCCGGCATTTCCTCGGCAAGCAATTCAACGTTGATGTCGTCGCCCGCCGGGATTTTGCGCAGCTTCACGCGCATGATCGCCTGACGCCCTTCCTTGTCGGGTGCCACCACTTCCAGTTTCATGTCACCAAGACGGCCGGCGCGCACGATAGCAGGATCGAGCGAATCAGGCTGGTTGGTGGCGATGACGAAGAGGATGCGGCTGTTATCGGACTGCGTGCCCTGAATCTCGACGAGAATCTGGCCCACAGTCTGGTTGCGCTCGTCGTTGCCGCCGCCGCCATCAGCGCGGCTGCGACCGACCGAGTCGAACTCGTCGCAGAAGAGAATCACCCACTTATTTTCCGCATCGCGCAGGGCACGAGCCTGAGCCCATGCATCACGCATACGCGCGGCGCCGACACCGACGAACATCTCGTTGAAGTCGGAGCCGGACATGCTGAGCACCGGAATACCAGCTTCGCCGGCGATTGCCTGGACGATGAAGGTTTTGCCGGTGCCGGGAGGTCCGACGATCTGCATGCCCACAGGCAGCTTGCCACCAAGGCGCGTCAGCATGGACGGATTGCGAATGTCGAAAACCAGGCTCTTCACCTTCTTGAGCTCATCTTCGATGCCGGCAACGTCGGTGAACTTCACCGGGTTTTCCTTTTGATCGAGCCTGGTGAGGCTGATCTTGGATGTTTTATTGGCGTTGCCGCCCAAGAATGAACCCGCCTTGTTGAAGAGAAAGAAGGTGCCGATCATGAAGACCAGCGGCAAAATGACATTGCCGGCGAACCAGGCAAAGTCAGGGCCACCAGTACCGCCCATGTGTTCTTCCTGCGGGTTGAGGAAGCGGGCGTCCTTGGCGACATGATTGTGTTCGGCAGCATCGGAAAGCAATTCGTAATCGTGCGTGCCGATCATCTCAGCCCACAACGACTGCTCGCCGTCGGTCATCACCTTCACCGGCGTATCGCGGCGGCGTTCCTTCAAGAAGGTGATGGTTTTCACCTGCCCGGGATATTTCTCGACGAGCTGTTGAATCACACCGAAGTCAACCTGCTTGTGGTGATCCAGCGGAAGCTTGGCTTTATACGGGTCGAAGAACGCCCAGTATGCCGAAGCGACGACGGCGAGCCAGACCGCGGCGACAAGCCAGTTCCAGTTGGGTTTCAAAAATTTGGGCCACATGTGCATAACCCTTTCTCTGCGATCATCAGATCGCTAGCCTGAGAATGCATGGTAGGTACCACGCGGTTTGAGATAAACACCCGGGCAATTTCTCGTCCGGATATTTTTGCAACGGAAGCACCGGGCGCGCGGATGTCCGTCCGTTCAAAGAATACGGACTTCCATCTTTGCTTTTTCGAAGCAGTCTAATGACTGCCTGAGCTTTCCCGGGATTTTGGAACACAGACTCTCGATTATTTCAGCGAAAAAAGCGTTCGACCAAATTCAGTTTGCTTGAATTCATCGATCGGCTTCTTGAGCCAGAACACCCAGAGCAAAAGAGCCGTGAGGAATCCGCTGAGATGCAGGATGTAATCCGCGCGCGCACCAGCAGTTGCCGACGCCAGACCATTTACCTGGGAGCCGAAGAGCAGACCGAGAGTTATTGCGGCCAAAACTCCCCAGTGCATCGCAGACACTATGATGATTGCGATCAACCCCCAGACGACTCCCGAGAGTCCGGTAACGCCGCTGTGCAGCTCGGGATTCGCGCCATAGTGAACAAGCCCGGCGCTAATACCAGTGATGGCGATGAACAGAGCCATGCGCCTTGCACCAATTGCGCTTTCCAGCATCCACCCCAGCCAGTAGAAGAAGAACAGATTGATCAGCAGATGCCAGATGTTGCGATGTTCGAACATGTAGCTTATGAACATCCAGCAAGCAAGTGGAATTTTGCTCCAGTCTGTGCTGAATGCATAGCTGACATATTCGTTGTAGAGCGGGAAAATCGGTCCGATCGCGAACATAATTGCGCAAACCAGACCGGTTGTCAGTACCACCCATGGTGTCGTTCGTGAACTTGAGTTCGAGCTCATTGCCATTCCTTTCAGGATTTAGCTTCTGTATCAGTGAGACTTGATGAAGTCCACCGCATCGCTGAGCTGCGTGTCGCTCGGCGTGTAGAGAAGTGCGCCTGGCGCTTGCTCTACGACTTTCTCGGGCTTTATCGGGTTGCGATGCTTGTAAGCATCACCCGGCCAGCTTCCGTCTGGAAGGAAATAACGACCGTTCGTCACCGAAACGCTGGTGCCCAGCGGAGCCGGACCAACATTCTGCGCGATGCCCTTGCCGTAACTGGGCGCACCACGGAGAGTGGCACCCTGATTGCGGCGAGCATCTTCGTCATGGTTCAAGCTCAGGGCGCCGATCACGACTTCGGAAGCCGAGGCCGAGAAGTGGTCGCCGAGCACAACGATGCGCGGCAGGTTTTCGATGAACGGAAGATCTTGTTTGCTGAACTTGACCTTCCCATCCTCGCCCACGACGCGCAGAGTCGCCATGATGTGACGCTCGTCGGTCTTTCCGCTCAGTTCGTCTTTGCTGACGAGCCAGAGTTGCCCATTTCGACGCTCCCAGGTCTGGGTCGTGAAGTGCGGCTCGGCAGCGTTGTCCGGATCTTCGACGCGCTTGCGAATCGACACAAGCGTGCCGTTTTTCACAAAATAGCTGGATGTCTCGACAGCCTCGTCCCAGAGCCCGCCGCCGTTGTGGCGCAGGTCGAGAATGATGCCGCGAGCTCCGGCGTCGCGAAGATGAGTCAGCGCGCTGTAGATTTCGTTGTGGACGTTCTCGCGCCATTCGGTGACGACAATCGCGTAGATGCCGTTGCCGACGTCACGAATCCAAACCGCATCCGGAGTGATCTCGCCGCGCACGAGGCTGCGCTCGAAAATTTGCTCGCCGCGCTTGACGGTTAGCTTGACCTGGCTGCCAGGAGTGCCGGGCAGGACGTCGGCGATGATGTGTTTGGCATCAGTGCCGATCACGTCTTGTCCGTCGATTTTGATCACGTAATCGCCATCCTGCAAACCGGCATTGGCCGCAGGACCGTTGCGCACGACGTGGTAGATCAAACCGTTGAACTTGCCCATTCCTTCCCCGCCGCCGCCGGGTTTGTCCGGTTCTTGCGCGGAGGAGTCGATAGTGAACACAAGTCCCGTGCGGCCGGAAAGCTTCTGCGTTCCACTCATCTCTTCGGAAAGAGCTTTAGCGACCGCCGGCGGCCTGACGTGATCGTACGGGTCGTCGAAGGCGCGCATCAAGCGCTTGTTGATGAAGTTGACGGTATCTTCAAGCGACTTGCCTTGCGGGCAGGCCGCCTGTGCCGTCGGGAGGTCGAGCGTCTTGAGACTGTCGACGTCGTAAACCTGCTGCGCGATGTCCTTGAGGAAGGCGCGGCAGAAATTGTCTTTCAGCCCGTCGACCCAGGAGAGCGCAAGGGCTTCTTGCCACTGCGGCTTGAGTCCCTTGAGCGAGGAGACGAAGAATTCATCCCCTTCGATCTTCTTCCTGTCTTCGGCCGACAGCTTGCTCAGAACAGCCTCGACCTGCGGGATGAATTTCCCGTCCGCGCCTGTGAGAACCTGACTGTTCGCCTGAGCATTTGGCGGCGAAACTGCGTCGATGTTGAACGGCTGCAGATGCGCCGCGCCGAGAGTCAGTCCGACGATTGCGGCTCCAACGGAGAGGCAAATCAGCGGGGTCTTTTGCACTTTCATTTTGACCTCATCACTGTTCGATTGTTTTTCGCAGGGTCGCCTCTGGCGATCCCATTTATGGAATGTTTTCCGCTTACCAGACGCGAGCGCGCTCTTCGGGCGGAAGCATGATCGGCGCATCCGCGGGCAAACTGAATGCCGCCGCGAATTCGTCCATGTTTGCAACAGTGCCGTTGGCGCGATAGCGTCCCGGAGGATGCGGCGAGCGCGAGGCTGCCACCACTTCCCATTCAGGCAAGGCCACGCCGCCCCAGATCTGAGCAAACGCGATGAAGAAGCGCTGCTCATCAGTGAAGCCGTTCTCGTCGACGTGTCGTCCGGATTTCTCCAGCGCGATCTGCAGTGCGCGATAGGCAAGCCTCGCGCCGTTGAGATCCGCCGCCGCTTCCCCGCAGACATAAGCGCCCCTCAGCGGGATGTCGTTGTTCTTGCCGATGGTGAAGCGCGAATACTGGGTGCGGATGAGCTCGATCTTCTGCATGAAGCGATCGAAGTCTTCCTTCTCCCAGATCATGCGCACGTTGCCGTCGGCATCGAAAGTGGCGCCCTGGTCGTCGAAGAAGTGGCCGAACTCGTGCATGATCACCGTGAAGATGCCGCCGTAGTTGGCCGCGTCGTCTGCTTCGAAATCGAAGAACGGAGGCTGCAAGATGCCGGCCGGGAAGACGACCTGCATGGTCTGCGGATCGGCGTAGGCGTTCACTATCTGCGGTGGCATGTACCATTCGTTACGATCGACAGGCTTCCCGATTTTCTCGAGGTCGCGGTAGATGTCGGACACGCGTGCGCGCAGGACGTTGTAGACGTAAGCTTCGCGCCTGATCTGAAGCTGATCATAGTCCCGGAATTTTTCCGGATAGCCGATCTTGAAGGCAGTCTTGTCGATTTTTGCGAGGAGATTCGTCCGCGTGGAATCGGAAACCCAATCCGCGTTTTCGATAGCGGCGCGCATCACATTCATGCCGTTCTGCACCATGCTCATGACGCGCTCTTTTGCCTCGGGCGGGAAGAATTGCGCGACATAGATCTGGCCGAGCGCTTCGCTGAGGGCTCCGTTCACGACGCCGACCACGCGCTTCCAGCGCGGCATCTGCTCCTTCAGACCCGAGAGGTAGCGCCCATGGAAGTCGAAGCTCTCGTTTTCGATTTCCGCCGGCAGATATTCGGCCAGCGACGAAACCAGCTTCCAGCGCAGGTAGGCGCGAATCATGTCGAACGAGATCTGAGCCAGCAGCTTGTTGAAACCGCGAAAGAACTCGGGCTGCATCACGTTCGCCTGGGAGAATTTCGGCGCGGAAAGAATATAGTGGTATCGCCCGAGCTCGAAGCCGTCGAAGAGCTCTTTGAGCTCAGCAAGACTGAACGGGTTGTTCAGCTTGCTTGCGTCGCGGAGTTCTTCTTTGCCCATCGAAAAGCCGGCGAGCCGGGTTTCGATATAGAGAATGTCTGCGGCATGCTGCTTCGGTTTGGGATCGCCGAGCAATTCGAGCATGCGCTGAATATGCTCGCGGTAACGCGTGAGTCTTTCATGCGCGGCCGGATCCTTCGGGAAGTAGTAATCGCGATCAAGCAGGCCGAGACCCGATTGCGAGAACGACGCGATATTCTGCCCGGCATTGCTGAAGGACACCTGGCTTCCAAACGCGAAGAATACCGGGACGCCATAAGCGTGGAGCAGCGCGATCGTATCGGCCAGCTTTCGGGGTGAGTCCGTGTCGTTAATTTCGTTCAGGAACCTCGTCAGCGGCCAGAGACCCGCTCTTTTGATGCCAGCTTCGTCCATGCCGGAGGCATAGAAGTCGCCGATCTTGCGCTCGTTTTCCGAAACCGTGTCGGGGTCGGCCAAGGCCGCCTTCTGCATGATTTCGTGAATGCGATTCAGGTTCTCCTCGGCCAGTTCCATGAAGGTGCCCCAGCGCGGATATCCTTGTGGAAGGACGACCGTGTCGACGTAATGTCCGTTCGCGAAGCGAAAGAGGTCGACGCCCGGGTTGGCGCTGCGGTCCATTTTTTCGATATTGATTCCATGCTTGCTCATGATTTGTCTCGCTTATTTTGCGATGAATGAGGCGGACGCCCGTGGGCGTCCGAGTGGATCAGGTTTTATGCCTATTCGAGTTAATCTCGGGCAACTGGCTGATCGGGCTCCCAGTGAGGGCTCTCAAGGTCAATTTGGTGAAAAGCCATCGCCGGCGAACTCCACTAGTTCATCCAGCTTTTCATTTGAACGCGAGCGAAGCGTTCGGCTGAAGCGAATGCTGTCAGTTGTGGACGACAGCGTAGGGATCTTCTCCTTCGCTTTCCGCTTCTCCTTCAGGCTTCTCTTCTTCCTCGGGCTTCTCTTCTTGGAGCAAGCCGCGTACGTCATCATCGCCAGCAACACAGGCTGCCGCCATGTTGAAGATTGCGAGTATCACATAGGCGATCGCAATAACGATCACGATCACTAGGAGTATAAGCAGGATTACTGCTGCAACAACTGTCATGTCTTTCTCCTCAGTTGTTTTGCGTGAGAAAGCCGGCGAACTCCATGAGATCTTCCAGCTCTTTATTTGATCGCGGGCGAGATGTGATGCACATAACGCCGGCGTAATTCTTATCCACCTTCATGAGCATGCCACGGGCAAACAGAGCCGCATTCACGTAGAGTGGCGCGTTCATGCGATCGAAATCAGCGAGCTTGACCATCATGTTTGTCTTTCTCTTTGGAGATGTGCGGAGCTGTTTTTTTCCACTCTGCTCGAAAGCAGGGCATCTTTACTTCCTCTTCTTTCCAAGGAGACTGGCGCGAATATAGGCGTTGAGTTCTTCGCTGCTCCGGAAGCCCAGCACAGAGTTCAGGGTCTCAATGTGAGTTTCCACGGGCATGTCACTGCCAGTGGTGCGCGGATTCTGGCTTTCCGTCCGGAGGCGCAAGCGGAAGGACTCCCTGGCATCGAGCCGCTCTTGCTCCCGAATTTCCGCTTCAATGCTGTGGACTTCTTCTTCGTAAGCCCTATACAGCGCGTCAGGCACTCCTTGCTTTCGGCGACTTTGCTGTTCAAGCACACCGTAGAATCGGGCGAGTCGCTTGTTCGAGCCCCTCGCGCTTTTGTTCCGAGATCCGTTGCGGGAACCTTTCAGGCGCTTGCGGCGACCTCCTGGCAATGCGATGAAGTTCGAAATGCGAGGACGCCGGTAGGCAGCTTCGCATTCTTCGGACTCGGCGCCGCTCAGAAGTTCAGCCAGCAGCTCGTCCCAATTCCGCTCATCCAGCGACGGGTCGGAAATGAAACCCAGAAGGTAGAACTGGGATTCTGCAGGCAAGTCCCAGAGAGAGATGCCATTGTTGCGGATTCGGGCTCTATCCAACGCGTCGGAGAATTTTCGGAAAGTGTCGCCCGCGAATTGGAAGTAGCCATAGTCATTATCCTCAAGGTAGCCGCAGTCTCCGTCATCGAATCTGTCGTCGTCATCCAATCCAAAGCGCTCAAAGAGGTCCAGATCGGAATCAATCACGACATCCTCATCGAAGAATTCGTCCAAACTCGCCTGCGATTCGGAAACGGTCAATTCGTCCATTTCCAATTCGTCAGCGGCGCAGCGGCAAAGAGCGACTCCGCTGAGTTTTTCGAGCTTGCCCTGCCAGAGGGGACGCCGATTTTTCTTCTGATTTTTCATAGCCGGAGCGACTTGCACGCGAGGCAGATCATGCGCGATTGACTCTTTGATGAGCCCGCGAATCTCTCGCTGCAGATTGCGCCTCACATCAGCGAAGCTAGCTCCGCTGCGGCGTCGAGTTTTCCTTTTGCCTTCGACGAAGACCGAGGGAACGAAAACAACATTCTGCGTGCTGACTTGCTGGCACATGCATTTTCCTCGCTATAAGAAGAAAGGGAATGTGCTCTCCGGGAGCTGGTCTCGGAGAGCGTTTTAGCCGGAGTAATTTGAGCCGATCTGAGTTTACTGTTTGGGTTCCGCCGGCGTGTCGGACGACGCTTCGTTGCCCGCAATGAACGCGTTGCGCAGTTCATCGAGCATCTGGTTTGAGGCGCCCGCGCCCGACGGGACGAAGATGACCTTGGCGCCCGAGCCTTGAGCCATTTTCACGTACGCGTCGGCGAGCTGCTGGAACGCGAGCAGAACCATCGCATCCTTCGCGGTGGTGCCCGGCACGCCTTCCTCGAATTCCCTGACGGAAGTTTGCAGACCGGCAATCACCGCCGAGCGCTCGCCCGCAAGACCCTGACCGCGAATGATCGCCGCTTCCTTGTCGCCTTCGGCTTCCTTCACCTTGCGGGTGTAGGCCGCTTCCGCCAGATTTTGCGCCGTTTCCTTGGCCTGTTGCGAAGCGTATTTCTCGTTGTTCGCCTTCACGACGGTGGCGTCGGGCTCGGCGCGCGTGATCAGCACGTCGGTGATGATGTAACCGAAGTCCTTCATCGTCGCCTGAAGTTCGCCCTTCACGTGGCTGGCGATTTCCGCCTGGCTGTTCTGCACCTTCTCGAGCGACATGGTCGGAACCTTGGCGCGAATCGAGCTCGACACGTGCGACTTGATCTGACCTTCCGGGTTCTGCAGCTTGTAGAACGCAAGCTTGACGGAACCGTCATTTTCATCGACCTGGTATTGCACATTGGCCGTGATCGTGATCGACGTGCCCTTGTCGGTGTAGGTCAGCTCGGAGAGTTCCAGCTGCTTCACGCGCAGGCTGATCGAATCCGAAACGCCGTCGATGATGGGCCACTTGAAGTTGAGACCCGCGCCGGCGACGCGAACGAATTTGCCGAAGCGTGTGACGATGCGCTTCGTTTGCTGCTGAACGGTGAACAGCGTGCCGAAGAACACGGTGAGGGCGAAGGCGACGCCGAATACGGCGAAGATGGCCCAGCCGGCGATTTGCGCGAAGGTGTGCGGATTTTCCATGCTGTGTATCCTTCTCTTTTTCAGCTTAAGCTCGTTGCGAGAGTCTTTGCCTTTTGTTTCGGCTTCGAGATTTCGCGGTTCTATTCAGGCGGCGAACTTGCCGCCACGGTATTTGAGTGGGTCGAAATCATCGCGGGTGTTGAGAATCACAATCGGGCGACCCTTCGAATCGAGGTCGACGCCGACGACTTTGAACGAGATTTCTTGCGGACCGGGTTTGGCCTCCCGGAACATCAGGAAACGATCTCGCGGCTTGGACGACGGAAAGAGTGTGACCGGGAGGCAGCCCCAGTATTTCTCCATGCCACCGCTGATGATGACTCCCATGGACTGCTTGCCTTTCACGACGAAGCGCCCGCTGACAGTCAAGCCGGGAGTGAAGAGTTCTTTCATCACATTAAGATCGCTGCAGATCATGTTCTGATCCCTTTTGTTTTGTCCGTATTCCGAAGCGATACGGCTCCTGCACTCAACCGCCTGTGAATGCTGCGATGACCTGATTGAGGTCATGGCATCAGTCACAAAAAGATGGCTTGTTATTGAGCAAGTGGAACAATAAGGTCAGGCACCACTTACGGTGCAAGTTCCTAAAATTTTAGAATGAAGCAAGGAGCAAACCCGGGAGCGCCGGCGGCTCGCCGGCTTATGATTTAGTCGATCTACTTATCTAGAAGCCGCCAGGCTGGCGGCGCTCCCGGGTGTGACGCGAGGGAACAGCTGTTCCGCTCGCCGGTTCGATTCAGGCAGATGCGACCTGCGCAGTCTTTTGTGCAAAGACATTTGCAAGCCACTGATATCTGTCGCCCTTACAATATCTAGCCAGCAACCAGGCTGCGGCGTACCACGAGAGAGTAAACGAAAGCGCGATTCCCCAGGGAATCGACCTCGAAACAAGCTCATCGCAGTTGTGCACCGAAGCTATGCTCAGAAGCCAGCCGATAAAGTTCTTACCGACGAAGACTACGCATGAGCCTTTGCCGAACATGGCGGTGGACAGATGTTTGATTGCTGTTTCCAGCATTCGCATCCCCTTTGTTGACTTGCAGCTTGAATGCTGCGGAATCGGAATCAAAGCTAGATTCCATGCCGCAAAATTCCGCTGCAGCGAGGGCAAATTACTGCCCTCGCTATGTTTTTGCACGCGTTTGCTGTGCTTGGTTTTGCTTGTTCAGGGTTTGAAGCGCAGTCGCTCTATCAACCTGTCGCCGTCTAGATGTGAATCGATTATCTCTGCGGCATCTTGCGGCTGGACTCCGCAATAAGCGAAGTGTCCGCTTTCAGCGAAAACGCGAACGTTGGGACCTTTTCCGCACATGCCCAGGCAGCCGCCAGGCATGATTTCGAATTTTGCTTCAACACACCTTTCTTCAATTTGCTGCTTCAAAGCTGCCACCACCTGTGATGCGTGGTTCGGTGGGCAGAGCTTTGAACAGAAAGGTCCGTCAACACAGATGAGCAGGCGCGTTGCCTTTTTGCCTTGCATTTCTCAGCTCCGTTTGATGGTTTGACATAGTGTCATGAAGACGTTATTTGCCCACCCACCAGCAAAACAGGGCAAGCATTGCTATCGTGCTGGCGATGTTTAAGAGCGTGCCCAGGATGAAATTTTTGGGACTTTTCTTCCAGGGCTTGATGATGCGTTCTTCCACGAAGAGCAGGAAAAGTGCGAATCCCAATGTAACTCCGGTGACGATCGCCACCAGAAAAGCCCAAGCGTTCACGGTGTCGGTGGCGCCATCGACCATTCTTATTCTTCCCTTTTGACCTTGCTGGAAGCGTCGATCGCTCAGCTATCCTTTCCATACTGCTTTCTTGCTGACTTAATGATTAGTGGCACTAATCAGAACCGCGTATCTGGGTTTTTTATTAGTCCCACTTATTGGTTTTTGCCATTTTGCGATTAGTGGGGCTTATAAAAAATCCCGATTCGATCTTTTGATAAGCCCCACTAATTTTTTTGCCTTCTTCTTCTTCTTCTTCTTCTTCTTCTTCTTCTTGCAAATGCCATTGCGCAAGGGCAATGAAAATCGCCCTTGCTATTCCTTGGTTCAGTCTGCTGTATCAGGCGACGTTGTATTCCTGTTTGAACAGCTCTCGGGCTCTCGTGAGCAGAGCAACCAGGTGCTCATCATGCGGGCTGAAGCCGTAGAAGCTCAGCAGCCGATCGAAGTCAGCGAGTGCTTCGTGGAAGCGAGACTCCATAATGATTTTATTCCAGAGGCTCGACCAGAGTTCCTCGCCCCTGTCGGTGTTCGTGAGCTGGGAATCGATGATCTGCTGGCGCTCGCCAGACGGCACATTCAGGAGCATCAGAAACGCGGACATTGCACGCACGTCTCTGGTCAATTTGAAATCCGTCATGCTTTCAAACTCCTCTCTTTTGATTCGGTGCTTTTATGCCGATGTCTCCCCAGGCATCTTGTCACTCCTTGAAGGTATGAGCATCCTGCTTGGCTTTCGGCTGCACGATGCTCGACTTTTGCAATGGCGCCTTCGCATCGTTTTCACGCACGAAGTCGTCAATCTGCTTGCCTGTCTCGACGTCAGCATGCTCTTTGGCGTGGCTGTCGTAGATGACGTTGAGCGCATAGCCGTGGCTGCTCTGGTTCGTCTGCAAGAGCGCCGTCGACCAGTAGATCTTGCCGGAGGGCGATACCACCAGCAGTGCTTCAACGGTTTTCAGACCGTTCAGTCCGAAATGGCTTGCTGCGACGTTGGCAAGAATCTGGCGAGGACCAGGAACATCGTTCTGCGTCGCATTCGGCTTCAGGTCAGAGTCTTCTTCGCCGCTGATGTAAACAACGTCCATATCGCCCGTGACCGGATTGATCAAACCGATCGCTTTCAGCGCATTCTGTTCCTTGCCGGCTTTCGGCGCATTCTGCTCCTTGCCGACTTGATTGGCTTTCAGCGGATTCTGGTCCTTTCCGATCGGTTCGAAAGGAACGACACCATAGATGCCGTTTTCGAAGGCCTGCCATGTCGGATAGCCGTTGCTGCCGGCGCTCTCGACATCGGAAATTTCCATGATGTTGCCATCCCAAATATTTTCCTGCAGGCTCGAATAATGCGCCCAGGCATCGGCATATCTCCGCGCCAGGCTGGTGGGATAGAGCGGCACTCCGGGGAAGAGTTTTGCGGCATCTTCCGGTTTCATCGTGCGCATGATGCCGTTTGGTTCCACCACGAGCACAGAGCTGAGCTCGGGGACCATGGCGCCCCACTGCAGTACATTGCTGACTGCCGGAATCAAAAGCGCATATTGTCCGTCGACGCTGCGACCGACAACCGCCGCTTGCATCGTCGAAAATGGATTGCGCGCATAGAACGCTGCCTTCGTGACGGGACTGTCTTCGCCGAAGATGAAACTGACGTTAATCGGCGTACTGAATCGTCCCTTGCTACCGGCGTCGACCAGTATCAGCCCTTCGATGCCGGAACCGGGGTAGGTCCACGGGTGTCCCTGGAAGCGGCTCGGATGGCGGAGGCACTGCCAGAACATTTTCTCGCTTCCGTCCCTTTCCTTTACGAACATGGGACGGGGATTTTCCGAAAGCGAAGTGAACGATTTCAGATTGCCCTGAGTGCAGTAGTCATGCGCTGCAACGTAAGGAACGAGGCGCAGATTTTTCGTTGTGGGCAGGTGGTCGATTTTGCGCACAGTGATGGCGTTAGCCAGCTGATAGCGATACACCGAGTCGACCGTGTTGCTTATCCAGAACCATCCGATGAACAGTGCACCGCTCATGGTGACATTCGTCAGTGACGCGTAGCTGCGCGTTTTTGTCTGCTCCGTCTGGCGACTGGTGAAAGCACCGATCGTCAGTACAAGCGCGGCTGAAGTGAGAGCGCTCATGCCGATGTAACTGTGGCTCGGCCAGAAGAAAAGGCAGAACAGAAACGCCATCACCGGTGTGGCCAACCAGTAGTAATTTGCTTTCCCGACGGGCTGACGGAGCGTAGCCATGGCGATGATGATGATAGCTCCGATGGCTCCGGCCGGCGGCAAGAAGTCATTTACGATGGGACCGTAGGGTGCCACCACCGGTAAGACTTCGTAGTAGCTGAACAGGAAGACTCCTGCGAAGCTAAGCGCGCCAAGCAGGCCAGTCAGTAAGGCGAGCAGGCACAAGCCGCTGAGCTTCCAGAGCCAATGCGCCGACCATCCGCGCAGAGGATTCTTCATCAGCGTGCCGACGAATACCGTGCCGCCAAAGATGATTGCGCCGAAGAGGACAAGCGCCGGTTGCCCGAGAAAGAAGTAGAATAGCGAGAGCACCGCAGTGACGAGCAGCGCCAGCCTGTATGTGAACTTCTCGAAGACGAAGGCCGAGCCGAGCAGCATGAAGAGCGCTCCGCCCAGGAACCAGGGATTCTGGTAGCGCCCGAGAAAGCCGATCAAGGCCGCCGCGATGAAGCCACCGATGATCTGTTCGATTGTCTCAAACAGATCCAATTGTTTTATCCACGACAAGATGCACCTCATTGTGTTTGTTCAGGTTCGCGCATTAGCGCTTCCTGAGCGAGATGTCTCAGCTGAGGCGAGGGATTCATTGACTTTCGCCGCAGTTGAGTAGCATCCCAGCTAATCACAGCAGCTTACTGTGATTGGCAAGGATGCTGTGAATCCGGCCCATGGTCGGGCCGGATTCATAGAGTCAAGATTACTGGCTGACGAGGATGCGCACCTTACCGTCGCGCTCGACGGACCATTCTTGGGTTTCCAGCACGTGCACCAGAGCGCGCATGACGCGTTCGGGTGTTTCGGCAGGAAAGATTATTTCATTCTGGATAAGCGGATCAGGATTGACGTTTTTGATCCGAACGCGCATCATCTCGAGATTCTTGCAAAACACCTCGACTTCCGCCGGCGTCGGGAGAATTTCCGAGCTGGGATTACTGTCGATAGGCGCAATGATTCGCAGCCTTTGCTCGTCGAGCAGGCTACAGAGCCAACCGCATTCGGCGATATCTTCGGCAAGCAGCCTCAAATGCTCTTCTGCATCGCCGGAGAATAACGTGTACGGCCTTTCTTGATCATCTTCATACCAGTCGGCAGTGAACAGAAAGGTTTGCAGTTCTGTCCGAAGCGCATGGAGAGCCCTGGCTTCCGACGGCGTGGGGATTTCCTTCATGTAGAACATTGTCTTTCCTTTTTTAGAGGGTGGAGAAAGGTGCCGGAAAGAATCCCGACACCAGAATTGTTTTCGAACTGATCGCCGGACTTTATTTAGCCGGAGTCTGCTGCACGGTCTGACCCGCAGGAAGCGAAACATTCGGCGAGCTGCTGTTGCCATCGCCGTTGAAGATGACGGTGACTGCACGCTTCGGGTCCTCGGCGATCTTCTGCATGGCAGTGGCGCGCTCGAGTTTCGATATCGCATCGACGATCTTGGAGATGTCCGTAACGGTGATCGTTTTCGGCATCGGGTCCGTGGACTTCAGGCCGATAGCCGACTTGATCAGGTTTTGTACGCCTTCGCCCTCATGTCCGCGACGCTTCGCTATTTCGAGCGCGATGCTGGTCAGTGTCTCCTGCGTGTGCAGGTCTTCAGTTGCCGCCGAGCGATTAGCAGTTGCTTCCTGAACCTTGGGATCGGGAAGCGCCGCGCGAATCTGCACGGGGAAGAAGTTGAAGGTGAGCTCCGCTTCCTCCTTGCTGAATCCGGCCGCGACTAGCTGCCCCTTCACTGCGGCTTGCCAGGCCGCGCCAATTGCCGCAGCCGCGTCGCCGTTGCTGTCCTTCACCACTTGCGTCCACGACTTCTGAGAAACGCCCTTGCGAAGAGCGGCCTCAGCCATGTTGCGCATCATGCTCGGGTAGTTTGGCACTTTCGAGAGCAGCTTCCAGGCGAAAACCGGATTCGGGGAATAAGGCATCACCGCATCGACGGTAAGGAAGTTGTCGTCAGACGTGCCGGTTCGGATGGAACCGTCGGCGCCGAGTTCGATTTCCTGGCGAGTGATGACCACGTCCTCGTAGGACATGAAGGGATTGACGAGATGAATCCCGGTATCAGGAAGATAGCCCGATTGAATGCTGCTGCCCAACCAGCGAGCAACCTTGATGGTTCCGGTGGGTGCATTGGTGAATGAGCTCACTCCCGTCGCAACTGTGTAGGCGAGCCCGGCGAAAGCGAGAATTCGCTTGTATCCGGCCACCTCACCGAAAGCGATTCCGACGATGATGGCGCAGATGCTGATGAAAGTGAGGAGTATGATGAACGTCATTTGCTTTTCCTTTTTCCATTTGTGGTTCAGGCATGGCGCGGGAACGCGCCGAACAGGCAAGACATTTTCTCTTGCCTGTTTTCCTTATATACGGATGAGCACGGCTCTCATTTAGCTTTGCGGATACCTGACCCAGATTTTCTCGTCACCAGACTGCGAGACAATCCAACCCAGATCCTTCAATTGGTCGAGCAAGGCGGTGATGACCCGCTTTGGCGTTTGCTCAAGAAGGTTTATCGGCTCGCAAGATGAGATTTCCGGATCAAGGTCCATGTTGTTGATAATCGTTCTCACGATTTCGTGATTCTGGCAGAACAACTGAACCTCCGCCGGTGTTGGCAGAATGTCCGAGCTAGGCTCGAGCTTATTACCGGTATCCAAACTGATTCGCAGAGTGTCTTGGCCGATTTTGCTCCAGTTCCATCCGCAGTCGGTCAGTTCGTCCCCAATTAGATCCAGGTCGTCGCCATGTTCAGAAAGGAAGACGCTATAGGGGGCGGATGAAGATCCGGTGGTAGCCCAGGTCGTCGAGAAAAACCATTTGGTCATCTCAGTCCGCAGTTGTTTGAGTGCTTGCACCTGGTTTGGTGAGAGCATCTCTTTCTTGTTCAACATTTTCTCTTTGCCCAGCATGTCGATGTCCTCTGTTTGGGAAAGATGGCGGCGGATCATATCCACGCCGCTGCAAGCTAGCGAGGGTGCTGCAAGGAACAACACCCTCGACTGGTTTTATTTTCTGCATGCATTCATTTATATGTTTGCTTGCAGAATTTGGCCGAGACTAATCGCGAATGGTCTGTTCTCCGTCCCATTCGAGGCCGTTGGGCGGGCTCGCGAACTTGCTGATGGCCACCGTGCCGCCGATCGCGATGACGGTGAAGAAAGCGATCCAGATGAGGGCCTTCTTCACGATCCGGAAGCTGATCTGATTCGGGGTGAGCTGGGTCGAGTTATTCTCGGAGGCGTTATTCTTAGTCATGGTTCAGGTCCTTTGATCTTTTGGATGAGGCGCGGGATCGCGCAGAAACACGCAAGACTTTTGTCTTGCGTGCTATTCGGTTCTTTTCTGGAAGGAAATGATGTCTGAGACTTTTTTGTTCCGTTTGAAAGATGTGGATGAAATTACTTCTTCAGCCTAATTCGCGCATGCCCCGAAAAACAAATGTTCCGCTTCATGAATTCCATTGGGCTGCAAGACTGCATTCGCTATTTTGGGGCGCTCTTCCAGATGTTTGGCAGTAATTTCGCATGGTGATTTCACCACGGATGCAAAACCAACTCTGTCTTTCGCGGTTGCCAAGTGTCACAAAGCTCGCGCAAAGCCTGGTACTGAATATGGTGGCAATTGCAAGCGCGAATGGCCGGGAAAACACCCGGCCTTGAAATGTAGTAATCGATTTATTGCACGCTAGCAGAACGCTCGTGAAAACAAAGTGAATTTTGCCGGATATAGAAAATTGATTTGGCAGTCCTTGAAGCCTAATTGTTGGACGCGGCACTATGGTCGCCAGGCTCACTAGAATGCAGAGCTGCGTTAATTCGCGAAATTGCGCGAGCAGGTTTAGCTGAGCTACATAACATAGCACGGCGCTAGTGCTTCTGACGGTATTCAATCCAGCCCGCTTCTAGCTGTCGTCATTGACACGGCTTCAGTCACAATACTGGCGCGTGAGGTTCCAAATTACTTAGTGAAAAACTCACGCTCTTTTCACTCTTTTTGTAGTAGTTTATATCTGCGAAGAGAAGCCAGTTGCCCACGTACTGTGGGCAACTGTTTTAATGTTTGATGTGATACCGCCGGCGGTGTGAACACATGAGTTCACGGTTGAAAAGAGCGCACGCGGTGATCAATGAGCCAATCCCAATCTTTCAGATGATCAAACACTTCGCTGCCGAAGCAATCTTTGATTGCTTTGTCTTGCTTTTGCTCTTTAGTTTCAGCTGCTCTCTTGCCCGCGGAGTATGATCTTTTGCTGCGCGCAATACTGCACCTTGCTATCGGTTGAAAAAATCACGTGATCTTCACGCTGCATACGATACCTTTTAATGGCGAAGACGTCAGGCTGCCCAGCACATGGTGGGCAGCCTGTTTTTGCATTGTGATACCGCCGGCGGTGTGAACACATGTGTTCACGGTTGAAAAGAGGAGGGTTTATGCATACGGATTGTGGATCGACAAATCCGGATACCAGCGCTTCTGATACTTTACGCTTTCCCCTTTGCCTTTCTCGTTTTCCAAAATTTCCCAGAGTAGTTGAATACGTGATGGCATCCATTCCGAGCTGTGTTCAGTTTTTCCCCTGTCTTTCTGCGTCAGCTCGTCAAGTCTAGCGATGACTCTATCTAAATAGTAATTTGCTTCCTTATGCATTCCTTTTCGACTAAATGCCACTGATAGCTGAAGATTGATTTCAGTCATATTGCAGTCACTTGCAACTAGCGGCAATTTATCGCCTTTGATTTCGATCAAGGCAGCCTGCTGCCGCAGTAACGAGATATATTCATCAGCGCATGGTGGATTCTTTGAGTAATGATAAAGCCCACCGTCCAGGCTGATCATTTCGTGGAGCGATTGCAAAACATCCCAGGAATCAGGTGGCAAGAGGTGCTGGCGAATTAGCAGTGCTTGTCTGGCATAGGGCGCTTTGAGTTTGTAGACGTCTGGAAAAAAGGGCTGCCTGCCATTTTGTTTATATTGAGCTATTGCCATCAAATACTGGGCGCGTAAAAGCGGTGACTGTGATGAAGCCGCAGTTTGAGCACGGTGTATCAGTTGCTTTTGCGATTCAGCAAAGCCAGATTGCTGCTCGGTAATCCTGGCAAGTTCCACAATATAATCAACTACATTATCCGGATTCTGTTCACCGGAGAGTATTTCCAAACCCTTCTCCATTTCTTCTTGAGCTTGTTCAATTACTTTGCCAGCACCTGCCGGGTTATTTTGCGAGTTCATATTCCACTGGCGCCAAAGAGCCATGCCATGAGCGAGGTAAGCTTTTGCCAGTACATGTTTGCGTCCATCTTTTTCCTGGCTGTCTTGCATGTTTTTCAGCGCTTCACCAGTAAGATTTACATTGCACCAATCGTATGCCGCAAGGCGGAGAACAGCCAAATTGTATTCAGGATCGCTTTTATCAAACGAGCGTTTCATTTTCTCAACAGCTTCTTTCTGCAAAGCAAGTCCGTCGCCTTTTTTAATAAGATTTTTGCTTTCTCCTTCCTCGCTTTGAAGTTGCAGCACACACTTTGATTCGTATCCCAACAAAGTTTGCAATTTTGGCAATGCGGCTGAGATTAGTTGATATGACGTCTGTCCATCGAGCTGCTGATTAAGCTCTCTTGCATTCGCCAGGAGATCAGAAGCGAGCGATTCCACTTGTTCGCGCTGGTTTGCTTCAATTTTATTTGGAAGCAAGGTCAAAGCCTTGGTAAGGGCTTCAATGCTGGAACTGTTGCGGGTGTGTTTTTCAAGTTCGAGGATCTGCTTGTTTGTTTCCTCTTCCTCTTTATTTTTGTCCATGATATGGGCAAGGATAGCCAACTTTTGTAGGCTAAGAAGTTTGTGTTTATCATTGGCTCCTGCAAGTGCGACGGCTTTCGTAAAATCATTTGATGCCTGAGCGTAGCCGCCGTTGTTCAATCGCTTTTGCCCGCGGAGATCCACGCTGTCCCAGTCGTTGCCCGTTGAGTCTAGTTCATTAAGCGGGCTGGATTCTATTGCGATGTTGCTTGACACCGGCGCCGGTGGTTTAGGTTTGAACTGTCCCATCCAATCAACGCAAATCACTAGCGCCGACACAGCAACAGCAGTTACTGCCGAGATCGCAAAAAGCTTCATTTTTGAAGAAGTTTGTTTTGTTTTTCTCTTCGCTTGTATAGTTTCGCCTTGTGCACATTTTTGCAAGTCAGCAAGAACTTCCTCTATGGATTGATAGCGATCATCTCTATCCACCGACAAGCATTTCAGCATAACTTGTTCAAGGCGAGATCTTTTGCCATGAGCTTCCAGTGCTTGTACCTGTTCGTTGAAACGTTTGTACATTATTGCAAAGGGGCTGTCACCTTCATGTGGTGCATGACCTGTAATGCATTTGTACAGAACTGCGCCGAGGGCGTAAATATCTGTTCGTTGATCTGCTTTGACTCCCTGGAACTGTTCCGGACTCATGTAGAGTGGAGTTCCAAGTACGTCCCCGGTCTTGCTGAGCTGTGTGGAATCATCTGGGTTCGTTATGCTGGCCATTCCGAAATCCAAAATCTTCGCGATCGGCACGCCATCTTTGTCAAACTGGAGCATGATATTAGCTGGTTTGAGATCGCGATGCACGATTCCGGCCTCATGGGCACACGCAAGAACAGCACAGAGATCCTGGGCTATTTTTATGAGGAACTCGTCTTGCAGCGAATTATGCTCCTTCAAATAAGTATCAAGGCTTACGCCGCTGAGAAAATCCATAACAAGATAGGGACTTTGCTCGTGAACTCCAAAATCTAGAACAGAAACTGCATTCGCATGTTTAACTGCGCATGCGGCTTGTGCTTCACGTTTAAATCTCTGTACGTCTAGGGAGTCCGTGCAAGCTTGGGTCAAGACTTTGATCGCTACAGTCGCGCCTGTAAATTTATGCTTGGCCCTGTATACGATGCCCTTTCCACCACGGCCGATCTCGTCCAGAATTTCAAAGCGATCGGGCAAGTTAGGAGCTGTGCGGCTAGAAGCATCAGTCTTGAGATCATCACTATCCGGCTCAGCTTTTATCGTTGGCTTTGAAGCCTCTTCTTTCAGCATTGGCTCGGGCGCATGTTTCTCTTCTTCTTCCATTTGCCGATCTCAATTGGGATCCGGTTTAGCCTTAACGCTATCCACTTTGAAAGGTTGCTCAGCTCAAGATTTAGCTTATCAGAACGAGAACCATTGCTGTTGAATTCAACGAAATTTCCACATATGGCAGTTAGGATCTAATGCTGCTTGCTTGATCATTTCGGGTCCACTTCTTACTAAATTTGAATGCGCTTCCAGATTTTACGTGGTCTGTTTCAATTTTTGGCCCCCTGCATTATTTGCGCGGTCACCCCTGTTTGCGTTTATGCGACAGATTCGGTTAATGATTTAGTGCGAGGAGATGTTGATTTTGGGCCTTATATGGCTGCTCTTAAAAATGAGATTCATGCTCATTGGAACGCGCCACATCGAAGGAAATCCACTAAGGCTGTTGCTTTGTTCACAATTCACAGAGACGGGCACATTTCAGATGTGAGACTGGGTAAGAGCTCGTTAAATGAAAAATTTGATACTGCAGCCTTGAACGCCTTGTATGAAAGCAGCTTTGCCAAATTACCAGAAGGGGCGCCAGAACAAGTCGAGATAGAGTTTAGCTTTGACTGCAACGTCAACAGCGGAGATGATGAAAAACTCTTCCATGAACTTGATCAGATCGCCAAAAAACATGGAAAATCCAGCCGTGAATGGTTGCTGGCTGTATCTGCACTTGCATATGGATTTTGGCAGGCAGAAGATTATGAAGAATCTGCTGAACTCTACAGGCAGGGGGCCATGGCCGCTGAAAATATTAGCTGCGGCGACCTGAGTCGCAGTTACTTTTTGTACTTAATGGCTAGTTCTTTATTTAGTGCCAGCAGATTCAACGAATGCTATGAGCGAGCTTTGAGCTCAAATCTGTGCGCGAGAACATATGAGGAAGAAGTCAATTCTTCGATACTTTTGGCTGAATGTTCAGTTAAGCTACAAAAGTACGATAAAGCACGGCAATGGCTAAAAGAAGCTGAGCGCCGCATCAATAATGTACACTCGCTGAGTTCTAGTCTTGCTTATGAGCAGCGTATCGGGGACTCCTACGGTCAACTGAATGATTTTGAGAAATACAAACATCACATGATGAGAGCCGCTCTTATTGCCTCGCGCTTATATGGAAGCGAGTCGGAAGAAAGGGTGGGTGTATTGAAAAAGATGGTGAAAAAACTCTATCAGCACCAGGAATATTCGCAGTGCGCAGAAATATGCCAAACGATTTTGGAGACAAGCAAAAAGCTCAATATTGAAATTCATCCGGACACGTATATTTTTATGGCGCAATGCAAATATGCTCTCAACAAGATTCCTGAGAGTCTTCCGCTATTTGAACAAGCAATTAAAGCTGAGAAAGATGCAGGCTATAACCAATTCATCGATAGCCATGAGTACTCGCTTGCTGAAGTTTACGCAAATTTGAATCGTTTTAATGAAGCATTGAGCCTTGAACGTGATGCGATCGAGTTCGAACGAAAAGCACCGCTTCCTCCGGAAATGGAAAGAGATTGCATAAAAGAATTGCCACTGGCTGTATTTTGTGAGAATCACGAACAGTTTAAGCAGGCGGTTCCTTACCGCCAGGCTGTCCTTGATTATTTTGAGCAAAATAGAGGACTTCTAGATCCTTCTACCGTTGAGCAACGTCATGAATTGGCAGTTGATCTGGTTAAAAGTGGAAGATTACATGATGCACTCAAGCTCTACAAGCAGCTGATCCAAAAGGTTTCTAGCAGCCCGCAAAGTGAGCCTGGTGATCTTGAGAATGCTGAGGGACATTTTGCGCTTTTCTGTTATGAGAACGGAAAAGAAGCACTTGCCGAGCGTCTGTGGAAGCAAGAGTTACGAGGTCTTAGTGGCAAATCCTCTGAATATGACCTCGTTAGGATAAATGTAATTTACCGTAATCTGGCAAAGCTGGCTGAGATGCAGCATCGCAAAAAACAAGTCAAAAATTATCTGTTAGCGTTTGGGGATATTTCCGATAAAGAGCGTTCAAAGTTTGCTGAAGGCATTCATCTTTCCAACTTGAGGAAGCTATACAAATATTATGCAGACGCGGGAGAATTTAAATCTGCATTCGAGCTGGAAGACGAAATTCTCTCTCATGAACGAGAAGCTCACGGTGTCTCATGCGATTGCAGACCAGCGCTTCTAACTGAGCTGGCATTCTGTCATTTACGTGCAAGAGACAGAGAGGTGGCATTAAACTTGATGACGGCTGCTTTACTGGAAAGAAAGGCTGGAGTTACGCATACAACGTCGAAGGCTTGCGCTTCTCGAGGGCTCAAACCAATCGAAGTATCTGCTTTCGATGAATTTCGTCCTTTCAATGTTGAGCTGCCGGTGGAATTTTATTTGAAAGCTGGTGATGCGGATAAAGCGTTGCGCATTATCAGAGAAGAACCTTTTGAAAGGGATGAACTTAATGCGGCAACCCGACTCATAAAATGTGCTCGCTTATTTAAGGAGGCTAAGAACTTCGACGAAGCGGAGGAGCTTTTAGACCGAGCGCTGATTCATAAATCTTTCCATGATAAAGTGAGGAATCGTGCAGACCTGGCTCTTTTATATCTTGAAACAAAGCAGACAAACAAAGCGTGTGCGATTTATGAAAGCCTTTTGCAGATCAATAACGATATTGATGCAAGCAACCAAAAGGATCCACTACCTGGTTTCTCACCTATTTGTTTGTTTCCTGATAGATTTACCGGAAGCCAGGGCTGGAACGGTCCTGATAATTACCGGACGGCAGGCGGTAAAGAATGCCTGGAAGCATGGACTGGCAGCCGTCAGTTGCGGCGCTATCAGGAGCCCACGCCGATATTCTCCTGGTTGGATCACGAACCGTTTTGTTGTACTTCATTGCAATTGAAAGCGGTTGTGAAGGCAAAGCTGGCCGAAATTTACTATCGGGAAAAGTGTGATTACATGAAGTCTATTTCCCTACTGGACGAAGCGATGCAAATCTTGGAGGCGAGTACTCATCTCAAGGACGTCTACCTTAAGGCTTCTAATTTGCGTTCACAAATTGTGAGCGAGATGGGTATTTAATAAAACGAGCAGACGATTAAGCCTGCTCGTTTCATCAATTACGGGATTGAATTTTCAGAAGGCGAATTACTTCACTTCCGCTTTTTTCTTCAGCAGGTCCTTCCACTCAGTGTGGACAAAACCGGCTTCTGGTTTGTCCGTGCGCTGATATGTGTGAGCCCCAAAGTAATCGCGCTGTGCTTGAGTCAAATTCTGCGGCAAGTTTGCACTGCGATACGCATCGAAGTATGCCAGGCTTGCGCTCATTGATGGAATTGCTACGCCGTGCAATGAAGCAGCGGATACCACTTTGCGCCAGTTGTCTTGTGCTTTCTCGAGCCAATTTATGAAGGTTGGATAGAGCAGCAAGTTTTTGAGATCGGGATTTTCTTTGAATGCCTGGGTGATGTCTTTCAACATGCCGGCTCGAATAATGCAGCCACCCTTCCAGATGCGGGCTGATTCAGCAAGGTTAATATCCCAGTGATAAGTATCTGAGGCTGCTTTGATCAAAGACATTCCTTGAGCATAAGAGCAAATCTTGCTGGCGAATAATGCATCTGCCATGGCGGCAAGCATTTCTTCTTTGTCGAGATTTGGTTTATTGGAAGGACCAGGAATATGCTTGGAAGCCTGAACTCTCTCATCCTTCATCGACGAGAGCAAGCGTCCAGTGAGAGCGGCATCGATTGTTGGAATTGGAATACCAAGCTCTTGAGCACACTCTGCCGTCCATTTTCCTGTACCCTTTTGGCCGGCTTTGTCGAGAATCATATCGACCAGCGGCTTGCCTGTTTCAGGATCATCCACTGAGAGAATCTCAGCGGTTATTTCAATCAAGTACGAGTTGAGCAAACCCTTGTTCCACTTCGTGAAAACTTCACTCATTTCATGGGCACCCATGCCGAACACTTTGCGGAGGATGTCGTAGACTTCCGCGATCAATTGCATGTCACCGTACTCAATACCATTGTGCACCATTTTGACAAAGTGTCCGGCGCCGTCAGGACCAAGATATGTCACGCAGGGTTCACCATCGGCTTTGGCGGCCGCAGCTTCCCAAATTGGGCGGATTTCTTCGTAGGCATTCTTATCGCCGCCAGGCATTAGAGATGGTCCCCAGAGAGCACCTTCTTCACCGCCGGAAACTCCGGATCCGATCAGGAAGAGCCCTTCTGCGGCAAGTGCTTTTTCACGACGGCGTGTATCTTCGAAATAAGAGTTGCCGCCATCAATGATAATGTCCCCTCTTTCAAGGAACGGTTTAATGCCTTCGATTGTCGAATCAACAGGTTGCCCAGCTTTTACCAGCAGAATAATCTTGCGTGGTTTTTCCAGACAGGCAATGAATGATTTCTCGTCCTTGCATCCAATGACGTTTTTGCCTTTGGCTCTGCCGTTGATGAATGCATCGACCTTTTCGTGGCTGCGGTTGTAGACAGCAATTTTAAAGCCGTTGCGCTCGATGTTCAGTGCCAGGTTTTCCCCCATGACACCCAGTCCAATTAGACCGACCTGAGCTGTGCTGGACATACTCTTCCTCCAATTCTATAGCAGGAGAATTCTACCTTATGCCGTGCTTAATGTTCTATCCGTTTGCCATTGACTTCCAGGCTAATTGGATGAGATTTGGATTTCAGCTGCATTCTGCATTCAGCACCCTGCAGAACATTCATGAGCTTATGACCGACCAGTTCGTTCCGCCAACCTTGCAGCAATGGGAACTTATCGGCTTGCAAACTGCCTTCGAAGTGCAGCCTTACAAGAGCTTCCAGGGATGAACGTGTTGTCACTAGTTCGGCTGCTATTTCCATGTCAAAGGTTATGACTTTCAAAATAGTGAAAAGAAAGTCTGAAATGAGCAGTTCACGTTTGCTGGGGATGCGGCTGGACGGCCATGAGGGCCATTCGCTCTCAGGAGTCTTTAATGCCGACTCGACGGCTTTGAGAATCGCCTGAGTGTACTGCTTAACCTGGTCAGGTCTGATGCCGCGAATGCGCTGAATGTCGGACTGGTTTTTTGGTGGATGGCGGGCAAATTCAAACAGAACATTATCCGCAAGAATCGATTTCAGCGGTCTGTTTGTGCGTGAGGCTTCACTGTGGCGCCAGTCGGAAAGAGCTTTGAGAACAGCAAGTCCACGCCGGGGCAGTGAACTTGCACCCTTGACTCGCATAAAATCGCGACCGCGATCTCGCTCGTAATAGGAAATATCGGAATAGCGTTTGCACTCGTCGAAAACCCAGTTCGCGCGCTTGCGCTCGGCAAGTTCTTCTAAGAGTTTGTCATGCAGTTCGAGCAGGTGGGCGACATCGTCAAGCGCATAATCGATTTGAGATTGCGTCAGCGGTCTGTTCGTCCAATCAGTAAAACTTTCAGATTTTGAAATACTGATATTCAGAAGCTGGTTCAAGAGCTTGCCATAACCAATTGGATAGCCGAAGCCGATGAATCCGGCGGCTATTTGCGTGTCAAGAATGTTTTGCGGAATTAGCCCGCTGTTCTGAAACATGAGATCGAGATCTTGGTCTCCGGCGTGTAATACCTTCAAGATTTCCGGGTCTGCAATCCGCTTCCAGAGCGACGAAACATCGTGGACTTGATAGGGGTCGATGATGTACGCTTCGTGATCGGTTGCTACTTGAATAAGGCAAATTTCCGGTTCGTAGGTTCGCTCTGGAATAAATTCCAGGTCGAGCGCAAAGCGACCGTTCTCATCTATTTCATCGCAAAGTTTTTGCAGATCGGTTTGATTCAGGATTATCGGCATGAGTTTATTGAGCGAACAAACGGCTGCCGATCACTTCGCGTGACCAAACCAGTGAACCTGGTCTGCCCATTACGACTGAGAGCGGGTGCCGTATGTCTGAGTTTGGAAAAGTTAAGTCATCATCTTCAAGCGTGCCGGCTTCGAGCCCGGCGGCTAATGCAATTGCAGCTGGACCAGCAGTGTCCCAATATTTTAGTTTGCCTGAGAGATGCACAAATAAATCTGCTTCGTCGTTGATTACTTTTGCAACTTTAAGTCCAACGCTGCCTGAGGTGACCAGACGCAAGCCAGAAAGGTTTTGAACCCACGGGTGGTTTTTGCGATCGCGTGAACCCATCATCAAACGAACAGGATTTTGCATGACTCCCTGGTATTTGACTTTAAACTCTTCTGCGTCTTCCCCTGGGATGCGCTTCCACGCGCCATATTTGGGACCACCGTAATACGTGACCTTATTAGCCGGGCTGTGCACACAACCAAAATGTGGTTTGCCTTCAACCAGGAGTCCCAGCATTACTGCGTATTGTCCGTCACCACTGACGTAGTTGTCCGTTCCATCAATTGGATCGAGATACCAGATGCGTTGGTGTTCACTCGCTGTGTCTGTCGGGATATCTTCTTCGGAAATGAGGAAGTCCATGGGAAAGCGCCTGTTCAATTCTTTAAGCAGCAATTTGGACACGGCCATATCGGCATCAGTCACGAGATCGTGCGGTTCTGTTTTTTCGCGCACCCCGACCGATGCTCGCATGTCGGCGGCAAGTTTGCCGCAGTGCTCAGCAAGGCTGCAAATAAATTGAATTTCTTGCTCAGTTAGAAAGGTGTTTGGTTTTGCGTGCTTTTGCGCTGAGTTTTTTGTCATTCTCTGTACAACTGGGTTCCAAATTCTGCGGCTAGTTTGTCGTCAAGTAGATCAGCCACATAGGCGACATTCCAGACCATTGAGTCTACTTCTTCTTGTGATATGCCAGCGGTTTGACGCTGAGTAAGTACCAGAACATAGTTTTCATAGGTAGCAAGGTGGCAGCTTGCCAGGTTGCTATTGAGATCTAAGAGCCGCCTGTAAAAGCGCTCGTGCTCAACTTCGGGGATGTAAACAATGGGGCTTGTGATGCGAATCACTGGACCAGCCGGTGAATCTTGAACGAAGACATAAACTTTGGCGCTTCCTTCTGTCAACCACCAGCCGCAACCTTCAGCTCCAGGAATTTCCTGTTTGTGATGGTCGAGTCCACGACCTTTGAAGTAGTTCTTGACCAGATTTGCTACTTCTTCGATGGTGGTGCCGCTTACCTTTTGTGCTCCGAATAAACTCATGGCTTGCACCTTGGCATCCCTTGCTTGCATCTATATATTAAGGTCCGTCTGACCATCCTTAAGTATAGCGCCCCTCGACCCGAAACACGTGAGTTTTCGTGCTGCCAGGTCCGAAGCGACGCCCCGGGATCGCGGGCCTCCCGCCCGCTTAATGGTTGGGGCCCCTGCGGGTGCCCAGTACACGCCTTGCGCGCCCGTTAGGACAAGACCTTCGTTGAGTAGCGGCAGCTCCCGGGAGCGCCGGCGGCTCGCCGGCTCATACTCCCTCCCTTTGCTGGCCGATCCGTTAAAATAGTCGCAAAAACCCAACACTTGTAACGCGTCTTATCCTACGGTTCTCAATAGTGTTAGCCTCCGGTAGAGCCGTGGTAATATGAATTATCGTTTCCTATTCCCGAGTAGCGCAGCGGTAGCGCAGGTGACTGTTAATCACTTGGTCGCTGGTTCGAATCCAGCCTCGGGAGCCAATCATAGCGCGGGTTTTCGGACTCGCGCTTTTCTTTTATGGGGTAGTTGTCGAATCGAAAGTATACACCCGACAGACATAATCTTAAGTATCAGCGTAAGCACCAAATATGGTGAATCAATTCAGTGATCTTGACTTCCTTTAGACTCACGACTTAGCGCAACGCTGAAACAACAGGTTGAGCCTGCCTCTTTCTGGAAGCCGAATAGAAACAGCACAGGTATTCATCCGAGTACATTTTTTAAATGAAATACAAAATGGTGTGTTCGGATGGATTCTTGATGGTCTCTGAGCGGGCGCGGAGGCATATCAACCCCGCTAAGCTCAGCGTTTTAATAGCCGAACTTAGTTAGTGGGGAAATCGGTCAGGGTGCGAAATAAGCGAAATAAGCGAAATTGTAAGCCAGGCGCGAGTTTTGGTACATGAGATGCCTGCGAAATAAGTGCGAGAAAAGGTCAGCCTCTAATGTTCTCGCCGAGGACTGCCCAGTGAACCTCAATTGCTTTGCAGAGAGAATATTGTTAAGTCGGCACTTTATAGTTGCCACTGCTGGCGGTGCCCGAATGTGTCAGCCCATGAGCCTTCCCCACCTGTGAATCGAAGGGGGTACACCCCCCCAGACAGGCACCCCTATCTCTCCCGGCCCGGTAGTGCACACACACCTGGGCCAAAATTTTGCCTATGTTATAACACAACCTTGTTGCTGCTGGTCAGTGAACAACTGTTAGAACCTCCAACCCTCGGCCTTAATTAGTCCCAAAATGTCGAGGTACTGGATTGAGCGACCGATGCACACATTTGGAATTTTACCTTAAGGCTGTTAGCGCCTGGTAGGGTTTCGTTTGGTACAACCTTGCAATTGTATAGCTCAGCAAGAGCAATAACCCAAGGGTCGGCTTTTGACTTGTTTGCCTTCATATCGACAAGAGTAGGGTATTGATTCACGATTTCAATCACCTTTTCTTGAGACGGGGCAAGCAGGCGGCTGTCAAGTTTTTGCCATTCTCAGGAGAATTTCAGAAGACCTGCCTATGCTACAGGCACGAGGGTGGAACTTAAGCAATGGGCGATATCATTCACAATGCAGACAAGCACGAGAAAGGTGCCAATGATGACAAAGCGTCCAGTCTGTCACGCGAGTCCTGGCATGGCATGACTTCGGGCGGTCTCACCCAGCAGGATAAGTTTCAGTCTCAACGAATTATGGACCAGGGCGTCTTGGACCTTGGAATGAATGACCCATTGATGGCGTCCGCTAGTTTTTCTCCATTTCGCCTTAAAGAACATCCGAAGCAGGAGAACGCCAAGCGAGCTGAACAAGAGAAACCTGCTTCGCGCGACGGTCTCCCGGCGGAAGACCACGGGCACAAGCCAAATCCGCCAGTCAACAAGCCAGATTCGCATCATTTGCCGGAAGTTCATATCCACCATCCAGCCAATCATCACAAACCAAATTTGCATCACAATGTTCCAATAGGAAATGAGAATCAAGAGCCCGCAGATGGTGAGAAAGACGAGCCAGAGCCCGGTTCAATAATGGGTGGGGCTGGCGCTCCGCCTCCAGGCGGCGATGGGCAGCATTTGCCTGCAAACTGGGACCCCGATTATTGCAGCGTCGAGAACTGGTTCAAGAATACTGTGACGGTCATCAATCCAGAAGGCAAGGACCCGCAAGTTGCCCAAGGGGATAAGCAGGGTGATGACGGCAAGGAGCAGCGCGAAAAGAAATCTTACACACCCGAAGAAATAGAAAAGATTATTTCGCAATTCGAATATGAGCACGAGCGTGAGACAGCAAGATACTTGCTTGAAAATGGCGAGGATGTGCAAAAGAATCCAAACGAAGGTCAGCCTGGTGAGGGCGATGCAATAGTTAATGGCGAGAATACCGAATTCAAGGCTGTTTATGGAGTGAGCAACGAAACATCCGACGGAATATCACGGGCATTTGCTAGCCGAGTGATGGATGCTAGAAGCCAGGCTCTCAACGTGATAGTAAATGTTTGGCACCAACTGGGTATGACAAAGGAAATTGCAGAACGTGGAGTATCGCGTGCTTATGGAGCAGCCGACGAAGCCGGTGCTAAAATTCAATCGATCCGCGTTCTCGGTAATGGCTTCGATTTTGTGAAAAGGCAGAATGAACGATGAGTGAGAAACCCACTGTGCAAGAACTAACTAATCGCATTTGCCGAGATATAAAGCATTATGGCGGTACGCTGCCTGAGCGAGTCGCGATTGCCTGGGCTGGCTATCTTTCAGCCTTGCTAGAGTGGGGGCTGTTATCTCCACCTGAGCATCGCAGACTTCGTTCTTTGCTGCCTGAAATTGAGAATAGTCCCGTTTATGACATCATGGTCGGTCGAGATGATGCGGAACCGTGATTGCAAATGATAAGCAAACCTACACCGGAAGAACTCTCGCGTCGAATTCAAAGAGAGATTGATTATTTTGCACCTCAGCATGATGAGTTTCCCGAAACAGGAACACCAACTATGAGTTCCACTGTACCGATTAAGGAAGTGCTAAAGCGTCCCTTTGTATTTTGGTACAGCACGATGCTCACTAATTACAATGCACACAAGTAACCGAAGCGGAGCCTCGGGATGGGAATTACTGATCCACGTCTAGTTGCAGACTGAATTTGGGTTCTTGACTTAGTTTGCTTGCCCGACGATTTCAGACGAGTATTTGGACTCCGTGCCGCAGGCGACCTCTTTACTGCATGGCAGGAGTCATCGCTTATTTAAAACCATTACTTGTCTGGAATCTCTAAGTTCAAATTTAGACTGGTATCAGGATACCAGTCTGGCAGAGGCGGAACATTTTGACCCTCTAGAATATTTATTACTTCAGTTTTCTCCAGCCGTTTTTTGTTGGTGGGATCAAGTAATTCACCTCTATAATCGATCTTGCCGTCCCGATGCACAGTCAATTCCAGGCACCTATTTTGAAGCAATTCATGCGTTGAAAGACTCTTTCGAATGGCTGCTATATATGGCGCAATACTGCCATACAGTTTTTCACTCGATCCAGGTTTAGAATATTCGACAAGCCCAACATCAGATTTTGTAAGCACCATATTCGGATGCAGACGTCGGATTGGTTCGTGTCCAATAGCCTCAGCTATTGAACTGAAAGTGTCTGAGCTTACAAACTCATCGTATTGGAGCTTCAGATCGGTCTCCGCGAGAGCGTGCTCCGGTGGAATCGTTGCCCGAATAATTACTTTTGGGTTTTGCCTCAATTCAGCCGGTGTAGCTTGCACAAAACTATTTAGCTGATCGGCGGATTTGGATGCAATGCAATACCCGCCAATATCCTTTCCATTCAGATAACACAACATGTTATGACATGCGAAGCAAATTAATAAGTCTAGCCTCTGCTTCCCTCTCACTGCCCTAATTGCATGTCGGGGCATAAAGCAGTTGGCAGAAAGTCCCGAGCTTTCCGAAATCTCACTGCTTACTATTTTTGCGATTGCAACTCGATCCATTTTCTGTTTAATGTCGATTTGTTTTAGAATGTCCCATCCATTGAACAATTGCTCGGGTGGCAGCGCTTTTCTCTCACCATTGTTGTACCAGGGATAGACTCGATAGAGCGTCATTTTTTCACTATGCCGCAAAATGGAAAGTTGTTTTGAATCCATTTCTATTGCTAGAACCTGTGTGAACCGGCAACAAAAAATAGACATAGCAGCAGAAGTAGTCTTGTAATAACGGCACCTCGCTCAGCAGCTTTACTCTTATCCAGCGGAACAGGATCACACGACCGCGCACGACAAAGGGTGTATGTTCATTCGCAGTAGAGTGTATCTAGTCCTTCTCTTTTTCCTTACGCCTTCTAAGTATGGTTTCTCTTCTGGTTGGGTACATCCATTCCGAAATTGCTTCCTGGAATTCCTGCACATCAGCCTGATATTTGCCAGTAGCCTTCAATTCTTGCAAAATTCTTTGTTTGAGCTGATCATCGAGATCTGGGTATCCGTAGAGAAACTTATCCCTAAATCCCATGTAAGAATACAAGCGGCTTGCTCCTACCCAGGTTGAGCTGCCCTTTGTACCGGCTTTGATTACGGCAAGTATCTCGCCAGGGTCGTACTCCAAAAGAACTTGAGTTGGAAAGTTTCGGTAGACACCAGCGTTCGGATATTCAATCGCTGCGGACCATTCTAATAATGCTCTGATTTGGTCTTGAGTTTTTTGAAATTGTGAAGCAATTGCGGCTTTTGCGGCAGACATTCGTTGACCTGCAGGAATAGCTTTATATTTCGGCGACATGTCTTCTAACATATAGCTCATGCTGCCACGTTCTCCTTGTCCCAATTTTATCGTTCCAAGAAAGTTCTTCATTGATGCAGGCATCTTTTCAATGAATTGGTTGAGTCGGGCTTGCTGTGATTCTATTGAATTAAACTTTGCCTGTTCAATCTGCCATTCCATTTCTTGTTTGGGGCCGGTCGCGCCTTTACTGGCAAGCCACGATATGAATTCCGCAGGTTTAAGCAATTCAGCATCTGAAGCCCAACTCAACCATCGAATCGCATTACCATGTTGAATTCCAAGGCAAAGTTTTAACGAGTCTTTGGAATATAGCTCAATACAAGGTCCTCCGAGGCACATATCATGACCGAAGGTTTTTGGATCTTCCTTTATTTTAAGCTGTGCTCTCAATTCACCAATGACTTTTGGATCCGAGCTGTCTAAAATAACATTGCCCCCAAGAGCTTTTCCGCCTGCGGTTCCCGAATTGATAATTTTCATTCGAGTAATATCACTGAGAGCACTGTCAAGTGACTTCTGAGAAGGAAAAGGCAACTTCGATGTATTCCTGGTATCCATGTACCTGGCGCTATCTACATCCATTACTTCCACAACACCTTTTATTTTGCTGGGCCTTACAGTCCAGAGTGATCCACCCGCTGGATCGCTCTTTTCCTTCTTCGGCTCAGGCTCTGCTCCGATCGAGTTAACGGAAAAAAGACAAACGAGTAAAAGCAAACTGGAGTGTATTTTGAATTTCATAGCGTTAACCAGTGAAGTTATTATTCTCAGTCAAATCTTGAAGAGCTATTTTGCGGATAATTGATCCTCTTAACTTATCTTCTGCCCGCTGCGTCAATTCTGTAAGCGCATCCTTCGCCGGAACTGGTTCGCGTGCGCAACCTGTGGCATCGACCTAGTTGATAAACGAGGATGCTTTGTGTTTAGGCTGCTACGTCTTAGGAATGAGATGCTACCAACTCTTAGATGGATGCGCACGGCGTCAACTAAATTGACAATAACGAATAAGCTCAAGTCACGGGGAGATGCCGCAATGAAACGACTTTGTTTTGTTTTTGCAATTGTGCTTCTGTTTTTCGCCACGCCAGAACCGGTACTAGCAGATAGCTATGCATGCAAAACAGAATGCTCGACTTGCAAGCATATTTGCGAAAAAACACTCAAGCATTGCAGTGAAATGGGTGGCGAACATTCCCAGCCCGAGCACATCAAAGTTCTGAAAGATTGCATCAAAGCTTGTGATGAGGCCGAAATGTCCATTGGCAAGAAGGACTCGTATGAAAAAGATAAGTGCAATACATGTTTGGAAGCCTGTACTAAATGCGCTGAGTTTTGCGAAAAAATGAAGGACGATAAAATAATGGCAAAGTGCGCCAAAGAATGTCGGAGCTGCGTCAAGGCTTTGAAAGCACGCTGGGGCTACAACGATTCGATTCCAGGTTCATCAGGGCGATAATTGCGAATCGTCTTGCGTTTGAGTATATTCATACCCAGTGTTACTGGTTTAATTCTTGTGAAACTAACGCTTGCTTTGCTCAAATAAAAGATCTGTTTTATCGGCAAGAACTCCTCCAGTGATCGAACCTTTATAAAACGGTGCTTTACTGTTAAGCTCTGCAGCGTGAATTGTAATCTGGTTCCAACCGCTCCGGGTCAGGTGTTCAATGGAACTAGCAAAAACAACCCTTGGAATATTAGCCCAGACGATGGCGCTTTGACACATTGGACAGGGTTCAGCAGTGGTGAACATCGTCACATTTGACCAGTTAAGCTGTGGGTGTTTTTTTGCGCAGTTGTTAATTGCTACGATTTCCCCATGAAAGATAGGGTTCAGCTCGTGTGCATTCACGCCACTCGCCAATACTTTCCCGCTTGTGTTATCCACTATCACCGCTCCGAATGGAGCCTTGAGATTTTTTTTCGCCATTCCTATCGCTAATTGCATGTAATATTCATCTGATTTTTGCTCACTGGCACCGCGTCCAAAAGCAAATTGCGCATAGCTCACACTCACGAACAGCACAACGAGTAACGGGCAAAATTTTAGCATTTCAAGATACCTTAGGATTTTGCCCTGATTATACTTCGCTGAATAGTCATTTCTGAACCATGCCCCGATTGAGGCAGAAAAGCCCAGTTACATAAGGAAACGCGCGCTCAACAATAAGTTTGACTTGAATCACCCTTTTGCGTGACCACCGAAGCGGGGATGGCGAAATAAGATGCGAGAGGGTTATATAGAAAATGGGGTGAGCCTGGAGTAAGGCAAATGTTAAACCTGTTAGTTGAAAACCCTTCGGGGCTCGATTCTGTATCGCAATCCGTAATTGATTCGCTGCCGGCTAATGTGGCTGTACTTGATCAATCCGGCACTATAATAGCGGTAAATGCTGCGTGGCATAGATTTGGGCAGCAGAATGGGCTCAAGCACCCTCATTCTTGTGTTGGACAAAATTATCTTCGCACGACTGCGGCTTCCAAAAGTACTGAGCCTCTGGCACAGATCGTCTTGAAGGAATTGAGCGCTGTCTTGTGGGGACGAAAATCGCATTTTGAAATTGAATATCCGTGTCACAGTATGAACGAGCAGCGCTGGTTTCTGATGACGGCCGATAGGTTGAAAGGTTCGTCCGAGCGCAGAGTCATTATTTGCCACCACAACATAACCCAGCGTGTGCTAGCCGAACGTAAAGCACTCGAGGCAAATAACAATTTGAAACAGTTGTGCGCCATGCTTGCTCATGATTTCAGAGGTCCGCTCACTTCGGTGAAGGGCTCGATAACTCTCGTGCGCAAGATGTTTTCGCACAACCTTTCCGAAAAGGCCTTGAATTGTTTAGAAATAGCCGAACAAACCGCTGATCATCTCGTCGCTCTGTCGACCGATTTTCTAGATTTGCAGAGAGACGGTTCGCTGTCCGCTCAGACAAAGCCACACTCAGTAGAGGATATTTTTTCATCCGCGTTCGGACTGGTGAATGGTATTGCCGCTAAACAGCAAATCGAAATAGTAGTCTCGACCGCGCCTGATCTGTTCGTCGAATGCGACAAATCTAGTATCCTCAGGGCGCTGAATAACCTGCTGACAAATGCATTGAAATATTCGCCATCTGGTAAGGCGGTTTTTCTCGAAGCATTCGCAGAAAAAGAGCAGATCGTGTTTTCGGTGCGGGATGAAGGTCCCGGTATAGATGAAAATCGACTTCATCAATTGTTCGAGCCGTTTGGCTACAGCCAACCGTCCAAACTGATGGTCGGCAGCGGGCTTGGGCTCGCCGCGGTCAAGCGACTTCTCGCTTTGAATAACAGCGAAGTTGAGCTAAAAACGGCGCGCAATGAGGGCACCACTTTCAGCTTCAGACTGCCACGAGCTTTTGTGGCGATGCAGCCTGAAGCTACAAACCCCCGTGCAAGCGAACAGCTTAAATGAGTTGATCTGCAATCAAAACATCGTGTGTCGGTTCGCGGCTCCCGCTGGGATTACTTGCTGAGCTCTAGCAAAGGTCCGAAATATCTAATATTCGAAGATTACAGTTCACCAAATCACTGAGGTGTGAAATGTCATCAGGATCGCTTGTGACAATTGTTGCATGTCGTTCATCAGCAATTACCACAACATGAGCATCCACAATATCATTTGTAGATGCCTTTCCACAAAGCTCGCCAACAGCACGTGCTGTTTTCACAGATAGCGGTTCAACCGTGCATGCGTTTGCGACCAGGGACATCCTTGAGCCAGCTCTTCCACGCCAGCATTGAGCCAAGACTGTGCTAGGTATTACAAGATCGAAATCGCGGACAACTGCATTTTTCCAGAGCGCCCAAAATTTTCGGTCGTTCTTCTCAGCCGCGATTAGTGCGCCGGAGTCAAACACTATTCGGACAGGTTTGCTAGCCATTGATCGACCTCTGCAAGCTCTTCCGTTGTTATCTCTCCAAATTCCGACTCATAGTCCTTTAATGCCAAAATTGCGGAACGCCTGCGAAGACGACGCGCAGCGGCTTCTGCTAGCCAGCCTGAAACTGAAACGTGTTCTTTCTGGGCAGCGGCAGTTATTGCCACCGCAAGCTCGGCTGGAAGTGATATAGCAATTTTCTTCACGTTTGACATATGTTAATCATACCTTGGTATTACCAATCCTGCAACAATTGCTTCCCGCCCATTTGCGGCAAACCGCCTCGCCATCTTCGCGTTTAATCTATATTGTTGTCGTTAGGGTAAACGCTTCAGGTTCAAGTATATGAACTACGCTAACGCGCGTCCGCTTGGCGCGAACTATTTTGGCAATCTGCTGTCGAATTTGGTTCTTGCGATTGAGCAAGAGATCGAAACGGCGGCAGCTCGAGAGCCATTCTTGTGCAAAATCAAGAACGGAATACGAACGATGGATGCAAGCGGGGCTAACGTTTATCGGTTTGAAATCGATAAAAGGAGAGATCAGGACTTCTCTGACGAAGAGCTTCTCATTGAAATTTCAGGCGTGCGTTATGCAGCAGCTCTGGTCTGTATTAGTGAGACCCATCTCGAGCTTAGCTGCGCTGATGTACTCGGACAAAATATTCCTCATGCAACCTTACGAGCGAGAAACGGCGCGATTTTACGCATGATGAAAAGTCGTATCGAAAACAATATGCTTAATCAGGAGCTCTGTCGCCTCGCCATTCAGATGCGCAACGGATATTCAACGCAGATTGACAAAAAGTCCGCGGAAAAACCTGATTATAGTAGCGGTGGAACCAATGCGCCTAATTCCTCGCAACGAGCCGCTATCGAGAATTCATTTAGAAATTCACTGGCTATCATCTGGGGACCTCCCGGAGCCGGCAAAACAAAAACGATTGCACAAGCGATAGAGGCACATTTGAATGCTGGACGTCGGGTTCTTCTTTTGAGTAATGCCAATGCGGCCGTTGATGTGGCTTTAGCTGGTGTTGCTACGCAGCTCAAGAATTCTTATTACAAACAGGGTCGCTTGGTTCGACTGGGCATTCCCAGAGATGAACGGCTTGTCAGCGAGCATCCGCTAACGCTGCCGGATAAGGTGGCAGAAGCGGCGAATGAAAGCGCCGAAAAAATCAAGTTGGAATTGAAGAAGGAAATTGACTCTGTCGAAAAAGACATTGTCAGGCTTTCTCAATTAAAGAAATTGGCATTAACGGTTGAGAAAGTGGCAGTGAGGCTTTATTCAATAAAAGCCTGGCTGGAAGATAATTGCAGCGCCAGGCGGAGTCTGGAAAAGGAATATGCACAGCTTCTTGAAATATACGAGCTCGTTGATAGCTGCTCTCAGCCAGGTGGTGTACTAAATGAAGAGCAGCGACAGGAAATGCTGATCCTTCATCAGGAGATGGAGAACAGAGTGGCTTCGGCTCAGCACTTAGATCAAAAAACACACAAGCTGCTGCAATGCCAGGATACCTTGTCGGAATGCCATTTAAATCTCTCGAAGAATATGCAGGAAGCACTAAACTCTGTGCGAATTGGGAGAGACGAAATTGAGGAGTTCATTAAAAATAAGAAGGCACTACTCAAACGTCTGCAAGACGAATTGAAGGAAAAAGCATCCCAGAAGCCGTTTGAACAATCGGACGTTATCAGCAGTGCAAAACTGGTTGCGGCGACGCTGGCCAAAATGTGTTACCTTTCACCCGCAGACATGAATTTTGACGTAGTAATAGTTGATGAAGCAAGTATGGCCTCTCAAGCTTTTTTGTTCTGGGCCGCTTCGTTTGCTAGAAAAGGCGTTACCCTGGTGGGCGACTTTAAGCAATTGCCACCCGTATCTAGCGCAAAAGCTGAACCTGCAAAGACATGGTTTGCAAATAGCATCTTTACACAGCTGAAGATAAATGAAGCGCACGCTGCAAGTGAAAATTCTCTCGTGAGCATGCTGGATACACAATATCGAATGCACCCTTCGATTGCAGAGATATGCAATGAACTGTGTTATGGCGGGCTGCTGCGAAGTGGGGAGTCAACAAAAGATTTGTGCCTTCACGATGAACTTGGGGAAAATCACTGCCTGGTTCTTGTAGATACTTCGTCGTTAAATCCCTTTTGCAGTCCTGGGCGACTCGACGATAATTCCGGTCGAATAAACATAATGGAAGCGTTGATCTGCAGACATTTGATCAAGCATTTCAGTAAGCAGCTGCCACTTAACTCTATTGGTGTTGCCTCGCCATATGGAATGCAGGCTGAAGTGATCGCGGAGCTTACTAAAGACATTGACCCCGATGAAAAAGTCTTGATTAGCACTGTGCATAAGTTTCAGGGTGGCGAAAAGGACACCATCATTTTTACTGCCGTTGATGGACCTGGCAAGAGCTTCAAAAGTTCAATGCTGAATGATCGCAGAGACGATTCATCGGCAGAAGTATTGCTGAATGTGGCGATTTCGCGCGCACGTAAGAAGCTTGTTTTTATTGCTAACGTGGCTTATTTGCAAAGACAAGCAGGAGCTGATTCTTTGATATCAAATGTGCTGGAGAAGTTCCGCAGCGAAGGGAAAGTTATCTCGGCAAGTGATTTGCCTTTTGATGAAGGGTTGGATGCAATTGATCTGCAATTTTCGAAAATGCGAAAGCCGGGAGCTGCTGCTCAGAGAATCCGTTCCTTGCGTTTTCTTGATGAACGAAGTTTTTGGCCGGACTTCTACAATGAGCTGGACAGATGCTCGCAGAGTCTCGACATCGTCACCGGATTCGTCGGGCAGCTGCGGTCTCAAGATCTCCTTGGGAGATTCAAGCAGCTTTCAAAACGGGGGGTGCGAATTTCACTTTACACTCGCCCTCCTGCTGAGCACGGTACAATTCCAACGCAGTCCGTTGTTACTGCGCTAAATTCCCTTCGTGCTGCTGGGGTGCATATTTACACACGCCACGAAACCCACCAAAAGTGTGCTGTGATCGACGGGCAGGTGGCCTGGCACGGCAGTCTGAACATAATGAGTCATCAGGGCGCGCATGAACAAATGATACGCATTGAGAACAAAGCTGAAATTTTTTCGATGCTTCAGGGGCTTCTTTTAGATCGTTTCAGCCCATGGTGTTGACCCAATCGAATAATATAGCAACGATTTTTGTTCTCTGGCTCATGCTAAAGTCTATGCATTCCCAAATGCATGGCTGTTTCATGGAAGATCAATGGTACCTATTTCGCCGCGCTTGCAGTCTGGTTTTCCTGATGTTTAAGCCCTGCTCTGAAGCGCCCGGAAATGCTGAATTCGCTTACATGTCCACTGAAAAACTTTACCCGGCGTTTGGGTTCTTGCTTGCAATTTTTTTCATGAGTCCACAAGCATTCTGTCAAGATGCAAATACTGGAGGAAAAACCGTGAACGCTACTTTTAAACATGCTGCACCAGAAGCTGAGGTCTCGCAGCTTAGAGAGCGTATTTTGTTTAATGACAACTGGTTGTTCAGTTTCGGTGATCCTGCTGGCAGCGGCAATGAATTCGCTTGGGATTCCCTGAAATCGTCGCTTGCGCATATCGGCAATCTTGAGTTTTTGTCTAAACACGTGTCACAAAATCAACAGTCATCTTCTGGCAGTAATGCGGAACCAAGAAAGTTTGCAGCTGATGTTTTGCAAAATAAATTTGACGACAGCCAGTGGCGTAAGCTTGATCTTCCGCACGACTGGGCGGCTGAAGGAAATTTTGAGACAGCATTTGACAATCCGATGGGACGCCTCAAAAACTGGGGACCCGTCTGGTATCGAAAGCATTTCTCCGTCAAAGAAGATTTGCTCAATAAAAAATTCTTTCTGGAAATCGACGGAGCGATGTCGCACTCCCTTGTTTTCTTGAATGGGAATTTAGTCGGGGGTTGGCCGTATGGATATTCTTCCTTTCAACTCGACATCACGAAATTCCTCACCCAGGGGGAGAATCTGATTGCTATAAGGCTTGAGAATCCAGCTGAATCTTCGCGCTGGTATCCCGGAGCTGGAATTTATCGTAATGTTTGGCTTAGCAAATGCGACACAGTACATGTCGGTCACTGGGGGACGTTTGTCAGGTGCACCGAGCTCTCTAAAGAGGAAGCAAAAATTGCCGTCACGACGCAAATCGCGAATGATGGTTTAGAAAAAGCATCTGTTGAAGTACAGACAGATTTTTATGAACTGAATAGCGACGATAGCATCGGAAGAAAAGTAGCCTCCAGTACTAAAGATTCGTTGCAAATAGAAGCTCAGAAGGAAGCGTCGTTAAATCGATTCATCGATGTGAAAAATCCCAATTTGTGGAACCTGAAAACTAGAAATCGATATCTTGCAATAACAAATATTGAGATGAACGGTGTAAAGGTTGATTCTTATAAAACCTCATTTGGCATCAGAACAATAAAATTTGATTCCGAAAAAGGATTCTTGCTGAACGGACAGAGAGTGCAGATTCAAGGTGTTTGCAATCACCACGATCTCGGACCCCTTGGGACGGCGCTGAACTTGTCGGCCTTATCGAGGCAGCTGGAAATTTTGAAAGAAATGGGATGCAACGCAATTCGCACCTCGCATAACCCGCCTGCTCCCGAATTGTTAGACCTTTGCGACAAATATGGTTTCCTGGTTATGGATGAAGCCTTCGACTGCTGGCAGGAAGCGAAGTGCAAAGGCGATTATCATTCACTATTTGATGATTGGCATGAGAAGGACCTTCGCGCGCTTATACGCCGCGATCGTAATCATCCTTGCGTCATTTTGTGGAGCATAGGCAATGAAATAGCTGAGATGAGTACGCCAAAGGGAGTTGAAATTGGCAAAGAGCTGGTTCGAATTGCGCATGAAGAAGATAGCACCCGTCCGATGACTGCGGCGTGTCACGACACTCAAAGTGGATACAATGGATTTCAAAATGTAGTAGACGTATTTGGATACAATTACAAACCACATGAATATGCAAAGTTTCATGCGACGCATCCAAATAAGCCGCTATTGGGAAGCGAGACCTCATCGACAGTTACATCGCGAGGCGAATATTTTTTCCCGGTTAGCAGCAAATTGGCTGAGCAACAGACTGACTTCCAGGTGAGCTCATACGACCTTTGTTTTCCCGTCTGGGCTAGCAGCCCGGATGCGGAGTTCAAAGGGCAGGACGAAACACCGGGCGTCTGCGGAGAATTTGTCTGGACAGGTTTCGATTACATTGGCGAGCCTACTCCATTCGACTCCGAACTGAAAGTCTTGCCGAGACTCACGGATAAAAATGAAGAAAACCGATACAAGAAAGAATTGGACGAGACCGGAAAAATTCGTACGCCTGCCCGCAGTTCTTACTTTGGAATCGTAGATCTCTGCGGTTTCAAAAAGGATCGATTTTACCTGTACCAGGCAAGATGGCGCCCCGATCTAGCTATGGCTCACATACTGCCCCACTGGAACTGGCCCGAGAGAAAGGGACTTATCACACCAGTGCACGTATACACCTCAGGTGACGAAGCTGAGCTCTTTTTAAATGGACGTTCGTTAGGAAAAAAGAAAAAGGGGCATTTGGAGTACCGCCTGTGTTGGAACGAGGTCATTTATGAGCCAGGCGAACTTACTCTTACTGCTTATAAAAATGGCAAAGAATGGGCGCGTGACTCTGTCAAAACTTCAGGAGAAGCAAAATCCATCGGCCTTTCAGCTGAGCAAAAGTCAATTTCCGCAAGGGATGGCGAGCTAGCATTTGTAGATGTGCTTGTGGAAGATTCAGCACGGCGACTCGTGCCGCGGGCAAATCATGATTTAGAATTTCATGTTGAAGGTCCTGGTGAAATAGTTGTAATCGCAAACGGTGACGCTGCTGATTTGACGCCTTTCAAGACACAGAGATGCCGCTCTTTCAATGGGCGTTGCCTGGTAATTGTCAAAGCCAACGGGGCAGGCGCAATTAAATCGAAGGCAAGTTCACCTACTTTGACGAGTGCAGAGATCAGCCTGCTTGCAAGGTAGCTCTAGTGATTGTGCTCGACCTTGGTTTTTCCAACAGAGTTATAAACTCCCTCCATCCATTTATCGATTTGCAATCGTCGCGAATTATCAGGTTCGAAAACTCTTTTGCTTATATCCGAGCTTTCCTCGGCATAGCGCAGTGCCTCTTCGTTCTTACCTTCTGCCAGAAGTGTAGTTGCGAGCTCTTTATTGGCTTCAGCGAGATATCCGTGATCCTTTTTGGGATGCAAGTTCAATTCGATTTGCAGCCACTCTCTTGCGCACTGCTCCGACTTTTCCAGTTCCCCAGTTTCTCTATAAGAAAGAGTCAGTTTCCATAAAGTATTTGCAGTTAGTTGCTGATCGTTGGACTTTTGATCCCTGTACAATTTATGCTTTAATGCAAGTGCGAGTTCGCCATGTTTAATGGCTTCTTTGTGATCGTTCTTTTCTCTGTAGGCTCCACATATAAAGTCATGCGCAAAGGCGCGCTCTGCTGCTTCCGGCTCAGATGCACCCAGTGAAAGAGAGTTATTAAATGCATCAATGCTGGAGTCAAACTGCTTGTTTAAATAATAAGCCATGCCCATCTTGAAATAAAGATGCGCAAGATCCAGCTTTTTAGCATGCGCGAGCGTAGCTTCCTTAAGTGCGGCTTTGTAATTTGCCAGGGCATCGTCAAAATTTTGAATTTGCGCTTGCTGCTCGGCATACTCAAAGTCTTTTTGCCACTTAGGAATGCACAGCTCATAAAGTTGACGCCAGAACAAGATTGGACTGATAACAATAAAGATCAAGCACGTAATTCTCGAAAGGGAAGCAGCCCTCTTAACGCCTTTTCGCATACGAGCTACTTCATTGACTGGGTTCTTCCCCTGCTTAATCAATTTGAGATCAGCTGCCAGATCTTCCATTGACTGATAGCGATTTTGTGGTTCTTTTTCCAGTGCTTGCAAAACTACTCGCTCGAGTTCAGGCTTTACTTTTACTTCTGAATTTGCGGACCTCAGAAGAGGTGCACGCTCATTCATGTGCTTATATAATGTATGCACGGGGCTGTCACCCGCAAATGGAGCTTTGCCTGTTAACGTTTCAAACATTACGCAGCCCATCGAATAAATGTCCGATCGACTATCAAGTCCTTGACCCATGCACTGTTCAGGACTCATATAGGCCGGACTCCCCAGTATCTCGCCAGTTTGCGTAAGCTTGTCCGCGGTCTCAGCCGAATCACTAAATTTGGCGATGCCAAAGTCGAGCACCTTTGCTTTTATATTCTTGCCAGATCGCTCAATAGCGATGTTACTCGGTTTTAAATCACGATGCAGAACACCTTTGCTATGCGCAGCTGCCATTCCTTCGCAGACTTGAATGAAAATGTCTATCGATTCATCTTGCGGTAAAGCAGTTGCCGCATCTATTTCTTGCGAAAGACTTTTCCCCTCTATGAAGTCCATCGCAAGAAACAAGTCACCGCTTTCAGTTGAACCAAAATCATGAACAGCAACGAGGTTCGGGTGATTCAATGCACTGGCTGCTTTTGCCTCTCGCTGGAAACGGCTGACATCGTTCTGGTTTTTTCTATGAGCGTGCATCAACTTCAACGCCATTGTTTTGTGCAACGTCGTGTGCTCTACCTTAAAAACTGCGCCCATGCCACCGCTACCGATTTGCTGGATGATCTTGTAGCGTTGAGCAATGATATTGCCCGGCACCAGTTTCAGCGATTGCTGTTCAAGCTGTGTTTCGTCCATATATAAGCTCCAGGCAGTGTTATACCACAGAGAAGCAAAATTCTCCGGCGATTGCTTGCAGGTTTTCCAGGCAGCTGTTCGATTACGAAAGATTTTCTGGCACCATCAATTACCGCAGGCCAACCGTAAGCTGAGTGTCAAGGAAGTGGTCCGTGATAACCACAAGAATTGCATCGGACAGTCTTGTCGCAAGTAACCCAGTCGCAAGCCTGAATGCAAAGTTTAGACGACTTCTCTGTTGGTTCATTTCGTGTCGTATATACAAGCTCGCAAAAAGAACACCTGGTTACGACCACTTTTTCGTCTTGATAAAGAACGACAGGACCGCGGTGCTTGCCGTTGCATATATCTACAATATCATCATCGTGCATATTTAATTCCGGGCGCCGATCAATCTGTTCATTTTAGATAGTCCAGCAACTAAGATCTTTAAATCCTTGTTGAGCTCAAGTCGGGCAGTTCACTTTTTTCTTTCAGAATCCTGCACGCATCGGAAATCAATCATTGAACTTGTTCTTTGATTTGTGTACTTCTTTGATAGCGCGCGATTAAAAGATTGCATATGAGCATCGTTGCCGCGCCAACCATTTGTATCCAGGTGATGCTTTCACCGGCAAAAGCAAGTGCCAGTGCAATTCCGTAAACAACCTCAAGTGAGAGGAACGATGCAATGATCCACGGTTCTAAAGACTTAAATGCATGGAAGTACAAGGTGCATCCAAATACGCAAAAGCAAATTCCGTAAGCAGCTATGGTCCAAATTGATGCTGCACCCAGCATTATTCCACCGAAACCATAAAGCATGTAGGCCAAGATCAAAGTCACAGTGCCTGAAAATATTCCTACCAGAATGTTGAGACCATCAGGGCTTGCAAGTTGGACCACTTTTTTCGTCGGAATGTAGCTGAACGAAATAAAAAACAACCCGCTTATAATCAACGCGTCACCCCAATTAGCGGATCCCAGTCTGTTTTGTGGTGAAATAACCATTGCCGCCCCTGCGAGTAGAAGCAGCATCAATAACAACTTTCCAGTAGTCGGTCTTTCTTTTAAGAGGAGCACGCTCCAGATAAAAACAAATAATGGTTCCAGCCTCAACAGCAGAATGGATTTTACTGTCGTACTCAAAGTGAAGCCCCAGGTGATCAGCACTGCCCCGAGAAAACCTCGGCTAATAAGAACCTGCCACAGAGGCGCTTGTGCATTCTTGAGAATATTTCTGAACTCAAGTTTCTGTCCTGCTAGCTTGACAAGCAAGAACAAAAAAGGCAGCGCGATGTAGGAACCGAGTCCGGAAATTATTAGCGGCGGAACTGTTTTTCCCGCTTGTTTAAACAAAAGTATTCCCAGCGCCATAAAGAATGGCGCAGCTACGGCGGAAGCAATTGCTCTTTCAGTTCTTGCCATTAATCATCTTGCCTGGTGCCGGTAATTTGGATGGACCTTTCTCTCCTGATTAATCCTTCGATCTTGAGCTTGCCAGAACTTTCTGCGTCGTGTAAATTCACTAGTCGTGAATGAGTCGATGAGCATGATCGAAGCATTTAAAATACCAACTATTCTTCGTAAATGGTCTTAATTGAACGCCACCGGGTATGGTGTTTCCGTTGGAATCTTTATGTTCTGGACCGGTGCTGTCTATTACCAGGGGTGTCCCATCGGGAGCTCGTCCACAATCTCCAACCCACATAATTACGTGAGTAACTTTATCCTGGTTTCGTCCTCTGATATAAAGCAGATCAGCAGTTTTTAGTTTGTGAACAAGAGAATCATAATCGCCATTATCATTGTTGATTGTTTCTGCTTGAACAGCGCGAAGTCCGTCATCACTGCGAATTTCTCTTTGTTCTGCTTGTTTCTCGATTGCACTGTTTGGTTTTATACCTAAACCATAATTGTAGACCCAGGCACTGAAATTGCTGCAGTCGAGCCCCTTTTTGCATTCGCGATTAGAACTCTTAGCTGGAGGAATCCATTCTGGGATGTGATGGTGCTGATAGGAAAGACCAATATATGAGACTGCAACTGCTAATATTCTCTCTCTCTTCCATTCTGCTGGAATTCGGTTTTCATTTTCCAGAGTGGGATACTGTCTTTGTCCTGGTCCCCACTTTCCAAATTCTTTGCGCACCCGCCTTGAGTTCCATTCTTCGTAAGGGACACTTGCTTCCAATCTCTTGTCATTACGTGGTGGAACCTGATCTGGAGCCATTAACTCGGCGAGAGGAAACTTGAACTGGACTTGATAAGGTGATTTGTAAGACTCGGGATTCACAGTGTCCATGCTTTTCACTGGTGCCGTGCACATCATTAAGATCGATGTAGCCGTGAGCAACATGACAAGTCTCATACTCTTCGTGGCTGTCATTATTGGTTACCTGGATCAAACAGAACAGTCCGCCATCGTAACTCTACAAAGATATGGAAGCAAAGTCGAGCTTCTTTTGAGCAAGGTTTTGCTTTATGCTTTCAGCCTGTGCAAGTCAAGAAAATCCTTTTTGTTGCCAGGGTTAGAATTGAACCTTCTCATTTCAAGCAAATAACAAGAATAAAGTGCGAGCCCACAGCTGCATATCAGAATAACGCCTGCAAAAATAAGTTTTGCAGGAACCGCCGATTGCAAATTCTCTGGAGATTTTTCTTTAAGTTTGATCTTCTTGCCCGCCCAGATCAGCATTTGAATTCCGCGGCGCGCGGCGAACATGACTATTACGAATGCCGTTATTGGAGCCAAAAGAAAAGCAAGGATTACGAGAATGATAAGACCCATTGCAATAGGAAAAGACTGCAAATCAAATTTCACAGCAGATGCTGATTTCTTCTTGCCAAAACTCATTATCTTGTCTGCACCAGCAGCGCGAGTTAAGAAGCGCATGAGCGGAAGCAGGAAGAAACAAATAACCAGTAAAATTGTGCCGCTCTGCAATCTTGTTTCTCCAATCTTGAATTAGTTTTGAGAGCCATCGAGCTTCTTAAGTATTGCATGCAGCAATTTCAGCTCTCTTGCAGATGGTCTTGCTCTGTTGAACAGCACGCGCAATTCCGAATTTATCTTTTTCTCGCTGAATTGTTTAGTGAATTGTATGTCGTGGAGAAACGTTTCGAGGTGTTTGAGAAAAATTTCGGTATCGGTGCCGTTTGTTTGTTCTTCTTCATTTGGACTATTTCCAACAGTGTTTGAGCTGGATGGTCTTGAAAGTTCGTATGCGAAAATACCCACAGCCTGTGCGAGATTTAGCGATGGAAAATCCGGATTGCTTGGAATGCTGGCAATGAAATTGCATCGTTCTAAATCTTCTGTTTTTAGCCCGTCGCGTTCTTCTCCAAAGACGATTGCTATGCGACTCTCAGCGTTATTTTTCAGCTGCGCACTTAAATCAATAATAGATTGTGCCTGGCATGCCCGGTGAGTTGCGCATGTGGTGCCAACTGCAATGTTTATGTCTTTCAAAGCTTCTGCCAACGAGTCGAAACACTGAGCAGTTTTCAACAAATCGAACGCTCCAACTGACATTTTTCTGGCTTCGGCATCCTTGTAATTTCGAGGTGGCGCGATCAGGCGCAAATTCTTGAAGCCGAAATTTTTCAAGACCCGCGCTACAGAGCCAATGTTGCCGAGAAATTCCGGTCGGACTAAAACGAAGTAGACATTATCAGGCTCTAGCATTCGACTCGGGGACTTTTCCTTTCACTTTGCGCGCATGTATATCATACACACCTGGGGGCCGGGCTACGTGTTCACCCCATAGCCAGTTGAGACCATCCGAAGTACATTCATCTTCGGAAAGGTGTATCCGTTCAAGCCTCTGGCGTTATAGCAATTCATGAGCGAATTCGGGAATCTAGAGCTAGATAAATTTTCGAAGAACCACGGCGTGACGGATACTCGTTCATTGCTGAGTTCCGATGCGCTGGAATCAAATATGCGCGGACTGGGTGGTGGAGCGCAGCGTATCGTTCTGACCACCGTGGATGGGATTGCCAACACTCCAGCCGGACTGGCAAACGCTGTTAAACACAATATCGAGCACCCCATGGAGATGTTCAAAGTCGTGGGTGGCTCGGCCGCACTGGCTGCCACGCTGAAGCTGGTATTGCCGGAAGCCGGTCCCGTCGGAAGAATTGCTGGAATGGCGATGGGCGCCATGTTTTTGGCCGATACAGCTCCGGGCTTCCTCAATGCTTACAAGCATGGATTGAACGCCCAGACCTGGCAAGAAATGCATCTAGCCGGGCAACAGTGGGGCAATGCAGCCGGGCAACTGGGTCTTAACTCAGCACTGGGCTATGCCGGTTTCAAGCTAGGAGCCGGAGTCAGCAATCGCCTCCTTGCCAGCAAATTCATGGAAGGCTTTGGAGACTTAAAGCAGAAATTCTGGGACGCTTCCGCGGAGAAGGTCAGTTCACTTTTATATCTGAATGACAACCTGGCTGCTCCCGGAAGATTAATGCCGCAACCCCAGTCCACAACTAGAGGCAGCTGGCAAAAGCAGGATGGTGGTGGAACGGCGCTGCCGGCTAAGGCGGAGGAAATTGTAGCTCCTGCTGATGGAAAGATACAGGTCTCGACCTTCAAGACTATTACAACGGATACCCCGCCTAAACCAAGTGCTCTGGATTTTTCTTATGAGATTCAGCCCCAAAAATTAAACTATGATGCGAACGGTCCGACCGCCAAAGTATGGAACTATGCCAAGGATAAGGTCTTTCAACTGGAATGGGTTGATCCAAAAGATCCTTCCAAATCAGTTTTAGGAACTGCTTTTCCCGTTGAAGCCACAATTGATGGCAGGTCCGTCAAAGCCATTGTCAGTGCTAATCATAATGTTGGTCGCTCCCTGGGCGGTACCGTGGGTGAGTTTCACGCCAAGTTGCCCGACGGCAGCACCGCTCAACTCAAACTCGCAAGAATTGATTCAGGTGCCGATGTTTCAATATTGGATTTCGCAAATCCAAAAGATTGGAGCAGGGTGGAACCCATTCCGCTTGGATGGGCAAGCGAACTCCGAAATAATAAAAGCGCGAACCCGAGCAGCGTGTATGTAATGGGATATCCTCAGGATGCGCCCGGATTGCGCTTGACCCAAGGTACTGTTCGTAACATTGACTCCAATAACTTCGGAGCAAGCCCCGCTAGACCAGAGGCAGGATATCTGGACCTCAGGGAGCCGATTGCACGGATTGCTTCTGATATGCCTAATTATCCCGGACTTTCAGGCGGACCACTCTTATACGAAACCGCCGGCGGAAAAATCGCTGTAGGTGGCGTGCATACTGCAGGATTAATCAAGCTGAGAGATGGCTATTCCACAGCGGTGGAACATGTCAGAGCCATGCTTGCTTCAGCAGAAATGCCGGGACCAAAACCCGGCATGGCGCAGCAGGTTTTTACTCGCTCTAGTGAAATATCGGCAGACGTAGGGTTCAACAGCAAAACAGGCGAATACAATTTTTCTGCAACTCCGTTGTATATCCCGATAACAACTGGGCTACCTATCTCCAGATTGAGCGCATTAAACGCATCCGCAAGAAACACTGGCTCTTAATTCTTTCTCTGCTAGAAGCCGCCTGGAAAGCGGCGCTCCCAGGGATAGCTGCTGGGATAGCTGAGGGATAGCTGAGGGATAGCTGAGGGATAGCTGCACGGAGCCACAGAATGGGATCCGCAAGATAAGGCGAAACCCGAGAGCGCCGGCGGCTCGCCGGCTTATACTCCGACAAGATCGATTATTTATGATCTTCGTATTTAAATTGGAATCCGAAGCTGGGCGACGCATGGCATCGCCCCTACACATAAGTGAGATCGATCCACTCCTTGAAAGCAGCCTGAAAGGCTGGTCCCCTGACTTATGGTTCCGAAACTTTGATGAGAAGCTTCCCTACATTACTGCCTTCAAACAACATGTTCAATGCTTCGGGAGCTTTGTCGAGCCCATCTACGATTGTTTCTTTGTGTTTGATTTTACCCTCGGCAATCCACTGCAGTAATTTCTGCGTAGCCTCTGCAGTACGCGCGGCAAAATCAGTAACGATGAATCCTTGAATGCGAATTCGTTTCATCAAAGTGCCAGACAAGCTAATTCTAGTTTTGCTGTCGTCAGCGTCGTTGTATCCGGCAATCATGCCGCACAAGACAAAACGGCTGTGCAGGTTCATTCGTTCATACACAGCTTCCATAATTTCGCCGCCGGCATTTTCGAAATTGATGTCTATTCCTTGGGGTGTTGCCTGAGTTAAATCGTGCTTCCATGATGCCTTCTTGCGATCAACCACGGCATCAAATCCTAATTCATCCTTCAGCCAGCGACATTTGTCGTCACCGCCGGCGATACCAACTACGCGCAGTCCATGAATCTTCCCGATTTGTCCGACGACACTTCCAACTGCGCCGGCAGCAGCGGATACAACGAGCGTTTCTCCTTTCTTTGGTTGCCCGAGATCGAGCAAACCGAAATACGCGGTCCAACCGGTCATGCCCGCGGCTCCTGCCATGACTTGAAGCGGCACTGGAACATCCGGAAGTTTGAATAAGGGGAACGCGCCGGCTCCATTTGAGACCAGGTATTCTTGCCAGCCGAGCAGTCCGCTTACGTAATCACCCTCTTTGAATTGTGGATTTTTCGAACTGATAACTTTTCCAACGCCGAGCCCGCGCATAACTTCTCCGATCTGCACGGGAGGCATGTACTGTTCAACGTCACTCATCCAGATGCGGTTTGTGGGATCGAGAGACAGATACACAACACGAACAAGGACTTCACCATCAGAAAGCTCTTTAAGCGGTTCCGAACGATACTCGAAGTTATCTGTACTTACCCGCCCTGTTGGTCTCGACTTGAGTCGAAACTGTCCGTTCTTGGTTGCTGCTGTCGATGTCATAAACTTCTCCTTGTCTGCTGAGACGTAATGAGCTGCTCAAGTTACCCTCCCAATTCAGGGGTAGCCACAGCTTTCACCTCCGTTCTTGAGCTCATCAGTTTAAGGGAGTTAAGCTTGAAATAAATCGGATACTGCCGAGTGTTCCTGATCTTACAAGCTAAAACGCGTTTCATAGAGCGAGCAAACAGCTGCAAAACATAAACATCAGATAGCATTGCTTGGGTCAGACAGGACATTACACTCCGCAAAGCTAAGAGAAATACCGGGGTTTGTCTTGGCAGCTTGTGGTAGCCTAAAACCTTCAGTTTATGAGGTCGACCGCGGCGGTCGATTTTTGTCGCTTCAGTTCTGCGAGGCTAAGAGTATCCATGTCCAAGTTGCTAGTTGTTGGTTCCGTAGCAATCGATTCCATAAAAACACCCTTTGGCCAGCGCGAACGTAGCCTGGGCGGTTCAGCTACCCACTTCTCCGTGTCCGCCTCATTCTTCACCGAGGTCGGAGTAGTTGCTGTCGTCGGCGGCGATTTCACACCGGAAGATGAAGCAGTTTTCCACGAGCGGAAAATTGACACCTCCGGATTGGAAAGAGTTAAGGATGGCAAGACATTCTTCTGGGCAGGGGAGTACAGCTTCGACCTGAACACCGCCCATACTCTCGATACTCAGCTCAATGTTTTTGGCGATTTCAAACCACGTCTCTCGCCCGAAGCTGCAAATGCACCATTCCTTTTCCTCGGCAATATTCAACCGACTTTGCAGCGCGAAGTACGTGCTCAGTCGAAAGCCAAATTCGTTGCTATGGATACTATGAATTTGTGGATCGACATTGCGCGCGACGAGTTGCTCAAAACGATCGCAGTGGTTGATGCTCTCATCATCAATGATGCAGAAGCCCGTCAGCTTGCTCAAGAATCGAATTTGATCAAGGCTGCAAAAGCTATCCTTAAAATGGGTCCGAAGATGTTGCTTGTGAAGCGCGGTGAATACGGCGCAGCATTCTTCAGTAACGACACATATTTTGCTACACCTGCATTCCCCGTGGAAGATGTCGCTGATCCGACAGGAGCTGGAGACAGTTTTGCGGGCGGCTTCATGGGTTATCTCGCACAGCAAGATCATGTGGACGAGAAAGCAGTTAGACGCGCGATCATTTACGGATCGGTCATGGCTTCGTTCAACGTTGAACAGTTCAGCTGCGATCGTCTGCGTGGATTGACACACGATGATATCGTGCACAGAATCAATCGCTTCTCTGAATTCACACACTTTGATCTTTATCCGAGCTTTCCCCCGAGCTCCACAGCTGCACCGAAGACTGCGTTTGCTAAGGTGAACTAGCAAGCAAAAGGATTGCTCCTGCATTACAAGAGCGCATCAGTCGCTGAGTTTTCCGCATATGTTCGGAAAATGTCAGATTTCTTCGATCTTGCATTTTGAATTTTCGATGCTAGTATCGGCTAACCATCAAGCTGAGATACTAGAAAAATCTATATGCGTTCTCCGAGAAAATCATCCTACGTAACGGTTGAGGAATATCTGAAGGCTGAAGAATGCGCTTCAGTCAAGCATGAATATGTCGACGGGCAGGTTTATGCAATGACAGGCGTGGTGCGGCGTCATAGAGCGATAACCAGAAACATCTTCCGTGAATTGGATTCGTTCATTAAGGGAAGCGGATGCGAAGTAGCTGTCGGTGATGCTCAAGTTCATATTGAAGAGACGAATAGTTTCTATTATCCAGACATTGTAGTGTCGTGCGGCGCCATTGATGACGATGCCATCGTTGTTTCTGATGCAGTATTAGTCGTGGAGGTCCTTTCACGCTCGACTGCAAGCATTGATAAGCGCGAAAAAGTGTTCGCTTATCGCAAGGTGCCAACGATAGTTGAATACTTGATTGTCCATCAAAAGACAAAGCATTTAGAGCTTCGTCGAAAAAACTCAGATGGGCAGTGGGATGTGTTCGATATCATTCATGATGGGGTTGAACTCGAATCAATGCCTTGCGGAAAAATATTTCTGTCATTGGACCTTATATACGAAGGCGTAGCGTGCGGTGAAAGTTCCGGAGGAATGGTGCGAGAGGATTCCAGTAACTATTCGACTGATGACGCGGACGAGGATTGGTGACTATTTTTTTCGAGCGGCTTCGACCATTTCTCGCATACGTGGGTGATCGCCTTCAATTGTTTGGCTCCATTGCTCAAATTCGGGGACGGGTTCCTTCACGCGAAAGAGAAAGTAGTAAACGCTGAGCTCGCCGAGAAAACTAAATTTCTTGCGCATGTCTTTGCTCAGTTCTTCATAGCTCGATTTTGAGCGCAGATATTTCGCAAATCCGCCATACTGTTGGTCGAGTTCAAGCATTGCTTTCGCATTTTTTATGGTCGCGATAATTTTCTTCTTGCTGTGGATGATGCCTTCAAAGTTCATCAATCGTTCGACATCTTCATCTGTGTAATTCGCCACGATTTTCGGATCAAAGCCTTCAAAGGCCGATTTGAATGCGTCCCAGCTTTTTTCAATTAGCTTCCAACTGAGGCTTGCCTGGAATACAGCTCTGCTCATTATTTCAAGGTAGTCAGACAGACTCTTCGGATCGATTTGTTCGGGAATTGCCATAGCTAGAAGACCAAGAATAGGTTCACGTACAGAATTATACTTGAGGGCTTTTTCCTGCGCTGAAGAGTACGCAATTTAAATCAGTAAAATCTTAAGCCTTATAGGCTGGCGATTTTGCAGAGTCTTAAGTATTTCCAATCTGTGCTTCATCCAAAAAATCATTTAGCCGTATAGAACCGTTTCCGGGGGGGATGCAATCGAAGGATCTATTTTCGGTTTGCAGATCATTTTCAGGCTTAAGGGCGGATTGGCACAGGCTGGGAGGTTTCCATGCAAGATGGAAGCGATTTTACTATTGAGAGGCAAAAGGAAAGTGCGCATGCGACTGGGAACGCTCTGAACACGGAAGCCGCGAATGAGCTGGCATCTCGAGCAAGGTTAAGCGAAACTAGAACTGTTCTCGCTGATGCCATTCAACACAATACTGTGGGGACTCGCATCGGCAGTACAGATCCGAACGCAGAAATGTCTGCCACCATAATGGTCAGATCCAAGGCCTCGGAAAAGGAATTGGATGCGACGCTCAAAAAAGTTGTTACCCATGAAATCAATCCATTAAGTGCAGCCGAATTCAATGCAAAATTTGGTACAGATCCGAAAGCTATGGAGCGTGTTAAAAAGTTCGCCAAAGATAATGGTCTTACTGTGTCTGAGGCAGAACTTGACTCGGGCAGATTAGTACTCAAAGGAAAAGTCGCCAACTTCAGTAAAGCATTCAGCGTTCCACTCGATGATTATAAGTGCGACGACGGTAGCGTTGTACGACAGCGGAGCGGTGTAATATCAGTTCCAAGAGCAATCAGCAATGATGTGCAGGCCGTGCTTGGATTGGACACCAGACCCACACCTGTTTCCTTTTTCCGAAAGCAAGATGAAAAGCACGCACAGTTCTCTCCCCGAACTCCAGCGACACCTGGATTCATGCCTAACCAGGTTGCTGATGCTTACGATTTTCCGAAAGAATCTATGGGGGCAGGGCAATCAGTTGCAATCATCGAACTCAATGGCGGGCTCGATCTGGCTGAGAATGAAAAATACTACAAAGAACATAATTTACCCTTGCCTAAAATTCAGATAGTGGAACTCAATGGTGGTAAAAACAAACCGGGCGGTCCTGACGACTCAGAAGTAGTACTTGATTCACAGGTCATTGGTGCCATCGCGCCTGAAGCGAATCAGCAGCTCATATTTGCCAACAGATCGGATCAAGGATTTGTCGATGCGGTCTTGAGAGCGACATTTGCCCATGAAGGAGAAATTCAAAACAGTGCAATCAGTATCAGCTGGGGAGCGCGCGAATCCTCCTGGGATCCACAAGCTTTGAGGGCGATGGATCTGGCGTTGAAGAAAGCCGCATTGAAAGGCATTACTGTGTTTGCTGCTTCTGGCGATGCCGGTGCCGGTGATCTTAATCCCGGGCAGCATGACGATGGGAAATTTGTGGCGGACTTCCCGGCATCAGATCCCTGGGTCACCGCTACCGGTGGCACAAGGATGACTATTGATGCTAGCACAGGGAAGCCAGTGGAAGTTGTCTGGAATGACAGTCCGTTGAAAACCACTGGTGGTGGCATAAGCCAACTCTTTGAAGTGCCGGATTATCAAAAAGATTTGAAAATGCCGAGCAATCCGAAACCGTTCAACCCTGATGGACCTAAGGTTGGTCGAGGGGCTCCTGATATTGCCGGAAATGCAAGTCCGGCTACAGGCTTTATCATCAGGCTGAATGGAAAAGATGTGACAAGCGGTGGAACCAGTGCTGTGGCTCCCATGTACGCAGCATTGATGATGCGAGTAAACAGCATTCTTAAGCGGCCGGCTGGTTTTATAAATCCGTTTCTTTATAAAAATGCTGGAAGTCCAATGTTTAACGACATCGTTGTCGGCAACAATAATGGATTCGAAGCCGGCCCCGGCTGGGACGCAGCTACCGGACTCGGTTCGTTGCGAGGCCGAGAGTTTCTGAAGCGCTTGCAAGAACAAACTCCGCCTGCATCAACACGTTTGGCATAATAAACAAGCTGGGAGTGCGGGCGTCCCGCCCGCTTCTGCACCCGCTCTTTAATAGATCCTTTTTGAAATACGAAAAGCGGGCTGGACGCCCGCGCTCCCAGGTGACAGCCGCATGAAAGGCGTTTTAAGCCCCGATTTTTGAACCGATGGAAGAACCTAAGCAACAATCGAAAACCTGGCAACAACTAACTCAACGGAATAAGCTTGCTTGATTAGGCAAAAAGTTCATTGTCTGCTCAAAACCGAATTTGACTAAATATAAGTATCACTTGAGCGCCTGGTTTAATCAACTTTAATTGGTCAAAGCAAGAATTCGACTAAATATATTAGATAGCGTAGCCTTCAATTTTCCCCCAGCTAGAAGAAAAACACCTTATGTGGGCGACGCCGGGCGACGCCATGCGTTGCCCGTTGCCCGTTGCCCTTGGCTCACTTGTGAGCTCGCCACCGGATCCTCATCGGCAACGCGCTCTTTAGTACCAGATCGATCCGACCGGAGTAGAAGCCGGCGAGCCGCCGGCGCTCCCGGGAGGTCCGATCACTTCGCTTTGCTGTCCATTTGCGCGATGATAGCGTCCAACATATGTTCAGCTTCATCAGGGCGTGCTGACTGGAGCAATCGTCCGACTTGATCCATCTTCGATGATATTTCTAGCTGATTTCCGCCTGAGGCGATAAGAGTTGGTACCTTCGATTGCAGTGAACCCATTTTCTGTTGAATTCGATGCGGAAGGTCAAGTGCAGGAGATGACGCTACAGGTGGTGGCTCATGTACCTTAGAATTTAGCATGCTAAGTATTGAATCCAACACTTTCTCAGCTTCGTCCGGGCGTGCAGACTCCATCAAACTGCGGACCTTCTCCATTGTTTTGGATACTGTTTCTGGATTACCACCTGATGCAATCCATGGCGCCATGTGAGTATGGAGGTTCTCTATCTTCTGCTTGATTCGTTGAGGCAGGTTTGGATGCTCAGCCTCAGCAGTTGCAAGATATGGAACTTTCTGTACTGTGCCTTCAAAACCAAATGCAACCTTCCCATCCATATTGAATGGATGCCCTGCCGGCAAAGCGTTCAATGCAAAATCTTTGTTCCAGGTGGCAGGGCAACTAACTCCTGGAGAAGACCAGTAAGCAGTCTCCATGCCCGTGCTCCAGACCAGTAGTTTGCACAAATTTGTGCCATCAAACTCTGCAATACCAGTCCAGTGCAGTCTTATTTCATTGCTAAATGCGGCACCATCACCGGGTTTGCCAGGCACTAACATTGATACTTCTGAATCGCCTTTGATATGTAGTTTTCCATCCGCGGCGCGCTCAGCCCAGAATACGCATTTCTTGAGTTGTGTCTGAGCCTGGTGCACACTTTCCAGCGGTTTCAAATCAAGCTGCCCTAGATATGCTTGCTGCACTAAAGAGAGAGAAAACCGTTCGGGTAAAGCGAAGCGTTTATTGCTCTTTGCTGCCTGAGCGAGTTCCTCCTCAATTTCTTTGTCTATCGTGAATTTATGCTCAACATAATTCTCTTGTTGCAGAGTATTAGCAACTCCATTCCCATTATTATCGAGAGCCCGACCGACAAGTTGAACAACGAACTCATTACGGTACGATCTGGCTTCGTCTGTTTTCTTCAGCAAATTCGTGATATTGCAAGGTTCTTCCTTGAACGATTCAAGTTTTTGCCCCGGATAATTCATGTATCTCTCTGTTTCATTAGGCAGCTTGCCGTCAGGGTTTTGCTTATAACGTTGAAGCGATTGTTTCAGAAAAGCAGAGACGGATTCATCATTACCAAATGTTGTAACCCACTCTAATGCCTGTCCGCCTGAATTCAACACGCAAAGTCCTTGCGGCAATATTTTGGATCGACCAAGTGCTCTAATTAATTGACCTTCTGCATCCATGCCCGGATTGTTCAGATCGGCGGCTCGGATAGCCACAGGTACAAACTGGCTATTGATCTGCTCGATGATCTTGGGGTTGGAAAGGATGGTCTCACGGACCGCCCCGGCGAACACTCAACATCTTTCACTGTCAGGCAAGTCGATAAACGCCCAAAGAAAGACAGGTTTGTGTGTGCGACTAGATTCGACAAGACCTTCTTGCAGCGACTTTTTCCAGCTTATCTTGTGCCAGTAATGGTCAGCAACACTTAGAGATTGAATTCGTTTTTGCAGTTGATCTACATCAATAGACGATTCCTGCAAGGGAAGCGCCAGGCTAGCCTGAATTGGAAGAAGACCTAGTAGAGCCAGAAGCTTTATTGTTGGCTTTCCGAACATATGCAGAATCCTCCTCGACAGGCATAACATTTAATTGCCCAACAAGTGAGCACCCTGACTTTAATTCTGCCTTGAACTTGTGTCTGTCGTGTGGCCACCGGACCTGGTTCGGTGTGGTAGAGAATTCTTGAAGCGATTGCCATTAGCATTGATGCCAGTGCTGGTCAAACGGGCATAATTAAAAAGTGGATGACTGGAGCGAGTTTAGATGGAAGATGAACTCAGCCTGTCCATAGAGCTTCAAGATGTTACAGCGCAAACGAAACTTTTGCCCGACCGTTTCAGCAAAGTCACAGTTATCGGTCAAGGTGGCATGGGGCTAGTATTGCGTGCTATGGATTCGATTCTTCAACGCGATGTCGCGGTGAAGCTGCTAAATTTCGATGGTTCTCGAAGCGAGGAAGTGCATCAACGCTTTCTGCGAGAAGCCAAAGCACTGGCTTCGTTAGATCATGTCAATGTCGTGAAGATTCTTGCCTCAGGGATTACCGATGACGGTAATCCCTATCATGTGCTTGAGTATCTTGAAGGAGAGCCACTTTCAGCTGTGCTTTCTAAGCAATCAACAGTTCCGGTCACACGATTTTTCAACATTATTGAGCAGGTTTGCCAGGGGCTGATCCATGCACACGAAAAAAATATAGTTCATCGCGACCTGAAGCCCAGCAATATCTTTTTGACTAAGGACCCGGATGGCCGAGAACTGGTAAAAGTAATCGATTTCGGTATAGCCCGATTAGTCATGCCTGAGCAAAGCACAAATTCCTTATCTTTAACGAGAACAAATCTATTGCTTGGCAGTCCGGCATACATGAGCCCTGAGCAGTGCAATGGCTCTAAAGTAGACCACCGATCCGATATTTATTCACTGGGTTGCTTAATGTATGAATGTTTGGCAGGAACTCCCCCATTCACCGCTGGCAGTAGCATGGAACTTATGTACAAACACATGCGCGAAGAAGCACCTAAACTTGAGAGTAAAGCGCAAACAGAATCACAGACGCAATTGGCTCAGTTGATTGAACGTTGCCTTCGCAAATCTCCCGAAGATCGACCTGCGAGCATAAGCTCCATTGCAGCTGAACTCGAAAAGATTTGCGGCAGTGATAGCAATATCAAAGAATTCTCTCCGGCACGCAGAGATTTTTGGAATCAGAAAACAGTGATCAGAGCGGTCTTGCTTTTCACTGTATTGCTGTTTGCTTGTACCTTTGCAGTCTTTTCTTTCCAGCAGTCTCATAAGCTTGATCTGGACAAAACCGTCAAATTTAAGCCTCCGGCTAAAGAGCTGAGCAAAGTGAACGCTCTGAAATCGAGTTTTGACGAATTACAGAAAACCCTGAATTCTAAACCAACGGAAGAACTTAGGAAAGAGAAATTGAAATCACTGGTTGATACAGCTATTGAGATTTCTCAGCGAATGACCTGGTCGCACAAAGATGGAATAGATTTCCTGAACAGGGCGTCAAATTACTGCCATGAAAACAGTGACCAGGACCTTCTCTTAAAGGCGAAGCTTATAGAGCAACGGGCAATCGAAGAGGGTTTTAAAAGTCAGGATACTTTTGAAAGCAGCTGCGAAGAGGCAATAGACTTAATTCGTAGGGCGACCAAAAGCCACGTTTCTGATGAAGAAATAGACGCGCGGAAGAACATTATTATGTATTATTTGAGCAAAGTCGACTCTAACACGCCAGAATACTTCTCTAAAGCCAAAGAGAATTACATAAAGCTGGAAAAAATCTGGAGTGAAAAGCCAATTACTGCTGGAGGAGATGACCCAGTAATTAAGGCAAGCCAGCAATTGGTTGAACAGTTTGGTTCTTTTGGAATTTTGGTTGACAAACCAACTCTCAGGTTTGCATCATGCGATTACGCTCTAGAAGTTTGCGACTTTATGATGAGAAGGGGCGAGCGCGAGAAGACCAGGAAGTGGGTGGGAGTAATTGTGCGTGCCCTTACTACTATGAAAGATGACATGCCCAAAGGCGATCAGCACTTTAATGAGATGGTAGCTCATGCTCACAAATTACAAGCTCAAGTACTGCGGGAACAGGGTGAGTTAGAGGCTGCAAAAATGCACGAAGACGAGGCCGCAGCGCTGAGTCCTTAGAATAAGATCCAATCCGTGGAAAGCGATGCAAGTAGCGATAATTTAAAATGGTAAGAGGGGCGCCTCACGGTC
>JBIKOL010000137.1:0-24081 GCA_044358055.1 Obscuribacteraceae bacterium (SeqCode)
GAAGGAGAATCCAAGGGGCGACCGTGAGGCGCCCCTCCCAAAAAGCCGGCGACTACCTGCGTGTCTTCTTATTTAGCCAATTAACGACGGTATCTTCGACATCCTTTTGAACATAGGGAGATTCAATGAGAATGTGTCCACGTGGTGGAAGAATGACTGGGGTGAAATCTGTGCTGCGCAATTCGTGATCGTAAACGCGCATGCTGCGCCGAGCAGATGTTTGCATGTCGTCTACCGATTGCAGTAGAAGCACAGGTATGTTTGGACGAACAGAAGAAACCAGTCCTACGGTATCGCGTGAAACTGCTCTGCATTGTGTCAATTCGCTCACGTCAAAGCGTTTCCTCACAAGCGGATCTCTTAGCAAATCGTTTGTTATTCTCGGGTCATCCGAAAAATATTTTCGTATTTGGTTTGAGAAATCAACTTGAGGATGCCTTGGTCCAACTAAATTGCGAAAGCTTTGTGGAAAGAGTCCGATGTAGTGTGGAACATTTTTGATTGCAGCTCCGGACAGAATAAGTCCGTCCACAAATTCTGGGTGCAATGCAGCAAGGCGGATTGAAAATGCTCCACCCATGCTTTCGCCACCAACCATCAGAGGCAAACCCTTGTTCTCTTTGCGAATTCTGTCTGCAAGAATTGCAAGGTCACCATCAGTAGCACCGGTATAATCCAGTTTGGGAGCCAGACCTGTGCTGTATGCACGCCCTAGTCCGCGCAGATCTGGCGCGTAAACAACGTATCCCTCGGCGGCTAATTTGCTTGCGAGATGATCGTACACTTTTCCATGAGCTGGGAATCCATGTATGAGCAGCACCGCACCTTTAGGTTCAACGGACTTGTCTTGCCACTTGTAGCATGGTGTTGCTAGTCCCATGGCCAGGGTTGGATTCTCATCAAGTTCGACGTGGCTTGTTTTGTCGGATTGTCTGTTTCTTTCGTTTTCGGCAGTCTTCTCGGTGATTACGGCAGGATTGAGATCTTGAGTTGGCGGAAGAGGCTTCCACTGATTTGATTCAGTAGCCGGGTTCTTTGAATAGGCATCAAAGAGAAGGGCTGAAGCGGTGTTTTTGCTATCTTGGTTCGAACTTGTGATATTGTCTCGAAAGACCTCTTCTGTAAGCATCTGCGGGATCTCGGCTGGGGGCGGGATGCGATACAGAATACGAGAAATGCAGGTGCTGATGAATCGGGCAATTACGTATAAACTCGAGCGCGTAATCGACTGACAATATCTCTAGTAATCAGAATTGACAGAAGCTTTGAACAAGAAATATCAGTCACCGCGCAAGTAGCATCGATCTGTTACTCGCGCTCGTTTGCTTCTCAGCCCCTGGATGTCTATAATAGTCAAGGGATCCCATGTTCCACCAGCAAATCGAGATTTTCGATGTCCAGAATCAAAGCTGGAGACTGCCTGGATGGGCGTTATATCATCCACTCTGAGCTGGGCTCCGGTGGGATGTCTACCGTCTACCTGGCATTAGACAAAAATCTAAATCGTAAGGTAGCCGTAAAAGTTCTTCTGAGCGGCAAAAATACTATTACGTCCGAGCGTCTGTCGAGAGAAGCAAAGGCTATGTGCGGTTTGGCGCACAAAAACATTGTTTCCGTGTATCATGCAGGATTTATCAATCCCGAGTCACCCTATTTAGCGCTAGAGTACGTTGAAGGTGAAACGCTTCGTCATTTGCTTGTTCGCGAAAAGAAACTCGTCCCAGTGAGAGCTATAAACATTGCTCTGCAGATCTGCCGAGGCATGGCTTATGCTCACCAACACCAGGTAATTCACAGGGATCTTAAACCGGAGAACATCATTCTCACTACAGAAGGAAAAGAAACTATTGCAAAAATAGTTGATTTTGGCCTCTGCAAACTGCAAACGGGCACTGAAAATGCAACGTTAACTGAAACCGGCATTATTGTTGGTACGCCTGCCTATATGGATCCCGAACTTGTACTTGGTCGTCCATGTACTTTCAGTTCAGATGTTTATTCATTTGCCTGCGTTTTTTTTGAAATGCTTTGTGGCGAGCCGCCGTTCAGATCGGAGAACCCGGCTGAGTTGTATGCAATGCATGTGAAGGAGCGTTTTCCTTATGTGAAAGCTGCTAAGGAACCTTCAGGAAATGAAGTCATGCAAAATCTGAATAAGATACTGCAGAAATGCGCCGCCAAGTCTGCGTCCGATCGTTATGAAAATTTCGCTGAGCTCGTTCTAGCGCTTGAGGAAATTGAAAACCCTGATCAGCTAACGTCAAGTCTTTTCGCAGCATCGCCAAGCCCTACTGCGCCGAGCAAGAGGGCGACCATCTTTTTGCTGGCCGCATGCGCATTAACATGTGCATTGCTCTTCGGTGTGTACCTTGGGTTTACTGACCCTGGCAGAGTTCGAATTGCAATGTTGGCGCAGGATTTTATGTCGGCTGATCAAGCAAGCCGATTTCTTGCGGATTACGTTAGCTGGAATATGAAACAAAACAGGCAAAGCACTGCATGGAATGTAGTTCAGGCAAGCCTCAATTCGAAGATGTATCAGCTCTGGCCGTTCACTCAAAAATGCCATCTCGTTGAAAGTTATATTCAAGTATATCGACAGGAAGGCCTGAAGGAACAATCACTGGAGTTGTCCTACCGGCTATTGGCCAATCTTCTCGACAAGCTGAGGAAACTTGATTTTTCGAAGGGCAAGCAAGAACAAGTCTTTAAGCCTCTGGACAAGCAAGTTCAAACAGCAGTACTTATCGATGTTGTTACAACACCTAAGCATTTAAAACTTCAGCAAACAAACCAGGAGTCCGAGATTCTACTTGAAAGACTTAGCCAATCGCTCTTATCCGAACGCCTTCAAAACAAAGACTGGAAACAATTAGCAGTTATCTTTGATCTTCATGATCTTCCCATTTCGAGTGATTACCCTACCGATCCCCTCTGGACTGGAGTCTTGCGTATTGAGACCCTCACACACAAGTACATGGAAAATCCGACCCAACGGACATATAGTCTTCTGGCGAAGCTTACATTTATGACTTGCAAAAATATGATTGTCAGTAAAGATGAAGAGCGAGGCCGGCTTGCGCAGAAATATCTTGAGCGTGTTTTGCAGTGCGGCAAAAAATTTGATTTCGACTACGATTTGCAATACAACACTGTACATATCGGCTTGCTTTATCTGATGCTAGCTAAGCCGGACCAGGCAGAAAAATATTTAGAGGCTGCAAAGCAATTTACCCATGTCGAGCCTAATCTTATTCCTGACATTAAAGCTCTAGAAGTCGGCTGCCAAAGCAAAAGTTATGTGGAAAGCCAAAAGACTCTGTACAGGGAAATGTATAAGAAAAAAACGGATGAGGATTGATTTTATTCCATGCTCGGACAGGCGATTTCGGCAGTATTGCAAGCGTTCAAGCGTGGCGCTCTTTTGAAAGTAGTAAATATGTACTGGGTCAGGCCGATAATAATTCTGCAGCCGTTTGTCAATTCAACTGCACGTTCTGAAACTTTGACTCCGTCAACTTTAGTACCGTTTCGGCTTTCGAGGTCTTGAATAAAGTAAGAATCATTTCTGTAGTAAATAATTGCGTGCTGTCGCGATACGGTAAAGTCGTTTATATGAATATCGTTGTGTGAGCATCTTCCTAGCGATGTAGCGTAGCCAGCCAGGCTAATCTGTTTACCTGTTCTGGGATCCTCCAGTACGGCGCCGGCTGAAAACGTTTGGCGAGCTACAGATTCCCTGCTTGCTGTAATCATCTGCCCTTCCCCCGATTAGGACTCTAGCACTCAGGCAGAGCCTTCTTAGTAACAGTCAGAAAGTAGCATGACGCGCGTGCAAGGTGCGTGCAAACCAGCTTTCAATACCGGCTTTCAATACCGGCTTGAGTAGTATGGACAATTTAGCGTGATGCGAGATCACTAATGCAGAATAAGTTATTCGGTGGGCGCTCTTTCTGCCCTCTGCTCTGCTTCATTTGAAATGGTATAACCGAACCCGGCTACAGTTTTTATTGCACACTCAGCCCCATCTAATGTAATTTTCTTGCGCAACCCCCTCATGGTGGATCGCACAGTATCTTCAGACATGGCTGAATCTGAAGTCCATACCGAATCAAGCAAAGCTTTTGAGCTATAACTCTTGTTTGCATGTCTCATTAGAAACTCCAAAAGGCTGTACTCTCGTGGAGACAGTGACACTTCTACACCGGATACTTTGACTTTGTGCGTGTCAGGGTCGAGGGTGATGCCCGCCGCCGTTAAGACGCTGGAATGAAGTCCACTTGGGCGTCGCAATAGAGTTCGAAGCCTGGCGCCTAGCTCTCGGAAATCGACTGGCTTGCACATGTAGTCGTCGGCGCCGGTTTCCAGACCCATGACTTTCGAATCTATGTCCGATTTGCCCGTAAGGAAGAGTATGGGTGTCGTGCCGCCCTGCTTACGGAACGTCTGGCAGACATTAACTCCTGTCACTCCCGGTAGTTCCCAATCAAAAATGAGCAAGTCGTATTTGAAGGAAGAGAGCAGTTGAAGCGCGTCCTCACCATTGTTGGCCTTCTCGATGAGATAGCCTTGCGTTTCTAACCAGAGTGAGAGTACGTCCGCAAATTCAAGATCGTCTTCGACAATTAATATTTTTGCCACGGCATCCAGTTTCGCTGTACTAACAGAACAATCTTATACCAATTGATTCAGGAATTTTCAAACCGGTAAATTCGTACCATTATTTGCTTGCTATTACAAGCAAAGTCAAGTTCAAGCGGGGGTTTTTGGCAGTCTGAACCAGAAGCGACTTCCGTCGCCCAATTTGCTGTTCACACCAATTTCTCCGCCATGTTCCTTTATGATCGACTTACAAATTGCAAGTCCTAATCCTGTGCCGCCTTTTCGTTTGGCGTCGCTAAGATCTACCTGCTCATAATGATCAAAAATCTTGCCCAGCTTGTCCTCGGGGATGCCTCGTCCAGAGTCACAGACTGCGAGCTCCACTGTATTCTCGCAATTTGCGGTTTCAATCTTAATGGACGTTCCTTCCTGCGAGTATTTGATTGCATTAGAAATTAAATTGATCATCACTTGAATAATTCGGTCTTCATCGGCAAAGCAGCGTATTTCAGCTCCAGAATATTCCACTGCAATTCTCTTTTCATTTGCCGCCATCTTTAAGGAATCAATCGCTGTCTCTATGGAGTCTTTAAGGTCAATTTCTTTTATTTCCAGTCGAAACTTCCCCGCTTGCATCTTTTCTAGATCTAGTAATTCATTGGTTAGCTTTAAGAGACGTTTGCAACTGAGATTCACCCTATGAATTAATTTCTGTCCTTGTTCAGTAAGAGTGCCAATTGCACCGTCCTCGAGCAGAGTTATTGTTCCAACAACTGAAGCAATTGGTGAGCGCAATTCATGGGTAACCATGGCGGTAAATTCGCGCTTTAGTTGTTCGGCGCGTTTCCGTTCGGTAATATCATGAACTATGCAAAATAGCCCGCCGTCGCTTGGTGACCAATGTCCTGTCCAGATCAGGTCTATCGGAGTTTCGTCCTTTCGCCTTAGTTTGCATTCAAAAACAATCTTGTCGATGCTATTTGGAGAGCTTAAAATGCTATTGAATATGTTCTCTGAGTCTTCGCTTTGTATCAGCTCTGCGAGGGATTTTTGTTCGAGTTCCTTCGGTGTGTATCCCCACGCGTCCAGACAAGATTTGCTGACTGAAATAAATCTGGAGTGAATATCGATTACGCAAATTACGTCAATCGCTTTTTCAATAATTGCTTTTTCCCGTTTTCTTGCTTCGTTCAGCTCTAAGCGCATATCGGAGATTGCGTTTTTTACAGAATCTAGCGACACAAGAGCGCGGCGTTCTTCGTCTGAGTAGAGCAGAGCGGCAATGTCTTTCAAGCCGGATTCTTCGTTTTTGCGCTTCGCGTTCAAGACTGAAAGTGTGATACTGCCAGCAATTATGGAAGCACCGAGGAATAGCAAGCGTTCTTCAATAGCAGCGAAATCTTGCAGCCGCTTTGAACTTACAGTACCCAACTTGTTTGCCAGTGCTATCACCTGAGATTCTTGATACACGATTGCAAATCCAGCAATAACTCCAGCAATTGACAAAAACAAGGTAATCTTTGATTTGAGTTCCATTTGCAACCGAAATTCAACCATCGACAGTAGTTTACCCTATTCCGAGTCGCAGAATCGAGCAAGTCTTGTGTTTTATTAGCTGCTGGCGAAGGCTGAATTCAATTCCGCGGTCGGAGGACAAAAACGTTGCCGTGAAATCGCCCAAAGCCGTGTGCCTCACTGGTTAGAGACCATGTTCTGCCGTGACTTGAGCTGTTATTCCAGATATTTTTTCCATCGGCACCAACTATTCCAATATGTCCATGTTGGCCGCCCAAGCCGTAAAATACGTCACCTGGCTGTTTCTGGCTGGCTGGATGCACTGACCAGTTCATCTTGCCCACGAGATAGTTGCGAATTCCTTTAACATCGAGTATGTCAGGGATTTGCACCCCGCTGTGTTGCAGGGCTCTGGCGACTGAAATGGCGCAACCCAGGTTGCCGTGCTGAGTTGCACCTGCGTAGTCCTTCCAGAGCTGCTGCCCGGAAAGTTGCTCAGCCCAACTGGCTCTGTCATTAACAGTGCTCTCTCCTTGCTTACTGTCGTCAAAACCTTCTTTTGGATCATTTTCTAAGTCTGAGGTTCTAGAGGCTTGAGCTGTTTTACTATCTGCGCACGAGTCTTGATTAGTTTCAGGGAGCTTATCTGTTTGCGATGAATTTGCCCCATATTTGATGAATGCGTTTTCTGCATAGCGCTGGCGGTTTCTCAGCATTGGCATTCCCGGGCGTTCGAAGTTATTGGAAAAGGATTTCGCTGCCTCCGACGGGGAGTGAGTCTTACGCAATGCCTGCAGAGCTTTTTTCTCCGTTGTGTTAAGCTCTTTCCACATGAAATCGAGCTGCGGCTTCAGATCTGTAGAGTGCTTGCCATTTTCAGCCGCGAATTGCTGCAATTGGTGCCGCCTGCCGCCGATCCACTGGCCGATACCCAGACCACCTCTTGTATCGTTGGTACGCGAGCCATTCTCTTGTTCGGTATTACCTACGATACCAGCCGCTTGCGCTGGGCTGAGTCCTTTGTTCACAAAGTAATTGAATATTTTTTCCTGGTTATTTCGCCCGCGCAGTTCGTCGCTATTCTTCTTTTGATGCTCCATCTCTTTCGATGGACTATCTTGTGAACTATGACGGTCGGGATGATCCGCTTGCCCGGAGGGACCACCCGGAGCCTTCTCTGGCTTAGCAATACATTGCTTTTTGTCACCTGGAGAGTCGCTATTGCGAGCTGAGAAATCTTCTTTGTCTTTGCCATCATGACTTTGTTCTTTGGGCCCTTGTTCACGCTGGGCGTGTCGAGTTCCATGTCTCGAGTGAGGATGCGTACCAGAGGAATGCTTGTGATGGCTGGATGAGTGATATTGATCTTGAGGAGACGAATGGTGGTGATGATGACGAGACGAATGGTGCTGATGAGGCGAATGGTGCTGAGCATGACGAGACGAATGATGCCGACGAGAATGCTCGTGGTGTTGATGAGTACCTTCTCGGTGGTGACTGTGCGAACGCCTATGGTGACGGCGGTCATGCTCGCCTGAGCGTTTATGATGAGACTCTTTGTCCTTATGACCAGACCCGGCAATGCGATGGGGGTTATCGCTTTCTCCTTTGGTATGCGAATGGTTTTTGAGCTGCTCATGCGAATTAGCCGCTTCATTTCTACGCTGCGGGGCTCCGTCCGTAAGAGAGAGCTTGGGCAAAATGCCCTCCTCTTGCATTTGTTTTCCTGCTCTGGCACTGGCGTCAGCACGTTTTTGTCCGTAACCTGAATCGTGTGCGTCGTGTCTCAATGATTCCGCATGGCTGCTATGTCTGCCTGAGTTGTCCGCGCTGCGGGCTGCGGAGCGTTCTGAGTTCTGGCTTGAGTCGAAATTGCGCGCGCTCAAATCTTTGACCTCGAGCTAAAAAGTGAGGATGAAATTGCAATGGCGAGTTTGTGCTGCTGAAATGCAAATGTTCAGCAATTGGAGACAGCAAAAGACGCTGCCTCACACTAGGTAAAGCGAGCGCTGCTGTTGAGCTGGTGGTTCGTTTTCTGCCGCAGAGCTAGTCTGCAAGCACGAGTTTACTAGTGAAGGTCTCCAGCCGCGGGACACGCGAGATCTTCAACTTGTCTGTAGTAAAGCAAACATATCATAGCCTTTTCTGCGTGCAATGTGAGTGCAGAAACGGTTGTGGGGGTACTCGAAGCTGGATGGGCGGGGAAGGGCTCTAGATAGAAATATGCGAAAGTCCGCCAGCGCAAGCATTCACGGTTGGAAAGCTATCCATGTCTCCTGGTTTATGTACGCGTTTTCGTGTAAACATTTGCACGGCGTTTGCACGCAGCTCTCCCTATGATTAGTTCATGGATGGCGCTTAACTGATGAGGGCTTAGAAAAATGAGTAAGTCGTGCTCGCGTACAAGAAACAGTCTCGGAAACAATTTTTCAAGCTACAGCGTTTACGACAGATGTTTGTCCATCAGCAGAGAATGGATTGGCACATTGAAGTTTAATGAGGAAGGCTATTGGTTGCCGGAGGAATTTGACTCTCAATGCAACCTGCTCTGGTCCTCAGTCAAGGTCAACAAAGCAGATCAAGAATGCTGCCATGCAGAAGAAGAGAAGTGCGACGATTTGAAGCTATCGAACACATGGTACAAAGGCGCACCGGATGAGATCGATTTGAACTGCATGGTAGATCTGTTCAAAACAGAAATTCGTAGTCTTGTTGCTTAATTGACGATTTGCGGGTCAAGCTTAGTTTCAATTACACGCGTCTTAATGGTTTCCGACTTTGCTCTTGTTTCACCTTCTGCGAGTAAACCTGAGTCCTTCGTACTTGACAAATCTGGCAGGTAAGAAGGTATCAAATGCAACTTATGAAATGGTCGATGAGAAATCAAGTCAAGGGCAGAGAAATTATTTGAACTGCTAGAGGATGATCGACAATTAAAGGATGTCGGGAAGGCGATGAACTGTAGTTTGTGCTCAATAGATTTCGAAACACATGAGTCCGTTTGACTTTCGCGCTAAACGGAAGTCGTAAAATAACTGTCGGCGAAAGGTTTGTCCTGCTCACTCGAGAAAAGGACCCGCCTTTTTAAGCTGCTAACACAATTTTTGAGGACGGAGTCTATGAGCGAAGGGCAGAACATTTCCAGGGGCGAATTCCTTGGACACCCCAAAGGATTATTCCTGCTGTTCGCTACAGAAATGTGGGAACGCTTCAGTTATTACGGCATGCGCGCCCTACTGGTGCTGTCCATGGTGGCGGCAACAAACTCGGCTAATCCAGGCTTTGGCTGGGACAAAGCGGCGGCATTGACTCTGTATGCCTGGTATACGGGGTTCAGTTATTTCACCCCTCTGATTGGGGGATGGCTGGCTGACAACTTTTTGGGACAGCGCAAGTCAGTCGTAATTGGCGCGGTCGTCATGGCAATTGGGCAATTCATCTTGTCGATGAGCATCGCCAAAGATGTGAACCTGTTTTATCTGGGTCTGATTGTATTGATTTGCGGTAATGGTCTATTCAAAGCAAATATCTCGACCATGGTTGGTGACCTCTATCCAAAGGGCGACGCCCGCCGTGACGGAGCCTTCTCGATTTTTTACATGGGCATCAATCTTGGTGCTTTCCTGGCTCCTCTGGTTTGTTCTACTCTAGGTGAAAATTCAAATTACGGCTGGCGCTTTGGTTATATGGCTGCTGGTTGCGGCATGACTTTGTCGGCGCTGATTCAAATTTTCTTGTCTGGCCGATTCCTCGGTGATGTCGGCATGCATCCGTCTGCCCAGCGCGCCAAGGCTCAATCTGGTGGTGTCCAAGCACCTCTAACACAGATAGAGCGCGATCGCATGAAAGTTATTTTCATGCTCTTTGTGTTTGTGATGTTGTTCTGGGCGGCATTCGAGCAGGCAGGCGGCTTGATGAACCTGTATGCATCTGAGAAGACCAACCGTCTGCTTGGCACGTTTGAAGTGCCGGCAGGCTGGTTCCAATCAATGAACCCCTTGTTCATCGTCTTGCTGGCACCTGCATTCGGCTCTTTCTGGGTGCATCTATCGAAGAATGGCAAAGGCGGCATGCCGACGCCGTACAAGATGATTATGGGATTGGTGCTTACCGCCATCGGTTTTGTCTTCATGGTTGCTGCGGTGTTCGATCAGCAAGCGCACGGCAAGGCCAGTATGATCTGGCTGACTCTTGCTTACCTCTTTCATACGATGGGTGAGCTGTGCATTTCACCGGTTGGTCTCTCGATGGTGACGAAGTTGGCGCCTATGCGCCTTGCCAGTGTGATGATGGGCGTCTGGTTCCTGATTAACTTCTTTGCCAACCTGCTGGCAGGCTATATTGGTGTGTTTGCAGAAAGGTGCGGTGAATTGACCGTGTTCGCAGGTCTGGCAACTGTGCTTGGTGTATTTGCGCTGGTCTTGTGGTTTCTCGCGGGCAAACTGGTTTACTGGATGCACGGTGCGGAAAGCACTAGGCCTCAAGAAGAACCTGGCGCAGAGCCAAACGCGGCTGCGTAGAACGAAGCACTGCCCAGTGAGGTTTACTGAAGCTCTCCCTAACGAATGATACTCGGGGAGCCACAGCTCGTTGGGCGAATGCGCAGCGCATGTGGTGCCAACACCAGCCGGACAAAATCTTTTGCTCCCAATTGATTTACCTCGCGGTTTTTTCCTGGTTGGAATCGCCCTTTTGAAGCGGGTTAACACGATCTCCAATGGTTGTGTTGGAGGGTGATGTAAGAAAATGACTGCATGAATATGTCTGGCGTTTCAGAGGAGCTAAGTATGATTGGCTTACGGATAAGAAACCAAGTTAGAGCTGAAATTAGAGGAGCAAGCGGAGCTGTGCTGGCCGAGTTTGCCGCAGTTATGGCACTTATGTTTCCGGTGCTAATTGTGATTCTCTTTGTAGTGCTGGAAATGGCCCACGCTTATTTGATAAAAGATGCTTTGTCACAAGCAGCCAGGCAAGCCGCACGCGACCTCTCTATTGTTTACGGGCAAGATCCTTCAATTCAATTCAGCAGGGCCAATCAAGACGCGATCGTCTTCAACAAAATCCAAATTCCAAACATTGTGAATTCTGCTTTGCAGTTTTCAAATCCAGTCTGGAACACAGCTGCGTCACCACCGACTGTCTCTGTGTCTGTTTCGTACACCAGTGGAAAGAACGGCTTGCCTGTTTTTCCAAATCCTGATCCACTCAACTTAGGCAATTCGTTTACCTTGAGCGGTTCGTCAACCTATCGGCTCGAATAAACAATTCAGGAGTGCTAAAAATGAATACCTGGCGATTTGAATTACGGAGTAAATCTGGCTCCACTATATTGGTGATGATGCTAAGCTGTATGTTGGTTCTTTTAGGAATCGGAACTTTTGCGACAGACATCGGTCATAATGTTGTCGTTAGAACCGAGTTACAAAACGCCGTTGATGCAGCTGCTTTAGCCGGTGTGAAGGATCTCATTGACCCTGCAAATTGGAATTCCGGAGCATCGGATTTCGATGCTCTGCAAGTGTGTAAATCAAACAGCGCTGACGGAAGAGCAGTAGCGAATTCTTCACCCGGCACTACCGTGTCGGTAACAAGTGTTCCTCCTAGTTCTTCGTCTCAGGGCAGCTGCACGGTTAACGCATCTATGGTAATCGATAACACGCTGGCAAGGCTTGTCGATCATAACTTCGATACTGTAAATGTTAGCTCAACAGCTTACGTAGGCTCTGCCTTGTCCTCTCCTAAGGGGGCGTTATTACCAGTGATCGCAAATATTAGTTCATTTATGAATGGTGGTGCTCCGCTGCCGGCCGGAAGTCCTGTTACATTGCGATTTTCAGCGGACAACAATTCTGACAATGCACACTTTACCACTTTTAGTTCCAAAGCAAATACTAATGTTCAGGTTCAGGTTCAAGCGCAGTGGGATCCACCAGGTGCGAGCAATCAGATACAAACTCAACTTCAAGGGCCGGTAGCAAACCCAGGCTATGCCACTCAAGTACAGGTGCAAACTCAGGGCGTGCAGGCACCCGGATGGACCTGTCAATATCAAGTCCAAATTCAGAGTCACTTTGATGATTCCGCGCAGGTGCAGAAACTTGCTCAGTATCAGTTACAAGGCAATCAAGCTGGTATTCCGTCGCCTGCAACTTCTATAGGGCAAACTGTTGCCTTCACCAGTGGTGGTGACCCAGCAATGGCAGCCTTCCTTCAAAATACTGCTAACTCAGGCCAAGTTGTCACGTTTCCTGTCTACATGAATAGCAAGAACGGGAGCGCCCCGATCGTAGCCTACGCTACGGTCAAATTGAGTGGAGCCACCGTAACTCCATGGTACAACGGACAACTGACCGACGTACAGTTACAAGGAACGCTACAAAAGCCTATAAGTTGGAGTGGCATAAAGAGTGGTGTATTGCCAGCCACTGGAATGAGCCAGCTGCAATATCAAAGTGTTAGCCAGATTAATCCAGTACATATTTGCGTTGGTAAGTAGAATACCGGCGCGGTAGGCAAGGTCGATCGGGCTCGGTCTTTTAGGCAGAATCCGATCGACTTGATATTAAATTGATGCGTGACCGGTCGAATTTTATGCGTCAGGTCTTCCTCAGCAAGCCGCCGAACTCTCGAATAAGATTCAGACCACGCCATTGAGATTACAGCAATATATCTTCCCTTTCCCTGTTGGAAAAGGAAGATATATGCTGAAATGGTTCCCGTGCGTCTAAACTTATGCAATCCAGAGCAATAAAATCCATTGTCTTGCTGGCGTTTTTGCTATTTCCACAGAGGGTGTGGAGTACAGAAGCTCGCTTTCCCGTTATGGATTCATGCCATGGTCAGATTCAAATCGTCGAATCTGATCCGCGAGGAACAATTCTGGTGGAATATATTGATTCGCCGGGGGTACTGCCCGATGCTTGCACGATACAAACACCAAAATCGGCATGGGCGAAAGTGACTTTAGCGCATAGCCAATGCGTTGCGCTGGTCTGTCCCAATAGCGTTCTTGAGCTAAGCGAGCAGGAAAACAGGCTGCTGGTTAAGAAAGGTTCGGCGGTGATAACGGTTCGGGAAAATTCGGGACCAGGGGTCAAACTGCAAACTAAGAAACATGTGATTGATCTCAGAGGTGGCACAGTGAAAATTGTCGCATCGGAAGCGGACTCCATACTTCGGCTTGTGGGCCGATCAACTTGCATTATCACGAACAGAAGCACCGGAAAAACATCGAAACTACTGATCGGCAGTTTGTTTGAATCAAAATAGAGCCGGTGCAGGACCAAATGCGATTGCTGGTATCGCGTGAAGATTCGTCTGCTTGCTAATTCTCAATGACGTGCCAATCCCATTCCAATTTACTCTTCATATTTGGCTCAGCGGGCGTGCGAGGGGTTTGGAATGCTTTGATTTTGCCTTTGGCTATCTGCGCTTCTAGTTCATCAATCGGTAGCCCAAGTTTTGCACTGGTCTCTTCTAAACTCAGTGTTTTTAGATTTCCGATGTTGTCTGCGATGTTAATAAGGTTGCGCAATTCCTTGACGCTTGTACCATAATCACGCATGAAAGGCATAAACCAACGGGCTGCGGCGTAGTTGATTCCGATGACCTGCAAATCTTTGTTGAATGCTGGACCACCAGACATACCTTTAACCAAACCGTCATATTTAATTGTGCTGGGCAAGGCTGTGAATGAGCCTTCATCAAGAACTTTTGGATTGTTACTTGTTGAAATTTTGAGCTTAAAATCCCAATTCCTGCCCGGATAACCTGTGGCAGCGACGGGGCCGTTACTTCCAATGTCTACGTTTTTATCAGCTAGCGTCAGAGGTTTGTTCGAAACGGCATCACTAAACACTGCTTTCAAAAGAACTAGATCATACTGAGGAAAAGCAACTAGAGGCAACGCCATCTCGACGTCGCCTGATTGTTATAAAGGTCGAATGCGCGAGACTCTCGGTCCCTCACCACATGAAACGCGCTTGCATAGCGGTTTGAGTCGATAGCGAATGCTGTTCCCGCGGAATCATCAAGGGAATGAACTTTAAAGATTCCGTTCTGGATAGTCTCATCGGCAGCGATTTTTCGGTGCAGCTCCATGCGTGGTTCTAATCTTTTCGCCGCGCTCATACCTATGGCACCATACATTGCGCTCTCGAGAATAAACGGACCAACTGTGTCGGAAACCAACTTTTTATTTTGGCCAAAGCGCTCGGCGCTGGTCCATGTGTCTTTTACAGCGTTACTCAAATTTCCTGCTTCGCCAGCGATATCTTTTGCGAAGGCTACTCCAAGCGAAAGCGCCGCGATTTCTGCAGAAACACGACCGATCCCGGAGCTCTTCTGAAGCAATGTGAGCCCATGGCCTACGCCATATGCGATGGCAAGTTGAACCGTCGTTCCTATCGGATGTTCAATCTTGTTTTCGGCTTTATTTGCAATGCCCGTGCCGATTGCGGAAAGTAATCCAAATTCTCGTGAAAGCTTTTCAGCGACGGTTTCATTTTCGTTGCTAAGGAGGCTGCTTTTGCTCAGACTGCTTAAATTGTCCGTCGTCGCCATGAATTATCCAAATGAATTTTTCGCCTGTCATTAGACTAAATCGGCGCTTAAATCGTCTAAAGGTGCGATTTGCTTATTTGGAACTGTTCGATTGTGCAGTGCTAAATTAATGCAAAAAGACGCAGAGCATAGTTGTGCAGTTGCTAGCGCAGAATTCTAAGACAGCATGAGCTGGCATACAGATCGTGTTGCGCCACTGTAGGATTATGCATTTCCAGTAGGGAAGATTACACATTTTGCCTCTTGATGCTTACTGGCAAGATTATCTAAGTTGGGTGTGGGAGAGTTGTGTATGGACGCCGCGGCGACAAACCATGAAAAGCCTGGTGAGACAAATCAAGTCAGGGAGCGTCTTGGATCGGTGCTGACAGAGAAATCTGCCGTAGCAATTCAAACAGGAAAGGCGGAACTTCCTTCAGCTCAAGCTAATCTGCCAAAAGTGGAATTTATCATTTCCCGAGGCCAAGAAGATTCGATATACAGAGCCGATGGATCGGTTTCGGTTGAAAAGTCAATTCGGAAGATTGATCCAAACTGCCGTAACGGAGTCCGCGCGAGTTCCGACAGCGAGCAACGGTTTGACAGCGTGGGTCTTTGCAAAGTCATAGGAAATGTGCGTTGGGGTAAGAGTAATGCAGATGGAGTTATGGAGATCTCTCTGGACAATGGCAACGTCACAGTTGGTCTTGATCGAAACTGGCAGCTTGTCAGTGTTAAAGGTGAACAGGCATCATACAAATTAGGCGATCCGATTAAGCATTTGGAAGAGCCAAAGCCAGCACCGCGCGTGGTGGAAGCGAAGCCGTCAGCGTCGGGAGACAAACAGCACAAGGCTGAAAGCAAAACAGAAAAATCACATTCGAAAGTGATAACACATCCACAGAATAGTAATGTGGTTCGAGCAATTCGCCATCAAATTGAACCTGTGAATACACAGGCAATTAAGCGACTTGATCCGACAAGTCTTGATGCTAAATTGAAATCGGGCTTGTACTAGACGAATGTTTAGCAAAATTCGTGTTCGTCCTGTTTCTTAGTGAAGGTCCTGAAAAGGCTCAGTGCATAGTTGTGCACTCGCTCCGAGAGAATTCACTGACAGCATCGCAGAATCCCACTGCCACAATAAATATACTATTTAGTCCTAATATCTTTTCTCAGTTTTCAGTGCAGTCCAACGGGTTTGAATAGCTCGCTGCTCTATGGGATGAGATATGGCTGACAAAGTTAGTAACGAACGATCTGAAAACAATGCAAGCAAATCTAGTTTAGACTTTGCTAGACCTGAAACTTCAGAATCGAAAAATCTTGTTAGAGAAGCTTTTAGTGAGCCGTCAGTATCGGCGCTAACTCGCATGGCAGCCGGTGCCAGTGAGTCAAGCGCGCTGCATCCCAAAGATGCGCCGGATAAAGCAGTCGATGAGAAAGGCTCAATTTTAATCGCTTCCATTTGGAATGAACTTAAACCATCATCTTTAAAATCATCAAGCGATAATGCTGCAGAAAAATATTCTCTAAGTTCAATTGAAGATAAGCGCCCGGAACAGGCTGGCTTCAGCAAACTGGGCGCCAGTGCCGAACAGATAAAGCGAGCGCTGGGAAGACTTGATCCTGAAATTTGGGACAAGAATATCCCCGGATCCCTCAACGCAAAGACCGAACAATTGAATAATTTGCGAGAATTACAGAAGGAAGCAAAAGGTGGCAAGTCTCCTGAACAAATTACATCGGACCTTGGTTCTAGCGGCAAATACCCTCCAGAAGTACAAAAGAAAATAGATGCGTTTCTGATTGGCGAAGCCGCCAGCGAAATTATGAAACAGGCTCAGATCAAAGGACAAAGCGACAGACTTACTAAAGAGGACGGCAGATTGCTAAAAGAGTCTGTGCTTGCGATAAAGCTAGGTCACTTGCCGAGCGAGAGCGAATACAACGCTAGCTCAGGCAATCTCGACAAGGTCATCAAAGATCTGCAAAAGGATTATCCAGCTGCGCATGATTGGACAACGCAAGACCACGAAAAGATAAATGCGCTGGCAAAACGCCAAGAGACAAAAACCGATCATTGGACTAACGGTTATGCCAAGCCAACGCACGACGGAATACTAGCATGTGCTGCTTTTGTCACCAATGGCGATACCGCCAGGAAACTTGGCACCGAGATAATGCCGTCACTCGACCTAAATATGAATGGCGTGGTTGGAGAATCATTGCTTAGAGGATTTCAGCCTCGGACCATTAGCGAAGCAGTATCAGAAGGCAAGCATGCATCAGTCAAAGATGCGATGGGTTTTGTCGTGCGACCGCCCAACGTCAAGGCCGATTTCAGCACCCTGCGCGCCGGTCATATAGGCTTCCTCGACACAACGACAGCTGAGGCGACGCACAATAAACTTGGAGTAGGAACACGAGAGCCAGTATTTACAAGCGATAGATTTCCATCCGCTGATAAATCATATGCACTTGTTCCTCCCGGTTGGAAAAATCTTCAGAAACATTGAGCAGAATCAACCCCATTTCCGTGTTTCAGCCTCTCCGCTGCGGGGTATTATGACTTTGGCTCAGGGGCAGAGCGAGGTTACCGTTGAAAAAAATTGCTAGTCGGCGCTTCGTTGTCATTTCATTATTGCTGATACTGCAAACGTCTTGCTCGATTGTAAAGGCGCAGACTGAAACAAAGCCAGTCTTTGAGCTTGACTGCATCAATTTCGAGGGGCGTTTTATGGCCAAGGCGCCGCTGAAAAAGAAGACTTATCCCTGTTTGGCTGCCGATGGCACCGCATGGTCGATAGCGCCTGATAATAATAGTCTGGCAATAACACGAATTTTCGAAGGTGAGTCCGCATCGAATGCGGGCTTGGAACCTGGCGACTTAATTCTGAGTGTAAACGGCTATCCTACCGAAGGTGCAAAAATAGGCGAGCTAATTTGCTTTTATCACATGTACGAACCGTCGACCCTGAAGGAAACACTGCTAGTTAAGAAAAAGGACGGAAGCGAGCAAACGCTGACGCTAGACCTGCTTACTCTGGACAAGTGCAATGCTGAAGAGAAGCGTGCCTGGTTGGAACATTACAAAAACTTGGGTTACTGAGGTTCTCTGGGAGACATGACACAACTTTTCTGCACGATCAAACTCCTAACACGTTTTTCTACTATCGCGATCTCTCTGGTATCAGTATTCGCGCTGGGTCGTGCCGCAAGTGCAGAGGCAGAACTGCCGTCGAGTTGGCAGGAGCGAATACGGCTCGGTGTGCACGCTTACGAGACAGGTGACAGTCATTGGGCATTTGAAAGAACATCCAAACTGATGATGGATGGCGAAAGCAAATTTGGCCGCTCAGACGGTCGGATGGCTCGCCTCTCTACCAACATGGGAGAAGTTTATAGCCAACAAGAACGCTACGAATATGCCATTCAATGTCTGAAGCAAGGACTCGCCGTAGCCGAGAAAGCTTATGGTGCGAACTCTCTTGAGGCTGTTCCTGCTCTGATCGATCTAGCTCAGGTCTACGTTCATCTAGGTAACTATTCACAGGCACAGCCACTTTTTAAGCGTGCGCTAGGCATCGTCGATAAACCGGACGATGACACGCTTTTGCCATACCTGGCCGTAATTGAAACAGATCTGGGCTCCATGTATTTTGCCGAAGCTAAATATGAAATTAGCGAACCACACTTTAAGAGAGCTGTTACAGCAGCTACAAAGGCTCTTGGTGCCAATCATCAATGGACAACAACGATAGAAGGCATGTATGCAGCTTCGTTGAAACAGCTTGGCAGAACGAATGAAGCTAAAGCAATAGAACGTGCCGCAGTGGCAAAGGCCAACGAAATCCAGAGTCCAATCTTTATTTGGAATAAACTGATTGCGCAGGCAGATGCAGCCATTGCCAGCAAACAGTTTCGCGATGCTGAAGCAGCCCTGAAACGGGCTATGGAAGCTTCGCAGAAGCTACCCGAAGAGCCCATGCTCCAGGTTGTGACACTTAACAAGCACGGGCAAATGTTGCTTTTGCAAGAGCTGCCCGAATTGGCTATCGCAAAGTTTAAACAGGCCCAGACTCTTGCTGATGCGGCGCTAGGCTTAGAGGATAAGTCCGTTTTAGAGCATGCTAAGCAGTTAGCCGACCTGGAGAGCAGCAAAGGACAATACCTTGATGCAGAGCCGCTTTACGTGCGCCTTGTCAATCACGCAAAAAAAGAATTTGGTCCTGAAAGCCCGCAATACATGGAGGCATTGATATGTCTTGCCCGCCTCTACAATAGTTGTGGATATTATCAGAAGGCGACAAATAATTATTCCAAAGTCCTTCCATTGCTGGAAAAGCAATACGGTTCTGACAGCGAAAAATTGGTTCCTATATTAGTCGAACTGGGTAAGGAGTTGCACGGCAGACCCTATATTTCTGGAACTGAGCAGAAGCCCGAGGAATATCTCTTGCGTGCCGACAAGATTGCCACCCAGAAATTCGGTAAAGACTCGAAAGAGCTGGTAGAGGTGTTGAACGTTCTCAGCAAGTACTACGAGAGACATCTTGAATGGTCTAAGGCTGCAAAAACTTTCGATCGAATCATCGCAGCCGATGAGAAGATTTACGGACCAGAGAACTCAGTGACAGTAAAAGCGCTTGAGCGATATGCAGGTGTTCTGGAAATGTTTGGAAGGAAAAACGCTGCTGCAGCGATTGAAGCGCGCATAAGCAAGATCAAGGGACCTAAAAGCGAAGCTGACGACTAAACATAGGTCCCTACCATTGATCAGAAGTTAAAGCGTTATTTGTCGCCTGCATCGTCGCTGCTGTCTTCCCATAATTTCATCGGCCTGGCAGGTCTTGCAGTCGGCAAGGCAGGTGCAGAGCCAGGTGCAGAGCCGGGCGTAGAGACGCGGTTTATCGTCGACACAGGGCGTGGGTTCTTGCTATGCTTGGCCGACTGATTATTAGAGACACGAACGCTGCTGGAGACCGGTGGTTTTGACGTTGTGGTAGAGACAACTGATGAACTGGGTTCTGTTGTAGTCATCGAATCCGTCCGAGCTTGCGGCACAAACTTATTTGAGATGTACAGGGCAAGAGCCAGAATAATTGCCAGCACGGCGAAAGTGGCAATGGGGTTGCCGCTCGGCTTTATTGGCTCGCCAGTTACTTCTCTTTCAGTAACTGGTCGATATTTTTCTGGTGTCTTTTCGATTCGCACGAGCGTGTTATCCAGGCATCGCGGACAGGATGGGGAATAGAGCGCCACGGAATGCCCACAGTTTGTACACTTGTAAGCTCCCTGGTCTCCAAATTGATTAGCTAATCCCATCCTGCTGAATCCCCATTCTGACTGAAAGCATTGTACCCAGTTTTCTCACCTCCTTGCCGCGGCAAGAACATTGCTTGCTCCTCAAGGGAGAAGCTAATAGATTGGCACCTTTAGTAATCGCCATGTCCTGCGTGCCAGGGTGGCACCATATGTGGTGCTAATCGCACGAATTGACTTTCTGATGCAATCGCAATCGTTAAAATCGGACGGGTCGAAAATTCAGATCGACTTGTCAGAAGTGATTAAAGAAATCAAAGCAGAAATAAAGAAAGAAGCCGTCTAAAAGGTTAAATGCGCATGGCTAAGATCAATTAACGGTTTGCACTGTTCTAATCCGGGCACGAATTAAGGTGAAAGGAGAGCTGGTGACTCCATTACCTAGATATTTTGTGCCCCGTTCGGGTCCACTGGAGCAAGCTTCGGGGGAGCCGCCTCCGATTATGCAAATCATTGACAGCTTTTTAATAGGCGCCAGCCACTTGGTAGAGATGGATTGTGTGGTTGGAGTAGACGCCCTCGGCGATTTGCAAATGTGCGGTCGCTCGGCCGTATCGCAGATGGATGAAATTCTCCAGGGGCAACTCACGTTCAACGAGCTTTCCTGCCAATCAGGACGGAGGATCTTGTCGCTGACGCGCTTCTATCTTTTTGCAATGCAATTACTGGAGCAACCGGGAGATTCTCCAGGTATTAACGACCCCATTTATCTGTACGGGAAATTGTTTGGCTTATTTCCAAACGCAGCCAATACAGTTGGGGTGGAAGGACAACTTACAGTCACTCGCGCAGATGTTCTCCACGGAATCGCTGAAAGCGCAAGATATGGATTTACCTATGCAGTAGGAACAAACCATTCTGCTCTTGCTACGCGCTGTTTTCATTTCCTGGCACCTGGTGACAATGAAAGTGATTTGAACAAGGGTGCTGGTGTTGTAATTGTTTATCCCCTACCTACCGCTGAATTGGCAGCAACGGATCCGTCCAACGAGCTAACAGTGAAGCAAATGCTCTTTGATGTTTTGCAGTCTTTGAAAAAAGACTTGCAAGCCAACAATGTGCAAAGCAAACTTTCTAATTTGGAATTACCCATTCCTTCGCGTCAGTCACTGGAAATGAACCTCGAAGCAAGGGGATACAAAGTTAAAGGTAATCTTGCGCGGCGCGCGATGTCGGCCAGTAGTGGATCCGGACCCCTGGATAATGTTCTATCCAATCTTTATGGGAAGCTCTCTCGCGATCGACTTGATTTGCCACCGGAGGGAAGCCTAGACGACTTCTTGGAAATAACTCGCAAAACAATCCAGAGTATTAAAGGCTGGCCTCCTGAAAAAAATAAAGTGCTGGCAAGGCTTTGTCGAACCGCAACTCCAGATGAAATAGCAAGAGCATCTCAAACAATTGAGAGTGAGACGGTTAAAGTGTCAAAAACACCGCAGCGTCCTGCTTCTATGGTTAAGAACGATGAGCTCTCGAGACCTTTCGTTAGAAGAGACGCTCCTGTTGTTAACGCGGGCCCACCTGACTGGATGAAAGATTTCATGAAAGCACACATGCAAAGTTCTAGCGTTATCACTCAGTTTCACCAAAATGCAAAAAGCAATGCTGCATCAGCACAAAGCCAAAACTCATCACCCAAAAAAGAGAATACGCTAGCTGGAAATTCCGACTGGGTTAAGGACTTTGACAGCACAATTAGCGAAATTAAAAATGATAAAACAAAACCGGAGGAAAACAAAAAAGCACCTGATTGGATGGCAGACTTTCAGTAATTTTCATAGTGTTAGTGGAACCGAAGAAAAAAAGGCAGGTAAAAATGTCAGAACACGAACATGAAAGACCAGTAGAACCATTCTCAGACTTGCACGTGGAGCATGGACATGTGCGTGCAACGTTGCTGCATGATCCAACTGTGGAAGGGTTGGACATGGCCATTTATCTTGATGGTTCCAGAAGCATGGAAGATGAATATCAATACAAGAAGAAATACAAATCGTTGTTGTCTCGTATGTTCGGTGGACAGCCTGTTTCTGAGACAAATAAGGTGGAGCCTCAAGCGCAATGGATTCTCGAATATCTCGCGACTAAAGACAGAAATGGAGAACTCAGAGTTGCTTATTGGGCTTGTGAGGGCGGCAACCGAATCGAAGTAATCGGTGATCTTCGAGGAGTTGATGTCAAACAATATAAGTTCCCCGGGCCAAAAAGTGCAGGTACTTCCACTAGTTTAGTGCCAGCAATGTCTGATTACGTTGAGTATATAAAAAAACAAGTACCTTTAGGATGCAAACGAGGCTGTGCTGTCTTCATTACAGATGGTGAACTGCATGATAGCGATCGAGTAAAGGAATACAGCGCACAAATTGCCAAGCAAATTAATAGAGGTCTACTACCAAGGATGAATTTCATCCTTGTCGGAGTGGGCGATCAGGTCAACGAAGAACAGATGGAAGAAATTTGCCATGAGGAATACCCTGGAGTTGGCCACCTATGGTGCCACCGCATTGCAGAAGAAATCGAACAGATGGCCGAACTCGTTGCTGTGCTGGTTGACGAAACCATGACTGTTGCTGCCGGCGGAACGATATATGATGATAAGGGCAACGTGCTCAAGATTTACGAGGCGCGTCTTCCTGCCGTCCTTGAATTTCAAGTTCCTGAGGGTGCCCGCAGCTTCACTCTTGAAGTTAATGGGCAAAGGTTTACACAACCTCTGCCTGCTGAAGAGCACGAGCGCGAGTTCGCCCACTAAGTTAATTCTCAGTCGCAGCAAGCAGCTACTTTTTATTTGAAGGAACGTTGATATGTCACATAAGCACGAAACGATCGTCAAGCCTTTCTCCGATGTACACAACAAGGACGGGCATATCATCGCCACGCTGTTGCATGATCCAACTGTCGAGGGACTCGATGTTGCTTTGTATATGGATGGATCAGCCAGTATGGAAGATGAATATGGACCACGGGGAATACTTGCGAAATTGGCACCCGTGAAAAATTTGGTTGAACCACAAATGCGATGGATGCTCGAATACCTGGCCACCAAGGATCGCGATGGGGTTTTGAGAGTGTGCTACTGGGCTACCGGCGACGGTTCACAAATCGAAATCGTTGGCGATTTGACAGGTACCCAAGCACAAAGCTACAAATTTCCGGGACCGCAATACTATGGAAAGGGAACTGTGATGCTTCCCGTTCTTAGAGATTATGTGGCCCACTTCCGAAATCAAGCTGCAAAGGGCGCTCGTCAGGGGCTTGCGGTGATCATAACTGACAGCCAGGTTCATGATGCTCAGGATATAAAAGCCTACTCAATTCAGGTAGCAAAAGAAATTCAGGCTGGCAGGCTACCTCGAATCAACTTCGTGCTTGTTGGAGTCGGCGATCAGGTCGATGAAGAGCAAATGGAGGAAATATGCCATGAAGAGTACCCTGGTGTTGGACACTTGTGGTGCCACAGAATTGCCGATCGCATGGAAGAAATGGCTGAGCTGGTTGCCGTACTCGTTGATTCAACAATGACTGTGGCTGCAGGGGGAACGGTCTACGATGACAAAGGCAAAGTTCTGAAGGTATATGAAGCGAGACTACCGGCGGTACTGGAATTTCAAGTACCCGCGAATTGCAAATCATTCACTCTGGAAGTTGCTGGACAAAAGTTCACGCAGCCGATTCCTGAAGAAGATCATGATGATGACGATGATCACGAAAAGCAAGCTACAGCTTTTTCCAGACCAGATACTAGCAGCGGTGGCTCCAGCAAACACGGGCATCATCACTAATCAGCAAAGGTTGAGACATGACTCAAGGCAAGAAACAGCTGCATGCAGCAGAAAGCGATCATGTTCATGAAGAGCACGAAGAGCATCGTGAACATGGTCCAAATTGCAAGCACGATCATGAAGAGCACGAAGATCATCATGAACATGGTCCAAATTGCAAGCACGATCATGAAGAGCACGAAGAGCATCATGAACATGGTCCAAATTGCAAGCACGATCATGAAGAGCACGAAGAGCATCATGAACATGGTCCAAATTGCAAGCACGATCATGAAGAGCACGAAGAGCATCATGAACATGGGCCTAATTGCAAGCA
>JBIKOL010000215.1:0-11765 GCA_044358055.1 Obscuribacteraceae bacterium (SeqCode)
CGCATTTCAAGATCCCTTGCAGATCCACCCATATCCCGCTTTAAAAGCCAGATTTGAAAAAATGCGTTGTCAAACCACTATATGCATGAATAGACTGGGGATTACAGAGAGGGAGAACACCACATATGGTGCGCCAGCATGTGAAACAGTCCTGGCATAGTGCCTATGTTGCCCGAAGCAAATCCCGGCTTCAGTGATTATCCATCAGGCAAAGAAAATCCGCATCACTGGCTTCTCTCCGAGTTCCAGTCGCTCGCGACTGAAAAATGAACTCTGCAAGAGGTAGCGTCTTCTTCTCAGCTTGAAATTCCACCTGCAGTTTAAGCGAATAAGGAACACCCTTGCGGAAGAAAATAATATCGAGTCGTTTGTGCTCATCCATATCTTCACTAATTATTCTGATGCTCGTGTCCAGGTATTCATTGCAGCAGGTTTGCAGGAAGGAGAAATACTCTTTCTGATAGGCCTCATCGCCTTCTGAAATACAGTAAAGAATGCTTCTTTTTAGCGCGCCGAAGCCCGTTTTCAAGCATTCGCTCACAGCTCGTTTTGCTTCTACCGACGGGTCAGTGCAAATGTTCCTCGGCACTTTCCTTGCATTTTTTTCAAATGCATTGCAGAGATCCCCGGCTTCAACCCGCTCCTCGGCTTGATAACGGATATCAAACCATTCTAGGGCTCTGGACAAACCCTCTTTTAAGCGCAAGTCTCCCAGCTTCATCTTGCCTCCTCCAGCTCCGAATTGATCATAAGTTCGACAGTTGAAAAATTCTTGAGTCGAGCAGCTTGGCAAGCAATAAACGAAGCAAAGACAATTCGCGTCAATGTAATTCTTCGAAAAGCTTTTTGCCGTCAGCTTAATACCAGCTGAGTTCAAGAAAAATTTTGGAAAAATCTGATAAGACATAATTCGCTGCGTCTAATGCGGGTATAGATATGTCAGCAGGCATCAAGGTTGTTTATGACAAGCTGGGATAATCAGTTTCGTGAACTAAAAAACCAGTTCATCGGCAGGTCCAAGGAAAGACTTGTCGCAATTGAAACTTTGCTTTCACGCCTGCATGGTAGCCCTGATGATGTCGGTCTTCTTCGTCTGATAATGCAGCATTTCCACTGGTTAGCCGGCTCAGGCGGCACATATGGATTTGAAGAAGTCACCCAGTGGGGGACATACGGAGAAGAGCTTTGCGACTATCTTCTCAAATTGCAAACGCCTGTTTCGTTTGATGACCAGCAAAAGCTCCTGACCGCTCTTCGAACAGTGGAACAGCTTTTTGCAGCACACACGCCTGCGGAAGCCGAAACGCAGGGGCAGCCCAGAATGAAAAATACTGTGGAACTTCTCATTCCACCAGGCAGCAACATTGTCGATGTAATTCAGGCTGCAAACAGGCCGGCTCAAGAAAATTTGCCACCGCAAACCGGTGCTCCATTACCTGGACTTGAGTACGAATCGAGGAATAAAACGGCAGACAAACAGTCAAACACCATGACCGGCACCTTTCCCGGATTTGGTCCAGGAATGTCGAATTCACGCACAACTTCGCAATTTCCAGCCCAAACTCGTCCTGGTACTAGTGAACAAACACGCGTTTTGAATCCAACCAGTCCAGACATTCAGGCTCCGCCTTTGAGTGCTCCCGTACAAGAAGCCAACGTTCTTCCACCCATGCCCGGTTCGCTCCCCAGCACTGCGACGACCGGGGAGTTCAAGAGACCCCAGAGCAAGCTAAGCCGAATTCCTCCAGATGCAAAATTAGGACTTATCCTCGACAGCAATCCGGCAAATCTAATCCCGATAAAGTCTGTTCTAGAAGAGCGAGGATTGTACGTTGAAAATTTCATAACAGCTACAGAAGCTAAAGCGGCTTTTGCAGAAAGGCTTCCTGATGTGCTTATAATCGGAGTACCACTGATAGATAGCACCGGCTATGACCTTGTTGAGTCACTTCGTTCGTTCAAGGACGGTCACAAACCCATTGTCCTGCTTTTGGGACAACAAGCCGTTTTTGTTGACAAAGTTAAAGCTATTCGAGCAGGCGCCGACGCGTTTTTTGAATATCCTTCCGAACTACCAGATATTGTCGAGAAGCTCCATTCTCTGCTCGACCGCAACAGAAGTGAGAAGTATAAGGTTCTCTCAGTTGAAGACGATCCCGATCAGGCCTCCTTTATCAAATTAACTCTGGAATCAGCTGGCTGTACGGTGCTTCATATTTCCGATCCCAAACAGTTTGAAGAAGCTTTTCTGTCTTTTGAGCCGGATCTTGTCTTGCTCGATATTGTCCTTGGCGATATGACCGGGTTCGAGCTGGCAAAATACATAAGGCAAAGCGATCGATTTGCCACTCTTCCAATCGTATTTTTAACCACACAAAACAAACTTGCCCAACACATTCGCAGTGCCATGTCTGGTGGAGATGAACATCTAATTAAACCCGTGGCACCACAACTGCTGGTTGCCACAGTTGCCAGTCGAGTTGAACGAGCGCGCTCGCTGAAACGACTTATCGATCGAGATGGTTTGACTCGCTGTTTGAATTACGGCAGCTTCATGGACCGAGCCCAAAAATTAGCAACTCTCGATGGCTATAGAAGTGCACCGGCAATGATGATGATCGATATCGACAATATGAAGAAAATCAATGAACACATGGGATATGCGGCAGGCGATCGCATCATCTCGAATATTGCCAACATGCTTCTAAAAGGCTTCAGGAATACAGATCTCATAGCCAGATTCGGCAATGATCAGTTTGCTATCGTCCTGGAACATCTGAATGCTCAGCAGCTTCAAAGCCTGTCATCTCAAGTACTTGGGGCTATCAGTGGCACGCCGCAGCTTGTAAAAGGAAAGACTGTACAGGTCACCTGCAGTGGTGGCATTGCCGTGCTCGAGCAGGGTATGACGGTGCAGGAATGGCTGGCATCATCACAAGATGCACTTAAGAAAGCCAAAGAATCCGGTGGCAATCGTGCCATCGTCAAACCAATAACAAGGGTCTGAGCGCCGACATTAGCGGAGGAAGTAAATGCACGAGTGGCAGAAGAAGTTTGATAATCTTCGCGGTCAATTCCTGGAGCGCTCTCAGGAGCGCCTCGAAACGCTTCGTGTCTTGATTGAGCATCTGGCTACAAGGCAAAATGACATGAACCTGCTCAGAGAAGTACGCCAGCTCTTCCACTGGTGCGCCGGTTCTGGCGGAGTTTATGGCTTTGAACGTGTTACGCGCTGTGGACTTCAAGGCGAACAGATTTGCGATCGCATTTTGCACGACGGACAAGCGCTAACTCAAGCAGACTTACAGCAACTAAATCAGCTTGTTGCTTTCATATATCATTCAATAGAGAATGATGACGTCTCGCAGACAAACAGCGCCCCGCCGCAAGAAATTAGCCAGGCAGTTCGCGATCAGAAAGTATTGTTATTCGTTGAAAGCAACCAGGCCAGCATGCATAGTTTTACGCGAGAATTAGAAGACCGCGGTGTACGGATAGAAACAGCACTCACCTGTTCCGCAGCAAAAGCAAGCATAATGAAACGCCTACCAGATTCTCTGGTAATAAGTTTGCCCCTTCCCGACGGCAATGGCTACGAGCTTGCACATCTTGTGCGCTCCGCCCCTGGTGGTGAACGACCTCCAATCATATTCCTGGGTCAGCAAGCGGGATTCCTGGACAAGGTTTCTGCTATTCGAAGTGGAGCCGACGGATTCTTCGAACAACCGATAGATGAGAACGAGATACTTCATAAGATTGAACACCTGCTGGATCGTGACCGTCCGGAAAAATATAAAATTATGTCTGTTGAAGACGATCCTGACCAGGCAGAGTTCATCAAACTTACTCTAGAATCCGCCGGCTACAACGTCACATCTTTGCTAGACCCGACCAAATTTGAGGAAACTTTTCTCAAATGCGATCCCGATTTGGTCCTTCTCGATGTAATGCTGGGCCCCATTTCCGGATTTGAGCTTGCACAGTACATCCGCCAAAACGATCGTTATGCCGCACTACCTGTAGTGTTTCTCACAACAGAGAATGCTCTGGATATGCATATACGAAGCGCGCGAATCGGCGGGGACGATCACCTCATAAAGCCGGTAGCTCCTCAGCTCCTGGCTGCAGCCGTATCCGGCAGGCTGGAGAAAGCGAGAACGCTGAAGAAATTAATTGATCGCGACGGACTCACGGGATGCATGAATTTTGGTTCTTTCATGGACAGAGCAAACGGGCTTGCAAAGCCTGACTCACATCGTTTCTCTTTGACGATTTTGTTGATAGATGTAGATTCGATGCACATAATCAACGACCGCTTTGGTTACGCTGTTGGCGATAAGATCATCGGCTCTCTAGGGCGCCTTATTTCCCGCTCTTTGCGAAATGCAGCACTCATCGGAAGGCTGAATGGAGACCGCTTCGCCGTTATCTTAGAAAACCTGGACGACCAGCAGGTTGAGCGCCTCTCGCAGCAATTAGTGCAAGATTTTGCCAATATTCCGCAGTACTCTCCTCAAGGACAGTTCCGTTCAACCATCAGTATTTCCTTTAACAGCTACAACAACAAGATGGACTTGAAAGCCTGGATAAAATCCGCTGAAAAGCTTCTGCAGGAGGCCAAGGACAACGGGGGCAATCAGGTACGCTCGAACTCAAGCAGCCCTGACTGGACAAGCATGCGGCGCTAGTCGTTCGTGATAAACCAGCCCTTTTCGATTTTGAGAAGCCCGTCGAGTTCGCTGCTTTAGTAAATCAGTAAAGGCACCGTTCAAAGTCACCTTAATTGGAACATTAGCCCTTGGTATAAGCTAGCAAGCAGTGTGAATCTGCATCATTAGGGAAATTACGGGCAGCAACAAAAAACTGAGAATGAGCTCTTGCTGAGGTTCTTGCAAGTAGAGCTGTCAAAGTGACGGAAGGATAGGAGTTGATCCGGAGATAGAGAAACGATTAGTTTGCCTCAACCATTCCCCTCCCGCGAAACGGTCTAACGACAAAGAAAGCACATAGAACTCGAGTCACACATTGACGTTTGACCGTATAACGGTGCACCCTCAATTAGAAAGGCATAAAAATGCTTCGCGTCTACGGATTCACGCTGCTGTGCTTCGCCATCGTTTACACGCTGTCGAGCCTGGCTCCCGTAGGAATTTTCGCAGGAAAGTGGAACGTCGGACTGCAAGTGCAAGGCAACGGAATGATCTCACTGTGCATGCTCGCTCTCTTTGCCATTTTCTATCTTTTTTGTGCTTTTTGCGCCTTTTTTGCCTTTTTTGGCCGGTCCGGTCTCCTGATGCTAGACACATTCAAGCCCTTATGGTTATGATCATCGCTCCCAGATTGTGAGGGACGATGTCTAAACTCGCGCTTGTACACAAGGAAGAATTCCAACGGCACCTTACTCCGGAATCGCACCCGGAGTCACCCAGGCGTATAAGCGCCATCAATGAAGCTTTGCACAGATCAGAATTGTTAGCTCAAATAGAGCGAATCGAACCCTCGATTGCAAGTATTGAAGATCTGACAAGTGTTCACAAATCACATTACATTGAAGAGCTAGAAGCGAAAGGGAAAGAAGCGTCGCAGCATGGTGGCATGCTTCAGCTCGATGCAGATACATGGATGAGTCCTGATTCTTACCAGACAGCAAAGTTAGCCGCTGGTGCTGGAGTAGAAGCAGTTCGTGGAGTTCTAAAATCTGGATACACGAAATCGTTCGTCGTGGTGCGTCCGCCCGGACATCATGCACTTGCCGACAGCCCGATGGGTTTTTGCCTATTCAATAATGTCGCCATAGCAGCCAGGCATGCTCAGCGAGCATATGGACTTAAACGTGTCATGGTAATTGACTGGGATGTTCACCATGGCAATGGCACGCAGGACATGTTTTATAACGATCCAAGCGTGCTTTTTGTTTCTTTTCACCAATATCCTTTCTGGCCACCGAACTGCGGCTGGTATACAGAGGACGGAAGCGAAGAGGGCAAAGGTTACAATATCAACATTCCATTACCTGCCGGTACCGGTGATAGAGGCTATCTGAGCGCCTGGGATGCGATCGTCAAGCCTATTTGCCTGGAATACAAGCCCGAAGTCTTGTTCCTCTCAGCTGGATACGACGCTCACCAGGCTGACCCGCTGGGCCAACAACAAATTTCTACAAGAGGCTATTTTCTCCTCTCTAACAGATTGTCCGATCTGGCAGAGGAGCTTAATTGCCCAATTGTCGGTTTTCTTGAAGGTGGCTACAACACTCGAAGCCTTGCAGATTCAGTTGTGGCGACTGTAAAGGTTTTGAATAGCTCGGACAAGAGCGAGCGAGAAAATATTCAAGCATTTGCTGGCATTTATGGAGCCGAAGTGGCGCCCTCAACTAGTGATCGGAACAAAGCACTCGTGGACGAACGCATTCAAGAAATCAGGCGACATATGTCAAAGTATTGGAAGTCGCTCAAGGCAAAATGACATCGCCTGCGGTATCACTACTTTTTGTTCCACCCTAAAGAAGCCACCGGATATAGAACCGAATGTGGTAGCAATTTGCCACCACATTCGGTCTCACGCCATGCGCGCAGTTTTGATGCTACTAGCGCCGAGAACGCTGGACCCAGCACACAAGCAGACTGGGACCTGGCCAGCTCTGCTATGTGTCAGCGCCAGGAGCCTAGCGGCGCCACGCTAACCGTGCCGCCTCTGCTCCAGCGTTGTTACGACCTGTTCCGTTTTGGCGGCTAAGTGCCTCAGCACTAGCCCCACAGGCGCCCAGCACAGGTTAAGATTCTTCCATGATTCAAGATGACTGTTTTTTCAATTGCTTCGAGCAATCTGCGCTGATAAGGCTAGGGTGTATCTCTTTTTCCACCCTCGAAACCTCAAGCCACAAGCAAAAACGTCAGCCCAGCGAATATCGGCAATACGTGTCAAGCACGTTCTTGAGGTCCGGGTCCTAGAGCAAGCGCATAGCGGCGTCAAGCTGTTCTGCCTTGTTCTGTTGTTCGCACAGCATGTGCAATTTCGCAAAACCTCACTGGAGGAAAGCAATGAGAAATCCTAGCGTTGCAAAAGAGCTCCACCGTCTCTTCGGTCTGACGACCGACCAGGTGGACAGCGTCATCGCTTCCGCACTCAAGGGCGGTCAGCAAGGCGCCTACTGCGATATCTACTTCCAGGCCGGCACCGAGGAATCCCTCAGTTTCGACCAGGGTCAACTCAAGTCCACTTCCCGCGAAGTGATCAACGGAGCCGGCGTCCGCGTCGTCATCGGCGACAAGGTCGGTTACTCCTTCACTGACCACGTCAACGTCACCAACCTGCGCCGTGCCGCCAAGATCGCTCGCGCGATCGCGGACTACTCGCAGGGCGTCGTCACCGAGCCTGTCGCCGCCAATGCGCCGCGCGCCAGCCTCTATCCCATCGGCATTTCTCCGACCTCAATCGGTTTGGGCGAGCGCCTGGCTCTCCTGCAGAAGGTGGACCAGGAGGCGCGCTCGGTCGACCCGCGCATCGAGAATGTGTCGGTAAGCGTAGCGGCGGAAGACTACACCATCATCATCGCCAACAGCCTCGGTGGTCTGCTTCTGGACCGTCGCCCGCTGGTTCGCCTGAACGTCAGCTGCATCGCCCGCGATGGCGATCGCCGCGAATCTGGAAGCTCGGGTGGCGGTGGTCGCATGGAGTTCTCGACTCTGGCTGCCGACGAGATGTGGCGTCACCACGCTCGCACCGCCGCCAAGCAGTCGATCGACATGCTCTCAGCTGTCTCGGCTCCTGCCGGCGAAATGACGGTCGTTCTCGGGAACGGCTGGCCGGGCGTCCTCATCCACGAGGCAGTCGGTCACGGACTCGAAGGCGACTTCAACCGCAAGGGCACTTCGGCATTCTCCACGCTCATGGGCCAGCGCGTTGCATCGCCGCTGGTCACCGTCGTCGACGATGGCACCATGGCCAACCGCCGTGGCTCGCTGACCTTCGATGACGAGGGCACGCCCACCGGCACCACCGTTCTGATCGAGAACGGCATCCTCAAGGGCTACATGCAGGACCGCCAGAACGCCGGTCTGATGAAAGCTGGTCTGACGGGTAACGGTCGACGCGAGAGCTACCGGCACGTGCCGATGCCCCGCATGACCAACACCTTCATGGCCGGTGGTCAGTCTACCCGCGAGGAGATCATCCGCTCCGTCAAGTACGGCATCTACGCCGAGACTTTCGGTGGCGGTCAGGTCGACATCACCAACGGCGACTTCACCTTCTCGGCAACCGCAGCCTGGTTGATCGAGAACGGCGAGCTCACCCGTCTGGTCAAGGGCGCCACGCTCATCGGCAACGGTCCCAAGGCTCTGCATAACGTGTCCATGGTCGGCAACGACATGGCTCTTGATACTGGCATCGGAACCTGCGGCAAGAGCGGTCAGGGTGTCCCGGTCGGCGTCGGCATGCCGACGATCCGTCTGGACAAGGTCACTGTCGGCGGCTCCGCCAACTAAGGAGAATTTGCTATGAAGAAAGAACAACTCGAATCGGCGGCGGCATTCATTGTCGCCGAGGCAAAGCGACTGGGCGCCACGGACTGCGAAGTCACAATCGGCGCTGGTCAGTCGGTTGATATCGGCGTGCGGCTCGGCAAGGTGGAAGAGCTCCAGGGTGCGCAAACCCAGGGGCTCGACTTCAAGGCCTTCGTCGGACAGCGCCACGCCAGCGTCTCCACCGCCGACGTGCGTCGGCGTTCTCTCACCCGGTTGATTCGCGAGACGATCGCGACGGCGAAGCTGGCGCAGGAAGATCCGTCCGCGGGTCTTGCCGAGCGCGAGCAGTTCGCCAGCAGCATTCCGGATCTCGGTCTCTTCGACGGCGCGGCGACTGCCCTGCCGGTCGAGAAGAAGATCGAGATGGCTTTGGCGGCGGAAGCTGCAGCCATGGATGCGGACAAGCGCATCACCAACTCCGAAGGCGCAGGCTTCTCGGAGAACACCGGCATCACCGTCAAGGCCAACTCGCGTGGCTTCGTCGGTGCCTACGAGGGCAGCAGCTGCTCTCTGTCAGCTACCGTCATCGCCAACGATGACAGCGGCATGCAGGTCGGTGGATGGTGGTCCAGCAGCCGCAAGCTCGCCGGGCTGCTAAGTCCGGAAGAGGTCGGCAAGGTCGCGGCGGAGCACGCGCTGCGTAAGCTCGGCGCTCGCCGGGTGAAGTCGCAGAGCTGCCCGGTCGTCTTCGACCCGCAGATGGCTGCTCGTCTGGTCGGTCAGCTCGTGGGCGCGGCTGCCGGCGCGCACATCTACCGCAAGAGCTCGTTCCTCGTGGGCAAGCGCGGTCAGCAAATCGCCTCGCCGCTGGTGACGATCGTGGACGACCCGCTCATCAAGGGCGGTCTCGCTTCGCGTCCGTTCGACAGCGAAGGGCTGCCCTGCAAGACCCGCACCATCGTGGGCGAGGGCAAGCTCGAATGCTACCTGCTGGGCGTCTACTCCGCGCGCAAGCTCGGCGAGGCTCCCAACGGCGGCTCGACCTCGAACCTCTACCTGAAGGCCGGCAGCGCCAGTCCCGAGGAGATCATCGCCTCAGTGAAGAACGGACTCTACCTGACGAGCGTCTCAGGTCCGGGCTTCAACACGACCACCGGCGACTACTCCGTAGGCGCCTCTGGTCTGTGGATCGAGAACGGCAAGATCGCTTTCCCGGTGCAGGGCATTACCATCGCGGGCAACGTGGTGGACATGTTCAACGGCATCGAAGCGGTCGGCAATGACCTCGTGTTCCGCTCCGGCACCAATGCTCCGACCATCAAGATCGGCAGCATGATGATCGCGGGCGAGTAATCGTCTCCTGATCCGGCAAGTGAAGAAGCGCCACCACGAATGGTGCTCTCTTCCTTGCCGGATCTTTTTTTGCACGCATCCTACTCTTTCGAATAGTACTTTGTCAAAACCTAGAAACCTAGCTGCTGAGCTCAAAATTCGGGTTCAACGGATAGTTCAAAAACCCCGCAGGACACTGGAGTTCTCAAGCGATCTGTATTACTTCACGAGCTGCGCTATCTGCATACCCCTCAAAACGCCAGCAAAGCCTGACTCTGATAAGCGTTTTAATCGCCAATCGTTTACTTTGCCGGCTCCCTTGAGTAGTTTATGTTGCCATTTCAAAACAAATCCCGCTAGCAAGTCACCAAGCAAAAGTCCCACCAGCCCGCAACCTGAATACCTGATCTGAGCCTGCATTAACAGGCTTGGTTTCGCTCGCAATGAGCTCGAAACCGGTGTTCCTGGTCGGTGGGAGGCGGATTTGTTTTTTTTCAAGCCCTCGCTAGAAGGGCAAGGAGATTACCGTGAGTTCCCCTGCCACTAATGTGCAGTTGTGTGAGCTCTCGCTGACGCTTGATCAAGCGTGGCGCGATCTTTACACCACTGCCTTTCCACTGAACGAGCAGGAACCCGAGTCTAAATTGCAGAACCTCATCACAAGCGGCCGATTGCTCTATCACAAGACAAGCGGCAAGCATGGTGAACTGCTCTGCTTCTCGATGGTTTCGCTTGCTCCGGACTTCTCGTTTCTTGCATACATCGCTACTGACCCGAACCAGCGATCTGGAGGGTACGGTAGCAAACACATGCGCGCGCTCCTCGATTACCTCAAGCAACGTTACCCGAGCCACATCGGATTGTTTCTTGAGATTGAGTCGACGAACCCGCGACTGATCAAGCTTGCTGAAGAAGACAAGAAAGTCCGGCAGCGTCGGCTGGGCTTCTATCGCAGACTGGGCGCAAAAAGGCTGTGCAGAGAAATGCACTACCTTGCACCCAGCCGAACCGGTAGCGGCGAAACCGAGCTGGACATCCTGTTCTTCAACAGTTCAGATCAGCCTCTGGATCACAGCGGCAAAGCGAAAATCGTTAGCGAGATCTACGAACGGTTTTACGAACTGCAGCCTGGTGATCCACTCGTAAGCAAGGTACTGCCCAAGCTCACGAGCTGCTCGCACCCAAAGTGCGAAGATGAACCAGCAGACAGTTCCGGCTCAGGAACTGATTCAACAGCGTCCACCGCAGACCCTACGGCAAAGGTGGATGCCCCTGCTGCATCAGCTCCCACGGTCCCTACAGATCATGGGACGGAAGCAGCAAAATGAGCACTCGAACCGGCACAGCCAGTTAGCTAGATGCAATGGGCATCAGCAGCTGGCTGTGCCACTTGCGTGCAAAGCAAACTAAGATTTAAGGAGAAGCAAACATATGCTCAGCACATTCATCGTCCGCCTCGTCCTCATGGCGCTTGTCCTACTGGTCGTCGTACCCGGTGCCACTGGCAACGGTGTTCGAGTTCGCAACAGCGGATTCTTCAACGCCGTATTGACGCTCTTCCTGGTCGCGCTGCTCAACACCGGACTCTGGTTCCTGGTGGGAGTCAGCACACTGGGATTGGCTCTCGTTGCCAATGTACTATTGCTTGGACTGGTCGGTCTCGTAATTAACGGCGCCGCTTTCAGCCTGGCAAGCGCTCTGGCACCCGATGTGCTTGAAGTGCGCAGCTTTGGCTCGGCATGCTGGGCTTCGTTGATCATGACCGTTGCCTCCATGCTGATCCACCACTTCGTGGTTCTCTAAAAGTCAGCTAGAGCAGGGGAAAGTGAGCTGTAATACGCTCCTTCCCCCTGTTCTTATTTCCACCCGGTCTATTCATCAATATAGTATGACAAGTCTGCATTTCTTTGGAATTGAGTAATCAAGCATCTTTAGTCCATCTCTCACCTTGCTGAATGAAGGGGCTGT
>JBIKOL010000081.1:0-38145 GCA_044358055.1 Obscuribacteraceae bacterium (SeqCode)
AGATGCAAATCCATGGAGATAGATGATTCGCCTTCTTCTCATTTTGTTGTCAGCTGCCTGCGTGCGTTAAAGATTAGTTCCAGCAATGAATTCTATGCCATTGATCACAATGGCTCAGGGTACATAATTTCTGGTTTCAATATTGAATGCTCAAACCAACGTGAAGGAGTTCTTGATGAAAATAACTAAGAATGAACTTTTGGCGATCATTGCTGCAGCAGGTGTCAGTTCAGGAGCAACAGCAATTGCAGCAAAGCTCGATCAAAATGCCAATTCATCATTCAGCAAAGTAGAGCGTAACGGATCTGCCACTTATCTGGGTGACTCTGCTTGTGGAAAAGGCTCTTGCGGCAAAGACGAGAAAGGTGCAGCAGCAGCAAAAGAAAAACACGGCAAGAAAGAAGTAAAGCCAAAAGAAGAAAAGAAAGAAGCAAAGAAAGAAGAAAAGAAGTCAGACGGCAAGTAAAGCTTGAAAACAAGCGCCTTTGCAAAAAGCATTCCTTATATAAGGAATGCTTTTTCATGCAGGAAATCCTTGCTTTACCAGACACTCAGGCACTTGACATCACTTGCGTTAACAGAAATTACAAACTGTTGCGTCCGCTATTGTCGTCCAGCCAAGTAATGCAGCGATTTTACATTCCCATAACCTATATCTCCGACGCTCTTAATCTGAAACGACTAACATGCTAAACAGTCTCTCATAAGCTGGTTGTCATTACTTGGCAGCCACGCGAGAGAGGTTTGAGTGGTTACGCAGTCAACTAATACATATGTAGGAGACTTTTTTACATGAATAATCTTTCTAAGGTCCAACTAGCAGCAGCTCTCGTCGCAGCTCTCGGTATTTCAGCTCCAGCTTTTGCTGGTGACACACCAGAGAAAGCAGAAAAGGGCGCTAAGACCCAAGTAGAAGAAAAAGCAGAAAAGAAAGAAAAGAAATCAGAGAAGAAAGAAAAGGCCGAAAAGTCTTGCAAGAAGGGCGAAAAGTCCTGCAAGAAGGGCGAAAAGTCCTGCAAGAGCGCTGAAGGCGAGAAGAAAGAAGAGAAGAAGTAAATTCTCTGTTCTTCAGGTCCGTAAAATAAAGGGCGAAGGTCTCCATGGCTACAGAATTTCTGCGCAGAAAAGCTCAGCTCCCTCCGTTAGGAATAGGGTTGGGTTTGCGAAGAGAGATGGCTACGGAGACCTTCGCTCATACTAATGAAATTGATTGGGTGGAAATTCACCCCGAGAACTACATGGATACAGGCGGAGCTGCCCGATATCGCCTGGAAAATGCGGCGCAGAAATATCCGATCATTACTCATGGATTGAACCTTTCCATCGGCAGTAGCGATGATCTCAATTACACTTATTTGCGCTATTTGAAGAATTTACTGGATGAGATAAATGCACACTGGTGGAGCGATCACCTCTGTTTCACCAGCGTTGACAATCTCTACATGCATGACCTGCTCCCGCTGCCATTCAGCAAGGAAGCGGTGAATCATATTTCTGATCGCATCAAACGGGTGCAAGACTTTATCGAACGCCCGATGCTTCTGGAGAATATCTCCTTTTACATGTACATGCCTGGCAATGAAATGCCAGAAACCGAGTTCATTAATCAGGTACTGGAAAAGGCTGATTGTGGGCTTTTGCTCGATGTGAACAATGTCATAGTCAATTCAATCAATCACAATTTTGATCCATACGAATTCACCAACCAGCTCGATTTAAGGCGTGTAGTTCAGATTCACGTTGCTGGTCACAAGCGAATTGGTGACTATATCATCGATACTCATGGTGCAGCTGTTATTGATCCGGTTTTCGACTTGTTGGACCATGTGCTGAAACGCACGGAAGTTAAAGGCATCATGCTCGAGCGCGATCAAAACTTCCCTTGCTTCACTGAAATTCTGGCGGAGTTGAAACAACTCAGAGACATAGCAAGCGCCAACAATCATTTTCAGAAGAAGCAGGCTAGAGCGGCGGAAACGCTGGAATCACCTACAATAGCTCAGGCTTGAACTTTTTACAGGATCGAAAAATGCCCACGCTTCACGAAATTGAAAAAGCAATGAGCACACTCTGGATGAACCGTCATGCCAGAGCCTGGCTGTTTTCCGACGAAAGTATCGACGAAGCACCGGAAGAAGTCGCGGCAATAGATCCGCAAATTTTGAAAGAGATGGATCGCAAGGGAGCGAGTCTCTATGCTGGTTCCATCAACTACGAACATCACCATATGGCCGACGTTATTTTTCCGTATTGTGCAAAGATAATTGGAAAAGACTGGGATGAGTTGGTCAAAGATTACTATCAGGCTTATCCTTCAAGCCATTACAATTTCAACAAAATCTGCATAAATTTCTCGCGTTATCTGAGCGAACAACGACCAGAATTGCTGAGTAAGTATCCTTATCTGGCTGAACTTGCAGATTACGAATGGCTTGAGCTGGAAAAAAGCGAAGACGAGCGCGAAGTAAAAAATGCAGAACGCATTGAAATAAACAGCCTGGAGCAGATAACGCAATATTGTCCCATGGTCAATCCAACGCTAACAATGCGTCATTACGAATATCCGATACCAGATATTGCGGAGAAGCTGGAAAACAGCAAGCGCGTGCAGAAGAAGTTCAAAGCTGAGGCGTGCAATGTCGCTATTTACAGAGACAGCGAAACGTTTAATACACGCTTTATGCAGCTGGGCACCGCCAGTTCAACAATTATTGAAACCGCGCAGAGCAAGCCCAGTTCTTATCAGGAACTGCTGAAAATCGGCATCAGCCTGTCATCGTATTCAGATCCTGAAAAAATAGTTTCGGAATTTCTCGAACTCATCGAAGAACTTCATACAGACAATATCTTTGTTGGCTCGAAGAAAATATAAGGAGACAAGAATTGAATAGATCGAGTTTTGCAATTGCTTGCGTTGCGCTGATTTCTTGCGCATCTAGTGCTTTAGCCACTCCGCGCACTTTTACCATTAATGACGAAAAGTCGAGAGATGCGGTTTTGTTTACTTCTGATGCACCTCTCGAACTGATCAACGGTCACACTAACAAGTTGGATGGCTCGGTCACGATTGACGACAGCACCGATTTGACCAAGCCGGTAAAAGCGAATTTTGATGTCGATCTTTCATCAATCGATACTGGAATCGAGCTGCGCAATGAGCACATGCGAGACAATTTCCTGGAAACTGGCAAGTATCCAAAAGCCAGTTTCGTGTTAACCAGATTGCTCAATCCGCCAAAGAAGTTACAACCTGGCACGAAAGTCACACTCAAGGCGGAAGGCAATTTCAGCCTTCACGGTAAGACAGTCAAGAAAGTAGTTCCAATTGATGTGACCTATTTCACAAAATGCGCGGCAACGGAATCCAAGCGCGAAGGCTGCGACCTTCTGCAAATTAAAGCCACATTCCCTGTTGCCTTCAAGGATCATGCAATCAAGCGTCCCGAGGTAGTTTTCCAGAAGTTGGCAGACACAGTCCTCGTTACTGTTTCCGGGACAGCGTATAATCAAGTCAGCTCGGGCGGTAGCAAAGCCGACGCAAAAGCTACTGAAAACACAAAGAAGAACTAGTAGCCCGATTACCAACACTCTGCAGAGTGGCTAAACATGGCTGAGATAGCTAGCGGCGAAGCACGATTTTACGTGACGCCGGCGCTTAATCCGAAAACGAGAAGCGAGCGCTATAAACGCGTTCACTATTACGTTTCGCAGCTTGGTATTGCCGTGTCGGCTCGTTTAAAAGAACGACTGGTAGCCATCCGTGGGCTTTCGGAGAAGATAAGAGACCCTGATCTCGCGGCTCTTGCGGCCAAGAATTTTTCCGAGGAAGAATTCCTACCGGCGGTAAAAGAGTTGCTCTGCATCTGGGTGCACCTTGATGCAGCGGATCAAGGCGGCGACCTCATGCCTGCCTGGCTTATGACTTATTTGAAGCTAGCGCTCTATGCAAGCGATTACTTGATCGCTGGTCCTGATGCGATGAGCGTTATGGATTTGCATAGCGACTGCGCGGATCTGGACTCTTTATGCAGTGAGGTGTCGATCAAAGCCTGTGAATATCTCGGTTTCGGCGCCGCAGCCGCAGCTTTTGCACCTGGAATCAAGCCGCTTCTTACAGAATCACGTCCCATTCGCCAGAAACTGCTAAGAGATTCACTTTGTCTCCCTTTGACTGAGTTGCAAGAAACTTAGCCATCTATGTGTAGGGGCGACGCCATGCGTCGCCCGGTTTAATGTAGAAGATTAATCATTTGCCGCCAGGGTAAGTTTTATCTGACAGGTGGTATAAAGACTAAGGCTAGTGTTCAGGCGGAATAATATATGGCAGGTCCGGAATCGGGCGATTCTGAAGTAAAAGACAATTCCGGCGCGGCGGAAGTCAGCGCCAAGTTTGATGCGGCTCAGCTTCAAACGCCTAGCACTGATGCGATTTCGCAACCTTCGGACAAAGGTCTCGACAAACAAATGGCTTCGGTGTCCGACCTATCAAGTTTTCCCAAAACGGATATGTGGTCAAAAGGCGGTGACAGCGCTGCCATATCGGCAAGTGCTGCGTCAATGGCTCAGTCAATGCCATTTAATCAGAAATCGCTGATCCGCTCAGCCTAATAAGTTCAATCATCAAAGCGTACATTTTGACTTAGCGCATATTCAAGGCGCTTCAAATATTCTGCTTGCGAAATTTCCACAGCGCCGAATCTGCGCAAATGCTCTGTCATGAACTGGCAATCGAGCAGCGTAAAGCCGCGTTCTTTCAGCCGTTCCACAAGATAAATCAATGCGATTTTTGATGCATCGGTGACCACATGGAACATCGATTCGCCCATAAATGCTCCGCCGATGCTGACGCCATAAAGCCCACCGGCAAGCTGCCCTTCGTGGAAAACCTCTACGCTGTGTGCCATTCCGCGCAAATACAGTTGCGTGTAGGCATCGTAAATTTCATCTGTAATCCAGGTGGCATCGCGTGCAGCGCAGAGCTGAAGAACTTCACGCCAGGCTGTGTTTACCTGGCATTCGAAATGCCCCTTCCTGTAGGTTCGTGCCAGGCGCTTCGGAACATGGAAATTCTCAAAGTCAAAAATACAGCGCGGATCAGGTGAATACCAGCGAACAGGCGCGTTGGGATTTTCGCTGTCTCCCATAGGGAAAACGCCCATTGCATAAGCTTTTATGATGAGATCTGCGGTCAATCTCTGGCGCATGTTCTGCACCCTTATTTTTTCGCTTTAGATTGCTCAGCCGGAGTCAGACTTCGAATATAGGAGATCAGATCTTGGAGATCAGGATCACTCAACTTATCTTTTCCATTTGCAGGCATCCCTCTTGCTGGAATTCCCGTTCTAATTAGCTTTTCGAGCGCCTTGTTATCGCTTAGCGGATACTTTTTTAGGAAGCCGGGTCCCTTCAGAGGTGCCTCGGGATTCAGATTGTTTCCGCCATCGGCATGGCAGATGGAACATTGTAGATCACCGAATATCTTCTTGCCACGCTTGGCGTCGCCCTTTGCGCCTGCATCCGATGGAAGCAAGGCAAATGAGATAAGCAAAGCAAAGGCAAGCAATATTGCCCCTTTCACATCGTCAAGGAATTTTTGCCCCGACAATTTTATCTTAGACATTTTGGACCACCAATCAACACTCTGTTTCAGTTTGCAACTGCTCAGCTCTTAAGAACAAATTCGAACAAGCTAGATTTTCTGTGCCACGTTTTTGGGCTCAAGTATCTTGAATGAATAGTAAATGTCGTTTTCAAATTGGGTATCAGACTCTGAATGGAGCTCAAGACAATTTTCGAAAGACGGAAAAAAGCGATCGCAGTGAAAGTCTTCTTCTATCTCAGTTAAGTAGACCCGCCCTAGCTCGCTTCGTTCCAGCGCTTGCGCGAAAATTTCGCCACCGCCAATAACGAATATTTCAGCCAGGTCATCACGACCGCGACACAGCTTGAACGCATCCTCGAGAGAATGCACCAGATGGCAATCATCAGGCAGCATCAAGTCCTTCTGCCGGCTTATGATGATATTTAATCTGTCCGGCAATGGTCTAAAACGCTCCGGCAGCGAATCCCAGGTCTTACGCCCCATAATTACAGCGTTTTGCTTACCGGCTGGGGCCTGCGTGGTCAGCTTCTTGAAGAATTTAAGGTCACCCTGCAAACGCCAGGGAAGTGTGTTGTTTTTGCCAATGCCGAGCTTCTTGTCGGCTGCCACTACTATGCTGAATTTCAAGATAATCTCCCGAGCAATGCGCTCAAACAGCAACAGGGAATTTTATGAACGGATGCGGATCGTAATTGTGCAGAGTGAAATCCTCAAATTTCAAATCCCAGAATGGGCGATCGGCAATTTCAACGCGAGGCAGAGGACGTGATTCGCGCTGCATTTGCTTCTGCAATCCTTCAACATGATTGAGATAAATATGTGCATCACCAATTGTGTGAGTAAATATACCTGCTTCAAGATTGCATTCTTTAGCAACCATCATCATCAGCAATGAATAGCTTGCAATGTTGAACGGCACTCCCAGAGCCATATCTGCAGAGCGCTGATAAAGCTGGCAATCAAGCCTGCCATTGATGACATAGAATTGGAAGAGCAAGTGACACGGCGGGAGAGCCATTCGTTCAATGTCTGAAACGTTCCAGGCATTGACTATTAGTCTGCGACTGTTTGGATTTGTTTTAATATCGTCCAGCAAATTTTGAATCTGATCTACATGCTCTTTTCTGTAGAGATCGCTGCCCTCGACTTGAACGTATTTTGGCCAGTTTCTCCACTGGTAACCATAGATTGGACCCAGCTCTCCATTCTCGTCTGCCCAGGCGTCCCAGATAGGCGTGTGCTGAGTGAGATCGTCATTGATATTGGTGCTCCCGCGCAAGAACCACAAAAGTTCGCGAACGACTGCAGCAAACAAAACCTTTTTTGTGGTGAGCAGAGGAAATCCATCACGCAAATCATATTTGGCTTGCATACCAAAAAGTGAGATTGTGCCGGTGCCTGTGCGGTCGTCGCGCTGCTCACCGTGCTCGAGAATCTGTTTTATCTGATTGTGATATTGATCCATATGTTTTAGTTCATCTGCTTACCGATCAGCTTTAAAGATACCTATTTTGAAAGCTCTTAGACAAGCTATATCAATTGTATTCCTATCCTCTATCCAGGTCTTCTCGCCCGCCCGGCAAGGAAAGCGAGAGCTGACCCAGTCCAGGTTTTCAAGAAGTGCGAATTGTTTATCTAAATTCGTGCCCGAGAGCGCCGGCGGCTTGCCGGCTTCTTACGTAATAATTTAATTCCTTCGCTAGAGATTAAGCCGGCGAGCCGCCGGCGCTCCCGGGCATCCGCTTCCAAAGATTCAACCGATAGGCAAAGGCCACGTAATAGGCAAAGGTCCCGTGATAGGCAAAGGTCCCGAATATTGTGCAGTTCCGTCATTCAAAAATGATGAACGAAACCATCATTCCGCGTTTTCCTGCGGATAATAAGTATCCGTCTCATCTTAGGGAGAAACAATATGCCGACCACATTGCCGAAAGAACCAGTCAAAGGAGTGACTGCATTCAAAACAGAGCCTTTTACCGATTTTTCTTTGCCGGAAAACGAAAAGGCGATGAAAGAAGCCTTGAAGACTGTAAAGGCACAGCTTGGTCGCCAGTATCCGCTCATCATAAACGGCGAGCGCATCGAAACCAGCGAACTCCTTGTTTCAACAAACCCCAGCTCACCTGAGCAAGTCATCGGTAAGTTCAGCAAAGCAAACAAAGACCTGGCAGAGAAGGCTATGCAAGCGGCTCTTACTGCTTTCGAAAGCTGGAAAAAAGTAGCGGCAGAAGAGCGCGCCGAATACCTCTTCAAGGCGGCCAACGTCATGCGCACCCGCAGACATGAGCTGTCTGCATGGCTCATCCTCGAAATCGGCAAGAACTGGGCAGAAGCTGATGCCGATGTCGCCGAAGCAATCGATTTCTGCGAATACTATGGTCGCGAAATGCTTCGCCTCAACAATCCTGCAGAGCTGGTTCCGCTTGCTGGTGAGAAAAACAAACTCAGCTACATTCCGCTCGGCGTGGGTCTTGTGATTCCGCCATGGAACTTCCCTCTGGCTATTCTGGTTGGAATGACCACTGCCTCGATCGTTGCAGGAAACACAGTTCTGCTCAAACCATCCAGCGACACGCCAGCCATCGCATATCAATTTGTCCAGATCCTCGAAGAAGTAGGCTTGCCCAAAGGCGTTGTGAACTTCATTCCAGGACCCGGCGCATCAGTGGGTGATTATCTGGTTGGACACCCCAAAACCAGATACATCGCTTTCACAGGCTCCAAAGAAGTTGGTTTGCATATCAATGAACTAGCTGCAAAACATCAACCCGGACAAATCTGGATCAAACGAGTGGTCGCAGAAATGGGCGGAAAAGATGGCATCGTTGTTGATGCAGACGTGGACGCAGACGTAGCTGCAGAAGGCATCGTCGCAGCGGCATTCGGCTTCCAGGGACAGAAGTGCTCAGCCTGTTCGAGAGCTATCATCCACAAAGATGTGTATGACAAAGTTCTCGAAAAGGTCGTCGAGAAGACAAAGAAATTGGTGGTCGCAAAACCGGAAGAGAAGAATACAAATCTCGGACCTGTGGCCTCGAAATCAGCTTACGAAAGCATTCTCCAGTACATCGAAATCGGCAAGAAAGAAGGCCGCTTGATGGCTGGTGGTAAAGCTCATCAGAATGAAGACAAAGGCTATTTCATCGAGCCCACCATCATCGCTGATGTGGCGCCGAATGCACGCATTTCACAAGAAGAAATTTTTGGACCAGTGCTTGCCTTCATCAAAGCAGACAGCTGGGAGCATGCATTGGAAATCGCCAACAACACCGAATTCGGTTTGACAGGCGCTGCTTACACTAACAACAAAGCGCATCTTGAAGAAGCTCGCCACGATTTCCACGTCGGCAACCTCTACTTGAACCGCAAGTGCACAGGCGCCCTGGTCGGCGTTCACCCATTCGGAGGCTTCAACATGAGCGGCACTGACTCAAAGGCAGGCGGTCCAGACTACTTGCTTCTGTTCACTCAAGCCAAAGTGGTAAGCGAAAAGGTCTAGAGAAAGGCTCTGCTCTCTGAACGGGCGCTCGTAACGCCCTTACATGGATTCCACGCGATTCTGTGAACGGAGCAAGCGATCAAAATAAAACGGGACGGTTGGATTTCAACCGTCCCGTTTTTTATGCCGCGTCTATGTCCGGGTTCCACGTGCCTTTCTGCAAGTCATCTTTGTACAACTTCTCGAAATCAGACGGCTTCACATCTGAGACAAACCCATGAAACTGCTCACGTTCGTAATCGTCGAGTTCCTGATCCACAGCTATCGCGCCGTCTGCCACCACTTGTGGTGCCACATAAATAGGCGCATTCGCCCGCAAAGCAACTGCTATTGCATCCGACGGGCGAGAGTCTATCGCTCTCTCCTTAGTGGGATCGCCATTGCTTCCGTCTCTGGGCTCTAAAATCATAGAAGCAAAAATAGTATTGCAACTAAGTTCGTTCACCTCAACGCATTTCAACTTCCAACCGAGGTTCTCGATGATGTTGAGAGTGAGGTCGTGGCTCAAAGGTCGTTCCGGGCGTTGGTCGACAACGGCTGTGCATATCGAGTCCATTTCGAGCGGACCAATGCGAATAGGCAAGGCTCGCCTTCTCCTGGAGTCGGTAAGAACCAGAATCGGAGACAACCCGTCTATCGTTATCCCAGCTACAAACATCTCCATATTTACTCCCCAACGTGCCTGGTTCTGAATGGCACATTGCCCAGCTTCTGAAATTGGCTTTTAGGGCTGATTTAACAGCCCTGCCTTCCATTTAGCTTTACGCCTCCTCATCTCCATGCGCATGAGTTCAATTCTCATGTTTTGCGGAGCTTTTCCTTTATCTCTAAATGCCGCTCAGACGGAGTTCTGACTGCATTATGGTTTAGGATAAGCGCAAGAAGCAAATTGTTCCCTTCAAGAGTGAGGAATTGGCATCGCTTCAATCGTAAAACGAATGTTCTTCCCTGCGTCGCCAGCGGTTCCACAGTACCCCGATAAAGCTGCCCGCCCACACGCTTGCGAACACAAGCCCGCAAACAAGCAGGCTACACAAGAGCTTTGACCATAGCTCAGCAGTGTTGCTCGGCATCAATTCGAATTCTGTCGAAAGACCACCTGAGATACGAGTGAAATAGTCAGCCAGAGCGGTTGCACCAAAGATATTGAAGCAGAGTAGCATGATACCATTGGCGATGCAGTACAGAACGGCAGAGATTAACAAAGGCAGCTGCCCGATAGATGATAATCCGAATCCAGAACCGAACCGGCGCGTCTTTACCGCGATGGAATTCAGGAGCGCCGGCAGAAACGAAAACGCAGCGATGGCTCCCAGAGCTCCAAACATACTTTCATCAGGGACCTTATCTGCGGTACCGCTAAGAATATCCAGGTTCGACAATTCATATCCGAGAACAATAATTGCAGGCACATAGCAAATCAGCAAGAGTTTGCTTACTGAAAAACGCCGCGGCCAGTTTTTTTGATAAGACGCAAGATGGCTTCCGCACATTTGCATGAGGAAAAGCAATGCAAAAACAGCAATGCCGACGCCCAAGCCAGAAACAAGGTTCGGCGCCATCAATACGCTGAGCATCAAGGAAACTGGAATAGCAAAAATACCCATCAAAATGTATTTCCATATACGGCGCTTATGCAAGTACCAACTGCTCCAAAAAATCGGAACAGCACCAAGAATGAAGCCACTCATAAATGTGTCTTGTGCGCCGCAGTGATACATTATTCGATCAAACGAGAGTCCAAAAAGCGACGAAGCAATCGTACCGGACCCCACGGCGACATCAGCAACCATGAAAAGTTGTCCGAGCACAAGAATGGTCCAGCAGATTAGGGTTCCAACAAATAGGAAAGCGGCTTTTACAGGCCCGACCTTTTCTGAAGTATTCTCGTCTGCAACCGTAGAAGCGCCGGCTGCCAGGGCTGTTTGAGATAAGAAACCGTCAGCTTGAGCCGGGAGGCTATCGGATGAACTGCCATCAGCAGCATTGGCGCTGATTTTGATATGCTCGGCTTTAATCTCGTCATTTGGAAAAGGGCGGTCCATCAGGGCTCCTTACGGCTACCCTATTTATACCTTACTGTGGGCGGGTCTGCTAAGTGCTGAGCCTTCATGAACTGACTCATTTCCCTAACGCCTGAGTGCCGGAAGACTTCCTCCATGACGCTCTTTGCCATCGCTATATCTTGTGTTGGCAGCAAGGTTGCGGCTTACTTCGGTGGAGACTGCACCGTCTTTTGTGGCGCCGTTCTTCCAATCAATCGTAATAGCCCCCGTTTTTCTGTCTACGGAAATGTTATCGGCGGCGTTTTTGGTGGTGGTTCCATCTCGGTCGGTCATATCCCACTTCCCTTCAGCATTTTTGTAAAAGTTGAAAGTTCCGCCGACACTAACCATACTGGGCGTCTTACCGTCATAGAAGACCTTTGATGTAATCTGCTCTCCCAGCTTTGGTTCGGAACTGATTTCTGTAGCCAGTCCATCTTTGTTTTTCACAACTTGAGAGCCATCAGGAAATTTGCTCACGCTGGAGCCGTCTTTGTTTGTAACATCTATTTGGCCGGTTTTTTGATCGACTTTCACATCAGCCACATCTTTGATTGCTGGGTCATTATCGAGCCCGGTTTTCTGCCAGCTGCCATCATCTTTCTTTTGCAGCTCCCCACCGTTACTGAAACTAACTTTGCTCGGGTCTTTGCTATCACCTTCATATTCAATCTTCGCACCACCATTATCAATAATATTGATGTGTTTCTCTTCTGGTTTTGGCTCTACATCGGTGACTCTTCCTTTGCTGTCCCGTCCAATGGCGCTTTCTTGCTCACCTTGCTGTCCTCCAGCAGATTTTGTGCCCGAATCACCGCTGCTTTTTTCCTGAAGAGCCGATGCAGAATGGTCCTTGCCGGCTGATGCGGTTGGAGCTGCTTTATCATCGCTAAAACTCAGCCCGGGCAAAACGCCTTTATCTACAAGGGTCTGGTTTTGTTTTTGGCTTTGATCTCTTCCCGCATTGGAGTTCGAATCAGCGCCATTGCTTTTGCTAGACTCTTCAAAAAGTCTATTTTGAGCGGCTTCCTGTGTACTTTCGCTGCTTTCAGCCTTCCGCTCAGGCGGCATGTTTATTTCCGAATCTGCCATTCGCGCATCCTCATACCTGTGGATGCAATGTTATTTAAGAACTGTCCAAAAGTTGTCCAAGAAAATATGAATGAGCAGAATCGCACTTGCTGCACTAACTCGCTTTGTGCAACACACGTGCATCAAGCATGCGGCTTATTGTTGTGCCAAGCCCTTTCAATTTTTCCACAACATTAAAGCCCTGCGGATTGGAGAAATTGATGATTGCATGATTCTCGCGCCAGGGATTAATTATGAGCGATTGAAATCCCTTCTTTCTCACTTCGGTTCCAAGAAATCTGGTCACGAGCTTCCCAACGCAGTTATGACATTGGTCTCTATCGAGATACAAGCTCAGTTCAACGGCAAACTTTCCGTCTGCGTGGTTCTGATAAGTACAGGAGGCGAAACCAATTAGCCTTACTTCTTTTCGCTGCCCGTCGATTTCAACAATTACATATGAACCCAGACCATTCTCACTTTGTTCCAGAAGCCATGGGGCACAGCGCTCCATAGCACTGTCTTTTTCATCTTCAAGTATATTCTGCGAATTGAGCACGTGGTAATCAAAAATCTGGATCATAGCAGGCAGATCATGCTCTTCTGCTTTGCGAATGAAAAGGCACGAGCTATTCTCTAACTTTATGTTCAACCTATTTCGCTCAGCGGCATTCATATTCTGTTTAATCCTCGACTTCTGAAGTCCATAAGATCATCCTAGCTAATACAACGTTAAGATAACGTGAGCAAAACATGCTTTCGATGTGATGTTCTGCATATATGTGCAGCTGCGAAATGCTGATGCCCGCATTATTACTGGGATTTTGACTTTATTTGCGCTTTGCAGAGGGATTTTACGATTTGCAGAATTGTTCCTTATACATAGAATCCAAACAGCGGTGGTCAGTTGGGGGAACTATGGCTGAGGATTTTTCGGGATTGTTGGGCGGAAGACACAAGTCTGTAGACGGGAATATTCCATTAAACGAAGCAGCTAGAGACAAATGGGATATGTTGCGTGCAAATTTATGGCAGGGCGAGCAGAACGCGGTACCTGCGGAGCAGCTAAACAGAGTCCGCTTTGACGAGAAAGCGTCCCAGACAAAGAGTCTCGATATAGATAAGGTAGTTGATGATCTCGAGTTCGCGCTGGACTATCAAATCAATCGAACAGCAATGGAAAAGATCTCACAGGCGCTACAAAACACCAGCAAGGAGCAATTCAACGAAATTGTGAAACAGCTGGAGCAAAAGGATCGTAAGTTCCAGGGGCTCGATCTTGAACTGGACGGCTGGAACAATGCATCTAAGCGATGGGACGCGATCCGCCTGCACAACACGAATGAGGACCTCACCACGTATATGATTGTCCAGAAGGGCGATACCGCAAGGACTATCGCAGAAGTGGAAACTAGAGTTAATCGCCACCGTACAGACAAAGATATTGACGATTATGTCAAAGCACTGGAATACAAAAACAGGGGCACTGATTTGAATAGATTGAATGCTGGTCAAATCATCGTTCTTCCGTTTCCGGCCTAATGGGCGAATTGTCTCCAGAGCTAATTGCCAGATTTCATCTGCTTGATCAGCACATCTAGAACACGCGTGGCTTTGTCATATGGACTGTAATTCAAGCGCGATGGAATCAGGACATCATTTGAGCAATTTCAGCCTGACGATAATGAGTTCGTGTTTTAGCGACTCTTTATCTCTACAGGCATTATCAAGCTCGTCGTGCAGCGATTTTATCTTCTGTTTGAGTTCGAATATATTCCTGTCCAGTTCGTCGTTTTTCTTCAAGAGTATTTTCTCTTTGTCCTGCAAGTCATACCTTAGGTGCTCTGCCTGCCATCGTTCATCTTCATTTTGAACGTTAGCAGCGGAGCACATCACCAGCATTGTGAGCAGCACCGAAGCAAGAATGAATATGTGTTTTGCTATCTTCATTTTCATTCGAAGCTTGTCTTGGGGTAATCATCCAGGGGTTCTTCAGGAAATCGGTCGTCTTTGACTGGCTTGCCTGTCGTAGGAACATCAGTACCAACAGCTTCGAAAGTTCCATTGCTGATCCACGACCTGCCGCTTCCGGTATGCAAAAATCCGATTTTGATTTTCTTGGTTTCCTCGGGCACATCCAACACTATTGCAATTTTCTTCCAATCATTCGTTCCTTTTAGGGGACGGTCTTCCATCGCATCAAATCCTAGAACGCGATCAGCAGCATCCACTTCCATAAACAATCCCGACCAATCGGTTGTATCTTCTGTCTTTATATAAGCCGAGAAACGCATGCGCTTTCGCTTGAATGGCGAAGGATCAAAGACCTGGTAAATCGAGCCGAAGCCATTCTTTGTTGGATCCGTACAAGTAATCAACACAGACGGTTTTCCATTCAATACAGTCTCCCGATCAAGCTTGAAACTATATCCAGGATCAATAGAAGTTGCCCAGTGATGAAGCGCATATGGATGATTTATGTGTTGAACCGCCGTGTCGTCGAAAGCCAAGTTACGAGGACCCTTTCCCGGAAGATTCAATTGGAATTTATTCTGGATGAACTTTATCGCAGTTGATTTGGCATCTCTCTCAGCCAGCGCAATGCTGATATCACGCAACCACACGCTGCCAGTTCCCTTAAGCATAAAGCCCATTCGAAGCCTTTTGCTTTCATTTGGTACAGGCAAGATTATCGTGCACTTCTTCCAGTCTGCCGTACCCGAAATCGCACGATTGCTCATATCATCAAAAGAAATTACTTCATCCTTAGAATTCTCAACACTCATAAAAATGCCAGCTTGACCTTTGACGTTGAGCGCTTTTATAAAGGCTGTGAATTGGATCTTTTGATCTTTGAATTTATTTGGTTTGAAGGTCTGGTAAACTGAAGCAAAATTATCGCGGGCTGCCGACTCCTCGATTGACTCTAGCTTGGCTGCCTGCCAGTTGGCATTTTTTTCCATGGAAAAAATGTATGCATTTCTGCCGGAGTGATGACTCCAGGTGCTCCAACCGTTGAGATTGCTGATCCTTGTATTAGGTTCCGCAGGAGCGCTAGCAAGAAATGATCCTGCAAGCATTACACAAATTAGTGCAAATACCGCCAGCTTCAGGAAGGCAGACAGGGGTTCTAAGTGCTTGTAGATTCGATGAAACATTTATTTTAGGAACTTTAGTCTAAATCGAAGGGAAGAGGGCGACGCATGGCGTCGCCCCTACACATAGATCTGTTTCAGTCACCAGTTAAATTGATTCTTGAAACAAGATGGCGTCAATTGCCTAAGCAGCAGAACTCTTTGCTTGCTTCGGCATTTCAGCTACGGTGGCTGAAGGCGAAAGAACTCCGACGAGCTCCCAGGCGCCTCTGACTTTGGCTGCTGCGTCATCGCCGTACATTTCTTTTGCGGTTTCAACAGTGGTGTCTGCCCATGTTTTGAAGTCGCAATGCGGGCCATTCGGTCCAGCGAGTTTCTGGTTTGTCTTGTACCAGATTGCCAGCGGCTTGTCGAAGGTGTTACCGCCCAGAGCGATTGCGGCTTCTGCAAAGGCTCTGTTGGGGATACCGGAGTTGATGTGGACACCGCCGAAATCATTTTGCTCATCATCAGCCATTTGCTTATAGTGAGCCATGTCACCAGGCTGAGGATCTTTACCCAGCAACGGAGCATCATATGCGGTACCAGGGTTTAGCATATCTCTCAGTCCTTTGGCACCAATGAAGTCGCTGAATACGCCTTCGCCGATCAACCAGTTATGATCATCTCTTTCTGCTTTCTCATGCAATAAATATTGCTTGAAGGCGATGCCGACGCAATCGCTATATGATTCGTTCAACGCGCCTGATTGATTGTGATAATCAAGATTTGCGTTGTACTGCGTAACGCCGTGCGACATTTCGTGACCGATCACATCAGCCTTGACGAAATTCTTGAAGAATATGCCATCGCCATCACCGTAGACCATGCGGTTGTTTTCGCCGTCCCAGGCAGCGTTATCCCACTTGTTGCCAACGTGCGCGCACTGAACGAGATCCATTCCTTTATCGTCGATAGAATTTCGCTTCAGGAAGTCCTTCATGAATTCGCGGAACTGTCCGCCGATATCGTGGATTTCATTTACGGTGTTGTCAGAGCCAGGTCCCTGTCCTTCGGAGCGAACAAGCGTTCCCGGCAGGGACTTATCGTTGTACTCTTTGCCTTTGGCATCATATGTGAAGCGCTCCGCATTTCCTGAGCCTGCATTTTTCTGATCAAGTATTGAATTGTCTTTCAAGAACTGAAGCACTTTCTCTGGTGAATCACCAAGCTGTTTCTGAAGCTGCTTGCCCTGCTCTTCAGTCATATGCAGTTTCGCAAGAACATCCTTATCGGTTAAATGCTCGGAGATGTTTTGAAATACAAATCTCGGAATGAAACCATCCATCTTTTGTGGCTCTTTGGCTGCAGCAGCCGGAGAGCCACTCTTAAGCAAATCAAATGCTTCGTTTGATGCTTTTCCACTAGCAGACTCAGATGCTTTGCTCTCATCAACTTTGTCGCATTGCTTTGCTGCTTTATCCTTCATCGCTTCCTGTTCTGACATTCCTGCCTCCTAAAAAAAAGATCGTTCACTTCGGCTTTCACTCGAGATTTAGCCGTGCTAATCGAGAAGCCAGTGAAAATTGCCTGAAGCGACTTTATTTGGCTTAAGGGAAAAATTTCAGGACGATTTTGTGTAAGGTATGTGTATAAAACCGCTTGCAGTGGGAAACATACGTTGAACTTGCTCTAATGTAATTGGAGTTACTCTTTGTGAAGCAATTGCAATAAGAGTTCTGTAATTTGAATTGAATCCCTTAAAGTAGCATCACGAGCAGCAGTAAATAGGATCACGATCAGCAGTTCATTTTATTGAGCAGCAGCTTTCATCTTCGCTTCAATATCCTTTGCCTCGGCATCGCGCCCCTGAAACTTCAGCAATGCAGCATAATTTTTCAAAGATGTCAGTCGAGTGCCAGCGGCAACACCAGGAGTTGATTCGAGACTTACAGCTTCCTTGATGAGTTCTTCAGCGTGCTTGAGGTCCTGCTGCTGAACACAGTCGGAAGCGTAATTATTTAGATACGCAGCGAAATTGTCTCTTACTTGCGCCGAATTCGTATCTATTTTCATTGCTTCCCTGCACTTCTGCAGCCCCGGCTCAAACTGCTTTTGCTTCAGCAAAACATTAGCTTCATCACAAAGTGAAAGCGCTCGATTGGTTTTCATAATTGCATCATTTTGTCGCACAATCTCTTGATTCTTTTCCGAGGTGTCGTCTGTTTGCGGTTTATCAGTCTTTGTCAGTTCGGTCAAATGTTCGCGAATGATGTCGGCGTTTTCACCTGTGGATTGGATCGTAAGAGCTTTCTGATAAGCATTTATCGATTCTTGCTTGCGATTCAAATTCATTGCGGCTTCGCCAAGGAGTGCCCATCCTGCAAAGAGCTTCGCATTTAGGTCAGTGCATTTTTTCGCTTCATCAATTGCTTCCGAATTCTTGCCTTGTTGCAGGAGAACGTATCCATATTTGTAATGAGCTGCGCTGCTGTTTGGATAAATGACTAGAAACTGTTTTAGTAATCTTGCGGCGTCATCAAACTGATTGTTTTGCAACGCGTTTTGAGCCTGGACGAATACCTTTCCTGCGTCAAGGCTGACCACTTCATCACCAATTCGCATCATCTCTTTAGGAGTTTGATCACGAGCCGCGCATGTATGCTGAATGAGGCAGCAGACAATCAACAGCAGAGCGAGCCTGTAAGGTAGTAATTTCATTTGGGGCATCTCATGAGTTCGAGCCAGATAAGATTAGCAAATTTGGCTCCGGATTTCTTGCGGCGCTCAAATGGCTAACGGCCTCACACTGGCCACTAATTCGGATTAGTCTGTGCTTAAATATCAGGACCGGTCGACCGGAGGAGATTCGAATATGCACAAGCTCTTTCAAGTAAGCTGGCTAAACGTTCGTACACTACTCTTGCTCAATCAGTTGGTGTTATTTGCGGCTCAACTTGATATTTTTCCGCAAGCTGCAAGAGGGAATGAAGCCGCTCATCCGCTGAATGAACTTGTTGTGAGCTATGCCGACGGTGCAAATCATATGCAGCTTTATCGAATCAACGAAGACGGCTCATCCCGCCGACAAATCACGAATTCCACACAAGATTGCTCAATGCCATCCTGGTCGCCAGATGGAAAGAAGATCGTTTATTTGCAAGATACTGCAGCTGGAAAGGCGCTCTGGCTTACAGATCCTGATGGCAAGAAAAACAAACAGCTCTTAGGTTCAGGTATTAACATGGAACCTTCCTTGTGCCTGGAAACCGAAATTGAGTCGCTCCGAAACTATTAAGCAGTAAAAAATAAAGGAGCCGCATATACGGCTCCTTCTTGTACTTTTCGACTTCCTCTGTTTCAGCCAACAGTTTTGTTAGGTTTGTACTTCGACAGAACAATCTGCATGTATTTGTTGTAGTCAGACAGTTCCTTTTCATTTGGAACATGTCCGAGTGCACCTGCAAGCGCCATCTTAGCAGCTTGCTCTGGAGCAAGATCCTTGATTTTGACTCCAGCATCGTGAGCGATGTCAGCCATTCTCGAACTTGCAATTGCTTTTTGCAGGTCCTTATTAAAGAATGTGCTCATTTCCTCACCGGTTGCATTTCTTCCGCCGGGCTTCTGGCTGTTTAAGAAGATTCCGAAGTTTTCAGCAAATGCAGTTTCTTTTTCATCGCTCAATTTATTGAACAATGATTCAATCTTGTCTGCACCTTGAGTATCGCCTTGCTCACGCATATTGTTCAAGCGTGATGCCATGGCAGTCTTGAACTTGGGATCGTTCTTGTGCTTAGCCAGAACTTTGCCGAGTTTTTTGAAGTCTGGAGGATGACCCAGTTCTTCCATCATTTCATCATCAAGCCAGCTCGAGAACCAACCCGGTGCATTGATTTCATATGCGCCGAGTGAACCGAGTGTGTTGTTGTCCCAGTTATTCAGCCTTGCCGCATCCAACAAATTGTCGAGCGGAGCTTGCGGTACCGATGGAGGTGCATCCGGCTTTGCGTCTGGAGGATTATCCTGTGGATTGTCCTCCGGTGTCGGACTGTCATCTGGGCTTGGTCCAGGTCCCGGGCAGTCACCACCGCCGGGATTCGAAGGAGAATTATCATCATCGGGCGGCGGATTGTCATCCGGATTATCTTTGTTCTCATCATTATTATCTTTAGGCTTACTGTCATCAGCAGGCTTGTTGAACAACTTGCTGGTTTCGTCAGAAACTAGACCAGCATCAGCAGAAAGGCTGACAGCCGCAGATGGCTCTTTGCTGTGAATGCGATCATTCAAATACTTAACGAGCGCATCAGTATTCTTCGGATCTGCGCCTTCTTCGACTTGCACGCGATAGACTGAGTGAGCTTTATCGCCGGCATCTGGATTGCCTACGACTTCAACTTGTCCATCCTTTTTAACTATGTAATCCGGAGTTACAGCGGCATCTTTAGAAACGATGATCTTCGGCTGCTCTGCAGGATTGCGCTCGGATTGATCGAGACGCGGAGTAAGATTCGACTGTGTGAAGGTTCCATCTTTGACAAGATCGCTTGTGCTCTTGCGCGAATCTATTGCTGCCGCGCGTGGTGCCTCGGCTGCTGCGCTCGAACTATACAGCGATGAAGTATTCATGTCCAGGCTAGATGACACTCTCATGGGTGCCACATCGGAGACGGTAGAGCAGCAGGACGGCGCCCAACACTCACCTGTAAAACACGAGCTCTCCACACAAACACTCGGAGAACAAGAGAATTCAATACAATCCGACATTGGTTGCTAACTCCTTCGATAGTGTCAGCCGCACGTTACTCGGCAACACTGAACCTGAAAAAGCAGCCCATCGATTTATAACAACCCCGTTGCGTTTAATGATACTCGTTCATTTGTGGAAAATTCATGCAACGATGCGCGGATTACACGTAGAAGACTGCCAATTATTGCAGTCTCTCAGCGTAGGAATACGAACATGACAAGCCCGAGCCTGAGTATTGGCACCAATATCGCCAGTTCGAAATTGATGTCTGCATGCAGTATGGAACGAACAGTTCGAAATTGATGTCTGCATGCGGTATGGAACGAGCAGTTCAATTGCGGAGCAAAGATGCCCATTGCGTTGGCAGGATCTATGCCTGGCTAACTGAGAAACATTTCTTGGCAAGCTTCTTCTAATTTGCCGGCATGTAATCACTGGCTGCCTTCAAATGATTGAGTGAATGCGTCATAGTCACTTAACTCAGGATCAAAAATTACTTCACCATCTTCGAGCAAAATCAAATGCTTGATGTCATAGCCAAGCTTCAACAGTTTATCTCGCTGCAGTTTGGACTCTTCCGAAAGATCGGCTTCGGATATTTCAGTAAGTGCTTTTGGAAATGAGCTCATTTTGTCCCTTTCTGTTTCCGCAACGGATTCACATTTTTTAGCTGTTGCCGATTCGGTGTTCTGTTTTTCTTTTCGTAACTGTAACGCATGCTCTTAGCGCATCTGTTAGATTATCTTCCCTGAGCAGCCCAACAGCATCTTCTTGCATCCAGAGCGAAATTTAGCGGCGTGGAGGTGGAATCTGTTGAGTGCTTCTCCTTTCAATCGCCGGTTGACCTTTCGGTACGTTTGTATTTGCATATCGCCATGCATCAAAGAGGTCCGGCATGCTTTTGAGTATCTTATCAAAAACAATTTGAGGATCGTATTTGGCAACTGAAGTTGCATATCCTGGAGGTACCATCTGCCTCACACCGTTCTCATCCGGCAGCCCTTTGGCTCTTTCGAAAACACGCCGGGCTGCGACTTCCGGAGGCACGTCTGCGATATGCAAGGCGACCTTATAGCCCTGTGCTTTTGCGCGCATAGTGATATCAATTAAAGATTCGGGAACACGTCCGAGAATTGGATAAACGATGTTGTCGCCGTTTTGCATCGCCTTCTGCAAAATGTCATTTGCTACCTGTGATGATGCGTGGTGAACAGCATTGGTGCCAAGCCCCACCTCTGGCTTGCCCTGGAAATCAGCGGTATAGCCATTTATAGAAGGCTTGATTCTGTCGGAATCGACTACAAGCGCTCGATACTCGCGAGTTAACGGATCCACCAGCGTACTCGTTTTGCCCGCCCCCGGAGGACCAATCACTATATGCAAGACCTTTTCCTGAGCCGGCGCACCGCCAGGCACTTCACTTGCAAATTTTTTGTAGAACTCTTCCACTTTCGCAGCGTGTTCCGGCGCTGTAAGCTTGGCTACAGGAAGAGCATCCTGTGCTTCTTTGATCGCTTTTATGCGAGCCAGCTCCTCGGGCTTAAAAATTTCCTCCATCGAAGGAATCTTAGGTGCCTTCGCCCGCTCGGCTTCTATATCACAAACTTTGCGCATGCCCTCAAGCAATGTATGTGCTTTCTCAGAGCCCTGATCTTTGGCGACCTGCAACAAGTGCTCCGCCAGAGCAAGCCTTCCCGGCTTTGGCCCTTGCGGGCCTATATCCAGGAATTTAGTCAAATCAGCGCGCACAGCGTCCGGCAGTTTTTCCGCTTGAGTCAAAACTTCTGCAAGCTTCAAACGTTGCTGCCCCTGTTCCGTGTTCAATTTATTAGCACTAATAAACTCCGCGAGCCCAGCAGTTTTAGCCGCATCAGGGCTCACTTTTGCCGCTCGCTCCGCCAGTTTTTGCTCTGGTCTTAATTCTGTTGCAGTAGAACCTGGTTTGCCCAAATCGAGAGATGGACGCAATCCTGCTGGTGCATCTGGAGGCCGCAGTGCAGTAGTATCGGGTTTGACCGCAGATGGAGGTTTTGCTTCACCGCTCGGTGGGGTCCCCGTCGCTGGCGACGCAGCCGGCTTTGTGGCTGCAGACTTTTCTTGAGCCTCGAGGAACTTATAGAAATACTCGCGCTCGCCTTTCAGGTGCTGATCACCAAATAGCTTTTGCAAACCTTTCGTCGACAACCCTGATTCCTTCAGTGCGGCACCGATGTCGATTTCTCTTAGCGCCTCATTTACTCTGGCATCAAGCGCAGGTCCCTTCAACCCTTGATCTGCAAAAGCCTTTTTCATTTCAGCAAATAGCGGCGACTGGGCAAAACTCTGCGTAAGCTGCGAAACACCACCAGAAGGTGTTTGCGTTGTATGCGCCCACTCTTCCATCACTATCATGGCGGTCTTGCCGAGCAGTGCCTTTCCACCGTCAGATTGCTGGATCTTCTCGATCATTGCCTTTTCTTGAGCGGTAGTTCGGCGCCAGCTGTTGTTTTCGTAAATTTGATTTGCATCCCTCAACCTCACTTGCTTGCCATCCGGCAGCTCGATAATCGGATCCGCAACCTTAATGCTTTTCTCCACCGCATTAGGATTATGGGCTTCGGTCATCGTGCCTTTGGCAGTGCCTTGCGATTTCATGAAATTGTGCATTTCATTTAAAGCCTGCGGATTATTCAAATCAGCAAGTGCGATTTTCTTTTCGACCCAGCGAATTTCCGGCTCTGTACTGGTTGGAGTTTTTTGATCAGGAGTCACGGTTTTAGACTCCATCAAATCAAGCGCGCCTTTGTAATCACCTTTGCTCATGCGTGACATGAACTCGGTAATGTCTTTCATCTGCGGTGAACTGGCCTGCTTCTGGTTTGCTTCGAACTCGAACTTGCCGCCTTCAGGGAACATGTCGGGAAAAACAGTGTGCGGTCCCGATGATATTTCAGGCAGGCGCGCAGCCATTTCCTGGAAACGGCCTTCCTTTAAAAGCCCGGCGAATTTTTCAGGAGCCATGCTCATGAATGCTTCAGCGGCCCGGCGTATCTCCGGCTTCTGTTGCAGCATTGCATCAAGAGATGCTTTGTTCAATGTTCCTTTTTCAATTGCAGAACGATAGGCATCAAGTGTTTCTAGTGAGATATCGCCTTTCCGGCTCATCTCGGCGAGCTTTTGAAGGCTCTCCGCAGACACACGCTCAGCAGCACCTTTTGACGCCTGTCCCTTCAGCACTGCACCGAGAACGGTATCAACAGCGTGAGGTTCAGCCAGCATCTTCATGGTGGCTTCATTAATAACCCAAGCTTTCTGCAGATCATTTAGTTTGCCCATTCTATCAAGCGTTTCGCTTATCGAGAAGTTGCCTTCCCTTCCTTTGGCAAGTTCTGCCGACATTGCCTTGATTGTGGTCTCGCGAACGCGAGGTTCTTGCTTCAGCAGAGCATCAAGCGATTGCTCCGGCAGCCATCCTTTTAGTTTGGCCACATTCAGTTCAGTTAAAGTTACGCCCTTCATCTCTCCTGACTTAACCATGTCCATAAGCTTGGCAGCGTTCTCTCCGCTGAGCGCATCCATTTTAAGCAAACCGGAGAATCCAGAGCGAGCCGCTTCATCCATAGTGGAGAATTGCTTAAGTTGCTCGGCGCTAATAACACCGCGCTGCATTCCTCTGATCAAGGCCGGTGCATCGCTGACAGGTTGTCCTGAGATATTTGTCCTTGTGGGCGTTTGCAATGCCGCATTTATTTCAGCCGCGCTCAGCTGCCCTGCCCCTGCAGCTTGTCCCTGCGGTCCAAGAGCTTTTGCGACTTCTGCACGTTCAGCTTTGCCTAAATCAAGGAAGCGATTCATAGACTCGGGACTGATGCTCTTTGTCGGATCTTTCACGGCCTTTTCTATGAAATCGAGAGCTATTTTTCTTTCCGGCTCCGGAGTTTTTGCATCAAGTAACTGGCTCATCTTCTGTGGATCAACCAGTCCTCTTTCCAGCGCAGGAAGCAGCACTTCGCTGAGAGTCTTCTGGCTATTATTGAGTAAATCATTAATCAGTTTGGGCTCTTGCTTCATCAGTGATGCAAAAGTTTCGTTATTGATGCGCCCCTTCAGAAGCATAGATTCAATAGCGCCTCTGTCTTCCGGCTTGAGCTCAAGTAATTTTTTCAGATCTTGAGGCTTTATCGATCCGTCCTGCAATTTAGCGTCATACATTTTTCGCAGAGCTTCACTGCCGCGCGAATCAGTATGAAGAGGATCACCTTTTTTCGCTGAAGAAGCGTCCAACAATGCCTTTGCAGATTGAACGGTCTCCGCGGGTGCGGGCTGCGTGCTTGCAGCCTTCGCCGCATCCACAATAGCACCGTAATGCGACTTAGACTCTGCTGCATACGCTTCCAATTCAAGAGGGTTAGAGGCATACTTCTCAACTAAAGCCTTATGCTCTTTATTCGTATCAGCCAGCTCCCTCTCCAGCGCCTTTGCGACTGTCTGGCGTGCATTCTCGCTGTTGAATTCAGTGCCGTTTTCTCTCGCTGATTTCCATTCCTGAAATGCCTTCTGAACTTCAGGTGGCATACCATTAGGAAAGAGCCCTTTTTGAAACGCTTCTCCATGAGTTTTAGAGTCAAAATGTTCAAAGAGATTATCGATTGCTTTTCCATTTTTATCACGCTTAAGGCTGTGCAGGCGGCCTTCAATGAATTGCGCTTGTCTCCCTAGTTCGCTGGAACGGGTGCCTACATCAAGCGAGTCCAGGGCTTTAGCGGCGAGATCTTTAGCTCGCGTTTCCAGCTTTTCATTCCATTCCTTTATCTTTGGATCACGAGCCACCTCTTTCATAAACTCGCCATCGGGAGGGCGCTTCATCATGCCTTCGTAAATGGATTTCGCCTGGTTCACATCACCACCGGCTTTATGCAAAGCGTACTCGGCGATAAAACGATCCTGCACCGCGTGTACCATTTCATGGAACGCAGTTGTATGTAAATCGCCCCGCCCTCCGGCCGCAAGCAGCGTTTCTTTAGGGATAAATAGTTGCCCTGTTCCCATGCGGTAACCACCTGCGGTGCCCTGCATGTTCTCACCCACTTCAAGCTTTACTTTCGGCCAGCCATGCTTTTCATGCATGTAATCAAATTCTTTCTGAAGATCGGCCTGGCGCTTTGCCACCACGTCCTTAATTTCTGCGTTCAATTTTGCTTGTTCGGACTGCAAGCGATCGAATTCAATTTTGGCTTTTCCGAGCGGATGGTCTGGATTTTTCTCCATCGCCTCAAGCTTCTTGCTCACATTTTCATCGATGCGCCGCTGCCTTTCCTGTGCTTCAAGCCCCATCCATTTACGGAAGCCACCGGCGTCTTTGACAGCCTGGTCCCGAGCATCACCGAGCAGCGCATCGTTCAGGTGCTCGGCGCGCTGTTTCTCCAGAGCTAGCTCTGCGTCGCGAAACTCAGGCTCAAGTGCATTGAGACGCTGCTGTTTGCGGCTATGATCTTCAGACCAGCGCTCTTGCAATTTCTGCATGCGTTGATCGAATTCAACAACAGGTTTGCCATTCATCTCAGGCAGGTTCTCACGAATGCCTTTAAGAACCGGCTCGGTCGGTTCTGGAATCTCCGGTCTATATATCTCCCGAGGACGTCGACCGGGTGTCTCTTTCTGAGGTAAGCGCGCATCTTCGACTTGCGCAGCTAATTTATCTGGAGCCGTTCTTGCCTGCTCGGTTTTGATCTTGCTACCGATCTCACCAAGATGCGGGGTTGAAATAATCGGTTTTGCATTAGTAACCCAATCTGGTGCCTTGAAGTTCTTCAGCTGCTCAGCAACCGCAGCGGATGGTCGAAACTCGGTAACCTCGCCCTTTGGTGAAATCACTTCGAATGCACCACCCTTGCCTGGACGAACTGTCATGCCGTCATTGTGGAACTGCAACATCTGCTTGGCGAGAAGCTCCGGAGCTTTATTCAATTCACCTGGCTTCAAATCGAATTCGATATGTTTGCCCTGCGGTTTGAAACTGACACCATGTGCGGTGATAAGAGCCATGGACACGAGCAGAGGAACATACTTATCGTACTGCCCTTCCATTAACGGCTTAAGCATATCCTCGCCGATTGCCTGTTTCGTCCCAAAGCTGGTTTGGACATACACTTGCTCGAGAAACTCTTTAACGAAACCTTTTTGTCCCGCCTGCGCGGCTGCAATTTCAGCGCGAGTCAGCCCCTTAGAAAGGTCTGCCATTGCGGCCCCACGCTCTGCAAGAAGCTTGCCAAAGGTTGCCGAGCCGATTTTATTTATACCTTTAGCAAGCAGATTTCCTGCGCCCAGGGTGCCCAGTGAAATGGCGAGATCCATCAAATACTGTTTGCCATATTGCCCTGCAACATCGCCGAGGTCAATTTTCCTCATTTTTCCTGTTTCGGGGTCGTATATTTCGCCACCGCGAATAGAGTCACCAAGAAAAGAACCTTCCTTGCGGACGCCTGTCCATTGAAGACCTTCTTTGGTCAGTTCACCAGCAGCAAGAGCAGCCGCTGGAGCCACAATCAAACCGGCGACCACCACTGGTGTGGCAGCTCCGGCAGTCAGCGCAATTACGGCAGCAGCCGCTACAATGGACGCAGCAACAACCGGCCCCTCTTTTGTCGCCCAGTTAGCAAACGTCGTTTCATCGAAACTATCCTTTTTAAGGATCTCATTGAGCATACTGCGAATCTGCCCGTTCATCTTTCCACCGAACAGATCGATAGCGCTTTCGTATGCCTTAATTCGCTCCTTCAGCTGCTCTGCCGCCTGAGCATCTTTAACGTCTTTCAGAGCTTCCTTCATCTGCTCAACAGCTTTGCGAGCATCCTGAATGTCTTCCGGTTTTACTGCATCGAGCGCTTTTTGTATTTCACCTGCATGTGCTTTGGCAGTTTTGACGAACTCTTCATAGCGACTACCCTTCATGCCGCTGCTAAACATTTCCTGCAAAATAGGCAGTCGCGATGAGATCTCTGCTGAGCCAGCCTGTATTTTTTGAAAGGACTCGCGGCTGTCTATTGCTTGAAATGCTGTGTTTTTAAGTGCACCATAATCCGATGCCCAGCCGCGTTCCGCGCTTGCGTTTAATTTGGCAAGACCCTTTAAGGCGTCCTGGAATCCATTCGGTCCAGAGTATTCAGGCAGCTTGCTTTCATTGCCAAGTTTGTTTTCCTGCAATCGCTTCATGGCTGCAGGGATCTGCTCAAAATTATTAGGAGCAAACTTTGCCAGTGTAGGTGCTCCCTGGCGAGCCACCATGTCCATCAGAAGCTGATCGGCCGCCTTGACATTGCTCATTGAAAGGCGGAAATGATCCATCGATTGACTGGCGAGATCAAGAAATGCCTGATCCGCTTTTACTTTGCTCAGCTCGCCGATCTTCTTTTGCAAGTCGGCATTAATACGTTCGACGCGACGCACATTCATGCCCTGGTTCTGCTCGAAGTTGCCGATGAAATCTGTACCCATAAACGTATCAGCAAAGCGCTCCCCAAGCCCAATTCGCTGGTCTTTGGTATGTTCGCCCAGCCATTTCAATGCACTTGAGCGCATCTGTTCATGGCTTTTAATTTCCTGCTGCAATTGGAACGATTTGTTATCAAGGTCGCGCTGTTCTTTCTGAATCCATTGTTTTACATCCGAAAAGAGCGGATTGTTTGGCGGATGACCCGCATCAATGCTCCCCTTAGACAGCTGGCCGATCAACTGAGCCATGTCTATGCTGGCTTTGGATCCAGTCAACTTCTCTCGCATCTCCGGAGCTAAAGCGTTGATCGCAGCTGCGTTTGCAAGAACACTTTTGGCTAAGTCTCTCCCATCAACTCCATCACGGGTATAGTTTGCTGCGATTTTGTCGGACAATTTAATCAGCTCGTCGGTGCTTCCTTTTACGCCGAGGTCTTTAAGAACACCGGGAAGGGGTCGAGCGATTCCAGCATCATAAATCAATGTCATCGCTTCTTTATTCAGTTCGAGATCGCTTGGTCTGCCCTGAGCGTAATCAATTATTTTTTGTTTCCAGACCGGGTCTCCAAGAAGCCCGGGCCAATCCTGCTTGCGGCTCAAAGCAGCATAAGCTTCATCTTGAACTTTATGATCGGCCGAACCCATGAGAGCGAGCAATGTCTTTGCCGAGCTATCCATAAAGGCTTTCATGTCTTCCGGTTTATCCATGCCGGCACGCTTCAATTCGTCCTGCCCGCGTTTGCCGGTGAAAAATGCCAGATCAGCAGCTTGCGTGGGCGTTACGAATTTGGAAAATGCGCCCATAGCTTGAACTGCCGCGATGCGCTCAGCGGGCGTACCTTTCACCAGAGCATCGTGCTGCATTTCGAGAAATTGTGCTCGTTGCTCTGCGGGCATTTTTTCTGATAAGCCGGTCAACTCTTTGACCATATCGGGGCGCAAATTTTTGGAAAGCGTTTCGACATCTTGTTTATTGAAATGAGCAGCCATGGCGATAAAGCCTTGCTTAGCACTTTCGTAAATAGCTGATTTTGGATCGACATTTGCACTGGCTTTTTCGAATCCCTCGCGGACCAGTTTTTGCACTTCGGAATTCGGTGATGCGTCGCGAGCCGCAGTTGCACCCATTGCCGCGAGTAAGAAGCCGCTGTCGCCAGATTTTTTATACTGCTCTGTCATGATGGACAGGACTTTGTCGCGTTGACCGTCAGGAGTTCCTGCTTCCTTCAATGTGTTCGCGGCTGAACGCGCCCATGGTTCGTCAATTGCTCCGGCTGCTATTGACGAAAGAGCGCGCAAGGCAGGTTCATTTCCGCGCTTAGCTAATAAGTTCAAGTTGAAGTGTTGGAGGTCGGTCAATCCGCCATCTTTGGCTGCTTTAACTAGAAGCTCTGCTAGCTTTTCTGTTCCGGGCTGCTCAGAACTCATCGCATCAATCAAACCGCTGACGGCTTGCTCGCGACCTTTGCCTTTCAGCGACTGCTCAAAAACGCCTTCGAGCGCTTTTTGCAATTTCTGATCACCATTTTTGTAGGCATCTGCAAGCGAGAGCGATACGGCCTCCGAATCTTGTCTTGAGAGCGGCACGGCATCGGAATTTTTCTTGAGTGACTCAGTGATCGAAAGGGCTGCTTTTTCTTTGATCAAAGCGACCTCTTCCGGTTTTAATTTGGAAAGGTCCGGAACATGCGGCGGTTTGTCTTGCTGAAAAGCCCAGCTATCGCGATCATCTTTATTAAGCCCCTGAGTCAGCATTCCCACAAGAGCGGAGCGCGCAGCAAGGTTGCCATCGTTCGTCATCTGCGCAAGCTTACCCATTTCAGTGTTAATTACTTGCGCAGTGTCTTTGACGCTTTGCGGATCATCAAGTTTTCTTGAGTTGATCGCCTCTTGAATCTTCAGGCTCGATTCGCCGGTTTTGGTCCACTTCAGTAAATCTGCGGCTCCGGGGTTTCCGGCTTTGTGCTCCTCCTCCAGCGCCTTCGACGCCTTTTCCATGTCGGCTGAACTGGAGTCTGCATTCAAACCTCGCATAATGCGATCGAGGCGAAAGTTATTCATTTCACCTGTCAGATCAGGCACGCTTTCTTTTAGCGCTTTGAGTGCTTTGTCACCACGCGCGCCACCAGCCTCAAGATCTTTCTTCAGAGTATCGAGGTCGGGGACTCCTTTTTCTTTAAGCGAGCGCTCGAGCTGATTAAGGTAGCCCATCGCAGTAGTGTCTTTATGAACATTCGTCAGCTCGAACATGGTGTCGAGCTGCTTTGCCGCTTCGCGAGGACTGTTCGTCTCCCTCATTGTCATCAACGCGTCCATTGATTGGAACGTGCGTTTGACATGGCTGAAATCATCGCGAGACATGATATTTAGTCTCTGTTCAGACGCATGATCTAGTTGTCGAATTGCTTCCAGCCGCTTTTCATGGCGCTGATCAGGCGGAAGCTTGTCGAGATCGCGATTGAGAAAAGCACCATATGCGGCATCAGCGGGACCAAACGTCTGATTGGCGAGTTCGCGAGCCTGCTTGCGGGCCTCTGCAGCAAGAGGATGTGGCTCTTGCTCATGTCCGGGCTTTGCTTTGGGTCCGCGCAAAATGTCAGCAGCTGTAGAAGAGAATTGTTCAACAGAAGCGAGTTGAACAAGCGCCTTCATCTGTCCGTCTTTATCACCGCGCTTTTCAGCTTCACGCAGCTCAATAGCTGCTTTCTTCGCTGTAATATCTTGAAGAGTGTGAAGAGCAGACGGGTTTTTTCCGCTCATCACCTCATCGCGTAATCCTTGAATCGCTTGCTGGCGTAGTTGCGCATCGTTGCTGGCAAAGAAAACCGCTTGATAGTAATCGTTCAGCCTGTGGTGTTCCAATCCGAGAGATTTAGCGAACTCAGACAAATTCATTGGCTTGCCGCCAGGATTATTTGCCGGGTTCTGCAGGTCAGGAACAGGGATTGGTCTTTGCGCCAAATTCTCAGGGCTGAATGCTTGAGGAAGCTGAACACCAGCGTCTTTGGCACGCTGCGCCGTGCTGCGATCATCCGGCGGCATCATAGTGCTGGTTAAGGGATCAGTCGCAAGATTATCGGTAGTGACCCGCTGCTTAATTGATTCGATTCCACGCCCGCCACCTGCGGGAGGAAACTTCAGTTCAACGGTTTGCACATTGTTGCTTGTGTCTGATTTAACGCGTAAATGCAGCTCATTGTTCAAGCCCTGCGGAGTGATATCTTGCACACGCGTATTAGGCAACTGTCCAACAAGGCGCATAAAATCCTGGTGGAACGGTCCCTGCATTCCAGCTTTGGCGGCATTGCGATAAGCGTCTAGCACTGCCGGCCCAATAGTTCCGGTGGAAAGCTCCTGCAGGGCCTGCATTATGTCATTGGGTGCGACAGCACCGTTCAACTTCTGGCTCAGAGCAGCAATATCTTGCTGGTTAAACTGTACCTGCCGACCCGTCAACCGATCGAATATTTGCGGACCGCCACCTGGCTGGAGAATCTCGCCGTTTGGTCCTTTCTGCTGAGCACCGGCTGGAAGAATTTCGCCATTGGGTCCTCGCTGCTGAGCAACGACCGGAAGAATTTCACCGTTTGGTCCTCTCTGCTGAGCAGCGACCGGCAGGATTTCGCCGTTTGGTCCTCTCTGCTGAGCACCGACCGGCAGAATTTCGCCGTTTGGTCCCTTTTGTTGACCGACTGTAGGTAGCCCATCGCCATTCGGTCCTTTTTGTTGGTCGACAGTGGGACGAGTGGCAGTAAGCACGGTGGGCTCCGTCTGTCCGTACAACTTATCAGCAGCCCGTTCTTCATGGCCGCTTTCGCCGCCGAGCTCATCGTCGACATCCTTTTTCTTTTCCACATCGTCGGACATTAACGAGCGCCTTCCCTTTCGCCAATATCAATATATGCAGGCTCCCTGACATAAATATGGATACCCACAATGCTTGATTTCATAAACTTCAGCGCTTAACGGATTAGCTAGCATGAAATGTCCGGTGGTCTTGCATTCCACGAAATTTTTACTCTTTCCGTTTACCATAAATCTAGATTGATTAGAGGCGAGGCTGGTCCTGTGTCAGTTGTTGAAAAAAGCGAGCGAGAAAACAAAGGTGCAGCAGGCAACCTGGATGGCGCTGATGGAACTGTGGTTGAATCAAATATTGCAGAAGCCAGCCGCAAGATGTTTACAGACAGCCAAGAGGCTGTCAATCACAATTCCAACGCTAATGGCTCTGACACTACTTTTGAAAGGAGCAAAAGCTCATCAGCTTCAATGGCAGAAACCGGAGTTTTACCTGCACTTAAAATAAGCGAAGAACCAGAGCAAAAGGTTTGTGACTTACCCATGAAAGCAGACCTTGAAGCAATGAAACAATCGATGATTGACGCAAAAGGAAAGACGAACGGTTGGGATAAAGATCCTCCGACGCACGAAGAACTAAAACACATGATTGGCAACAGTGACGTCGTGTTTTGGGGTGATGATCATCAGGACCAGAACAGTTTGCAAATAATTGAAAAGGCACTGGAGCCCCTGAAGAAAGCCGGAGTTGATACGATAGCGCTGGAAGGTCTTCGGGAAGATCAACAGAACACGGTGAATGATTGGCTTGCCGCCGGGAAAGGTTCTCCGGAAGAAGCAAATCTTGAGGAACAAATACGCAGCTATTTTGAAAAATCACTCAACGATCCTGAGCTTGCCAGGAAAACATTTGAGCTAATGAACGCCGCTAAGAATGCAGGCATGAAGATACTTTGCATAGAACCTCCGGGAGGCAGAATAACCTATAGCGGAGATGGGAAGGACTTAGATCGCGACTATAATTGGGACAAAGTCGTCCAAAATCATCTCAAAGAAAATCCTGACCACAAAATTCTCATGTTTGCCGGCTCAACTCATTTCACCCATTTCCGCGGCAAGACGGTCGCAGCTCGCATGGCGAATAACGGAACAAAAACGGTGGATCTCACCCCTCCGTCACAGTACCTCGACAAGGACATTGACATGCCGACGTGTGATTGATTGCTCGTTGTTGCTAAACGGCCGGATGTTTCGGGGTTTCTGTATCTGTAGCCGTAGCTGAAGGCTCCACGCCAACGGCTCTCCACGCCTGCTCTAGTTTGCCTACCTCATCGCCATGACCAAGCGCTTTCGCTTGCTCGATTGTGTGATAGGCAAACTGCGCGAAACTCGGGTTCGGGCCAGCGGCCTTGCATGCAGCAAACCAGATGTGCCCGGGATCATTCCAGGCATAGCCACCAACTGCTTTTGCAAACAAAGCAAAAGCACGATTAGGAATTCCTGAATTATAGTGAGCTCCACCACTGTCACCGACCATCTTGATGTATCCGTGCATATTCTCTGGTTGAGGATCTTTTCCAACCTGCGGATCATCATATGCGGTGCCCGGGTGCAGCATGTCACGGAATCCACGTCCATGAATATTGTCCTTCCAAATCCCTTCGCCAATTACCCAATCAGCTTGGTCTGCGGTCTGATGTTTTGCATATTGTTTTATCAATGATCCAAATACATCCGAAAGGCTTTCACAAATCGCACCTGATTGCCCGTAATAATTGATGTGCGGTTCCGCCTCAGTAACACCATGTGTGACTTCGTGCCCGCAAAGATCTAAGAGCACAAAAGTCTTGAACGGACTCTTTTCAAATGGTCTGCCGTACACCATCTGAGATCCGTTCCAATAGCAATTTGAAAAATTCTGCCCGTAATTTACTGTCGAGACAATATCCATTCCATTGTTATCGACCGAATTACGCCCAAATTCTTTAGCGAAGAAATCACGAACGATACCACTGTAATCGTAGGCTTCGTCTACCTCAACGTCGCCTGTCGGTTTCTCCCCTTCAAATCGTGCTTTCTCGCCAGGATGAGTAAACCGCCCCTGCGCATCGTAAACCTTTCGTTCAGCCTTTTGCTCTTCGAGCGGAAGCATGCTCGCCGAGCTGGAATCGGACGGCATCTTAGACCCGAAAGCCCTTGTTCTCCAATCAGTATGTTCTGGATCTCTTTTGAATAACTCTTCCAGAATATAAGGCGGCATCACGCCAAGAATACGCTTATCGCCGAAAGAATTCGGTTCAGACTTTCCACTAGAATTCGAAATTACGCCGGACTCGCCCATTTCACCAGATCCTATTTACTCATTATGCAGAGTAAAGTCAGGTCCGTGAAAATTTCTGGAAAGACCCGTGAATTTATTGCTGATCTTAAATTCTACTTACCAGTCACGTTTTTTGTATTCGAACTTTATTGAAGGGAACTTGATCCCGTCTTCCAGCCAGAAAGATGCGCAACATCTTTGGCCAGTTGTAGCGCATGTCATTACGTGCCATTTCAAGCACCGTTGCTGCAGGCAGAGTGAAGTTCGAGATCTTAGGGCGTCCGGCTTTCGCGAACTGAACCTTCATTGATTTTGTTGAGAAGACTTCATAGACAGCTACGTTAACCCACTTATCGCCATTGTGGAACAACAGGCTTATACGGACGCCGCCTTCATCGTTCTTACTGATAAAAGTTTCTACCACTCTAATTCGATCAGTATATTGCTGAGCTTCTTTCAGCAAGCTCTGAGACATCTGGTCCTTTATATGTCTATCCTTCAGCTCTTGTTCACTGCTTTTTGACTTTGCATCCAGCTGAACTGTGTCTTCCTGCAAGTCCACAATCTCGATGAAATGCAAGTGCTTTGCTGTTTCATCTTGCTTCTTGTTCGAGTCATCTCCTGGCAATTCAGAGTGCAATGTACGTGTGGATGGCTCGGTTTTAGCGGCTCGAGTGTTAGGATCCAGCTTTGATTGCAAAGCCGAATCGCTTTTTGAATTTGGCGCTGCACTATCGGACTTTGTGCTTCGAACAATCGTTTCTGTCTTTGCTGATGATAAAGGCTGCTCGCCTTTGACCACAGCGTCGTTGACTGCATTTTGTCCCTTCGAATCTGCCCCCTGCGAATTAGAATTCTCCACACCAAGAATCTTTTGTTGAGTGAGCAAAATTCTGAAAATTAGAATTAAAGCATTTTGAGCTTCAGGACGAAACTGAGAGAAATCGGGCTTGATTCCATTTTTCAAAATCAGCTGTAATATTTTCAGCTCAGACTTACTCAACTGGCGCATGGCATCAGCCAATTCTTTATCCTTGCCGCCAATTTCGTCTTTCGAATTTTTGATGAGACGATCGGCGATCTTAGCCGCCTGGTCTTTGACCTCTGAAGGTAACTGTAAAACTCTGAGCCGTAGGTCTTCAATTTTACCTGCTCTTATAATCAGTTCCGGCGCCTGAGCAGTGCCTTTCCCTGACTTATCGGCTTGCTTATCGCCGGCTCCATTTTTGACCAACTTCTCATCAATGAGTTTGCCGCTGCCGACAATTACAGCTTTGATGCCATCTTTCAAGCCTAATCCTCGCTGAATAGGACCAGTAAACTTGTCGGCAATATCTCTGCGTCCGCTCAGATCCAATTGTCGAATTTTTCCATCGTTAAAGAGGGTATCAAGTCTTCTTCCGCTGATTTGCCCCAGATCAGAAAGTCGAGCGGCCGATTTAGCATCGAGGCTAATTCGGTTCAATCCATCTGATACTCGACCGCCAGGAGCGTTTCTGAGCAGCACTGCGGAGCCGTTTCCTGCTTTCGCGTGCCTGTCACCTGGATCAACAGGTCTGATCTCAACACCACTCTCACGATTGCTTGCTCTGACCAGTTCAGGCTTGGCAGCAGTCTCCTTTTCTTTGCTCGCCTCGGCTTTGCTGCGATCAAAATGTTCGACTTTATCCTGCTTTTCAGGGTTATTGCTGTTTCGAGGCAAAACAAGCTCAAGAGGCTTGTCCTTCAAAACAGGCAAGATCGCCTGAGTGCTCTTCTGCACTTCATCAAACTTGCTTATAGTCATTGGCGCCAGAAGCGGTTTCACCAATGATTCGAGTGAATGATTGGAACCCGGATTTTGTGGAAGCCGCTGTTCGCCGGCAGTAGGAAATATAGGACGAGACGGTTCAGATGCCGTTTTCTGGATTGATTCTCTCGATTGTGGACTTACTCGCTTTTTATCAATTTCTGCGCCTTGAGCCTGAGCTTTTGACCCTGCAGAATTTGCTTGCGTTTTTATATCCGAAAAAATGTTATTGATCGAAGCAAGCGGAGCACTCGACTCTCTTGAAACCGCCGGCAATTTTTCATTGCTTGAAATATCTCGCCTGGTATCTAATGGCTGCGGTATCTTGTCGGTCCCTGGTTTCGTAGGCAAAGGAAGATTCTGCCCCGGTTCTGCCGGTTTATTATTAATACCGTTTGGTAGCAAGCGAATTAGACCAGGTTCGTGCTTGTCCATACTAAAGAACTTAGCACCGAGTTCCCCGCCCTCGTATTGAAAGCCTTTCTCGTTTGAGAATTTATAGCTCCCATTGTGCTGCGCCGCCATCTGTTTATAAATATCATCCGTAAACTCGCCACCGGAGGACCGGAATTGATGTTCCCAGATGTCGCGTGCGTGCTCTTTACTCAGTGAATAGTTAAAGGAGGTGGTATAGCCCTGTTGATCGTACTTAATTTCAATAGCATCACCCTGGGTGTTGTACACCCTTCTCGTCTCTCCCGGATTACCACGAGTATTTGCAATATCCATGAAAGTTGGCAGTTTTGACTGTTCTTCCGCAACAGCCTGCGTTCTTTCAATACGATTGCGTTGGTCTTGCAGAGCCTGCTTTTCCCCTTCGGTTTGTCCTTCTAGCTTTCTGCGTTCCTTAATCCATTCATCAAACGATTGAAGCACTGCAGGGTTATCCTTAAGTTCACCACGAATGGCTTCCACGGCTGCATTGTTAATCTGCACGAGATTCCCCATCGAACCTTTGTTCATGATGGTATTCACGTTGTCTTTTGCTGTAATTTTGAATTCAGGAAGGTGCTCTATCAGGCGCTCTTTCTGCTCTTTCGATAGACCAGCCGCCAGCTGGAAAAACTCCCGCCCTTTCAAGCTTGCATCCATTAAAACTTCGTGCTGGCGGCTGCTTAAATTATCCCCGGTGATATTTCGTTGAAGCCGCGATACTTCTCGCTCTACGGATCGCCAATGAGCGATATCATCTTGAATTTTGTTCGTCGCTGCATCTTGCGATGAATATTCATCATTTCCACGCGGCAAATCTTCCGGAAACTCCCGGCTCATAATGCCCCCTTCGCACCGCACATACCTTGAGTGTGCGCGCCTTTACCTTGCTGGCATTCTTTATTAAACCTGTGAAATTTCAGTATCAGAGTTTGCGGTAAATACGCACACAGAATCGTTAGCTAGAGATATTTGTGTAATCTCGTGAAACACCTAAACAAGAGAAAAGCTCAGAGCAACCTGATTGCAGTGCGTCTGTCATCCCACGATCCTTTTAACTCCTACACAAAATATGCAAAATTAAGTCCGTATTTGTTTACGCTTAATCTGAGATCATTGCTTGTAAGCTAGGGGAAGTCCGTTAGCCAAATGAGTAAGGGTGGAATGCTATGAATCTTCTGAAGAACAGAATATTCAAAAACTTTGCGCTAATTTTTTCAATAGTTTTTGGGTTGTTCGCCTCAGGCACTATGGCACTCTGGTGTTTCCATTGCGCAGCGCAGGAGCCCGCAGTACCTCCAACGGTTACAGTAGAAAAAGACGTGATCTTCGGATACGCAGACAAACAACCACTGAGAATGGACGTTGTTCGTCCAATTTACAATTCCTCGGTATTACCTGTAGTTATTTGTATTCATGGCGGCGGTTGGGCAGCTGGCGATAAGAAAGACATGCTCGGGCTAGCGTATGGTGTTGCAGCACTTGGATATGAAGCTGTGAGTATCAATTACAGATTGGCACCGCAATCAAAGTATCCATGTCAGGTTGAAGACGTCACAGCTGTCCTGGATTATCTCCGCACACATGCCAGAGAAATGAAAATAGATTCTAAGAAAATGGCTGCGCTCGGAAGCTCGGCCGGAGGGCATCTTGCATTGTTGCTCGCAGAAACAAGCGAGAATAATGAACTGGGCTCGAAGACGAAACCGAGTGCTTTAAGAGCCGCATGTTCTATTGCAGGTCCAACAGATCTCACAAGGGAATTTTCGGATACCGGAAAGAATATTCTCAAAGGATTTTTCGGATTTCCGAAAGAAACGAATCCAGAGGCATACCAAAAGGCGAGCCCCTCATTTTGCTTGACGAAAAAATGTGCACCGCTATTGTTGATTCACGGAGATCAAGACCCGCTAGTGCCATACAGCCAGGCGACAAGCATGGTGGAACTTTGTTCGAGCAAAGGCGTTCCTGCTGAGCTATACACACTGCATAATGCAGGTCATATGGGTGGAGACCCAAAAGAACTTCAAGCCGCTTTGATGAAATTGGCTGAGTTTCTCGACAAAAACTTGAGGCAGTAGCCCGATCGGCACGAGCTTCTAATGCAGCTATCCCGGGAGCGCCGGCTGCTAGCCGGCTTCCTATTCCGGTTAAACCGATCCTTGCATAAAGGCCCGGAATATAAGCCGGCTAGCAGTGACGTTGCATTCAGAGACCGTCATTCCACTCAAGGAACGGACCGGGCTAATATTGGACGGTTATTACTAAACCAATAACCGTCCTTGTAGTTTTAGA
>JBIKOL010000218.1:0-11639 GCA_044358055.1 Obscuribacteraceae bacterium (SeqCode)
GACATACTGAAGGACGAATTCTTGGCATTGAAGGTGAAAACATATCGGTGAAACTGCCGAATGGAAAACCGCAAAGCATTCCGCTCGGTTCAGTGTTATACATTCGTTCTCCCAGAGTTTTTGTTTTCAAAATTGGCTTGCGCAGCAAAAACGCGCTGCAGAAAGATACTGAGTTTCAGGCGGAATCTACTGAAACGTCATTCAGACCGACTTCTAGCGCAAGAACTATGTCCGGATCCGTTATACCGGACAGTGCTAAGAATACGGACGAGTTTGGGCTTGGTCCATCCACCGGTCCTGCTATGAATAACGGACCTATGGGACTCGGCGGTGCGAACACTTTTGGAACGCCTGGGTTTCCAGGCATGAACAATATCAATCCCGGAAATTTGTCGGGAGCAAAGACTGCAGTTCCTAATCAAAACGACAATTCATTCGACGACGGCGAAGATTCGGCAAGTTTCTCTACGATTCGTACAAAATGGGGACAGCAAAAGCTCACAGTTCCCGCTGGAATTCTGGACTAACAACTACATGTCCAGTCCGTGTGTTTGGACGCAGTCGATTGCGTCATCGTGCGTTGATTTACGCGCGATCAATTTATTGGTGCCGATTATTTTGGCTCCGGTTTCTTCACCGCCAAGGGCTGAAATGCACGATTCCGAAAATCCCAAAAGGACGGGATTTTTTGTGATCAAAGCATTGTTGTATGCATTGATTGCCTGGCCTGACTCCTGGTTCAATCGTTTCCAGCGGCTTACCATGCGCTTGTCCAGATAAATCTCTTTCAAGAGCTTTTGGTCTTCGGTACCTCCGGTTGACTGCTGCCAGACAAACTCGATCATTTGCGCTATCGGGGAAATTATTGTAGGGGTCATCATTGCCGCGCTCATGCTCATATTTAGCGCCTTCGCTGTCACTCGCATGGCTGTGCTGTGTCTGTTGTACTTGTGCAAGGCCATGCGTACTTGTCTCATTACAGGATCGGCTTGTGCAGAAGATCTCAATACATCTTCAGTTTTTTCTTGTAAGTTCAACACACTCCATGGGTGCTGCGCGAATACAGCTTCGGGAACCTTTATCTGCTTGGCCCATGATTGAAGGGATTCAAATGCAGCTTTGGCATCTTCCGGTCCTACAAGATCGCTTAGTGAACGTAGTCCTGAAGAAATTATTTGTTCTCGTTCTTGTGGCTCGCTGACTCCCAGTCCTTGAGCAAGTTGCAGAACATTGGAAAAAACTTTGGTGTGTAGCTCATCCAGGCGTTTTTGTTTCACGTAAGCCGTGGCAGAATTACTTTTGAGCTTGAGTTTTTCTTCAGTTATGACGTCAGCGCCTTCGCTGGAGAATTCAAAACCGCTGTACGACGTCATGTATCTGGCGCCAGCCTTCATCATTCGCAGACTTTTCTGAAAAGAACCATTCATGTTCTTATCTCTTTTCTGCAAATCCTGGTTGGTTTTGTCATGCTCAAGTGCGCTGGTCACTAACCCGCCGACAAGCTGGTCGGGGCTTGGACCGTCATAAATGGAAATGATGCCCTTCAGATTTATGCTTTCGGATTGATTCGGCGCACTAGTGCGGGCTGATTCCGGTTGCGGCGATGAACCGATGCCGTTATCAATGGCAATCGCTCCCGGTTGGAACAATAATGCTGTCGCCGAATACAGCACTATGTTTCTTAGAGCTTTGTTGTGTCGCATAAAACGCTCCTGAAGGGATTGCAAACTGCAGATCCTCGAGCTGTTGATCTTAGTCGGTTTGGTGCTTGTAAACCTTATAAATATTTGTCCTTAGCTGCTCTTAAGCAGTTGCGCAATATATGTACTTGGGGGTATCAGCCTGTATTCCCCTCGTGTGCAAGCTTTTCGCCCGTATTGTGCCGGTTTAATATTTCCTGTGAAGCAAGCTCTTGCTTCACAGAACTCTAAGGCATTGCCATTTTTAGTCACTATTGCGGTAGCAATAATAAGACGCTTTTCACATGCGTTTCCGGTTCTTTTGCGCAAACTACTGGGGTCTGTGCACAATTCGGATCTGCAAAGCGCACATACATACTGGTTGATGATCCGCCATCCAGATTTATCGCCTGTCGGCAACCAAGGCGGCGCATGAGGTCCGCCAGCTGTTCAAGAGTTATCCCCGAAGATTCCTTCTCTTGCCCCTTGCCAGAGACCGCGAGAATTAGTGCATAGCCGTCAGGCGTGATACCAAATGCTGTGCGCGCTGCCGGTTTGCGACAACTTATGGAATCAACAATTGTTCCGTCTGGCTGTTTACGCACGAATGCTTCTTCCTCGTCTGTAAGTGAAGGGAGCAAGCGAGGACCCGCTTGTAACGAGCTTTCCAGCTTCATACCATCAGGCAGCTTGTCATTGTGATTTGCAATCGCTATTTCCACATGCGAATCAGCTCCAGCAGCCTTCTTCATAAATCGAATTTCGGAACGATTGTATATCTGCGGCAAGAAATCCTTTAATTTCAAATTGCTTGTAAGCGCTTGATTGTCGTGGGGGTCTGCAACGGTCTTTCCGTCAAGAACAAGATAACTCGTACTCATCCCATTACTGAGGTTGAAATATCCACCATTCACTGCTGCACTTGCAGAATGCTCCGCTGCTGCCCTGGATGTTGGCGCTGTCTTTTCCTGCAGCACAGGGAGAAGCTTCCATTTGCTGTCTTTAGTGTAAGCCACAACAAGATGAGCAACGCTTCCATTCTCCAGTGGAAACTGATAATAAAAAGCCCCATTCAGTGGAAGAATGTTTTTCTGATCGTGCAATTCTTTCCAGGAATGTTTTGGAAACACGCCTGAATGTGCTGATGCATCATTCATATTTAAGGATCCTGCTAAAACCGACAAGCAAATTGCCAGCGTAATGCTTTCTCTGAATAGCTTGAGCAATTTATTCTCCGTTCAATTCTCGGGCTTTCTCGCCTCGGCCGTATCGCTATCATTATTGTCCACCGGAGCCTGTTTTGCCAACTCATCCGCTTCAGCTTCTTTACCGTTGTCCCTCAATAATTCTTCCAGCTTCTCTCTTGCTTGTGTGAATTGTTTAGACTCGGGGGCGATGTTCATGCATTTCCTGTATGCTGCGCTGGCCTCATCGAATTTATCCTGTGCCTGATAAGCCTGTGCAAGGGTAAATCTGCTGTTGAAATTATTCGGGTCCAGTTTCTGAGCCTCAAGGGCGTATTTTACTGCCTCTTGCAGTTCCGCATCCTTATTGATTCCAATCGAATAACTCTCTGCCATTTTTAGTCTTAGTTTCGCCAGGTCTGAAAGAACACTAGCGTTGCCAGGATTCTTTCTCAATAAACTCTCTAATATGCTTTCCTGGCTAATCGGGGCGTTTAGTATGCCATAAGCACGGGAAAGCTCATACATTGTCGCTTGATCACCAGGGTATTTTTTCAGAGCATGAGTGCAAAGGTAAACTGCCGGCATCGATTTATATTCTGAGTCAGAAGAATTCAAAAGACTTGCCAAACGTTCAGCCGAAGCTTCAGGGCAAGCCGCTGCTTTTGCTTTTGCCTCAATTGCTTTTTTCTTCTCGCCTGTTTTTTCGTAGACCCGAACCAATCCTTCCCAGGCCAATTTACACTTCGGGTCTTTTTCTACAGCTTTCTTAAAATAGTCTTCTGCGTCGACAAAGTCGCTCTCAGATTCGGCTGCATAAGCGCTTGAGATGTAATGCTCGTATGATTTGATTGTGTCTCCTTCAGAGAAATTGAAAGGAAAAATTGTTACACCGGGATAAATGTCGTGGATCGGTATTTTGCCTTTAAGCTCTTTCGTGTCGTGGTATGGACCGCAATAACTGGGTGCGAACAGCTCAGGTTCAAGTGTCAGGTCTTCTTCGTTGATCGGAGCGCCTTTTGGAAGTTTCTGCGTTGCCACCACATTCATAATCTTCGGTATGCCTGGATCTCCCCAGGCCTTCTCAGGTAGATATTGACTAATAAAGGGAACTGCCAGTGCAACAATTGTGGAAACGCAGCACATTGCAAGTGCCACGGCTTTGCTCTTGCTTGTTTTAACAGAGCAGGCCGCTGTCGCCGGTGTCGTAACTATTTTTCTATTGAAAAATGTATCGAAGTGCCATTGCCGTTTTTGTCCAAATACAAAAAAGAAACATCCAGCCAGGTAAAAGAAGGTGAACATGGTCAACCAGCCTAAAGCGACCAGAGCTAGCTCATAGGAACTCGAATATACCCTATCAATTGCTCTTGCGTACTCACCCATGTTTGGGAATCCGCATATTAACGAAAACAACGCATATCCTGTGCTTGCTCGGCTGAATGAATCGATAAACGAGGGGCGTTTTCCGTCTATGCTGCGAACGCGAAGCCGCGTAATTAACTTGCCGGGAGTTGCTCCGAAGAGGTACTCCAGCAAAGAAAAATAGAGGGTATAGATAAGAAAACCAGATAGAAGATAGTAATTACTATGCAGTGCAATCCAGTCCGCCGCAGCGGGATTTTGTTTGCAAATTAGAACTGTTCCGAGGTTGAGCAGCACCACAAGAGCAATGTCAATTGCAGATGCCAGGATTCGTGCAAAAGCGCCTGCTGGAGCGAACAGCGCTTCCTTCAATTTATATGCGTTTGTATATCTGAGGGACGGATTTTTCGCCAGTGAATTGATAATGCAATTCTCCAGTTCGGACGGAATTTTCCTTTTCACGAATTCTTCTGCGGTAAGAAGATCTTCCGGGTCCTTTTCCAGATGGTTGAGAATGGTGCCCATCGGCGTCGAGGCGATGAAAGGATTCTTTCCAGTCAGAGTTTCGTACATCAAACAGCCCATCGAATAAATATCCGAGCGTGCATCGACTGTTTCGCCCATGCATTGCTCCGGGCTCATATATGCAGGGCTTCCGATTACTGCTCCTGTTTCAGTTTCAAAGCTCTGCTTGTTCGATGTCTCCGTGCCTAATATTTTCGCAATGCCAAAATCCATAATTTTGACGTCATAACCATCAGCTTTTTTGATCAGCAACACATTGCTGGGCTTGATGTCGCGATGGATAATTCCACTCTCATGCGCATACTCCAGACCCTGACACATTTGAAAGAAGATATTCCTGGCGAGCTTTGCATTGAGTGGGCTCTCAGCTATTTCCTCTGCCAGAGTTTTTCCTTCAATCCATTCAAGAAGAAGATAAGGTGTGCCGTCTTTTGTGACGGCCGAATCGATGACCTTGATGATGTTTGGATGATCTAGCTTTTGGATAATCGAGCATTCCTGCAGGAATCGCTGTTTCGCTCGTTCATCCCCGAGCAGGTTTCCTTTGAGTATTTTTGCGGCGAAAAAAGCCCCGGTCTCCTTATTTTGCACTTTGAAGACATCGGACATTCCGCCTGAGCCGATCAAGCAAATGGTTTCGAGATCATCTGCGATACAGGGAAGCTGTGGATCCCCTTCGATATCGTCAGCGGATCGCAGAACCGCATCAGTTTCCTGGTTGGCGATATTCTCGTCGCTGCCAACCTTGAGTTCGATTTTTTCCTGTTCAATCTGATCACTCATTTTCCAAAGGCAGCTCTGCTAATTTTAGGGTTTTCTTTTTCAATTTCTTTAAGCGATGGATTCTGTATTGAATGAGCAAAATAGGAAGCGCGGACAGAAAGGCAAGCAGCGGTATAAACATAAGATAATGCGATGGCGTTAGTGCATATATCATTAGAAATACTGGTATGCAGACGAACAGGTGAAGAAGAGAATTTTGTATCCATCTTCTCTGCATCAGCTGCAATTTCTTTTCGTCTATTGAACTAGCGCAGGGAACGTAATTCTCACGGTCTATCAGCTTTTGCCCTGCTTGCTTCTTTATCAGGTAAGTTTTGCTGAATCCATCTGTCGGAAAGTACTTGAAGAATTGCCAAACGCGTGGACCTGATGTTTTTCCGCGCGCTTTGCTGGCTTTTTGCCAGGGAGTGGTGGCAATAGTACCCAACAAGATAATTGGCCAGATACTCTTGCAGATGAATCTCCAGCTTGCTTGCCGGAAGCTGATCCTGCCTGCTTGTTCGTTGACGACTTCGACTCCGAATAGGCATTGCCCAAGCGTTCCTCTAAGTGCTGAGCTTTCGAATATTATGCAATAGGCAGCATAAATGAATGGTGCCATAGGAATGAGAATCGCTCCGCCTACGGAGCCGAAAAACGGAATTGACATCGCTAACAACACCAAGAACGCGTTGAGCGCAGGACAGATCAAAACGCCAAAGCAAAGCACATTTATCAAAGCGCTTAAAACTGGACCGGCTGAATGGCAATAGCTGTTGACTAATGCGAGCTGCCAGGAAGCTGTATGTGAAATGCCGTCCGGTAGAAACAGATTTTGCGATCCGAAAAGTAGATAGCCTATTGCTTGAACCAGGAACGTCAAAACCAGCCCGTCAGTAAGCTGCGCGAAAAACCTGCGCCACGGCACGGCTTTGGCCTCCTGCAAAAAATTACGAGTCTTGTGTTTGTATTCGAGTGAATGTAATTGCGAAAGCAACTCATCTGCAGACTGAAATCTGTCGCGCGATTCTTTCTCCAGGCAGCGCAGTATGCATGCTTCTAGTGCCTGTAATGTCTTGTCAGGGGACAGCTCTGATTGATGGAACGCTTGCGGCTCTTCCTTGATATGCTGCAATACGATCTTGACCGGGTTTGCGCCAGAAAACGGCGGTCGTCCATTTATGGCGTGATACATCACGCAACCGAGAGAATACAGATCGGATCGAGCATCCTGCTCAGAACCCCTGCATTGCTCAGGGCTCATATAATCCGGGCTGCCAATTAAGGCTCCTGTCTGTGTCAATTTTGTCGAGTCTTCACTCTTCCATTGCAATTTTGCAATCCCGAAGTCGACAAGCTTGACGAGTTCTACTCCTGAATCATTTTTGCTGATGAAGATGTTGGCCGGCTTAAGGTCGCGGTGTACAACACCTTTCATATGAGCGTGAATAAGCGCCTCGCAAATCTGCTGAAAAATAAGAGTCGCTCGTTGCGGGTCAAGCTTTCCTTCGCGATTCAGAATCTGCTCGAGTGTCTCGCCTTCCAGATAGTCCATGCACAGAAATGGAAGCTTGTTGCTTGTTACTCCATGTGAATAAACCGCTGCAATATTCCCGTGCGTCATTGCGGACGCGGCGCTTGCTTCATCGGCAAATCGCTTCAGCGAAGTGGGCTCTGCTAGCAGCTCGTCTTTCATGATCTTGGCTGCAAATACTTTGCCGAGAGCCTTGTCGTATATTTTGTAGACCGAGGCCATGGCGCCGCTTCCAATCAGAGACAGCACGGTATAGCGCTCTCCTAAGTTCGGCTTTTCCGCTGCTGTCCGATCTGCCGCCTGTGCAGGCGCTTGAGTGTTATCTTCTCCACTCGCTTCTTTTAGCAAAATATCTTGCTCTTCGAATTGCGCCATTCAACCCTGTTCCGGCTGTCTATGATGATATACCCCGGTCTCTGGAGCCTTTTATCATGTTTGCTCGGACCTCTAAACTCGACGCCCGTCTTGAAGCTTAAGCGAAGGAACCAGCGCTGTCCTCCCGCGTCCAATCCAGAAGCTTAATGGGAATGCGGTCGGCGAAGGAAGGTGATCGTTGTGGCGGATAAAGGCCTTGTTGCATGCAGGGTAGTATCGGGGGTTTTTTCCAATGGGAAGAATGCAGCCAACGCGATTGGTCTTCTGCTAAATGCTGGGTTCGAGCGAAGAAAGATATCTGTTATCGGCCCTCAGTCTGATGAGTTCCGCAAAATTATCGCGGCAATTATCGATTCTTGTACCGATCAACTTTTGATATATTGCGCGATTATCGGTGCGATTATAGGCGCATTTTGCGGATGGTACGCCATTGCTGAAATGTCTGGGGTCAAATCGCTCATAAGTTCTATGCCACTGTTAGCTGCTCTCACTGGCGCTGCCGCCGGAGCTTACATGGGTCTTTTCGCCGGTGGTTTGCTCAGCACCGAAGTGCCGACAACGCCGAGCACTGTGCGCGAACAGGTAAATAAGAAGGAGCTTCTTGTGTCAGTTACCGTGATCGGCAATATCGCGCGATATAACGCTGAATCTGTTTTGCGAGATAGTGGTGCTGAAGAGGTTATAGTGGCTTATTTTATCGATGAGCATTCAGCGAATACTACTTGAACGGCTATTTGCGGTTCAATCGAGTCGCAATTAGACCGGCGAAGCGTTTTGAACCACTGTACCACCAGCCCAGATGATTGCGGCACTGCCGGCATATGGCAAAACTCCAGGCGTGGCCGGCAAACCAAGACGCTTCGGTCGTCAAATCGCCCAGTTCTGCAGCTCCTGGGGCATCGCTGTAGCATAATACATGAAACGAATAGCCGGCCGGATTGCGAAAGGTATGTTCGTGTGGCTCTATGGCAAATGACGGGCTGGTAATTTCAAAGCCGCAATTCCTGCATCGAACCGTCTGTTGGGTCTCGATGTCGATTTCTTCATTCTCTTCGAGCGAAAGCTGCTTGCTCATTCAACAGACCTTTGTGCGCGTTGGCTGCGTTGCCCAGTTCTGATAATCTACGCGCACCTGGCGTTCAATGCAATTAGTGTAAATGACCTTAAGTTCCAGGTGCAAAAAGAATAAATCTGCCGGGAACAATAAAATAATGAACAGTCCAGACCCAGCCAAATTGAAGCAATGTCCGAAATGCGGGGTTCGCATGCCGGCCTTATTTACTCTTGTCCCCGAGACGGAATCGAGATGCAGGCTTGTGCAACTGAAGAATCAGCGCAGCAAGAGAGGACTCCCGAGCTTGCTCAGACTTTGAAGTACAATACTGAGACTGATTCGACCGTTCCGCATATTAGCCCGGAAGCTGAGATTGATTCGACTGTTCCGCATATTAGTTCGGAAGTAGAAGCCGAGAAGCAATCACCGGAAACAACGCTTGCGTCGTCCGAGCGGCCTCAATCAACGGAGGCACTCTTTCAAGCGGTTAAATCCGCCAAGCTTGATCTTGGTTCTATTGTCGATAACCGTTACAGAATTCTTGCTAACATTGGCGCTGGCGGAATGGGCACTGTTTATAAGGTAGAACATCTGGTATTGAACAACATTTACGCACTAAAGACGATTCATCCCGATGCATTTGATAAACAAGCATTGCAGCGTTTCAAGCTAGAAGGAAAGGCAACGAATCTGCTCAAGCACATCAACATCGTTGCTTTGCATGACTTTGGAATTTCTTCTGAAAATATTCCGTATATTGTGATGGAGATGCTAGAAGGGCGTTCGCTGGCTAAACGGCTGGCATATGATGGGCCGCTTACTGCAAAAGAGTTTTTCAAATTTTTTGACCAGGTCTGCGCTGGGCTTTCACAGGCTCACAAGCACGGAATAATTCATCGGGATCTTAAACCGGCGAACATTTTTATTTGCTCAAAGAATGAGCTCGTTAAAATTCTTGATTTTGGAATGGCGAAAACAACGAGCGAATCGAGCGACCTACAAGCTTCCACAATCACCTCCCCAGGCGAAGTGGTCGGAAGTCCGCTCTACATGAGCCCTGAGCAGTGTCTGGGCGAAGAGCTGGATATTAGAACTGATATTTATTCGCTTGGTGCGGTGATGTTTGAGTCAATTGCCGGGTATCCAATATTCCCGGGAACCAGCGCACTGGAATTGATGAGAAAGCATTGCTATCAAGAAGCGGAGATGGATGAATCGATTCCTGAAAATCTGCGTGAATTGATCAACAAATGTGTTCAGAAGAGCCGCGAGTCTCGCTTTCAATCAGTAGATGAATTGCGTGATGCTCTCTCAAAGTTGGCCTGGGGGCAAATGACAAACAAGCAAAATCAGCCTGAAAAGACGGGTGCGCTTTACAGGCTGAAGAGATTCTTTCGTTCTTAGCAATTATTTTTTCTTGCGATCTTCTGTGATTCTAGGTGAGGAGCCGGAGTGGACTCGCTCATCTGACCGGCTGCGCCGCCGACGGGCCCCATGCTTTGTTTGATTGCATCGCCTGCGGATTTTGCCATGGCTTCTATTGCGGCTTGCGTCGGATCTGTTTTCGATGAAGGTTTCTCTACAGAGCCGGCGCTGGAATTGTTTTTGACATTGTCACTGGAATTGTTTTTGACATTGTCACTGGAATTGTTTTTGACATTGTCGCTGGCTTCGTTCAGATGCTGTCCGATGCCTCCGGCATGTTTTGTAGCCTGCTCACCAACTTTTCCGGCGACGGCTCCGATTATCTCTGTGGCTTTTTGAACACCCTTAGTTGCTGCATGTTCGAGGGCATTTACCGCGGATTCTCTCTTGCTCGATTCGTGATTGTTCTTATCCTTGTCGGAGTGTTTTGACTTGGGCATGAACATGCTGGCTGCTTTTTCTACGGACCCCACGTCTGCTACCGAAATTTTTTCCGCGTTTTTCTCATGTGTCTTGTCTTCAACTTTTTCAACTTTGTGTTCTCTATTACTATCGCCCATATGCTCCACCTGCGGTTCTGAACCCTATGCTGAGATCTTACCCGGGCGATGGGGCTAGTTCGGGTCATTAGATTAATCTGGGGTATAAGAATTTTGAGATAGCTGCAAGACAGGAAAAATGCATGTCGAACTCCGATGACGAGAATTCAAATCTCCCACCTCCTGCATTGGGGGCGCTGCAGTCTCTAGCATCAGGTTATGGCGAATATATGGCTTATCTCAAACAGGGTGGAGAAAGCGGTATCTCCGGAGTATTTGGCAAAGTCTCACTGGAAGAATCAAGCCGGCGCCTGGAAGCCCTCAGCCAGCGCCTGGGGGAACTGAGCCAGCGCTTGCCGACGCTCGACACCACAATGGTCTCTGCACCTGACTCTGACTTGGAGCAGGACAGTCTCGGCTCTGGGAAAAAAGCAAGGGCCAAATTTACTGTCGAAGATATGATGGGTGCTGTTTTCGCAATTTTGTCGAGCTCACTCACCGTTGAACAGGTATGTCTTACCTATGGCGCCGAGGAGGAGCAAGTTCGTGTTTGGGTGGATCTTGCTTGCAAGAGTATTGAAATATCGTTGCGAGCGCTGGATGATTCTATCTGATCCTTCCGAGCGTATGCTAATTCAGTGGTTCTATTGATTGATTTGTTGCTTATACCTGGCAGCAGTTTCTAAATAAAGTTTCGCATTATTGCTATCGCCATTTGCTTGCGCTATTTTTGATGCGAGCTCAAATGATTGACTTGCAACAGCCGCAAAATTTTTGCATTTGCCAGGTTCTATTATTGCAATCAGGTCTTGCTGCTTATTAAGCGCATCTTTTAATTTTCTTGACCCATGTTGCAGCATGTACGTGAGCATTTTATTTGTCATCCTCAGCAGTTGCAATCTCTTCTCATCATTTGAGTTTTCTCTCCACCTGTTATCTAATTCAGGCAGAAAAGACAACGCTTTTGTATTTGTTTCTGAATCCTGTCGTCCGCTCCCTGACGATTCAGGTAGCTCGTGCAACGAAGACCAGAGATCTAAAAGCTTTTGAACGTCCGCATCACTTTCACGGAATTTGCCCATTTCAATTTCGAGCACTGTTTTGCCGGCCAGTGCGTCGGACTTAGTGGACCAAATCTTCGATTCATTAATTGCTTCGTTGAATTTTTCCAGCGCTTCATTTCTTTGTTTTCTCAGA
>JBIKOL010000082.1:0-37629 GCA_044358055.1 Obscuribacteraceae bacterium (SeqCode)
AAGGATCAGGAAACAAGTGCGATGACGATCATCACGGTTCCGGTTCAGGAAAAGGTGATGATAAGACCTGCTCGAACGATAAAGGAGATGATCACAAAGGATCTGGAAACAAGTGCGATGACGATCATCACGGTTCCGGTTCAGGAAAAGGTGATGATAAGACCTGCTCGAACGATAAAGGAGATGATCACAAAGGATCAGGAAACAAGTGCGATGACGATCATCACGGTTCCGGTTCAGGAAAAGGTGATGATGATAAGACCTGCTCGAACGATAAAGGAGATGATCACAAAGGCACTGGTAAGGGTAATGATTGTTCGGATGACGAAGACAAATCCTGCTATCGCATCACTCTGAATAAGTGTGATGATGATGATGATAAAGAGCACCAGGACGGTGGCATCAATTGCAACACCAGAAATGTGCTCATCGCATGTGATTATTCTTTGATCAAACCCCCAACAAATAGCTGCCCGCCAGCACCAGGGCAAGCGCATGCACCTACACCACCAACTGTGTTGACAGTTCTGGCTGTAAGCTCACCGGCATTTGATCCTGCAAATCCGCCGCCACCACCACCTCCGCCGCCACCACCGCCGCCGCCACCTCCTCCGCCGCCACCTCCGCCGCCGCCGCCACCGCCGCCGCCACCTCCTCCGCCGCCGCCACCTCCTCCGCCGCCGCCGCCACCGCCGCCGCCGCCACCTCCGCCGCCGCCGCCTCCGCCGCCGCCGCCACCTCCTCCACCGCCGCCGCCGCCGCCGCCTCCCCCGCCGCCTCCTCCACCTCCGCCGCCGCCGCCACCGCCGCCGCCGCCACCGCCGCCGCCGCCACCTCCGCCGCCGCCACCGCCGCCGCCGCCTCCACCTCCGCCTCCGCCGCCGCCGCCTCCGCCGCCGCCGCCTCCACCACCGCCGCCACCACCTCCACCGCCGCCACCTCCGGCGAGCACAAGTGGATCTGCTCCGGCAGCCTCTCTAAACACAATCACTGCGACAGCGATCACAACGCCGTTGACCAATGTAAATACGTTTGTCTGCCAGGGATTCGTTCCCAACTGGGATTCGCAAACCTATGTGCAAGCAGTGCCAGGAACTAAGTTCCAGGTTGCCAGCAATGGTACCCTCCAGATGAAGGGTGGCGAAATGCTAGCAATGGCAGGAGACAAGCGTCTCCGTATCCAGACAGCTGTATCCTCAGTTCTGCTCGACCCACATGCTGTTGCGATCATCAAATCAGCAAATGGCGATCGTATGACTGACGAAGTGACTGTAATCGACTCACCCAAGAATGGAGGAGTTGTAGTCAGAGTACCTGGTGGTCAATTCTTCGCTCTCAACGCTTCCGAACAAATCAATATAGAAGAAGCGAATGGCAATGCTCCACTTAACGGTGGCGCCAACCACGGAGAGACCTCAGTAATGCAAGCTAAGGCTGATATCAGCCGGCTCATGACAGAGCATGTACTCCTCCAGTGTGTCTATCAAGCACTGCCAACTAAGTGGACCAGCACTCCTGCACAATATGGATTGCCGGCTAACAAACAACCACGCAAGGAAACTGGTGTCGCTAGCAGAACGAATCGTCCAATATCACACGTGATTGAAGAAAAAGAATCGTTCACACCAATCGCTTCTGTTGAGACTGTCAGCAGCTCCGCTCTACAATCCAGCGCTGCTATCGAGACTGTCAGCTCTGCTATACAATCCAGCGCTCCTGCAATCCGCGTGAGCACTGCATTAGGCGGGCTCGATACAATCGGCTCCTACAGCGTGAATGGCGGCACGCCCGCAGTAGCGCTGCCGAAGACAAGCTGCCTCAAGTGCTCTTCAATGGAAAAAGTCGAACACATGAGCACTGCTCCAGCACCACACAGAGAGATGCCTGAGCATGTTATAGCCGCAGCTGCAATACCTGCGATCTCCAAACAGATGGTTCAGAATGCACCTGCTGTCGCATCAGTTCAAGATAATCAGTTGACCAAAATCGCTGAAGATATGTATGAGCTGAAAGATGGCGATATATTGATGGCTCCTGAGCGCACCACAAAAGTCAAGACTGCGCAAGGAATTGTGCAAATCAAGAAAGGTGCGATGGTAATCATTCAGGCAGAACGAAAAATCACTCGAGTTCTCGACCTTCATGATAAGAGCAATTCAGATGTAATCGTCTATTTCGGACAGCAGACAGTGAAAATGCAGCCTGGCGGTGAAATCGCCCTGGTCGAAGGAAGCAATCGTGATGCGCAAAAATTGATGACTCGTGCTGAAAATGTTGCGCACCGTGCGATGCAGTTCGTTCCATACGAAGAAGGAAAAATAGCAGTGTTCAGTCAATTCTCAATGGTTGATGCCCTCGGCAAACACCCGATTCTGATGCAATTGAGATTGTCTAACGATAAGGCTGATGAGAAGTTGCTCGACAATCTGTTGAAGACAACTGCAGCTATCTTCCTTTCGCAAAGAAGTGATCGTGGCCCGTACTACTCTGCACCTGGTCATACCGGTGTCGCGTCTACGAACACCTCACCAACCAAATAGGAGCTTTACCTAAACTCGAATACTTAAATGAATCGTCTGACACGGGGCCTCTCAGTTCCAGGTTGGGCGATTCATTTTTTTTGAGGTTTTCAATTCTCCGTTTGCTTGAAATTTGTTGTTTGTTATAGCCGATGAAATTTCATTTCTTCATTAACAAGTGAGCTGCTCTCTCTCCAGTTATTTACCCGCTGGAGAAATTCTTCAAACTAGAAAGTTTGATAATTTTGGATGTAATTTCCCATTTGTTTTCTGTTTTCTTGTACTTGGAATTTATGCTTGGCGTGTTGGTGGAATCGCAGCGGCAGAAGGTTTCACTCCGCTGAACGATCAAACTGAACCGCTTTGATCATCTTGCTCATGATTAATATTCAACGGATGATATTCGATCGCGGGCTCATGGCTTAATGCAGGTCTTAAGCCGTTCAACGCTGCGACAATTACAGAACCATTATTCAGAATTGTGCCTCTAACAGGACCTATTACATTAGTGATCGAGAGCATCAATCCAAGCCAGTTTGGTAGGCTGACCACTACCATATTTTGACGCAAATAGTTCATCGCTTGCTTGGACATGGCAACTGTGTCCGGCAGATGGTTAAGATCATCATCGGTAATGATTATGTCTGCTCGGTAACGTGCCACATCAGTGCTGTCGTTCATGGCAATTGAAAGATCCGCTTGCGCCATTGCAAGTGCATCGCTTACGTCGTCTCCTACTAGCGCAACCTTTTGTCCGCGCAGTTGAAAATCGCGGACTAAGTCAGCTTTTTCTTCAGGTGAGAGCTGTGAGAAAACGCGCTCAATACCAATTGATTTTGCAATGCGTTCCACCGGGTCACCGGCATCACCGGAGGTCATGATTATTTCGCGAACGCCCTGTTCTTTTAATCGCTGCAGTGCAGTTGCAGCTTCAGTTCGCACTGCATCGCGATAGGCTATTAGTCCGACAAGTTCATTGTCGAAAGCAATAAAAGCTGCTGAATCGCCTCGAGTTTTGACATAATCGGCTGCTGCTTGAGCTGCTTCAACATTTATGTTGAATTGCCTCATCAGGCGGCGACTGCCGACAATAACTCTTCTTTGACCTAATTCCGCAGTTACGCCCAAACCTGCATACAATTGCGAGTTCTTTCGCTCTTCGATTTTTATGTTTTTACGTTTGGCGTAGCGATAAATTGCGCGCGCTGCCGGGTGGTGGTAGCGATATTCAACGGCTGCTGCTGCTGCAAGTAATTCATCGGGGTTCTTATTTGTAAATGGTATCAGTTCAGTAACTTCGGATTCGCCGGCTGTGATAACACCAGTTCTTGCAAAAATAATTACATCTATTTTGCTGAGTTGCTCTAGTGCAGCACCGGTTTTTATCAAAACGCCTTCCCGGCCTGCCTTGTAAATGAAAGAGAGAATAGCTGTCGGCAATGCGATTCGAATTCCTGTTACGAAATCGAAGCATATTATCGTCAGTGCCTGGTTTAAATTGCGTGAGAGCAAAAACGCTCCTGCCGCGAAAAAGAGAATCGGTGCAACTATGCTATAGCCTGCCTTTAGCGCATTTTTTTGATATGAAGTTCTATACAACAAATGCCGGCGTTCGCGCTCCATTATGCGATCCATAACCGGTTGAGTTCTTGCTGTTTTACAGTTGATGTACAGCTTGCCTTCCAGTAAAACACTGTCGGCAGCTACTTCGTCACCGGGTCCCAGTTCATGTGGGAGTGCATCGGCAGTGGAACCATACTTGATGACAGTTGCCTGTCCTCGCTTGATAATGGAATCGACGGGTACGCGCTCGCCTGTGTATACAACGAGTGCGTCGCCTACGTTGATTTTTTCAACAGGGACACGCACTCTGGTTTCGTTGCGCACAAGCCAGGCTGAACTGCGCGAAAGACTGAGCAGTTCGTTTAGCATTCGCTCACTGCGCTGAGCAGCATAGTCGCGGATATATTCGCTAATGCCGATGAGCAGGAGCATGATGCTTGCAGGCAGGTTTGCTGATTCCACTGTGAGAAGCACAACTGATGCGCCGTCCATGAATTCGACGGCGGGGCGCCCTTCCTCGAGAACCGTACGGATGCCGCGGCCGAAAATAGGAAGTGAAGAGCTCAATAGAAGCAAGCGAGTAATTAATGAAGGTACTGGAAGCAAAACAGAAGCAAGAGAAGCGATGCCGAGAGCCAGCTGTGCTGCAGGAGGAGCTTCAAGTAAACTGGCGAATCTATACAGACGGTTTTTTCTAAGCCGTTTGCGGACATCCTTTCCCACGGGAAGGTCCGACAGCATGACCGAATTTTCGTTGAGTTTGTCCAGAGATGATTCGGGCGAAAACTTCTTTTCGTCGAAGATTATCGTTATAGAGGCGCACTCAGCAGCAATTCTTACCAGGCGCACTCCTGTCTGGCTGTTCAGAATACCCAGTAGCCTCTCCTGAAAAACAGAGTCGCCTCTGAGTCTGGGTAAACGAACCCGAATCCGCCCGGGGATCCGGTGGACTACATTGTATTGAAGTGAAGACACGGATTATTCCGCCGATTTCTTGGACTTCTTCTCTGTGTGGGCTTCTTCTTTTTTCGGAGCTTCTTGTGTTGCTTGCTCTTCTTTGCGCTCTGCGTTAATTTCGGCGATGAGGTCGCTTCCCTGTTCTTTCATTTCAGCGACCATTTCGCGAGCTGAGTCAGAAACATCCAGTCCTGCTTTAATCAGACCCTTGGCTGCTCCTCGGACCACTTTACGACCCGGACCGGAAATGACCAACAATGCCCCGAGCCCTAATAAACCCCATTTCGAAGCTATAACTTCTAAGACTTCTTCCAACATGCTTAGCCCTCTTTTTCTCAGCCGAGGACATTATACCTGTCCTCAAATTCGAAGCGTAGCCCAAAATCGCAAATGACGCAATTTGTTTCTTTTGCTTGAAACTCTTGTGGTAAAAATGCTCCAGCGCCTGTTGACTTCGTGTCGCTGTTCGGTCTTATGATACTGCAGGCGGTGCCCGGGACGGCCGCTACCGTGGGCACCGCCTGGCAGTTCACACTACGCGGAAGGAAAGGGCTGATCTGGGTTTGTGCCTTCGACTTCAAACCCTGCCGCAATCCATCCCATTTTTCCCTGCTTAAACTCACGCACGTTCGAGTAACCCATATCCGCCAGTTCACGGGCGGCATTCTCTGATGCGTGTCAGGTGGGCCCGCTGCAATAAACTACAATCTCTGCACTTTTATCAGGCAGCATTGCAGGTGCTTCCTTTTTGATATCGCTGACAGGAATATTCCTGGCACCAGGTAAGTGCGCGCGTTCGAACGCTTCAGCTGGAAGAACCTCGACTACTGTAGCGGCTCCCTTATCCATTTTTGCCTTTAACTCTTCTCGGGCAATTATAGAAGCCATGATCCACTCCTATATGAGCTAACTTTCTGGAAGACGCGCTTGGATATTGCTGGTTCCGGCACATGACATGCAGCGATTGTTTAGGTGTAATGCAGTAGCCAAAAGCTTGGGCTATAATGAGCGCCTACGGCAGAACTGATCTGGCGATCAGAACTCTCTAAGAGAGCCTTAAGTTGTCGTCCATTCATACAACAGGGGAATTTATGAGCAGCGAAATTGCAAAATATATTGACCACACTCTTCTGAGTCCGACGGCTACGCAATCAGAAATTGAAAAATTGTGCGAAGAGGCGAAAGAGTTTGGTTTTTACGCAGTTTGCGTCAACCCTTATTATGTGAGAAATGCGGTGAAATTGCTCTCGTCCAGTAAAGTTGCGGTTGCAACTGTAATTGGTTTTCCTCTGGGACAAAATCTCACCGATATTAAGATTGCCGAAGCTCAACGTGCAATCTCTGAAGGGGCTGAAGAGCTGGATATGGTCATCAATATCGGTGCATTGAAAGACGGACACATCGATTATGTTCGCGATGAAATCAAAGCTATTGTCAAAGCCTCTCGCGATCATGTTGTGAAAGTGATTATAGAGTGCGATCTGCTCAGCAATGAAGAGAAAGCCGCCGCAACCCGTGCCACGGTGGAGGCTGGTGCAACATTTGTCAAAACTTCTACCGGCTTTGTCAAAGATGGCAAAGGTGCAACTGTTGAAGATGTGCAATTGATGCGTGAAACAATAGGTAGCGCTAAAGTTGCAATTAAGGCAAGTGCTGGTATTCGTGATTATGCAAAAGCTAAAGCGTTGATCGATGCAGGTGCTACGCGTCTTGGTACCTCAGCTGGTGTTGCTATCGTTCAAGGTAGCACTGCTACAGCTGGATATTAATTACGAATTTTGTTTGGGTGCTTGTGAGCGAAACTGCTTTGCTTTGTCGATGAAGTATCGATATTGATTTGCTCCGGACCAATGTTCCCATGCATCCAGAGTCGTTTGTTCGTTTGTGGCAAGCGCGGCTAGAAGCAGTCGCATAGCCTGATTGGCCCCATTCTGTCTTTCTTCATTACTAAGGAGAACTGCAGAAGGTGATTGTGTTTGTGCAATGGTTCGTTGGGCTTCATCAGTAAATGCAAGGGCAATGGCTTTGCCTGAACTTAGATCCATTGGCTGTCCGAGCTCGTTTTGCAAAATCAGACCATGTATTTCTGGGCTTGTTCTAAATGTGTCAGGATCCGTTGCTGCTATTCCCTTCAATAGTTGTTCTGAGAGAATCTTTGCGTTATCGTCGTTGCTCGCGTTGCCATACTGATTTGCAAGCAGTGCATGCTGCACGCGCAATGAGGATATCAGCTGAATTTTGTTGAGGACAAAATCAAGATCATCCAAAGAGTCCTTTTCATCGGCGTTCAAGAGCTTCTTTAATGAATCTTGCAGGTCTGCTCCGCGTTCGCCTCTAATTGCCGATAGTGTGTCTTGTGGCGTAAAGTCTTTTACTCGTTCTTGTAATTGTTTTTCCTGTTCTTTCTTTTCTGGCGAATCAGCTCCGCTGAGGTGTCGTTTTCCTTGTTTGAATTGTTCTACTGCATTTTGTATTTCAGTCAAAAATGGCTTGGCTGTCGCGTACATTTTTGTGACGCCGCCCTGTCCTTCCACGTATCTTTCGAGTGCCAGTTCGGCCTGGTAGAAGAGTTTGTTCGAGTTATTCCACCGCTCTTTGGGATCGCTAATCTTAGTGTCCGTGTATGCATCCAGAGCCTGTCTGCTAAGTGCCAGTTCTGGATAATTTCGCAGCTCGTCGCTTACTGGTGCTTTGTCGGAGTTTGCTGCTGGTGGATCGGCGGATGCTGTATCTGCGGCTACTTTCATCATCTCAGCAGTATGAGCTTGCAGTGATTTTGGATTTTCCGGCGCGCTTAGGTCAAGCAAATTCAGGTGTACCTTACTGTTTTCGCCGTTTTTCGATTCTTGATCGAGCGAAGTCTTGAAATTGTCTTCAATCGAATGTGTTCTGTGCATTGTTTAAGTCGTTGCCGAAATGAAAGCAAACCCGGAATGGAATCTATCCGCTCCGGCTTATTCATCGACTGGATTTAAGCAATTTTATTTTTGCGAGGCTTCAGCGTTTATTTTGCTGCAACGGCAACCTGCCGTTGTATTAGCGGCGTCAACCGCCGCCCGTGGCGTTTATCGGTATATCAAACGTGATTTCTTTGGCCGAGCCGTTGCCAGGCATGTAGCGTTTCGGTGAGGACGCGGAAGAAACGGTGCTGTAGCGATCAAAAACATTGCCGTTGCCCTGGTAAGAGCGGTGTTGGCTCCAGCGGTCTAAGGAAGCCAGGGCAATTTGCGCGTTGGCTCTTAGATTAGGTGTTTTGCCTTGAGCCACAGTCTGGTATTCCTGTTTGGCCGACGAAATTTGATTGAGCTGCTGGTAATTGAGCGCCATATAGTAATGAACTGAGTCGGTGCAGACTCCTGCGATATGCAACTGGCGTAGCTGGCTGAGTGACTGGGAGTATTTGTGTTCGTTGTATGACCTGATGGCGTCATCCATTTTTGCGGCGGTCAAACTGGATGATTGAGCCATGTTGCCTGAAGCAAGCAACGCTGCTACTGTCAAAATCCAGATATTTCGTCCGAGCATTGCTTGAACCTCTGCCAGTATTACCTAATATACCCTGAAACGGGGAAAGCTAGCTGTAGTTTAGGCAAATCGGGAGGTCAAAAATGTGACATAGATTCCGGCTGAGATTAAATGTGCGGGCAACCTTGTGCGTCGGGATGCTAAATCGTTTCCTCAGGATAGTTTCGTCTGAAAGGCTGGATTGAGTGCCTGGCAGTTTACGTTCGGTTTCATTCTAAGCCAATCCGCGTCTGCGAATTGCTTCGGCTGCAAGGGAGGTGCCGACAGTTACGAGAATCATCAGCGTGCTGAGCGCGTTTATTGTGGGTTTAACGCCAAATTTAACGGATCCGTAAATCCACAGAGGCAACGTTGTGTCACCAACACCGGCAGTAAATTGCGTAATGATGAAATCATCCAGTGAAAGTACGAACGCCAGCAAGCATCCGGCAATTATTCCAGGCATCAATAATGGTAATGTTACTTTGAAGAACGCCACCATTGGTGGTGCACCTAGATCCTGGGCAGCTTCTTCAAGTTTGGGATCCATTCCTTCCATTCGTCCCATCACGGTGAGAGTTACGTAGGCAACGCAAAAGACGATGTGTGAAACAATAATGGTCGAGAGGCTTAAGCTTAAACCCATTGCCAGAAAGAGGGTAAGAGCCGCAACTGCCATTGCGATTTCAGGAATAATAATTGGCAACATCACCAGTGCGCGGTAAAAATCTTCACCGACGAAGCGTAATCGAGATAAACCAACAGAAGCCATGGTTCCCATGACAGCCGCTACACTTACGCTCACGCCAGCAACAAGTAAACTGTTTTGGAAAGCGCTCATTAGAGCGTCTTCCGTCAAAAGTGATTGATACCACTTCAGAGTAAAACCATTCCAGCGCACGGCGAGTCTTGAATCGTCAAAGCTAAAAATGATCAGAACAAGAATTGGCAGATACTGAAAGACCAGCACAAGTAACGCTATGATATTTAGCCAGCGGTTTTTCATGAGCCAGGGCTTCTTGAAATCCTGCAGTGGGAATGTGCAAAAGTCTAGCAGAACTAAGACTGTCGTACCGATTAGAGGAAGAACATTTGAAAGACATCAGTCACAAGATAAAGACCTTACGACAGGCACATGCTCAGGCACGCTTAAACGCCAGCCAATCGCTCATTGATAAAATCAGAAATCATGAAGTGCCGAAGGGTGATCCTCTTCCGGTGGCGAAAGTGGCGGCTATTCAGGCAGCCAAGAACACGCATCAGATTATTCCTTATTGCCATCCCATTCCGATTGAACATGTTTCTGTGGACTTCGATTTGAAACAAGATCACATAATTATTGATCTAGGTGTCAAAGCGATTTACAAAACTGGTGTGGAGATGGAAGCTTTGACTGCTGCGTCGGTGGCGGCTTTGACGATATACGATATGCTCAAAGTTTTTGACGAGACAATGGAGATCGTCGGTGTCAAATTGATAAGCAAGACAGGCGGAAAGTCGGATTGGAATGTCGATAATGCCAGACGCATTAAGGTTGCTGTTCTCGTGGTATCGGATTCGGTGGCAGCCGGAAAGAAGCAGGATCTCTCCGGAAAACTAATCGTCGATCGCATGGAAAAAGAATCGATTACAGTGGCACAATACAAAGTAGTTGCTGATGATGAAATGGCAATTGAGGATACTTTCAAGGAATTCGCAGATCGAGGTCGTTATGACTTGATCATCACTACAGGAGGAACAGGGCTTGGCCCACGTGATCGAACGCCTGAAGTCGTAAAAAGAATAGTGGACATGGAAATTCCAGGCATTTCGGAGACTGCGCGTGCTTATGGACAGGAGCGGATGCCTATGGCGATGCTTTCTCGCGCTATGGCGGGTGTGCGTGGAAAATCTTTGATTATCACCTTACCTGGGGCAAGCAGGGCTGTGCAGGAGTCGCTTGATGCGTTGCTGCCTGCTGTGTTTCATACTATTTCAATCCTGGCGGGATCCGGCCATGATCCCGGACACAAGCACTAGGGCGACGCGTTGCGTCGCCCTACACATAGCGAAGCGCAAGTCCTCGAAGCTATACCGTCCTGGAACATGAAGCATTTTGTAGTTTCAAATCTCGCTGACAGTTTTGGTTCGAGCAGAGAGAAAGCCCGAACAGTTCGTCTAGAGAAGCTTTTAGCCAACAATGTTCATTTGTGCAGATTATCCTGAACAATGATTAATAGCTCTATGGGATTTGCCGCATTGGCGAGAGTTCAGCTCAGGGATAGCCTTGAAACGTGGGGTTGTATTGACTATCTTCTTTCGGGAGTTTGAACATGGAAGACTTTTCGCTGGCTCGGTCACACGAAGGCAAGCAGATATCAGCTCTGCAAAATGAATGGATGGATTCACAGAAGCCAAACCAGAAACTGGAACTTGCTGCTGTCGTCACCGGGCGCGATAAGCCAGACGGACCTGGGAAGGACGTAGCCGATAGGCTCGATAAAGAGCTGCGAGATTTTGCCAACACAAAGTTCGACAATCCTTCGGCAAACATGCAATCATTCCAAAAAATGATAGGACAATTCTGTGATAGTGCAGATAAGCATGCCGCGATGGAAACACTCGGCAATTCTTATTCCAAATTGAAAGTTTCGATGGAAAAGGAAGCTTCAGCTACCTATGATGAAAAGGAAGCTGAGGCAGCCAAGCAACCTGGTCGCAAGGCACTGGAAGCTGACTACAGCACAAAGCTAAATGCATTTTTCGACAAACTTGGGGCTTTGCCATCTGATCAGAGCAATAAAATTTACGATCTAATGGAATGGAAAGACAGCGAGACAAGAGCTCAACATCAAGATCGTGTCCGCGCAGGATTGGCAGGCAACAAAGCTATGCTCAATTCATTCAATTCTATGGAAGCCGCATCTGACAAGATTGAAGCAAGCAAGTCTGCCAGAGAAAGAGAGCTTGATGTTTTGCACAAGCAACAACTGGATGATTTGAAAGCCATGCGTCCAGTGGCAAATAAAGCGTATATACGATCAACCATCGAGTACTAAGAATAGCCGTTCTAAAGTATCTTCGAGGAGGCGCAATGCAACTGCGCCTCCTTTACTGTTTTAAATTATTTTGCGATTGGAACCTTTGACGTGTTTCGGCGTCGCTCGATTTGTTGAACTGTTAGACTGAGGTTTCAACTGTGCTTAGTGGAGGGAGATACTTGCAGTCACACAGATCCATTTTCGTTTTGTCTTCGCTTGCGACAATGCTTTTGCCGGCTTGCTTTGCGGCAAATAACACCATGCCAAAGGCTGCTCCTGATTTCAGAGCTAAGCAAATTGGAGCCGCGATAAGTCATAAAGACATAGATGGAGAAGCCAGTTTTCGCGTGCAAACAACCGCTCCAGCGACATCACTTACGGGCGGAGTTGCGGCGACTGACAGCTACCTAAAAGGGGCAGTAGGTGCTATCACCAAAACCTTGCCGGGACAAGTGTCTGATGCAAAACCAGTCCCTCCAGAGCAGTTTCGTGTGTGGCTTGAGCAGACTCATCCACGATTCGTGGTGAAGACACCGACACCAGGTACGGTGCTTGAAGTTAAAGGCGTTTATGACAATTCGGGCAAGACTTTGCGTGCATTGGGCATTCCATTCGAAAAAATCAGAGGCGCCGATCTCATTGATATGCCACTAAACAACGTAAAGGTAATAATTGCCGATTGCCCGGGCCGTGTTCCAAAAGAAGCATTCCAGCGTGTTCGCGATTATGTAGCTCGAGGAGGTTTCCTCTTGTCGACTGATTGGGCTTCGGATAATCTGGTCGAGCAGGCATTTCCCGGTTATATCAGAGCGGATAAGCACAAGAATGAACAGCCTGTCTACGATGCTGAAATTGTCAAACCTGATCCAAGTTTATTTGCTGGCACAGTGACAAATGCCACCTGGAAGATGGATATAGATTCTCACATGATTTCTGTGTTGCGCCCAGATGTTAGAGTTCTTGCCTTAAGCAAGGTTCTTGCTTCGGAAGACCCGCGCGGACATGGAGTGCTTGCAGTAGTATTTCCGTTTGGGCGTGGTTATGTCATGCACATGGTTGCGCATTTCGACAATAATACGATGATGGCGTGGCGAAATATGCTTGCTGATCCTGCGCCGGTAATTAACATTAGCTTGAGACAGGCTCTGGCAGCGAATTTTGTTGTTGCAGGCTTGAGTGGAATCAAAATCCCGATTCAAGGATACTAATTGATTTAGGCGCGCCTGTTTGCAATCAAATCGGCCGCAAGTAAGTATGCCATCCATACAAGCGCCACTAGGGCAAGTATACAGCCATAGTAAAAACTTGGCGGAGCGTACGCAAAGCGGACGTGATGTTTGCCCGGTGCAAGCAGAACTGCTCTGACGAATCCATTGCAGCGGTAGATCTTGCTTTCTTCATCATCTACCCAGGCTTTCCAGCCGGGATAAAACTGATCAGCAAGCACTAGCAAACATGGTTTCTTTGCCTCTAGTTCGATTTGACCATCGTCTGTGATTTCAATCTGTTTGCTTCCTTCGCTCAATCCGCTTTTCGAAGATTCATGCATTTGAGTTTGTACCGCAGGGTCGTCGCTATCGGCTTCAATTAGACTATATTGAGCAGGGTCAAATTCTGTTTTCTCGCTGTTTAGAATCTCCGTGCAGATTTCCTCATTGTCAGTTTTCGCTTTCCAGTTATAACTCAAATAAGCATGAGGGGCGTCTGCATTTAGTTCATAGAGCCGTGCATTGAGCTTATCGTCTTGAAACTTCAGCGTAAATAGCTCTTTGTCTAAAAACGGAACCGCAGCTCGCCCAATCACGGGTTGCCCTGCACTACTGGCGATGGCGCCTTCCCTGTAGCACTGCGTAATGACATAGGGGCTTGCGATTAGCTGCAATAGTCTTGCAAGCGGAATGTCAGTTGGCTTTGATTGGGGATCAGCAGGTGATGCCAGATACTGAGAGCTCTTACCATAAGCGCTCATATAAAAGAAGAAATAGTCTCCCTTCATGGCTCCTTCAAACCCATATGCCGACGGAATGCCAAAGTCTATGTTGCTGAATCCGTTCAGCATTTGCCTGCTGTATTGTCCAGCCTTAACCGTAGCCGAAACCTGTTCTGTATCTTTGTAATCTGGAGGGATAGTAAATCCCTGTACATAGACTGGTGCGTAGCGCAGAAATTTCTTTTCGTTATTGTTGAACGCTCTCAATTGATTGGCTAGAGTCGAGCTTTGTTCAAAATAATCTGGTTGCGCGCCATTTCTGTAATGAATGTAGGCGCTGGAGTATAAAGCACCTATGCTTGCAACGCAAGCGATCGACGCTGCAATGTGCTTGCTGTTCAGCTTTTGAAGCAGCCAGAAAATTAATATCAGAGACAGAGCCGCAGCAGACCAAGCCAAACCATGTAATGCAATGATCTTTTGAGCCTCAAGGGCTAGCTGGTGGTTCTGCGCTGCTGCTGTAAAAGGTAAGAGAACAACGGATTGAGGAAGCAAGCTTGCAAATGCAATAGTAATAGAACTCCAAATGACCACATGCCAGCGCAGATGCACAACTCCACCTAAGTAATTCCTCAATCCTCTGGCGGCTAAAATCGCCACCCCAGAGGCAAAGAAGAATAAAAGTTTGGATGGAAATCGAAGGAGGGACGCTCCAGGAATAAGAGTGATTAGTTGATCGGACGCGGGAAAATTGCCGGCCGCAGATAGTGCAGCAAATATTAGTGTAATAATAATTGTGCACATCATTGCGGGCGAATATTTTTTTGATGGTCCAGGTTCTATGCCAAGAAAAGCAAGTGCGAATACCGGCGCACTTAAGAAACTTGAACCCAGAAATCGTCCCAGAGTATGAGCGTCTACGAGAGGCTGGAAATTTGCCATTCTCAGCTGCAGATCGCCAAGCGGCAGTGATGCAAACATACAAAAGAAGTCGTACCAGCTGGCGCTGAACATCAATATTTCTGAGCTGGCCAGTCCACCCGCTCGCCGTGACAATGGTGTCCACTCCAGTGCTGGCAGTATCGCAGGTAGTGACAGCAATACTCCAATCAAAAATGCTCGTATCAAGAAAAACAGCCTCTTGCCTCTGTGCTCAAGGTTGCTTTCGAAATAACTAATGTAGAGCGCAAAAAAACTTGCAACAATTATTGCCGGCAACCAGATCTCCGGGCGGCCTGCAGTGAGCATCATAAATAAAGAAAGCGAAACAAACGACGTTTTCAGAAATGAGTTGCCGCTGTCCCTTGTGTGGCGAATTGCCCATATGAGTAGGGGAAACCATGAAGCAGTCGCAACCATTGTGTAATTGCCGCTGAGAGAAAACATGTAACCGCAGAGAGATAAGGCTGATGCAAACAAAATTGCAGCCAGTGTTCCCCACCCCAGTGATTGCACCAGTAATATTGCACCCAATGCACAGATGAGTTGGCTTAGTATCAAGAACAGTGCCAGCGCTGTGCCAAAAGGAAGGAGGCAAAAGAGAAGCGATGGAGGGTAGAGAAGAGAGGGAGAACTAATTGCAGTCTCAGGCATTCCGCAGTAGGCATATGGATTCCACAAGGGAAACTGTCCTTTGCTTACTGACACGGAAATGAACCTGCATAGAGGTTCGAAGAAATTGGCAAGATCTCTTATGAAAAACTGCTTGCTACCGGTAATGAAGTCCCAATAAAAATGCAACAATAGAACAGACTGCGTCAGCAGAAAAATGATTAAGACATCTTTTTTCGAAATGCTTTTGCTCAAATTGAGTGCTTCCAGTGCAGGTCAACCAAGTATAACCTGATTACTGGCTTGCGGCTCTTGATTCTACATTGGCAAGGAGAACTTGCATCTCTTTCATTGGAGTGATGTCTCCTCTCTTTGCAGCAAGATCAATTCCTTTCTTATATACATTCATTGCTTCATCAAGCCGGTTGAGCTGCTCAAAAGCCTTGCCCAACGCCAGGTATGCTACTGTATGTGTCGGTTTAGCGGCAATTGCCTTCTGAAGATATTGAATTGACTCTTCGTATCGTCCTATCTCGACATATACGGTTCCGACGCCATTGTTGGCGAGGAAATCGTGAGGATCAAGTGCCAATACCTGGCGAAACATCTCGAGCCGTTTTTCTGCTTCGGCTGCCAGTTTTTGCTTATCTTCCTCTTCTTGCTTCTTGATTGCGTGTTCTTTTGCCAGTTGAGACATACGCAAGCTCATTGAGATTGCTTTTTCCTCCTCGGCTCTTTCTTTATCACCCTGGTGCATGTAGTAGATTGAGAGATTGGTGTGAGCCATAATTGAGTTGGGGTCAAGCTCCTGCAGTCTGTGCATCAAAGCAATTGCTTCATCGTATTGTTCGTGTCTTGATAGAATTGCACCCAATGATTCGTATGCATCTGCAAGAAATGGATCTAGCTCGATTACTTCTCGAAGCATACTTACTGCTTTTTCTTCGGATCCTCGAGCAAACTCATGTAAGGCTTTCTCAAAAAGACTTTTCGCCTTTATCTTGTTGCTTCCTGCTACATAGAATGGCAAGAAAGTGACAGTTGCGTTGTACGTCTCGTTATCAATTTCGATTTTTATTTTTTGACCGGGCACACGATAATCTCTGGCGATATAGGCCATGGAGATGTATTTGTTGAGTGTAGGTGAATAACAGTTGCTCTTTATCTTGCCTGATTCTTCTCCATTTACTTTGAATTCAGAATTTAAGAGGATGCTATTAATTGCTGCGTTAGAATCAAATTTAGAATCCAAACTCAGCCCGACCAGGGCCCTCTTGGGTGCACCATAAGTCTTAATTCGAGCAAGAACTTCTTGCCCCTGGAAGCATCCCTTGCTGTAGCTTGCGGCGTATTGTTCAAGACCAGTTTCCGGCAGGATCTGCTCATGATCCATATCTATGCCGAAGAGAGGTATGCCGGCTTCTATGCGCAAGGTGTCGAAGGTCTTGGCTGAGATTTTGATGATTTCGCTCTCTGCTGCGTGTGCATCAAACTTCTGAATGAATGAACTGCTCGCCTTGGGTACGAAAATGAGCAGACCTGAGTCTCCGCAGAACGACCTTACAATCAGCACACAAGGAGAATCAAAAAGACCCACTTCTTGAATTGCGAATTCTTCAGTAATGAATTCTTGTTTGCTTAAAGGTTTGAGCAAATTCCAGCAAGCATTTCCCTGAACAGTGATGCAGTCGTATTCATCAATTAGTTCGCGGTATTCGATTTGTTCGCGAAAGTGATAAGTGTTGAATTCTTTGAGAATGGATTCGCTCTGCTGGGGAAAACTAAGTATCCAATATTTATTTTCAGCGATGCGATGTACAGTGACAAATGCAATCAAGTAGCCTTTGCGATCGAGTAAGGAACTGAGTTGTCCCTGTCCGATCTGCAGCAGATTTACATCATTGCTGCTTCGTCCCTGGAAAAAACTCTGAGCATCTTTGCCGCTGAGTTCGATAATGGAGATCTGGTCCAGAGGCATATATCCGCCTCTTCTGCGGACCTCGATAATTTCATCCTGGATATTTTTTGTTTGAGCGATCTTTTCCATGGTCTTCTTGTTCTTAAAAGAGATGGCTGTCACCGCAGTAACAGCCATCGGAAGTTGATTAAGAACCGCGAGCTTATACGGAGAACGAATTACCGCAGCCGCAGGAGCCTTTGGCTTGTGGGTTCTTGATTGTGAAACCGCGACCTTGCAGGCCGGCTTCAAAATGCAAGACTGTTCCTTTCAAATAAATTGCGCTCTTCGGGTCGATCATGACTTTGATGCCGTGCTGTTCTACAACATGGTCATGTTCTTGCGGGTTATCGAAGGTAAGACCGTAGGAGAAGCCTGAGCAACCGCCGCCTCTGACTTCAAGGCGCAGTCCTGCTTTGCCGGGCTCTTCAGCAAGGAGCTTCTTAACTTCGGCAGCTGCTTCTTCGGTAATATTAACGACGGATTCGGTTTGTTGAGCTGTTGTGGCTTCAGACATTTGAGAACCTCTCTGGGTCAATTCCAAATTTTTATACTAGCATATCTCTAAAGTCGGATAGCGCTGTGTTAATGGCACCTTCATGATCGCCTGGCGGCTTCTAGAAGTGGCGCGAGAGAATTCTTTGTTCTTTCTCATAGTCCAGGCCGGCTTTCAGGGGTTCGGACTGGTCGCGCAGCCGGTCCCAGTTCAGGGTGTAGTCGATTGTCTCGGATAGGGTGCGGTAGGATAAGCCTCGGTTTTGGGCTTTTACGCAATCGATCTGTCCGAAACCGAAATACTCGGTCTCTTTTTGCGGTATCCACAGAGGTATCTCAGTCCACCATTTCACTTCTTCCTGCAAGAGCTGTTCTTCGGCCAACCAGCAAAATTGAGCATTCGTGCCGCTTGTTTCCTGACATTGCCTGAGAAAATCATTTAAGCGCAATACATAGCCAGGACCGGTTGCGTTGTAGGTGCCTGGCAGTTGAGCCACTACAACGCGCAAAATCCATTCGGCTAGGTCTCGAACATCAATGAATTGAACCGGCTGCTCTGGATCGCCTGGAGCAAGCACTCGTCCTCCTTTCGCAACTCTCCTCACCCAATAAGTGAATCGGTCTGTTGGATCAAATGCGCCAACAATTAGACCTGGACGAATGTTGTAGGCTCGTTTTCCATAAATGTCTTCGACAGTCTTTTCGCACCAGGCTTTGTTCGAACCGTAGTCTTGTTCTTGCTCAAGTGGCGTTAGCTTGGCCGCATCATGTTCATTCATGTTCGGCTTTCTGAAATTATCATATGCTGAAATGCTGGAGATAAATACGTATGCATCAACGGCATAAGCTAGTGCGTGAGCTGATTTTGCAACCGTATTTGGTTCCATACCGCAAACGTCGATTACAGCATCCCAATGTCTTCCTTTCAGGAGCGCAAGATCTTCCTCTTTTTCGCGATCACCAAATATTTTTTCCAGGACCTTCTGTTCTTCCAGGTCGTGGCTTCCGCGGTTAAATGTTGTGATTTGCAATCCCGCTGATTTAGCTGCTGCAACGATGTGCCGTCCAAGAAAAACAGTTCCACCTAGTACCAATATGTTTTGCATTCTGCTGATCTTCCTGCTGGATTCATTCTTCCGTTGCGTCCGTAAATCCATATCGCATTTTGTTGAACCGTTTCTTCAATTTTCCTGCAATGTCGCGATCTTCTGCTTTTGAGCGTTCTTTCATACGCTCGTACCTGGCCATCACTTCTTGATCGCCCGGAGGTGTGAGTTCGGCTGCCAGTGAATAGTTTTGTTTGACCGCATCACCTCTGAAACCCAGAATTTCCAGGTCGCGAGCTAAACGCATGTGAGCTCGACCGAATGAGGGATCCATTTCCAATCCCTTGCTGAAACAGTGGACTGCATTCAAGTAGCGTCCGGATTTATCCAGTAGATCCCCAAGTGCAAAATAAAAATAGGCAAGTGCGCGCCCCGGCGGAAGGATTGCTGCCACTTTCTTAATGCCGGATTCGATATCAGTAACACTGGCGTTTGCAATAAGTGGTTTAATTTTGTTTTTCAAAGTTTCCATGTGCGTGCCTAAAAGAGGCTGCGTGGCAAGCGCCATCAATGCTACCTGCGTAGCTTCTGCCTTGCGTCCATTCGACATCAATGCATCGTAATAAGCCTCGGCAATTTCTGCATGTGTAGGTGCTGCAGCATATGCTTCTGAAAGATATGCAATTGCTTTTGCCGGAACATTTAGATTGTAGTAAGCAACACCAAGCAACAGTGCTCCAGAAGTCTTGCTTTGCGGATTTGAATAAAGAGTTTGTGCATTCTCAATTACCTGCTTGTATTTCTTTTGCGCAAGTAATGAAGCACAGTAATTCCCCAGATATTCAAAATTGTCCGGAGCAGCTTCGGTGGCTCTCTTTAAAAAGCGCAAGGCAAGCGCGTTCTGATTGTTCTGTTGAAAAAGTGCTCCGAGCGAGTTGAGCTTTTTAGGATCATTCTTGTATTTTGCAAAAGCCTCATCCACAAGAATATAAAAACTACCAGGATCATCTGAGATCATGCGTGCCTTTAATGCCGCCAAAAGATAAAGCATGGAATTGGACGAGAGCCTCCATGCCTTTTCGAGTTCTTCGGCGTACATGCCTGTCATGCCAAGCTTAAAGTAAGCGTCTGACATTACCAGGTGACCATCAGGATCGTCCGGGTGCTTCTGGATATACGCAGATACCTTTTCCATTTCTGCTTCGCTCAATTTGCGTTCGTCCAGAGCTTTAAGCATGCTGTCCAGAAATGGATCATGCGATTTACTTATTGTCTCGCTGTCAGCATGTGCGATGATGCCGCCTGAGAGGATAAAGCAAGTTAGCGAGGCACAAGTTATCCGTTTAAGTTTTGGAAAAGACATCTCTGTTCTCAAATGACAATGCCATAAGTCTACAATATCTGTTTATCTTGGTCCCGCTTGACTCGGCATGCTCTTGCCATTTTTTGCAAGAGCATGTTTAAGTTCACCGCGGAGTCTGTCTAACTCCGCCTGTTTGACCTGCTTCGCCAGCGAGCTGTCAGCTTCAAGTCTGCTGAGAACGTCGTTTGCTTTTGACGCTTGTCCTGTTGCAAGTAGAGAACGAGCAAAATTCAATAAATCAGTAGAGCCCATCAATAATGAGTTCTTCTTTTCCAGGCGAGAATAATCGTCAGCTGCTTCATCGAAATCTTTCAATGAGTATTCGCAATTTGCTTTCATATGCAAATCATCAGCTGAGAGCTGTTCGTCTTCGAGAGGACTCAGTTGGTTTAGACAGGCTGAGGGTTTGCCCAAGGAGTAGTAATTGCGTGCAATGAGAAGACTAATGCTTGAATCTTGAGGAGCGCAGACCTGTGCCTCTTCCAATAAATCAATCGCTCTTTTGTAATTGCGCGAAGAACTTTCTATCTTTGCCAGTCCTACCAGTGGTGCCGGTGAGTCGGGAAACAGAGTGTGTGCTTTACCGAGAGTTATGCGGCTATCTTCGAACTCTCCTTTAGCTTGTTCGATATCTGCAAGCGCAATGCGCAAATTGAGTTCCTTTGGATTTCTCACAATGCATTCTTTCAAAAGTGAAATTGGGCCATCGAAATTCTTTTCATAAGCCAGAGCAAATGCCAGATTCGCTTTAGCTTCTAAATTAGATGGAGCTATTTGCAATGCTTGTTGAGCCATTTCAATTGCCTGTTTGCCTTTCCCCTGCTTTAGCAAAGTCGCAGACAGCTCATAGAGCGGCGTGGCGCTATCTGTTGCAAGTTTACTGGCTCTCAGCAAGACGGCTGCCGATTCGGCAAGCTTGCCCTGCTCTCTGTAAATGATGCCCTGGCAAATGAGTGCAAATGGATCGTGTGCATCTATATTCAATGCCTGTTTATTCAGTGCTTCCGCTTGAACAAAATTGCCTGTTTTGCAATAAATGTGAGTGTGCATGTTCAAGACATTCAAATTGTCAGGATAGTTCAGCTCAAGCTTCGAAAGTTCTGAAAGAGCCTCTGTAAAACGTCCTTTCAAATACAAAGCCTCCGCCTTGTTCAGACTTGCGGGTAAATACTGCGGATTAGCGCTTTGAGCAGCACTGAATTGCGCGAGTGCATCGTCAAATTTACGGCGCTCGATCAAGGCGAGTCCGTAAAGATTGTGTATTTCGGCATTATTAGGTGCGAGTTTTACTGCTTCTTTCAAACAGCTCAAAGCTTCGTCGAATTCCTGATTTCGCAAAGCGCACCAGCCTTTTGTTGCCCTGGCCATTGCATTCTCGGGCTCCATTTGAGCCCAAGACAGCGCTGCGTCGTACGCATTGGGCCAATCTCGCCTGCTACCATATATGGTGAGAAGCAGCTTCTGAATTTCCGCGTTCTCCGGATCGTTTCTGTATGCTTCATGAAGCTTCTCGATGGAATCATGAACTCTTCCTGAGGCAAAAAGCAGCATCGCTTGTTGTCGCAGCAAGAAAGGATCTTCTGCATCTTCAGACAGCGCACCATTGGTCTCCTGAAGCGCTTGTTCGATCTTCCCCTTTGACCAGAACAGTTGGCTAAGCAAAACACGAGCAGCTTTGTTATTCGAGTTTGCTCGTAGTGCTTCTTTTAGTTGATTGATTGCCTCATCGTAATTATCAAAAATAATGTTGAGCTGTGCCAGTTGAAAGTATGCCTGACTGTCTCCATGTTCTAGCTGCGTTGCTATGTCTAGATTCTTTTTTGCCTGCTCAAACGCGCCCAGGCTCATGTAGATATTTCCAAGCATGGCATAAGGTTCCGCAGCAAGAGGATATCTCGCCTTCATTGCAGCCATGCACTTGATTGCTTTATCGTATTCACATTTGATGAAGTAGCAGCGAGCTACTCCTAACGATGGACGAAGATCTCTTGGAAATCGTGAGGCAGCAGCAGAAAATATTTTTTGTGCCCTATCAGGGTCAGCTTCTCTGAGAGCAGATTCCGCTGCTTTTAAAAAACTGCGAAGTTCTGGGTCTGCAACATCGATTTGTTCTTCAGTTTTTTGAATTGGAACAGGTTCTGTTATTTCAATTTTTCGTCGCGAAGGTGTACGGCGATCGATCGGTTTGTTTTTTTGTACCGAAAAATCAACAGATGGGAATGGAACACAGATTCCTTGCTGGCTGGAACTCAAAAGCAAGAGCAGCAAGAAGAAAGCGGAGCTTTTGGCCAGCTTAAAGCAGTCCATGTTTGCGGCAGAGTTTGCCGAATAATTCCAGTGCCTGCGCGTGTTTGTCAGTGAATCGATAATCGAGTTCATGTAAGTAGTAGCAATTTAGCCGCTCTTCAGTTAATCCTGTTCTTGAAGCTGCCTCTGCGATAACAGCAGGGAGCATGGAACTCAATCCAAGTCTTGATGCTTCTACCAGAGAGTGTCCTATGGCTCGAAACTCAGTTTGATTGTCTTGTGCCCAGTCCTTTCGTGCTCCCCACACGCCAAAAACGAATGGTAATCCAGTTCTATTGAACCACCATTGCGCCAAATCTACCCGCGTCTGCGATCTTGAAAGCTCATCATCATGTTCGAGAGCCTGGTCCCCAATAAGCAAGTTGGCACTAAGAGTTTCACTCGGCTGAGCATTTGTTTTAAGGGTAGGCTCTATTCCATATTCTTCTTTGAGCAGTAATTGCATCAATTTGATGGAAGTCGCAGAGGTTTCGGGAACTGATATTTCTTTTCCGCGCAGTTCAGCCAGTGGAAGCTTGCTGAAAAGCAAGACGCTGCCAACTCGGCCGGTTCCCGAAATTGAGATTTCAGGAAATAAATCGAAGCCGCCGTCTTCCAGAAAATAGTAAGAGCTCATTGCGCCGAGCTGCAGTTCACCTTTGCGCAATTTTGCATTTAACTGCGCCGGGCTGCCGAAGACCTGGGTAAAACAGGTTTCTACCGCTGCGTCCGTTAGTGGTACCACTACGGGCAAGGTATTGATAAAGGAGATTTGCCCCAGCGCCGTTTTTGTTTTGATCGAGTCAGCGCCTTTTTTGTTCAGGCTTTTACTGACGCTCAAAGATTGCATTCCATTGGCTCCCATACTTATGGGGATAAGTATAGCCAGCCTGCCCGGTGCAATTAGTTAACTCAAGCAAATTAAGAGCCAGAAGCTGAAAAACGGGACCAGTAGGAATAAGATCTTTCCGAAACCCGTAACATGGAAGTTCAGGATGGGGCAGACCCCGGGAGCGCCGGCGGCTCGCCGGCTCCTGCTACGGCCGGTTCTTATTATCCAGGGTCCAATGGTATTGCCGCTTCCAGGCGGCTTTTGATACGGCAAAAGATCCGCCCGCCTCGTGAAGAGAGGCGCCTCTTGGGTCCCATCCGTCTGTCCACAATGGGCGGCCGTAAGGCGCCTCAACCCGGTGCGGTCCGACTGGCTTCGCCGGGTTCGCTCGTAGCAGATCAAAAAAATTCCCAAAGAAAAAGGAGGAGGCCTGACTTTTGGTAAGCTTCACGGGGCCTCGCTCCTGTTACTTATTTATAAATCATATCTAAGAATGATTTGTCAAGTGGCTAGAACCGCTTCCGGAAATATTTTTAGAATTGTCCTCTTAGATATAATGCTTTTCCCCTGAAGAATGAGGATTTTCCATGCGAATGGTCGACTTGATAATCAAGAAGCGTAATGGTGGTGAGCACAGCAAGGAGGAAATTCAATTTCTCATCAGCACCATCACCGACCCTGAGACATATCGCGACTATCAGCTTGCTGCCTGGCTCATGGCTGTGTGTTGGCGTGGAATGACCATGGATGAAACTGCATACCTCACAGATGCGATGGCTCGGTCTGGGGTAATGATGGATCTCTCTTCGATTGGTCCCGTGGTCGGAGACAAGCATAGTACAGGGGGCGTGGGTGACAAAACGACTCTGGTATTTGTACCGATGCTTGCATCAGTTGGAATTCCGATGGCAAAACTTTCCGGCAGGGGGCTGGGTCACACAGGCGGGACGCTGGACAAACTCGAGGCTATACCGGGCTTCAACGTGAACCTCTCCATTGATGATTTCATTCGCCAGGTCAAAGAAATCGGTGCGGCAGTCGGCGGGCAGACTCAAGATCTGGCTCCTGCAGATGGCTTGATGTACGCGCTCAGAGATGTCACAGGCACTGTTGAATCTGTTCCACTAATTGCGGCATCAGTGCTCTGCAAGAAGATTGCTTCCGGAGCCAACCTGATCATTCTCGACGTTAAATGCGGCAGTGGTGCTTTCATGGACACTGAGGAAAAGGCGGTTGAACTGGCTAAGACTCTGGCTGAAATCGGCGTGCGCCTTCAGCGACCAGTCACTGCTGTTGTGACTGACATGGAGCAACCTCTGGGCAACGCCGTTGGGCACACACTGGAGGTCATTGAGGCTATCGAGACATTGAAAGGAAATGGGCCTGATGATTTGAAGGAACTCTGCCTTTCGCTTGGTGCAATGGCCATGGTTCAAGCAGGAAAAGCAAAAGATGAGTCTGCTGCACGGAAGGAACTGGAAACTGTTCTGAGCAACGGAAAAGCTCTTGCTAAGCTGAAAGAACTTGTGGAAAGACAGGGTGGAGATTCCAGCGTAATCGAAAATTATAAGGGAATGCCGCAAGCCAAATTACAAAAAGATGTTCTGGTGCTGGGCACTGGAAGCAAGTGGATCAGCCATCTCACCGGCAAGCAAGTCGCTGAAGCATGTAAACTTATGGGTGCGGGCAGAAGCAAAAAAGGCGACCCGATTAATATGGCGGTTGGTATTGTGATGAAAGGCAAGGTTGGCAGCAAGCTTAATGGTGGTGATGCTGTTGCCACCATTTACGGTGACACCGAAGAACACTTGAAACAAGCGGAAGAAATACTGCATCGAGCTATAAGTTACAGCGATCAACCGGTGAAAGTACCGCCTGTAATTAAGGCGCGGGTCTCGAAGAACTCGCCTGTTTCAGTTGGCGGGTGAGCCAGTTGTCGAATTGGAGATTTATTCCCTTTTTAGAGCATGATGGTGCAACAAACATGGCCATCGATATCGCGCTGCTGGAGAAGGCTCTCGAATCTGCCCCGGTTCTGCGGCTTTACGGTTTCTCTCCGCCTTGCGTGAGTATCGGATTGAATCAAAAAATTGATCCGTCCATGTATGAACGAACCCGAGAGAAGGGATTCGATATTGTTAGACGCCCGAGCGGTGGTCGAGCGGTATTGCATCACATGGATCTGACTTATGCCTTCATTGCCTCGGAGAAGAACAGTGGTGACCATGGCATTCTTGAGCATAGCGTAAGTAATGCTTACAAGCAGATTTGCCTTGGTTTGCAGGAAGCTTTTTACATACTCGGTGTAAGAACAGAACTGGGCTCTGCTCAAGCTGCCTACAGGCATCTGGCTGATTGCTTTCTTGCGACCACAAATGCTGACCTTCACCACAACGGAAAGAAACTTGCAGGCAGTGCGCAGTTAAGAAGGCACAACTGCGTTTTACAGCATGGCTCAATTCCACTTGCGCTGGAGCAAGACGCGATGGCAGAGTTGCTCGGCGAAAGGCAAGCTGCAAAAGCCGAAAGACACGCCAACCTTTTTGAGATTCTCAATCGCAGGGTAGAAATTTCGGAATTGAACGACGCAATGCGGCGCGGATTCGAAAAGGCTTTTCAAATCGAATTTGATTCTGAGCCACTCAGCCGAGAAGAGCTCGAAATAGCTGAGGCTAACAAAGCAGAGTATTTATGCATGGGAACGCAGGCGATGCCATGCCTCGACCAGCAAATTAACGCATAATTGGCATGTCACCGAACGTTCTTGCAGCGGTGCCACCTGTCAGTGGGGGTGGGCAACTCATTGTTTCGAAGCAGAGAAAAGCAACAATCTGTCTGAAGAGCAGGTCTGGACTCTCGTTTGTGAGCGGTTCCATCCAATAGTGTGAACCAAGAAACTGATTTGATGTTTTGCAAACCTCAGGAAGCAATTCTCGGTTCATTGGCAGCAACACTGTTCTGCTTTTGGCCTGCAGGTTAATGCATATGCAGGGTTCAGCGGCTGATTCGGCGCTTGAACCAGGCATGAAAGCCATGCCAAATATGACGCCGGTGCCAGCACATGCTTCATTGATAATGCGAATGCATGAAGCGAATTCGCTGCTTTCGAGCTCTGCATAGAGTTCTTGCCAGCATTGAAGGGCTGTTGAAAGTTTGCCAAAAGAAATTTCGTTTATTAGTGATGCCACCAGATTTCTTTTTTTGGCAGTGCCAACGAAATGATTTACGAGTCTGCGTCTTGCTTCTGTCAAACCTTTGTATTGCATGTCCTGCACTCCAACCCTATCCAGCAGCCCTGAAACTGGAAGAGCAGGAACAAACGAAACCAAACCCATACCCTGCTCATGATGAAAGATTAATACAAAGGTACTGGCAGAGTACGGGCAAAAAATTGGCGAAATTTTGGCATTAGTGGAGATTACGTGTTTCCTGTTTCAGGAGCAGCTGAATCAGGGCAACCAGCGCCACCAGACACCACAAGCCTTCCAGCACGACGAAGGGCATGTAGTGGATCAAATAGGACGCATAGCAAGACAGACCGGCGCCAAAGAAATTCAACAAAACGTATGGATAATTTTTTTGGGAGAGGAAACCGAACAGGTTTAGGAAATAAGCCAGCAGTAACAGGCTTACTCCGAATGAACCTATTAAAGTTGAGGCATCCATTTGGTCTGCTGCTTAGAAGAAGCGAAAACGTTTCTTTCCTTTCTCTTCTTCCGCAAGCTGGCGTTTATCTGTCGCAATGTCCTTCTTTATTTCTGTCTGGACGGCTGAATCCTTTGCTGCCAGTTTGCTCGCTTCTTCCTTCTTTGCCGCGAGCTCCATCATTTTCTCTTTCTCTTTGATCAACTTTTCTTTTTCTAGAGCTTTGGCAATTTTGTTCAAGGCTTTTACCTGATTGCCAGCTTCCCATTGTTCCGTAGGATCAGCATCATGGTAGCGGATCATCTGCCATTCGCGAATGCACTCGGCAAGCAGCTTCTCGTCTATTTCTTCTTTAGATTGATAAAGTTTGTTCGTCAGCGCACGTGCAAGAAAAAGGTGTCCTGAAGGATCGCCTGGATCAAGTTGCACTGCTTTCTTCGCTTTTGGTATTGCCTTCTCGTACTCACCTGAGGAAAGGAGATCTTCAACTAATACCCTCAACTCAGAGGCTTCTGTTAGACGCCCTGAACTGCCGGTACCATAATATTCTGTCTTCGGCTTTTCCGTCGTATACTTCTTGCCCATATCCTTAATGGACGGAGAAGTTACGTCCGCCATGGCGGATTGAACTGCTGCCGCCGTGGCTAGTGATATAGCCGAGATCCAAATGATGCCTTGAGTCCTCATCTTTTCCTCCTATTTCTCATCCTTTTCCTCGGTTTCGTCTTCGCCTTCGTCTTCATCTTCTACGACGTCTGCTTCGACGACATCTTTTGATGCACCAGGTAAAAGCTCTTTTTGCAAAGCTTGAATTTCTTCTTCAATTTCATCCATGCGTTTATCGATGCGCTCGATATGCCGGAGTTCGTTGATAATCTCTTCTTCCAATGTTTCAGCTTCTAGCGATTTTGTTTTGTTGTAGATAGAAAATGTTTTGCTGCCGATTTCTTTAAGAAGACGTTCGCGCTCAGCTTTTTGCGTGCTGCGCTCAACTTTAAGCCCGGCAATTTTACCCGCGACTTTCATCTGATCGGCGGCTTGTTTTGTTTGTGTCTTGAACTTATCGAAAAGATTGCCGAAAGTCATTTTGTGTCCTCAGATATTTACAGGGGTGTGATTTGTAGCTATGGCTTCCTGACAGAATTTTGCATGAACTTGCCTTACGGCATCATCTTTCAATTTTTGAGGCACCAGAGCGGATATGGTAAGTTCATCGGCTGTGAGCATGCTAACGGGAATCTCGGCGCCTTGCAAGAGCTGAAGCAAATCATTCTCGATGCTCTGGTTGCTGCGAACGCCGCTACCAATTATCGAAATGCGGGCGACATCTGTGTTCAAAAAGATAGAACTGCCGGGGAAATCTTTCAAGGCCCGATTCAATATGGATTGTGCTGTTTTACTCAAGCGTGTTTCGCAGGTAAATTGGATTTCGGAGATGTTGCTGCCATCAGCTTTCTTTTGCACAATTTGATGCCCAGGTATGCCGGCCTCTTCCAGATGGTAATACAATTGTTCGATTTTTAGCTGTCTTTGTTCGTTGTGCTGAACATTGTCATTGCTGGAAAAGTCCTGAACCAGCAAGAGCCGCATAGACACCCTATTGCTGTCACAGGCAACGCCGCAGACTGTGTACTCTGGAGCGAGTTCGCGGCTGGTAACCAGCGTGCCGCTGTCTTGTGGATCGAATGTAGAACGCAAACGAACAGGGACTTTGTTTTTCATTGCCAGCTCAACCGAGCGTGCATTCAGGACTTGCGCTCCGGCTGAGGCCAGAGCCAGCATCTCTTCGTAGGATATGCTGCGCAATTTGCGCGCCTGCCCCACTGTACGTGGGTCCGTGCTGTAGATGCCGTCCACGTCTGTATATATGTCGCAGCACTCGGCCTTCAGTGCCGCAGCGAGAGCAACGGCCGTCGTGTCGGAGCCGCCTCTACCCAGCGTGGTCAATTCGCTACTGCGAGTCATGCCCTGGAAGCCAGCCACTACAGCTACCTCGCCACGCTGGAGTGCTGTCTCCAGGCGGCTTGGCTGCACGGTCTTTATGCGGGCGAAGCCGTGAGTGTCGTCAGTAAGAATTCCTGCTTGCGGGCCGGTGAATGATCTGGCTTTGAGTCCGTGCGATTGCAGTGCAAGTGAGAGCATTGCTATCGAGATTTGTTCGCCAGTGGCAAGAAGCACGTCGAGCTCACGTGGATCAGGATCGTTTGAGATTTGCCCGGCCAGCTGAATTAATGCGTCTGTAGTATCGCCCATGGCCGAAACTACAACTACCAACTGTTTACCGAGTTGATGTGTGTCAGCTACTATTTTTGCCACTCGCTGGATATGCTGAGCATCTTTGAGTGAGCTTCCACCAAATTTTTGTACGAGTCTTTTCATATTCCGCTTCCAGGCAACAAGTGCTCGCGCTTGCTTCCAGAAGAACCATGATAGCTTGCAAACAGGTCTCAAATAGTCAGGCTGCGCGAATATAACCTGAGAATTGACTTAAGCTGTTTTGTTTCTGGCTTTTTCAATGGAGGTTTGCAAGCCAGACTGTTCTGCCTGAAGGTCGAGAGCTTGTGCTCGCGGATGAGTTGCCCTCCTCTGGGCTCTTTTTGGCGCAATGACAAAATTAATCGTCTATAAGGTTTTGAATATATTTTTAATGGGAAGTATATAACTTGGTCCGACATGTGAGTTAACAATCTGTGTTCTGAAAACACTCTGGGGGGAGTGTTCGACTGAACGCGTCTCGAGTGGCATTGCGCTTGAAACTCACTTGAACGACCAAACCAGACTGGGGGGTGAGCGCAATATTTTTGCGCTACGGCAACGGCGGTGCACAATTTGTCGCCGCTGTTGCTTTGTTTGTTTTATCAGACCGGAGATTAAATAATACACGATTTCGTTATACCTCTTGAAAACCGGGTATATGACCACTGTCCCCCCCTGATAACTGCGTATAAGCAAACAAATAGCGTTGCTGCGCATCCCGCCCTCTGCGTGCTTTTACAGCATTTGCAGTCCCCCCCCAAGGCAGGTGCTCACAGATGAAGACTGTAAAGTCGTTAGATTTTCCTTGCCGCTTTTTGAGAAAGCGGAACGGCTATAAAAACATAGCCGCTTCTAAATGCTTCAAAGAAAGCGTGCTGGCCTGTTTGTCCACGAGTCTCGCTGAAGTCCGGGGGGACATATCAGCGTTGTTGCTTGACACAGGTTGCGAGCGCCGGGTGCAGATGCTGCGTAGGGGAACTCAGCATCTGCCCCAGCCACTTTTTTCTCAGGAAACATGGCTTGAATCAAATGTTCTTAAAGCGGCTCTCTTCCTTCTTGTCGCTCAAGCTGGAGCAGGTCTCAATCCGCAAGGCGCTATGGCTCAGAGCGCGCCGAAAAATCTTGATCTGAGTTCGACCAGTGCAACTGAGGCTGCCTCGCGGGCAGGCACCATCACTGTCGGTGGCAATGCGCATCAGGTGAAGGTTGGCGATCTGATTACGCCTGCTGAAAGAGTGGCTCTGGCACAGGTTTTCTTCAACAGCGGAAATCAGAGCATAGTGTTAGGTGCTCAAGGCAACGCCGTGGGTGGAACTCTGAATTTAAGCTATGCTGCGGCAAATGGTGCAACTAATCTGGTAATTCCGCATGGCGTAGTGGCGGTACAGGATGCAGGTCGCCTCACAAACCTTAGTCTTACAGGAAATCTGCTCAATTCCGGTACGCTGCAAGTAATTTCCCAGAATTCTGCCATAAGTTCGGCGAGCATCTCCGCTTCCAATATAACGAATATGCAGGGTGGGCTGATTACTTCGATTTTGCCTGCCTCAGGTTTAGCCGGATATACGCCTGCTTTGAATTCGTTGAACCTTTCATTGAACGCAATTCATAACATCACTAACATGGGTATCATCTCGAGCTCCGCTGCTCTGAATCTGAGTGCAGGCGGAGCTATTTCGAATCTGGGTTCGGGCGCTCTGATACAAGCTAAAAGCGACCTCGGCATGATTGCCAGTTACATCCAAAATACAGCACTCATGCAATCACTGGCAGGAAACATAAATATTGCTTCCACTATGACAGGACCCAGCACTGCTGCAAATATGGTGCTGGATTTCTCCGGTGGAACGCTGGAAGCTTTGAAAGGCTCGATCAACATTGGTGATGTCACACGTTTGATCTCCACCAACATAAATGTAAATGGTGGAAACTTCCTATCACAACAATTGAACTTTGGCGCAGGCTATTACGGCGATGTTCTGGCGAACGTCGGACAGGTTTCAGGCACTGTAAACGCCTACGTGCACGACATTCAATTAAATGCAGTGTCCAATCAGTTGAGCCTGGGTACAATCGAATTTTCCCATGATCCAATCATCACGCAACAGGTCGGCAACGACATCATTGTTTTGCAAGCAAGTTCACCTGGAAACATAACTTTCCAGAGTCAGGGAAATCTGATCATTCAGTGTGACGTAATTTCTACCGGTGGTTTTGTCAATCTCATTTCCGGCCAAAATATCACCGCCCAAAACATTTCCTCCGCCAACCTTATATTGATTGATGCCAAAGGTTCAATCACAACTGGAAATATAAATGCTCCAGGTTCGGTGTTTGTGCATGGCGGCGATCAAACCGTGCAAAGCGTAGGTGCTCCCCCAAGCGGCGGCAACGTGAGCGTTGGTGTAGTGACGACACCCAGTGTTACGTTGCAGAGCGACAACGGCACAGTTAACTACCAATCAATCACAGCGCAAAGTGTTGGTCTGCAAGCCAATACATCTAGCCTTTTTGCGCCAAATGTTTCCGCCATAACCTTCAGTGGTAGTTCTCCTAACAATAATGGAATTTCTGTCTTTAATATGGGTACTGGAGGTGTGGCCATCAACCAGGTACTGACTGTGCCCGGCAACAGCAGCCAGGGCGGCTCAATCGACGTTGAAGCGGCTAAGGGACCCGTATTTATCAATGCGGACTTGACCGCAAACACGGGAACGAAGGCGGGTGCTTTATCCGGATCGATCATTTTGTCCTCCGGTTCGTCTATCACGCTATCAGGAGTCAACCTGAATGCACGTGGCTCGGCTGGAAATACAGCCGGTTCTGTGAGCATAACCAGCAACAATCTAATTGTCACGGGCAATTCGAACGTAAATGTGGATGCCAATGGTGGAACCGGAGGCGGCAGTGCTTTCGTTAGTAGCTATGCCGCAAACAACTCGCTTCTCGTTTCCGGCGGCGGCAAATTCACGGTAAATGCCGACGCGCCGAGCGGTTCGTCAATCAATCTAAGCGCTGGTGCCTTGCAGATTGATCCTACAACTTCGGTTTACATGCATGCTGATGGCAATTCATCTGTGTTTGCGAACAATGTCAACGTGATTGCAAGCGGTGGACCAGCCAGCAGCCTGAGCATGGGTAATGGCCCCGGGCAATTGCAAGTATCAAGCAATAGTGCGCCTGGTGGTGGCGGCGGTGGCATGGTTTATGTCAGCAGCAGCGGTGACCTGATGGTCAACAGTGGAGGTGTCTCCGCGTCTGCTGATGCAAGTTCATCCTCCAGCGGTGGTAGCATTACACTAGCCGCCGGTGGCAGCCTGAGGCTCAACAGCAGCGTTAATCTCAATGGCTCGGGTAGCGGCAATGGTGGCAGCCTTACTATGACCGCGGCAAACTCCATTACAAATTCCGGAACCCTTAGTTTCTCAGCAACTGCTGGTTCTTCCGGTAAGTCCGGTAGCATTTCTGCGCAAAGTAATGGCAGCGTTGCTCTCACTAACGTGAGCTTCGATGCTAGCAATTCTGGTTCGGGTAGCGCAGGTTCCGTCAGTATTTCTGCCGGCAGCGACCTGAATATGAGTTCAGCCAGCATCAGCACGAACTCAGCCGGTGGCGCTGGTGGCAATATCTCGGTCCTTGCTGGAAAGACTCAAAGCGGTGTGCTCAGTTTTGACGGAAATATGTCTGCCGACGGGGCCGGTACTGCTTCTGGTGGCACCATCAGTCTTGGGCAAAGCGCCGGTACGGCTATGCAACTTGGAATTCAGCCAGTTCAAGGGCAGGCTGCCGCAGGCGTTATTTCTGCATCCTGCGCCGGTGGCACTGGTGGCACCTTGAACATTTCCGGTGGCGCCTCAAGCGATTTGAACGTTGCGTTGAATGAAACGATAAGTCTCAAGGGAGCCTCGGTCGATAAACTGGGTACTCTGAAAGCCTCTTCCACAAACAAGATTAGCATTAGCGGACCAGCTAGCCTCATCGGCAGCATTAGCGGAAGCGCTGCATCCTACTCCGTTGTGGTATCAGGTGCCGGCAGCACCGTCGGAGTCACAAGCGTTAAGGCAAATTCCGGCAACGTAACAGTGAAAGCAAGCGCTGCTGATTCGTCCCTTGTTTTTGCTGCGGGTTCAAGCATAAATGCCCCGGCCGGTGCAATTGAAATAGGCGCACCAGAAATCCAGTTCCGTGGCAACAGCACATTAAGCATGGATACAGCCGGAATTCTCAAAATTAACTCAGGAAATCAAACAAGTTCACTGAACATGGATTTTGCCAATGCATCAAAAGTTACGTTTAACGTCACCCAGGGAACCTCGCTGCGTCCGGGAAATATTCAAATCGGTCCCAACGGCAACGGTTCATTGAGCCTTAATAGTGCCGGCACCACTGACCTTGAGTTCACTGGCGGCACTGGCAGCCTTCTGAGCTCAGGTGGGAATGTAAATCTCGGTGCTGGCATAACAATTAACTCCAATGTATTCGACTCAACGCAAAATCTGGGCGTTGAAATTATTGCTAGCAACGGTGACATCAATATCAATTCAGGAATTTCTGCCAGGCAACTAAATGTCTCCACTGTTGTTGCCGGAAACATTAATTTCGCTGGCGACCTCATGGCCCCAACGGTTGTGCTCAGCACACAAGGGAATGGAAGCATCAATCAGACAGCAAGTGGAGGCAACATTGGTATCGGCACGCTAATTATGAGCAGCCAGGCAGGAAATATAGGAAGCTCTACCCAGGCTATTTCGGCTAATGTTCTGGAGCTTAAAGTAAACAGCGGCGGCTCCGTGTTCGTTAACAATGCAAGCAGCGTTGACATCAAAACATCCACCGTTGCTGGAAACTTTCAGCTCAACAATCAAGGCGATGTTTCAATGGAAAGCAACGTAAGTGCTGGTTCCTTGAATATTATCGCCAGCGGAAATATTTCAATGTTCGCCGCGACCTCAGGAACTAACGGTGTCACACTTTCAGCTGGCTCCGGTAAGTCAATTCACGTTGCCCCTGGTGCAAGTTTGGGATCGACAGCAGGCGCCATCAATATAAGCACTGATAATCTCGTACTTGATGGAGCTGTCAGCGCGCTTACTCAAGTAGCCGTCAATTCCAATGCTACTCTTAATTTAAGTGGAACAAATGCCAGTATCAGTGCCAGTGGCAATGGAGCGTTGATCAGTCTTAGCGGCACAAAATCAGTTAGTTTCGCTACATCATATATATTGAATGCGGGAGCAAGCGGAATCGCGCAGGTCCAAACTGCCAGCCTGTCCAGTGGCGGTGTTGTCCTTGCCGGCGGAGCCAGTGTCACTGCCGCCGGTGGCTCTCAGCTTAATATATTTACTAATGCATTAAGCTTAGGCAGCGGCAGTTCAATTTCGCTGAGCAATGCCGGAAACGCTATGTCCGTGGTCTCGACTGCGGGTGCACCTCTGTCGGTGAATCTGGCTGCCGGCGCCACAAACACAATTACATCGACAGCAGGTGGGACTGTCCAGTTCGTGGCTGGTACAGGAGCCGCACTGGTCTTCCAATCAAGCGGGGTGAATGCCGCTACGCTAAGCGTGAGTGGTGGCAACCTCAATACAACCAGCAGTGCAGCTGACACTTCGCTGAGCAACGTAAATCTGAGCTCTTCCAGAAATATCAATGTTGCAGTGAATGGTGGCACTCTGCACCTGAACGGTAACATCACCTCCACTCAGGGTGGCGGCGTAATCGTTTTGCAAGATCCCAACGGCATTACAATTGCAGGCAACGGCACTGTAGGATTCGCTTCCGGATTGTCCGGTACCATTAATGTTCAGGCCTTGACCCCTGCTGCTGTATTAGAAATCTCCGGAGCTCCGGTGTTCAATGCTGGTTCTGCGGGAACACTCAGCTTCAGCGCGCTGGGACAAATCGTTTTTGATAATTCATCGCAAGTGAAAATTTCAGCAGCTGCAGTCAACATGAATGCTCCCAGCATTGTCATGGGAGCCAAATCTCAGGTAGCAGCTGTTACAGCAGCTAATTTCAACATGAGCGGAATCAATGGTTCTAGTCTTAACATAGTCATTCCAGCCGCCGGTAGTGCCAGCTTCAGCAGCGCAGGTGGCCAGTTCAACATCAATACCGTAAGCGGTTCAGCAATCAACTTTGTCCAATCGAGTGTTTCGTCCTCTGCAAGCACATTGAATTTTTCGGGGGCCCCTCTGAACATTTCAACGGCCAATGCTAATATCACAATCAACCCTAATGTTGTGCTGAGCAGCGATAGCAATATTTCCGTGCAGGCGCCTGGTGGCTCTGTTATCAATAACGGGTTGATACAGGGAGCGAATAACACTACTGTAATTTCTCAAGCCGGCAATCTCATCATAAATCAAGCGATAAATGCTTACAGTCTGCTTATACAAACAACGGCAAATAACGGCACTATCACTCTTTCAGCCAACATAAATGTCACCAGAGATTTGACCATTTCTGCCAACGGCTCTGGCAACATCTTCCAAAAGTCAGGACTGCTCACCGCAGATAGCATCACTTTAATTTCCGGTTCTGGGAATATTGGCAGTTCGACTGGTCGCATCCAATTGAAAGCTAACAGCTTAAGTGTCAGCACCACAGGGGCTGCATTCATCAATGCTCAAGGACCAGTAAGCGTGAGCTCCTATAATGTAGGCGGCGGGCTTAATTTAAGCGCCTCTGGAAATATATCGATCGGATCAAGCAGCACACCTGTTTTGTCCATTGTAAGTAATGGCGTTTTCGACGCTGGGAGAAATGGCACTGTGTCGATCAACGCTTTGAACACAATCAATATAGCTTCTGGCGTGTCGATTCAAAGCAAGAACTCTGCTCTTAATATCAGCGCGGCGGCGATTTCCGCTGGTAACGGCGTCAGAATAAAAGCAGACGGCAACCTTGCGGTCTCCGGCAAAATGACCGCCGGTAATGAACTGAGAATGATCAGTAATTCGGGCAGCATGCAAATCAAGGGAAGTCTTAGTGGCATCAATTCTGTTTATCTTGGCGCCGAAAGAGGTATTACCTTCGATGCAAATGTCAGCGCTGGCAGATTGTGCATAGAAGTTGAATCGAGTGGTGGAATTTCGCAGCTCTCCGGCAGCCTGAAGGCAAACCGAATTGAGCTGGAAGTAGAGCGAGGCAACATAGGCAGCAGCCAGAAAGCTTTAAATGTACAGGCAGACAGTTTGGAAATCAGCTGTGATCGCGGATTGGTCAACATAAGTGCTGCAGGCAAGAACGGCAATCTTGTAACGCTGGAAGAATCCTATTCCTTGCGTGACTTCACACTCGTATCTGCCGGATCCCTTTCCGTAGGCGATGTCGTAAGTTTGAATGGTTCGGTATCGCTTACTGCTTCTGGCAGCCTTCAAGTGCAGGAATCGGGAACAGTCGTGGCCTTGCAGGGCAATGTTACTCTTCGTAGCAGCAATGCCGCCAATGGAAGCATCTTGATTGGCCAAGACGCAAATATTGTTGCCTTGAGCGACAATGCCGGTTCAGGAAATGTATATGTGCTTGTAGGTTCGATGCCGACGAGCCTCGTAAATGGAACCAGACCAAGTAATGTCTCCGTAAGCGAATTGTTTGGCGGAAACGTTTACTTCGGCAAAAATGGCATCACTGTAAACGGCAGTGAAAACAGTATTAATGGCTGGGGATCAAACGTTGTATTTAGCGCAGCTTCCAGATCTCAAATCACACTGGATGGCGGAGTATTCATTCTGGCTGATCCTCCTGTTCAGGCAGCCCCTGTCGCTTCTCTGGGCAATCTCGCAGGCAGCAATGCCGGCGGAACTTTAAGCAGCCCAATTGCTGCGTCAGTTTTTCACTCGGTATCGCCAGCGATATCGCAGCCACTAGTATTTAACAGCAATCTCTCTCTGCCAGTGCCTGTGGCTGGACTCAAGAACATCTACAGTCAAGTAAAAGGCAGCGGCGAAAAGATAGTCAACTCGGAGGTAAATGAAGAACTAAAACCAATAGCATGTGTTACAAGAGTCCCAGCTCTGGGATTGCAAAACTCTGCAATCGAGGCGGTTAAGAACGCAGGTATGTCATCTGGCTTGATTTGCGCTCAAGGAAGTGAATATACGATCGATGCTGCAGGAGTGAGCTTCAAAAAAGGCGAAATGCTAGTCGACTCTGCGACAAGCTCAACTATAAGGACTGGCTATGGAACGGTTGAAGTTTCCAGAGGTGCCTGTGTTCTGCTTAAGTCAAACGGAAAAGGGCTCGAATTATTCAACCTCCATGAAAATCGCTGGGGTTGCGTGAAGGTTAAGATCAACAACCGAGAATTCGTTCTGGGTGTCGGACAAACCTTGAATATCGATCAAGAAAGTCGTGTTGCCGTTCGAAACGGCGAAACACATTGGGTCTCGAATAAACGTGTAAATGTGGCTGAATTTAATCTCGTTTCACTGCATGGTGAATGCAACTTGCTCTCTGCATTGACCCGCAGCCAGGATAAAGAACATAAACAAATTAGCTCGCGTATTTATAAAACGGCAGCCTGTCTAAGTGTTGTGACGGCAAGCCATGGTCCCTATAAAAACTGAATCAGTCTCTGCACGCTGATTTCTGATTGCAATTGAAGCATAAGAGCATTCTCCGTGGTGGAAGGTGCCCAACGTGATCATCAGATTATCGCTCTGTTCAAAATTAGCTCAGAGTTTGAAGCCTTATGGCGAGGC
>JBIKOL010000219.1:0-11548 GCA_044358055.1 Obscuribacteraceae bacterium (SeqCode)
CATGAATCCATTAGTCTGGGAGCATGAGAAGCTGCAATTTTAGATTAAACACAAAATTGTTCAAATTCGTCCTGCTGCTATCCTTTTCAGCAATTTTGTTCCTATCGGCATATCTTTCGTTCTGGGCAGTTAAATATCGACAATTCACTGGAGCCTGGAAACTGATTGATTTGAGAAAGTCCAAGAATGATAGTCCGAAGGCAATTAGTTTTTGTGCTGCTTTGGCAGAAAATCCTATCGGGTTTCCAGGGCACGCGTATGTTGTATGGTCGGAAAAGCCTCAAGTCAGCATTGAACGAGATTTCTCTCTCGGGTTTATGCCACGCAACTTTATTGACCAGGGAAATTCCCTTGTGAAAGAGGTTCCCGGTCTGCTACTCAACCGGACGCGAGGCAATACTCGCAATTTAGACATGCTGACGGTCTTGGTATCAGATTGCGATTTCAAAAGGACTCAAAGACTAGCCCGTAACTGGTCAAGCGAAAAATTCCAGGCGGGAAAACGGGATTGCGTTTCATTTGCGTCGTTTGTTGCAAGTTCATTAGGTCTTAGATTTAGTAAGACTATGTTTGTCTACCCGCAGGATTTCCTGGTCGACTTGAAACAGTCAAACTGAGCGCAAAAACAGTTAATGGATAATTTTATTCCGATATAGGAAAAAATATTTCTGACATCAGGTTGCAAGGACCAAGCGGATAAAATTCAAGATGAGCTGGATTATTTATTCCGATATCGGAATAAATATTTCTGACATCACATTGCCAGGACCGGGCGGATAAAATTCAAAGATGACCTGGATAATTTATTCCGATATCGGAATAAATTATGACTAACTAGTTGTAGCGTTTAAGAGAAAAATCTCCGAGCAAGACGTTTTGATAAGGACTGGTTACCTTTTCAACAGAGCTTGTGTCCAGCAAATAAGTGGGCAATTCTAGCAGTTCCGGAAACACCCTGTTGTCACGAACAGCACCTTCAAGATACGTGCTGCTATGCCCCCCAGTCCCTGAACGTTTTCCTATCATGCGAACAGCCATGTTAAGGTGTCGGAAGCGCCAAATTGCCATGTATTCATCGATATCTATCAACCTGGTAATTACTTCAAATGGCGCACGAAGCACGGGTGCATCACGCAGCAGAGAAATGATCAAGGCAGCTCGCCGCGCTAATCGCGTAAACTGATTGGGGTCAGTAATCTCTGGACCGGCAATAAAATATTCGCTGAATTGTCGGGACAAATGTTCTTTGTCTTGTTCAGGCAGTGAAGCTCTGTACTCTTGCAGGTATTCCTGCCACATATCATTATATTTTCTCTCATTGAATCCAAAACTCTGAGCAAAGCGATCAAGCCAGGCGATAATGCCTTTTCTTAGGCTTGAACCAGACTCGACCTGATCAATTTCCTCACGGTCGTTGGAACTAAACCCACCAGCAGTTTCGCCGACTTTCTTGTAATAGTCTTTGTGCCCCTGGTCAACAGATTCAGTCGAACGATGGCGTGCAACCGGCGTTAGTCCCATCAACGCCTCAATAATGCGAAACTGCTTACTTTGAAATCCGGAAGCTGGGCTCAAACTCTTGCGGAATTCAAGAAAATCCATTGGAGTCATCGTTTCAAGCACATCAACCTGAGCTACGAGAACCTTCCAAATTTCGACAATTCTATTGAGCCGGGAAACGATTTTGACCATCTCTGCAGAATTGTCATCAATCCGTCGAGGATTATTGGTTTCAACGTCAATAAAAAAGCTCAATATACTCTTAAGTTCAAAAATAATTTGCTTGAACCAGAGCTCGTAGGACTGATGGATAGTCATGAATAGCTGTTCGTCATGCTTTTCTGTGCAAAGATTTCCCAGAGAAATCAGTTTTGCTACCTCCAGATAATCATTGTAATAAGGCAATTTCTTCGTGCTCATCCCGTTTGTCCTTAAAGAAAAAAGCTAGACAGAATCAATAAATGAGATTAAGACCAGTGGCTCCCGGACGAATCTCGCCTAAATCAGCATCCTGCGATTCAGGATTGCGTAAGATTGCATTCTAACCAGCAAAAGAAATAAAACCCTTTTACGCCCTCTTTTCTTTATGCGAGCAAAGCTCGTCGAGTAACAGAAGTAACAGAAGCATGGAAAACGAGCAGCAGAAGGTGGAAACGGCTAACAGAAAGGTAGAAAACGAGACAGCTGCCAAGATAGGCAACTGTCTGGAAATGCTTATTTTCAAATATGGTCTAGTTTGAGCCAGACAATTCGTTTTCGAGTGCTTTCAATCCTTCTGCCAACTCAGCTGCTTCCAGAAGCTTCAAAGCTTCATTAACAGAATCAACGCCTTCAGATTCCTGGCTGTGTGTAGCGTAGACCGGCTGCAGAGCCAGTTGGCGGAATGCAAACGCAATTTCATCTGAGCTTGCTTCAACGAAACCCGCCAGCTTTTGACGCTGCCGCTTGATCGTCATTGCAAGATCCATAGCCGTCTTGCTCTTAACCAGGTCTTTGAGCCCATCAACAACGCTTCGTCCTGCAAAGATTTGCTCGACAAGTTTATTGGCTTTAAGCAGCTGTTCACCATGCAGCGAGTGAGCAAGCTCTTCTCTGGTCAAATTTATGAGAATATCTCGACGGAATTGATTTGATTCAATATGACCGCCAACACGTTCGCCCATTCGGGCTATAACAAGTTTGACTTCTTCCTTGTTCAGTTTCTTGAATTTAGGTAGGAGTTTTTCTGAAAGATTATCCAGCTTCTGGTTCCAGACTGAAGCATGGACTAGAGTACGCTTGACGAAAGCCTTTGATAATCCACTTTCCAGATCGTTCCAGTAATTCTGGTTGTGCAATATCGTCTCAACAAAATCTCTTTGCTTGGACAACTTCATTTCCTGACGATGACCACAAAACTGGGCGATATCGCTTGAATGAATATTAGCTCTATAGGACTTCTGCTCATTGTTTTGCACAGACGAAAGGAGTGCCGGCAATTTGCTCAGATCGAATTGTCCGCCAACCCGAAAAACAAGCTTGTCCTCCTTCGGACCTGCATGCTTATCCTGGAGCTCCCAGTCAGCCCGGGGAACATAACCGACAATTGCTGCAGTACGATCTGGGTTGAATGCAACTGCCAGTGTCCCCGCATTCATATATGATGTGCCAACCAGATATCGTGGAACGCTTATTCTGCCATCCTCAGCAAGTACCCGCACATCCAGACGCACTCCATTTACAACGATGTCGCTAATGTCAAATGTTGCCAGTAAACGATCATCTGAACTGTAAGCGGATTCCTCATCAATGAGTAAATCAAGCTCCGGGTCGAGGGCCAGTATAGCCTCGGCAGCTATCTGACGGGCGGTTTCCTGTCTCACGTCACAACCGGTAGCCCTGCTCCTTAGCTGTGCCATTTTAACTATCTCCGCTGTTAAGGGAATTCCGTTTGTCATTGGTTTATCTCCGGCGGGTGAATTAAATCGTGCCTCTCGATTCTTTTCCCGAATCAATTAACTGGCTTCCAGGAAAAATTAGCCGGAAGCAATTCCCAAAAAGAATTTTTGTCTTAAAAGACTCCACTGAGCACATTCTGTGGACACAGCTTCCTCAAGTTCCGACCAGGTCATAAAAGGTCTCATCCTCAAAATTATGGCGCTAATTTCTTCCTGCACTCCAAGAGATGCAAATTCTTCCTGGCTGGCACGGTTAAGATCGAGCCTGCGGGAATCCTGCACAGTGTTTTTCATCACTGCTCCTCGTTTAATAATTTGATCTTCCTCGCTTGAACTTATCAGGCCCTTGCTGACAAGATCTTCCAGCGACTTAAAGGGTCTCTCTGAGGCGATTATCTGCGCTTTTTCTTTATTGATTCCTAAAATATCGATGAGATCGCGAGTGGTGGCAGAATTGATTTCAACTGGCACAAAAGCTGCGCTGGCACCTTTTGCTTTTATCTCATTCAAACGTGCAGGCTGTTTTAACACGCCGCTAGAGACAAGCTCTTCTAAATTTATGAATTGCCTACCTTTTATAAGGCGTTCAATCTCTCCTTCAGTCATGCCCAGTTGCTGGGTGAGCTCTCGCCGCGAGGCGATATTAACATTCAAGCCTCGTTGCCAGCATTGTGCAATGCCGGGAAGTTGTTTGTAGATTCGCTGTCTTACCAGGTCAAGTCCTTTGTCCAGGAGTACCTGGCAGCGAGCAATGCGACGAGGCATAGTTTCTGCCTGTATGTTCAAGCGATCACAGACCTCACGCATTGTCATTTCTTCGCCGGACACGGAATACTCGGTTAAGCCAAGCCCAAATATACAATCAAGCACAGTTAGGGCATCATGGGCAGCGCCAGGCTCTTCAAGCATAACCTTCAAGTGTTGTCGCAGTTGATTTAATTGTCCGACTTGTTCAGAGCTGAGAACTTGATTCTCCGGTGTAATTGCGATGCTATCAGCTACAGTCGTGCGCGGGTCATCCTGTTCCGGATCAAGATAGACATCCTGCAAGGTATTTTTTTCCCAGCTTGCCTCGATACGAATAAAGTCGATAACGGCATTATGTACTGTTCGCTGTATATATGCCGGTAAGAGAACCTTGAAACCGTCCTCGCTATGGCTTGATAAATGCTTTTGCAGAACGGACTCGAGTTTTTGAGCTATTTCAACAGAAAGCGATATGCTCTGGCTTTTTTGTTCATCTTGAGCCATATACCGCTGGCTCAAGAATCGACGCAGATTCTGATTAGAACCAAGCATTTTTCGCAAAATTGGCTGATAGTAGCAATCCCTAAGCAGCCGTACAAATGCCTCCTGTCGGGATTCCAATTTTAGAGCTTTGGCAAAAATTGCTTTAGCACCGACCCGGGCGAGAAAATCAGAGGAATCCGGTTTAGCACCGGAATCCCAATTTCTCAGCAAGGCCTCCCATTCCGGAGCGAACTGAAAAACCTCGCGCAAGTCAATAGAACTGGACAGCATCTAAGTCCCCTGGGAAATTCCTGAACAGCTTTTCAAAGTGGTCCGGCCCATGCACATATCAGGAAAGATATACGGAGAGCTCAGTCCTGTCTGAAAAGCTTATGCTTAAACGGAACAAGCCCCGCGCCTGATATTAAACCACAGCAGTGGTATCGGAGCTTGAGCGGCTCATGGTTTGGAACTAATCTTATGGAACTAATATTTCCTTTTCTTGGCTGAGAGATTCTTAAGAACTGTAAACAGAAGAAAGAACAAGCGCCAAGCTCCGATTCGTGCCGCTTATGAGCATCTCAATCGACGGCAGCAAAATGAGACAAATGTGTCTGCTCTCAACAAGAGCTCCAAGCGTTGAACGCGTCAATATGAGAAAATGCCACTACTCTTACGGATAAGGGGCGATATTCAAGTGGCGACTATCCAGAAGTCACGGCTAAAAGATGGACTGGTACAAAACCCTGCTCAGGTCAGCAATGCCCTGGCAAATATTTTGTCAATTGAAGGCGGGCGAGAGCAGGTATTGGGGCAGGCATGGCTCGCGGCCCCAGGGCGGCTGATCACCTGCGGTCATGTCGTAGAACGCTACGTAAATGCAGTAAATCTGCTGATTGTCAGGTTTCCGGCATCCGGGAACAAGTATCAAATAAATCGCATAAAACTTCATCCCAGTTATGTCAGGCAGCCGGATCAGCTGGTCAAATTTGACGTTGCCCTATTAGAGCTGAATTTGCAGGCTCCGGAATCGAGCGCGGAAGCACTTCCGTTTTCTTACGAACAGCCCTTTTCTACTAACCAAACCCTCTGGGCAATTCGTTATCCAGCTCACCTCGGACAGCTGAGCGCAGCTCCTCAGCCGCTGACGCAGGATGGTCGTTACCTTGGACCCTTGCGAATTCACGATACCTTTCACCTTTTGCACGACCTGCCATTGTCGCCAGGTGATTCAGGGGCACCTATTTCTGACGGCAATGTAATTGTCGCTGTTCACTGCGGTGACACTGCTACGATCCCAGGTTTGAATCTGCCAACTACATCGATCAGGCTCGCTTTGTGGGTAGATGCCTTGAGAGAGTTAGGTATACAGGAAACAGCAAGTTCGCAAGGTGCAGGACAACAAGGTTCGCTGCTACCGGCATTGCTTGCCTTTCTGCTTTCGGCCCTCCTAGTCGGGTTCGGATTATATAGCTACTACGGGCAGGAAGGCAGCAAACACTGGGTTTTCAGCAATCCAGAGGCTATGCCCATTGAAATCTCATTCAACAAAGCTTATGACGAGTACGACCTGGGTGAGGATATCCACATTTCGATTACCCCACATGCTAACTATCACGTTTTTCTGCTTAACGTAAGCCAGGCGGACAAGGCGGCAGTTCTCTACCCACAGTATGGACTCAAGAGTCTTACTTCAAGGGGTGAACCGCTCATAATTCATCACTTAGGTACTCAAAAGCTGGCGGCCAACCCGGACAAGGATACATGTTGGCTTCTGGCAATTCGTGCCAACGCGCCACAAGCCTCCGAAATCAGCCAGCAGGTCATAAGCGAAAGTGACTGGCCTTCTGGAGCTAAAGAGGGCGTACCACTGACCACTAGGGCCAGTGAGTTGATAAAGCGCTTCAAATCGATAAAGGAGGCGCATCCTGATGATGTAATCCTCAGTAGCTTCGATGCGCCTCGTTCAAAATCCAACTAGAAAATATTTTTTGCATCCTCCCTAAATTTATCTAGCAGATCGTTATAGCAGGTGTGCATTAGGACTAAACTGGACAATATAAGCATATTGAGGATGACACTATGAACGGATTGCGTCTTTTGGTATTTACGGGGATGGCTTTCAGCCTTACATTTTCGTCGGTGTGCTTTGCAGATGAGACTAGTGCTGCAAAAGTTGACGAGACCAAAAGCCATGACCGCGGTATTAGCTTCCCGAGCATTGGAGGCTCAAGCGTACAGGCACCGGTAACTGTTCCCGTGACTGTGCCAAATAAAGTTGAAATCAAAGCAACGAGCAAAATCAAGAAAAGTGCTAACGCTCAGTCTAAGACGGCTGCACCTAAGCCTGCCATAATCGTTGCTCATCCAAAGAAAGCGGATAAGAACGCAATTGCAAAACAGACTGCCGGATTAGGCTCAAATCCAGTCTCGAAGCAATCCAGCTCGCCTGCCGAGGGCAGCATGCTAGTTGGCTACAAACAAGCCGATGGAGCAGTGATTTCCGCTTCGCTCGATAAAAGAGGTGATTTGCCTAAGTACAAAGTCGGTGACAATCTTGTCGTAAACGTAAAGGCTCATCAGGACTGTAATGTAGTCGTATTCAACTATGACTCAAGCGGGACCCTGACGCAAATTTTCCCGAACGACTTTCAGCAAAATGGCTTTGTTAGGGCTAATGACAGCATAGAAATTGGCGGCAGCGATAGCAAGTTCGATTACCAGATTGCTGGAAAGGGCGGACCGGAAAAGATCTTCGTCTATGCCTATCCAACGGGCAAAACTAATCCTCTAGAAGTAGCCCTGGCACCAATTTCCGGAACACCATTCCGCGGTGGAGAAATGACAGTCGACGAATACCGAAAGTTGTTGAGCAACTCTCCAGTTTTCTTTGCTCGTTCAGTGCAAGTAGTGGCTAAGAAAACAGCTCAGAATGTTTCCAGCCAGGCCCCGGCATCTAGCAGCAACAAGGTTGAATTGACCTTTATGGTTGACAAATAGTTAGCTAGCAAGAGAATTGAAGCTAAAAAGAGGGAAGCTACTAAGCTTTCCTCTTTCATTTTGAATTTACTAAGCTTCTCCAGTCGGAATAAATTGGGACTCTGGAAAGAAAGCCTTAAAAAACAGACCCTGCCAATACCTGTCGAGCATAGTGCTGTCTTAGAATTTTTTCCGATATCGGAAAAAATTCACGCTTAATGTCCCGTCAATCTATCCAAGATGAAATCTTCTATCTTCGAACAGGTTGTAGTAATAAAAGGCGGTAATTACAAGTGAATGGGTAATCCTGCCAGATTCAATCAAATTTGGAATATCAATCAGCGGAGTCAGCCGTATTTCTGCGTATTCAGTCGTATCGAAGCGCGGCTCCAGTATTTTTCTGGCATCAAGCGCCAGGAAACTATCACAATAGTTGCTTTGCAAAGCAGGATTAGGGTGATTGCGACCTATGTGAATCAACTCGTCAGCCATATATCCGGTTTCTTCAAGAAGTTCTCTTGCGGCTGCGTCGCGAGGTGAGAAATCTTCTTTGTCAATCATGCCTCCCGGTATCTCAAGCGTCAGCTCACCGGTTCCATGCCTGAATTGTTCGATCAAGACTACCTGTCTATCCGAAGTAATCGGAATGACATTCACCCAATTATTTGGATGCAAAACGTAAAAATCGTGGACGCAATTGTCAATTCCAGCAGGAGTCGCGGAGTTCTTGTTGACTGAAAACACGCGGCAGTCAGCAATAGTTTCTGTTGAAATTGTTTCCCACTTGAAGCGTTCCGGCAAAGCTGCTTTACCACCCTTTTCATTCTTTCTACTAGTGAGATTTCAAGTATATAGCGATTGTGTTCTTAGAACTCTGTTGCGAATTTAATAAAGAGGGCTTTCGCTGCAGCCTGAGGCAGTTTTTAGCTATCCTACCGACCTTTATTTGTCGCAAAGGCTTCGTTATTGTCAGAAATGTGCCATGACCGGATAGATTCATATGCGGCAAAGATATAAGTTACCTCGCAGCACGTACCAAGATTGTACGTTGAGGAAGGATTCATTCAAATGGCTAATGTTGAAAATATCGATATAAAACCTCAAGACAGAATCGCCCAGGCTGGAATCTTACTGGTTGAACAAGCAGGAATGTCCCTATTATCTGATGCCTATAAATTTCCGGAGCAAACACGAGGACACATAGATAGCGTTGGAGCTGATGGAACATTACACATTAACGGGCCGGCCGATGAAACAATGAAGTCTTCGCTGCTTGCAAAACATGAGGACAGAGGCACCTATATGGGTTTGTGGAATCATACAGAAATTAAAGACGGACAAGGCAAAACACAGGTCGTTGATCAAGTCATGGGCGGCGATATGCTTGTTGTTTTGGTAAACAACAGATTGGCCAACCACATCGATTTTAAGGACGGCAATGGGCAGATACAGTACCAAATGGAAGGGCAAACTCAGTTCACTCCCAAAGACGGAGTAATAAACGATTCAACAAGCACTATATCTGATGCAAGTGGAAACTATCTTGGCGAAATGCATATTGTCGCAAAGCCAGCAGCCAAGCAAGCAAACGCCTTGGAAATAACGGCCTCTTACAAATACCATGACACTTATTTGGGAGATGTCGGCGCAATTATGATACTGGATCAACAAAATCAGTATCGTAGTGCAGATTTTCAGTTGCTCCAGCGATATAATCCACCGCCGCCTCTGACACCGGCAGCGCCAGCAACTACTGGCGGAACAAAGTAACAGGCAGCAAACAATTGCATTTTGCACTGACTGCCAAGATAGAAGATTGGATTTCCCAGAAAAACAACGGGCGGGCGAAATATGGCTATATGACTGGCATAGTACTGGTCATAGGCAGTTCAGGCTGTTTTAGGTGTTCCCGTGGGATTCCATTGTGTCGGAGATCATTAACTTCAGTAGTAGGGACGCTTTCTGCCGAGCTGCTCAGACTTTTTGTAATTGACTCAATGCAGAAGTCTTAGGAGCAGAAGTTTCAGGAAATCTGACAGATGAACGAACGAGGAGCAAAAATTCACTCTTCTGCCTTTCGGCTACCCTATTTCAGGATCTCAATGCTGGCCTGGGTCTTTCAAAATTAATGAAATGATTTTTGAGATTAGAGTGAGCGGCACCCAGGACGGAAGCTATTTAGCTTCATTTGCCTGCTTCAGCTCAAATTTTAGGCTCAGCCGGAATGTGGTATAGGGGAATAAGAATCTTCCTTTCCACGGAATTATCACGAAACTAAGCTTGAATTCCTGGATGGGCAGCAAAAGCCGAGGATGCAAATCACTTGGGAGTCTGGTTTTGCTCAAAACACTGAAACTGGCAATCTTTTTTAGTTTCCTATCAAGCATAAGCGGCTTGCCGGGTTTCGCTGAAAATCTAGATAACACGAAGGTTCCAGTCCTTGCACAAAATAAAACAGGTGCAGGTTCAGCTCCAATGTTTCTGCAGGGTGGCATTCAGCACGTAGATAAATTACCCCCGCCCCCTGGATATTGCCCAAGAATAAATGGCTTAGGTACGTACCAGCAAGCCTGGTACGCGCTGGGAATGAAGCAATACAACATAGCGGCCGATTATTTTCAAATAGCAGGCGATCAAATGGAAGCGAGTGCGGGGGAAACCCGCTTCCTTGCAGAAGCCAGATTTGCTGAAGCTCAAACTCGCAAACTCCTGGGACAGTATGATCGTGCTAAAGATTTGTACAAGCGTGCCATTGCAATATTCGATAGAACTGACCCAAGCAACTTCTATTTAAAAGCCGCCCACGATGCTCTCAATGAATTAGACAAGCCGCTGAAAGCCAGCGTTCAAAAAACTGCTGCTCCCGCGCCAAAAGCAGTTCTGAAAGCGATGCCAATCCCTGGTATTGAAAAGGTTGCAAGCGATATCCAATTAACTGCTCAGGTCACCCAATTAGATTCTGGTGTGAGTCTAAATAGCCTGCACGACGGTGACTTTTTCAACCGCTCAAGAGGCCTGATTCCTCAATCAGCGGCCGTCGATATAAGCGACAACTACGTCAAAGATGTTATTAAGAAGGCTTGGTTGAAAATGAACTGTTTGGAAACTGGCTCAGTTGGAGCAACGAATTATTCTGCACCAATTTTCTATAAACCTATAAAATCAGCTGGCAAGCCAGTTGCAGTGGGAGCTGCGACCGATTTGCAGTGTCCATTTGCAGAATTGAAGTTGAATGGAAAAATGTACAAAGTCCCAATGGATCTGCCACGCTTGTCTCCGAACAGCAGAAATGTAATGCTCGTAACTGACGACCGGCACGTTCTGGCGATTGATCCGAGAACGTCTGAAGCTTGGAAGTTGTGCGCAAATTTTTCGAAAAAGGTTCCTGATTTCAATTGGTGGAAATTAGGAAGACAAAAAGGACGCAAATTCTCTTGACTAGCAATTAGCCTTAGCTGCACTATCCGATAATTTTTTCCGATATCGGAAAAAATTGTGCCTTAAATGTTCTGATCAGATTGAACTTTTTTTCTTGCTCGTTCGTCTATCTAAAACAGGCGATAATGAGCATGAGCGAACAAACACCGAATTATTTTCTTACAAAACATCGAGTGGAGCCAGAAGACTCTATTCGATTGTTTAATAGTCTGTTTCCAACAGAAGAAAAATGTCTTGAAGAGCTTTTTTCAATTTGCGGCATAAGCCTTGACCAGTGTCAGCGTTGTTTAGCCAACGATGTCCAAAAATTGAAAGGTGGCAGATCTTCGCTCTGCTTAAAATGCTCGAAGATAACTTGGTTTTGTGCTAAAACAGCCCTTCACTCTATGAAGAAGGCAAAACCACGTCTAGCTATTATCTGGCTGGCGCAAAGAGGGCTCCTACTAAGCTCGAAACAGCTGTCT
>JBIKOL010000196.1:0-15196 GCA_044358055.1 Obscuribacteraceae bacterium (SeqCode)
CCGGGAGATTTCCTGTTGTTTGTCAACAACAGGAAGATAAATTGAAGAATAAATAGATGAAAGAAATAATCAGCAGAACTAGCCCAGCACAAAAGGCTGAGCAGAAGATTGCAGATTCAGCTGGCTTTAGATTGGCTTGCTGTACTCGTTTTTGTAGTTCGGATCGTACTCTGTAGAGCTAGTTACCACGGCCCAAGCCATAGTCACCAGTTTTCTGATTACAGCCATTTGGATGGCCCAATCGTGCTTGCTCTTGTTCTCTAACCTTTGCGAGAACTCTCGAATTTGTGGGTTATGTACGCGAGCCGTCCTTGCCGGCATAAACAATGCACCCCGGATCACCTTGCTGCCACGCTTAGAGATTCGTTCTTTACCTTTCACTGAATGCCCTGATTCATGTTTTCGTCCGCTAAGCCCGAGAAAACAAGCCAGGCTTCGGCTGCTCTTGAAGCTGCGGAAATCAATCAAGGTCACCAGTAAAATAGCTGATTTTTCGGCCAGTCCGGGGATTGTCATAATCAGCTCCACATCCTGAGCTAGGACCTGGTGCTGCGCAATCAGAGACTTGCATCTCTTCAGCGCTTCAGTTAGGTTTTCATCAACACTCTCTAACTCGGACTGGAGTTTCTCTTTTACGAATTCGGACCTGAGCCCGCATTTTAGCTGGTTTTGCAACACTACAGAACGTTTCGTCAGAGAGCGAACAAGAAGAGCCATATCTCTTAATTCAAGCTCCAGTTGCGTTTTTGGGAGCCACTGTTGCAACTGGTCTCCTCGTTCGAGAGAATACTGAGCGAGGGCTATCCTGTCTTTTGCATCAGACTTTATACGGAAATCGATGGATTCGGCATATCTGCTGAACTTAAGCGGTTGTGCAAGCAGAACCTTATTTCCTTTCTTGTGGAAATACTCAGCAAGCCGTTCTCCATATCTTCCCGTAGGTTCTATGACAAGCTGCATGTGCTTCACACCTGCATTCTGCAGCCATTGGAAACAAGAGGCAAAACCTTTCTGGTTGTTATCGAAAGAACCTAGAAGCTTTTTCTCTTTCAAGAGCACACAAATGTCGAACTTTCGCTCGGCAATATCTGCTCCAGCTGGAATAATCATGCGGACCTACTTTCTACTGTTGTTGTGTCTCTGAAAGATCAAGGAACCAACAAAATTCGCCAGGCTCTTACGCGGATTGCTAGATTGAACTAGCGCCAAGATTTCCCCCGGGTTAAACTTATTGTGGCGAGAGGAGGGTCTAAATCTCCTAGCAGCTTTGCGGGCGCCGGCACGGTTTACTCTCCTCTCACTCCTGATCTAACAACTCAAGAAAAAAAGTTCTTGCCCGAGCTGTCAAGTCTATCGTAAGAGCGCCGGCGGCTCGCCGGCTTCATGGAACCCACGGCGCCTCATGGCGCCCCGAAGATCCGGGCACTTCATCAAAGGGCGCCCGTGAGGCGTCCCTCCTACCATAACTAAAGTTCGCTCCTCATTGTTTCAGAATCGGGCGCAAAAGCAGGTGATAGAATCAGCCCAGGGGGAAAAGCCATGCCTGTTTCGCTTAGCGGATTTAATCTAGCCCGACTGAAGATTCATGAGCAGGTTGGGGCGGGAACGTTTGGGATTGTCTACCGGGCCACCGACGAGAAGAACAATTTGCTTGCGGTAAAAGTTGCCCGGCCCGGCAACGAACTGACGACGGATTCCGAGACTAATTCAAAAAACTTCCTGCCGACGCAAGCACTATGTCTTTTCTCTGGTGGCTACAACGAAATTCATCCGTCGCCTGCAAGCTTACTCGAAGTTCAAAAGACACGCTCTAAACTTGCCGCGGGTATTTTGCCTGAAACGAACGGTCCATTCACAGCTGGTTCTAATCATTACATCAGCATGGAATTCATCAAAGGCATGACTCTGCGCCAGCTTTTGAACCATAATCTTGTTATTGCCGATCAGCACATCAACGATATTGACCTTGCCATTAAGGTGCTTGATGCGCTTGTGGCGCTGAAGAACAGCAAGCTCGAATATCATGGAGACCTGAAACCGGAAAACATTATTCTCTCAGGCGCTGGAGTGCGAATTATTGACCCTGGGTATTTCGGACCGCTCGCAAGCGAAGAAGGCATGATACCACGCGCGGTGATAAGCACAACTCAGTATTATCCTCTGCTTGAGCCCGACGACAGCTTCGCAATTGGCTGCATGCTCTGGGAAATTTGTTTGGGATATCACCCGCTCATGAATGCAGAGAAACAGGAACAGGCGGGATCTCAAAAGAAAGCAATCGGAACCGATCTGCAAGCTCAAATTGCGGTTCAAGAATTGATGGGGCGCTATTTTCTGTCGCCACTTTCGTTTCTTCAATTGCCTCAGGAAAAATGTCAGTGGCTGGCAGCAGATCAGCAGGATTTGTTTTTATCCCTTGTCGGCTTGAGAAAAGATCAGAGTCATCGACTGGAGCTCGCACCTGCACTTTCTGCTCAAGAGGCATTGCAAGCGATGCGAAGACTTAAAGAAAGTGGCATCAATTCATTCAGGGTTCTAACTTAAGCACCAGAGCCAGGCCGCCTTGAGCGTCCCTCGCGGAATGTTTCACCATCGCGAACCTGATCGAATGATTTCTTCTTCCATGCTCCGCCTTCCACCATGCCATCAACAAACTTTTCGTACCTGATTTCCGCGGCCGGTTGAACTCTCACACCCTCTTCACTAAAAGTCAGACGAACGATTGGACTCAGGCGAAATTCAATACCTGTTTTTGGAGCGCCCTCGACTGCACGCAAGAAAGGAGCCACGATCGATTCTGCATCTTCTCTGCTAATTTCACCACGTTCCAGCTTTTCTACTAGTTGTTTCAACATCGATTCTATCGGCTGCTGTTGTTCAATTAATTTGATCTTCGCGTCGATCATCTGCTCACTGTTTCTGATCAACTTAAACAAACCCGGCAGCGTAGGCACAGGTCTGAAGGCTCCTTTTGCTCTCGACTTAACGCATTTAAAACAAGCAGGAACCCAGTTAGACAAAGAGTTCATTGAAAAATCTTGCCCGAGTTCGTAGTCTTTCAAAATGCTGTTCAATACAATTTTTGAAACAGACTTCGGGATCACGCAATCGATTTCTACTTCAGTAAAGTCGAGCATTTTTTTGCACCAGGCACATTTCATGCCGTAAGCAGTCCAGATTGCCCAGCGTTGTGAATCAGAGAATTTAGACTTCTGCTTACTCATATGTTTCCCTTTCAGATCTCGCTCGACACTGGCATGCAAGGACGCCCCGACCAGCCAACATCTACTCAATAAGATCGAGCCCAGCCGTGATGTTCATATTCCCTTTGCCGCAAAGAAATCACGATTTTGAGATGCAAAATACCCCCGCGGGAACTCAGCTGTTGAGACATTGTCTAAGTATCAGTTGTGAAAACGTGGCAGTTGCCTGCTTAGCGCGACATACTGGTGAATACAGCATGCAAGAGATATCCCGACAAGATGCGCAGATTGGAGCACGTCTGCAGATCATTTCTTCTCTTGGAGCATCGTTGGGTCTCCTGATTTACGCGATAAACGCACTGCCCGCATTAAAGAAAGCAGAAGTGTGGAATCACATAAAATGGATGGGGCTCGGCGCCTTGCCACTTGTTTCTTTTGCCTCCATTTTTGTGGGACTGTCTATCTGCACGGAATTAGTACTCCAACTGAAGGAACTCGGCGTAGAAGAGCAGGCAGGAACAATCATCACCGTTGGGCTTCTGCGTGAGCTTGCATTCTTGACTGTCACGACAGCATTGTGCGCAAGATGCGCAGCGTTCGTAACCGAAAAATTGCGCTCAGAGACGGATATAATGCTAGCTTCGACTGAAGCGATTGGTAAAATGGTCTCGCCTTACCTGGTGGCGGCTCTTATCTCAGGTGGAATACTTTCCGCATATGGGCTTGTAATTGCAATTTGCACCTGCGCAGTCTACACGCCTTTCATTGGCAATACAGCAACTGCTGACTTTCTTCAATCTTCTCGCTCGGCCATCGTAGACAAAGACGTTCAAGTGTTCTTTATCAAAGTTACACTGGTGGGACCTTGCATTGCGGTTTTGTCTGGCTTTGTCACCGCGCGTGATTCAAAACTCTCAACAGCCTGTGCCGTAGCAAACTCCGTCAGTGCCACTTGCGTCGGGCTGGCAATTGCAAACCTTGCTGTAACAGTCGCCGCATTCCTTCCATGATCAGGACTACCCAATGAAAAGCATGAAGGAACCAAACGATAAGATAACCGATCGTGAGATGGGTCTCTTCATGATTCTCGGGGTACTGTTTCTGACTTCCGCTTGGATGTGGTGGAAAGACATTTCGTTTGGGCCAGCACCACAAAAATTTAGGATAGTCTTCAGTGATATTGCAGGGCTAGCAAATAACGCTGCCGTGCAAATAAACGGCATGCGAGTAGGCAATGTAGAAGATATCGATCTCGCAGGAAATAACAGGGTGCTTGTTACAGTCAAAATAAGCAATAGCAAGGTGCGGGTTCCATCAGGATCCCGAGCAAGCATTTATGCAAACGGCATCATCGGGTCAAAGTATATTGAAATCAGACTGCCTGATAAATCCGGTAAGAAAGCACTGGGAGAGAATGATCTGATCGCCGGAGAACCGACGTACAGACCGGAATTGCTTGTTGAACAATTATCTAAGCAAGCAAATGAATTGGATATAGCGCGATTGCAGAACACCATGATCGCTGAAATGCAAAGGGTCGGTCGGGCAGCAGATGGTGCCACGGCTGTATACGGCCGGATAGGCCGAGCGGCAGACGGAGCATCGATGCTTTACGGAAGAATAGGTCACGCTGCGGATCAAGCAAGCGCATTGAGCTCGAGATTGGGTGGTATCAGCAGCAGTGCCACGCCTGTTCTGGGCAAAATAGGAAAAGCTGCTGACAATACAACGGCACTGGTAAATCGGCTGGGCTCGACTGCAGAAAAAACAAACAAGCTGGAAGACCAGCTCATGGGTCTTGCACAGGATCTGAGCAAGAAAACCAACAATGAATTGAATCAGTTACTGAGCAAGACATTTTGCATGGAAGACAGAGTGACAGCGCTTGCTGATGAACTTAATCTGCGTTCAAAAACCGATTTGAAGGGAGCGTTAATTACTACTAAATGCGCCATGGGTCAGACAGCGATTGTTGGCAAGCAATTAAGCCAGATCATGGACAAACGCGCACCGATACTACAATTATTGTTCGGGCGTCCCGGACATTTGAAAGCACCGGTAGTCTGTCCAACTCAAATTGCTGTACCTGAAACAGCGGCAACCGAATCCATAAAGGAAAAGGCTATTATCATCGATACGAAATAGATAGCGGCAACTGAATCCATAAAGGAAAGGCTATTATCATCAATACGAAATAGATAGCCGCCGCTGTATTCGTCAAATGCTTAGCGAAATCCCGCCCTGCTTCAAAAGCTCACACATCTTATCGCTGACTTGCGTACCAGTGAGATCAAGCTGCTTGAGATTCTTAAAAGAGAGGAAATGCTTTGCTCCATCATCAGCAATTTGGGTGAAAGAACAGTCCAATCTTGCCAGGGAGTTGGACTTTGAAAGATAGATCACAGCGTTATTATGCGCACGGGTATTCTGCAAATTCAGCGAACTCAGTTGGGGCAGCTGAGCCAAATGTCGCAGCGCTTCAGAAGGAAAGAAAGTATCGCTCAAGTCGAGTTCTTGAATGCAAGTCAAATATTGCAATTGCGATAAAACTGATTCGCCAACGGGCTCGCCGCAGAATCTAAGGCTCTTAATGTTTTTGATTCTTCCAATGTGCTGGGCTCCGCCCAGATGTAACAATAACTTGCACGAAGCCTGCCGCGCGTCATCATTGTCACTTTCATTACTCAAATGCAACAATTTATCAAGCACCACAAGCAGTGCCATTTGTTGCAAGCGTTCCTTCATTGAGTCAAATTTTGCTCTAACTTGAAGATTCACCTTGTCGCCTGAGTGCTCAAGTGAGCGCACAATAGCGTCGAGTGCGCTAAGAGTCAGGAGAGGTCTTGTTTTTAGCTCGGTGTCAGTGAGCGGATCGCTGGCGAGATTGGCAATAATGTAGTTCCACAAATTCCCTGAATTGATGAACGTTGGTGATTCTTCTTTGAGCTTAGGCTGCAGGATATAAGCCAGCTCAAACAGATAACGGCTGACAGGAAAAAGCTCCGCAAGAATCTCAGCGTAAGCTTCCAACAAATCCCGGCGAAGGGATACACCTGTGTAAGGGAGCTCAATCAAAACACTATATCGCCCGCTTATTTCTTGAACTAGATAGGTTGAACGTAGCTCATCCTTCGGCACAATCACGATTCGCTCTATCAAAGATGCATCGGGCAAAAACGAAACAGCATCAACGCATTGCTGAATAAATGCAGGAGCGAGCTGCTTTACTAGATCAAAATATGGCAGAGGAACAGTTATTTTGCATCTACCGGCATCATCACACCAGGAGCGTGTAATCATGGGCTCTCGATCAGCAAAAATCTTGAGAGTCTCATCCCCCAGCAGTGTATATCTAAGCTCGGTTTCCATGACCCCACTCCATTCCCTGTTCAGATCCAATTATACCCGGGCAGGCCTGTCCGCTATTCAAGCAGATCGTCGATGCAAGTGACTGCGCGAAGGGAGCGCACAATTTTCATAGGAGGAAGACACGAAAGAACAGTTCGACCATATCCCTTAGTGCTGATGCGTGGGTCAAGTATTGCGACTATACCGCGGTCGGTTTTTGTTCTGATTAAACGTCCAACGCCTTGTTTAAGGCGCATAATCGCATAGGGGAGGGCGAGTTCTGAAAACCAGCTCATGCCTTCCTCGTCTTTCATTCTTTCGCACTTTGCTTCGTAGACCGGATCATCGGGTGACTGGAACGGAATGCGATCAATTATGACGCAACTCAACTGATCGCCATCAACAGATACACCTTCCCAGAAACTGGCGGTTGCGAATAATACCGCATTTGGTGTTTCTTTAAACCATTCGAGCAATCGATTGCGCGGCATTTCCCCCTGTCGCTTCGAAGGAAAATCAATTTGCTCACGCAATTTTTCAAAGCAATTGTTCATCGCCGAATAAGACGTAAACAGTACAAAAGCTCGTCCACGGCTGATGTTCAAAATGTTTTCAATTTCCTGATGAGACGCCACAGAATACTCGCGTGTATTTGGATCAGGCATGTTTTTCGGCAAATACAATACGGACTGTCGCTTGTAATCGAAAGGGCTTGTCACTTGCGATTGCATATACCTGGTGCGTGGTGCACCGACCTGGCTTTTGAAAAACTGAAATGGATCCTCGCCGGCTGTCGCAAGTGTCGCCGACATCCAGATAGATGATTCGAGGCCTTCTTTGTCGAATATGTATTGCTGCAAAAACTCAGCCACACTCAAAGGTGCGGCCACTACTTCAGTGCGCCAGGGAACATGGTCTACTTTGTCGATCCACAATACCCATTCGTCATCTTTGGACTCAATAAGATTCAAACATTTGATGAAGCCAGTACATGTCGTTATAAGTGCTCTAGCCTTCAACTTCAACTTATCGCGCTGATTGTCCACATCCAGAATTGTCTCGAACTGCTCCGCAGCAAGCCAGTCTCTAAGAATGTGCACAGTATTCAAAAAGTCTCGAGCGCCTTCAATATTTTTTCGCAGCCGCGTTCTTCCCATGGGGAAGATTTCGTGCACCGCCGTGAAAAATGCTTCGCCCATCTCCAGCATGTTCTGCACGATATAAGCCGGCGCCATTACCTGCTTCGAAGCCTTTGCTGCAAGCAATTGCAGACCGCGAAAACTAATTTCGACACTAAACGATTTGCTGGCAACTTCAGGCAATTGATGCGCTTCATCAACAATCAGCACTTCATATGGTGGCAAAATATTACCGCCGCTGGCTGCATCAATTAGCAGTAACGCATGATTGACAACGATAATGTCGGCAAGCTCCGCCTTTTTCCGCGCCTTAAAATAGAAGCATTGATTGAAGAAGGCACACTTGTTTCTCAAACAGTCATCGGAGTCGGAATCAATTTCGTTCCACATCTCAAACGGAGGAACGAAGTCAAGCTCGGCTTTATCGCCCAGTTCTGTCTGCCTGAGCCACTTCACTATGCGCGGGTCAACTTCAGCTTCCATTTTGAAGTCTTCCAGTCGCCGCATTCCTATATAGTTGCTGCGCCCCTTGAACAGAGTCGCTTCAATCTCGAATGGCAGCAAAGTCTTCAGACAGGGAATGTCTTTGTGAATGTACTGCTCCTGCAGGGCAATAGTGGCTGTCGAAACCACGACACGCTTTCGCGACAATGCAGCAGGAATCAATGCAGCAAGACTTTTCCCTGTTCCAGTCCCAGCTTCAAATATGCCGACTTTCTTCTCTTTTATAGAACGCTCAATTGAGTGTGCAAACTCAATTTGCTGTGGACGTAATTCGTAAGAGGGCAAAACCTCTTCGAGGCGATAAAACGTCGACTCAACTGTGGCGGAAACTTCCGCCTCGTCAGCGTACTTATTGGATGGCGGCTGCACCGCTGGCTATTTGTCTGGTTTGTGGGCGGTATTGCGGCAAGTTCAGAGTTTGACCCAGACTCAACACGTTTGCACTGCGCATTCCATTGGCTCTGCAAATTTCATCGAGCAGTCTTGGTGTTGCGCGCTTGTATGCTTGCAACGCGATGCTTGCCAGTGTGTCACCATTTTTCACCGTGTAGGTGGTGAACAGCGGTGTTATCAGATCGCCATCGAGCGAGCTGGCAATGCGTGTAGTCACAGGTGCAGAGCCCTTGACTGTGGCGAGAGCGCCTTTAACTTGATTGACGCCGTCTTTGCCGTTGGCAATTACGATTTGTGGAGCTGCGTTGCTGGCATGATGGGCAAACAACTGGGCGCCACCATAAATGACACCAGCAGCAAGCACCGTAGCTACGATGCCGGATACGAAACCTACTCCCCAATAGAAGGATGGTTGCTTCTTGTGCTGGTTGCCGTGCAAGAAATCGGCACTGACACCGGGCCACAGAGTTTCTATTTCCGCAGATTTTGCATGAGGCTCTACGTCCTCATCCACGTAACACGCTTTTGACACGTATGAGTCACGTGAGTGTGAGGAACGTGGTTCGCGCACATATTCTGGTACGGAGTCGAAGTCGAGTTTCTCCTGATCCCCTACTAGAACTGCGCTTCCGTTTGAACCTATTACAGCCATAAAAGATAATGACCTCTCTTCGGTTACCTCTTAGCTTCAGATCTTCGTCAGAACTGTCGCTGTCCTGGGATATTATCGTGATTGTTTTGTGAAAGTCAAACTTTGCGATCGGATCCCAGAAACCTAATTATATCGCGCTTTCAGCGATTTACCTGGAATCTAATTTAGAATGCACGAATTGCGAGTGCCCGATAAGAAGCCTGAAATTATATTTAATGACAACCATGAGATTTGTTTGATGCGGCGACTCGCAGTCTTAGAGGTGCTTTCGGCGAATATAACAAAAAAATTTTTTGAGCAAAAATCCAAAATTTAGCCACCAAAGGCAGTTCTAAAAAATTCTGACAACCATCCATAACATTTCGGATCTATACACTCTGTATAAACAGAGACAATGCTTTCGATCTTGTCATAGTCTTCCTTTTCGGCTCTTTTTTAAGCAGGTATAATATTACAGAAAGTTTCTTTAGCCGAGATGTCGTCAAGTAATACCGGCTTGTCATTAAGTCATTTCTGCACTACAGAATCGGCTGTCAGGATATTTGCAACTCTCCAGACAGCATGAACCACGGAAAGCATTTGCATTCAGCTGAGTGTGGAATGGAAATGGCTAATTGTTATCAGAATGAGCTTGCTATTAGCAAATTGATCAAAACCAGCTTCATTCTGGTGCTAAGCGCCAAATGCAATATAACAAATACGGTTCAAAAGCCTGACTCAGAGCAATTTCGATAACATATCTGGATTCAAATCAAACCTTATCCGATTCAAAAACGTTATTAGAATTTGATTTTTTCAGGATTTTATATCGCATCTATTATTCCTTGAGTTCTTCCGTGCAATGTTCAGGAAAAACCTTGAAGAAGGACTTCTACCTGCTTTGCCCAAAATCGCCGCTCTAAAGCCAAATAGAGCAAAGCAAAACAAAGCAGGGCAAAGCAAAGCGCCTCTCCGTCACTCTTCTGTTTTACTGGGTGCTGATTCTGATTTAGCTGTTCGCGTTGCTTTAATAGATGCAGCGGGTCCCGCCACCACTATTAGTGACTGTTCCGGCTTGAAGGCCCCACGGATTACTTTATTTACCGATTCGACACTGGCAGACTTTATTGATGCAATGGATGCGTTGTATGCATTCACTGTGTCAGTATGATCGGCAGAATCCAGAATCGAGCTGCAAACAGCACCCAGCGTAGCCTGAGTGCGAACAGGCAGTGAGCCCAGCAAATAGCGCTTCGCCTCATTCAACTCGTCAGCTGTAATTCCGGAGCTTGATATTTTTTGCAATTCGGTCTTGATTGCCTTGACTGACGCAGGCACCGCCGATGGTTCCAGGGCAAGTGACAGCGACCAGCGCGTCAAATTCGAGTAAGGTTCCATCTTTAAGGTCATGTCACCATTGGCGATGGCATTATCCAGTGCAGGGTTCTTGCACAAAGCCTGCTCAAAGCGCGATATCACCGGATGGTTCACGAGAATTCCATCTGCAATCAGCAAGCTGCCGTAATCCGCTTGTGATTGAGAAATCGGTACAACCTGTCCAAAACAAATATGCGTCTTCTTGCTGTCTTTCACTGGCAATGAGCTGCGCATAACTCGTTGCGCCCGAATCTTTGCGTGCTGCTGCGCGTGCGTAGTCTTTCCATTCCATTTGCTGAATGCGCGCTCGACCAGAGCATAGACCTGCTCTGGTAAATAGTCGCCCGCAATTACAATAGTAGTGGCTCCAGGCACAATGTTGTTCGAGAAAAACTTCTGCGCCTCGCCAATCTCTGCCGCATTTAGACTCTTCGCTTTCTCGCTGGGATCACCTGGACACAAGGGAGAATTGTCATCAAGAAGTCCCTGCAGGAGCAGACGGTCCACCTTCAAACCAAGACCATCTTCATTACGCTTCAGAGCCGCTAGCGCGTCCTGCTTCGCCTTATCGAAAACAGTTTCATCGAAGCTAGGTTGGCTTAGTGTCTCTGCAATTAAATCAAGCTGCGTTGGAAGATCTCGAGAAAGACAGCGTGAGGAAAAATCAATGGTTTCTATGTTACTGTCGAATTTGAGCATCTGCGCCGGAGCGATACCCATATCGTCTTGCTGCGCTGCCATCTGCGAGCGCGGGCGTTTTTCGGAGCCCTGTGAAAGCAAATTCGCAGCAAGCAATGAATAGCCCGGTTTATTCTTGGCGGTGTAAGCTTCACCAGCTTGAATAGAACCGCAAATTTGAACCACCGGACTTACGTCGCTCTTGAAGACGATAACTCGAATTCCATTTTTCAATACACGATGGCTCAAATGTCCTATTTCAGACTCTGAACCTGGTTTTAGTTGAACTATCTGCTTGCCGATCACAGAAGCGGTGGTACCAACTGCGCTGCCGATATTTCCAATCGCGCCGGGTATGTTTATTAATGCTGATCCGACGTTTCCTACGGCGCCTGGAATATTTCCGGTCACCGCATTACCCAGCGCCTGGGGAATGTCTCTGATTACGGCTGGAATGCCACTCTTAGCCGCCGGTTTTGCAGCCTTTTCTTTAGCCTTCGTTTCCTGACCCGGACCTGGGTCGTTGTCATTTTGTTTGAACCCGGTCAACTTAACGTGCTCGAGTTGTTTGCTGTGAGACGTTTTGTCGTGGTCCTTCCCCGCAGCATCAGTGCTGCTAGTCGCCTTGGGCGGAGCCGCTTTGGCTGCCGAAGTACCGGCTATCCAACCTACTACTCGTGACTCTGTGCCAAAGTATTTTCGCGCTACTCTGTTCACATCTGCTGCGGTGACTGAGCGAATTCTATCCGGCCAGGTAAATGCATTCTGCCACTTGTCCAGACTCTCAAAATAACCGAGGTGAAACCCAGCTCTGTATGGACCATCGCATTCAGCAAAATAAGCGAATTCCGCTTGATTGCGAGCGCGTCGCAGCTCTGCATCAGAAACAGGTTTATCGCGCAACGACGCAACTATGGAATCGACCCCGGCAAGAATCTTATTCTGGGCATCGAATGTCGCAGGAATTGCCGTGCAGGTTATAGTGAATAATCCAGCATCCTTTTTGATTTCGTAATTAGCTTGCGCAGTCTGACAAATTTTTCCGTCGATTAGTTTGCTTTTCAACTTGCCTTGCATGCCGCCATTCAGTAAGCGTTCGAGAACCACGGCAGCCGGTGCATCGGCATCATCCATAGCAGGAGATCTGTATGCAAGCTGGAGTACCTCTTTATTGCCGGAATACTTGGTATTGACACGGCGCTCGCTTCGGGGCAGAGGTTCATTCACATTCACGTGTGAAGGCAGCTTGGCTTTAGTTGTAGTATCACCGAAATATTTGCGAACGAGAAGATCAACCTGTTTTGCATTCACATCACCAGAAACAATCAAAGTCGCATTGGCCGGATTGAAAAACTTCTGGTAGAACTCTTTTGCGTGCTCTGCGCTAAGCGCCTCAACATCAGTTTTCCAGCCAATTGTCGGGTTGTGGTACGGATGCTGCATAAACATCATCGCGCGCACTTCCTTCGAAAGCAAAGCAACAGGGTCTTTAGCTTCAGATTCGAGTTCCTTCTGAATATTTGCAATTTCTTGTTTGACTTCAGTGTCGGAGAAACGAACATTATGCATTCGCTCAGATTCAATTTTCAGCGCCATCTCCAGCTTGTTGGAAGGCAAGGTTTCGAAAAATGTAGTGAAGTCATCAGAAGTATAACCATTGAATTGCCCGCCGACGCGCGCAATCGAACTGCCAATGTCGCCCGGCTTGAAGGGTCCTACATCCTGGAACATAAGGTGCTCAACCATGTGCCCAAGCCCTGTAGCACCGGTTTGTTCATCGCGAGAACCAACCCGGTACCAAACGAGAGTTGATACCACAGGAAACTCGTGATTCTCTAAAACGAGGACTCGCAATCCATTTGGCAGAGTGATTTCTTTGGGTACAGCTTGGGTGCCGCGGTAAATTGTGGAAAGAGGAACAACAGCAGTTGCAACAGACATTGCAGATTTTGGTGTGGTTGTTCTTACGCCGCTGTCGGCAGCTGCAGCCGCAGATTTTGTGTTAGCTGAAGAACTCGTACCTGCAGCAGTGCTCGAATTCGTGCCTGCGGTGCTCGAATTTGCGCCAGCGGTGCTCGAACTTGCGCCAGCAGTGCTCGAATTTGCGCCAGCGGAGCTCGAACTTGCGCTCGCTGCCGAAGCCGTGTCTTGCCGGATAGAACCCGCAGCAGGCAAAGCAAACTTAGGCAAGTTCTGTGGAGCCGGTGCCGACTCTGCGCTTGTCTCTTCCTGTTGCGCGCAGACAGATGGACAATAGAACTGCGCGAAATTCGCAAAGAGGAAACTAGCTAATACCAAAACTGAAAAGCTTTTGGAACAGTTATTCAACATCGAAATCATAATCTCTTTCCCGGAGCCAAAAACGGGGGTTCTCAACTACCGCTAACGCTTATACCATATATATGATCACGGTTCCCAAGAATTAGATAATCAAGAAAGGCATAAAGCCGAAATCGCTTGCAGGGTGCATGGTCTGCCCCTTATCATCTAATCGACAAGGCTCTTAAAAACTTCAATTTTGGTGAAATCGCTCTCAGCTAGCTTTGAATTGATTCGACGAAGCTGGAAAGTAAGTCACGAACCCGAGGTATTTGGCATGGTTTTTATTCGTGCGGCCGAAAACAAAGACGCGGAAGGCATTTATAACGCACATATGCAATCCATTCGCAAACTTTGCGCCCGTGATTACACCGCTGAAGAAATTGCCGCATGGACTAGCAGTCCAAAGCCCGAATCGTACGTAAGCGCAATGGAAGCTGGCGAAAATATGTTCGTAGCTGTTGAGAATGGACAAATAGCGGGCTTCACCGGAATTAAAGCTGATGAAATCTGTGCGGTGTATGTCCATCCCGACTTCGCCGGAAGAGGTATTGGTTCAGCTCTTCTCGAGCGTGCTGAGTTACATCTGCGTGAGAATAATATTTCAAAAGCTCGTCTTCATGCAACTTTGACGGCAAAGCCATTCTATCTGCGTAAGGGTTGGAAAACAGACGAGGAAACAGTCCACCATCTTCGCTGTGGTGTAAAAATTCAATGCATCGCGATGAGAAAAGACCTGGGTAAAGCGGAAGTTTAATGAGAATTGTCGCAAACATTCACGTGTACGAAAAGCCGCATCAGCGTTGAAATATCAATAAATAGCCAGCTGCAGGTTGAATCTTATAAACGCAGACATCTTGTGAAATTGCGGATTCTTGTTGATAATTATTCTCAATAGAGCACAAAAACAGGTATCACCGAGTGGTAAGTACCACAGGTAAAAAGACGTCATCCGCCCAGCAGGCGAGCAAAGGCAAGCAAATCGTTCTTGCCGGGAATCCTAATGTCGGCAAATCGGCACTTTTTTCAGCCTTAACCGGTGTTCATGCTGAAGTTTCAAATTTCCCCGGCACAACAATAGACGTTTCCCGTGGCAAGCTCGGCAATGATGAGCTCGCCGATACACCAGGCATCTACGGCGTTTCTAGTTTTAACGATGAAGAACGCATCGCTAGAGAAATGATTATTGAAGCCGAAACAGTCATCAATGTGGTTTCGGCTCTAAGTCTCGACCGCGACCTCTTCCTTACATTGCAGCTAATCGACATGGGCAAGCCACTCATTCTGGTGCTGAACCAGTGGGATGAAGCTTTGAGCCGCAACATGAAGATAGACCTGCAGGCACTTTCGCAGGCACTCGAAGTGCCGGTACTGTGCACCGTCGCAGTGAAGAAAGAAGGGTTATCGGATCTATTCTCAAAGATACCTTTAGCAAGAATTGGTGCAATGTCGAACATGGTGGCAGGCAAAATTGCACCATTGCTTGATCGTGGTGTAAGACAAGATCAAGCGGTGCTGATTGCAGAAGGCGATGAACCAACCGCTCAGCGCTGTGGTGAGAGCCCGCTCGGATTCAGAAACGAAATCTACCGTGCACGCCGAAT
>JBIKOL010000111.1:0-29440 GCA_044358055.1 Obscuribacteraceae bacterium (SeqCode)
AAGCTTCACTGGTCATCGGACGTGTGCTGCTCAATCCTTTTTATGGCGGCATGATTGCTGCGCTTGTCTGTTACCTCATCTTCTATCAGTTACTTGGTGTGCTCGTGGCGGGCAAGGTTGTAGACATAACCGAAAAGCAACTGATGCGTGTTTATTGTGAGCCTAATGTTCGCCGCGTCGTGGCAGCAGCATGCCCGGCCACAATCACCGTTGCTAATCGCAAATTTGATTTTCCGAATGGAACAATTGCGGCCGCAGCTACAGAAACAGCTGAGTTCGACAAATTGCGAGGAACAGTACCTGCGCAAGAAATTGGATATGACTTCTGGTCTCATCATACTTTTATGGGAGCCATAGGAAATACGCTTGCCGGTGAATATGGAATTCTTACTCTGACAGTTACTTACTTGCTCGGTTTGCTATTCCCGCTTGTTCTGGCATTTTATTTTGGCTTGTCCATTCTTGAAGATTCAGGCTACCTTCCACGGCTGGCCGTTCTCGTTGACAGAATCCTAAACCGCATCGGACTAACTGGTAGAGCCATCATTCCATTAATCCTGGGGCTCGGATGCGTGACGATGGCTACGGTCACCACGCGACTGCTCAGTTCAACACGAGAAAAGATTATCGCAACAGCTTTGCTGGGAATTGCAATCCCATGTTCCGCTCAGCTGGGTATAGTTTCTGGAACGCTGGCCAAAGCGGGCGGACCGATGCCCTGGCTGGTCTACGGTATCGTAATTGGTGGCATGCTCATAGCCACGGGGCTTTTGCTCAACAAAATAATGCCAGGTAAATCGACGGCATTGATGATCGATCTTCCACCCATGCGCCTGCCTCGTGCAAACAATGTGCTTAAGAAAACATGGACGAAGACATGGAATTTCATGGTCGAATCCGTGCCCATGTTCTGCCTTGCCGGACTTGTCGTTAGTGCAGGACAGATGACCGGTCTCCTTGATGTTCTAATAAAAGCGCTGAGCCCTATTACCGTCGGCTTGCTACATTTGCCTGCGGACCCAAGAATACCCACCACATTCATACTTGGAATTGTGCGCAGAGATTTTGCTGCTTTTGGTTTGACCGACGTTACCCTGAGCGCAGCGCAAGCCGTTGTCGCGATGGTAGTCATCACACTGTTCGTGCCATGCATTGCAACGGTTGGCGTGATGATTAAAGAAAGAGGAGCCAAAATAGCGTTCAGCATATGGATTGGCTCCTGGCTCTTCGCAATATTCGTTGGCGCAGTGCTTGCACAAATTCTGCCGGCGATTTTTGCATTGCACATTTAGAAACCGCGTAAATAAGACACCTTAGAATCGACACCGGGATTAGAAATCCCGACCGCATTCCGCATATCAATTACACGATTTCGCGTATCAGCGAAAGACTGAAGATAAATGTTATGTAATTCTGAACCATGGACTCCCGATAATATTGCCCGAAAGCCCCATGTCAAGCGCTCGAGCGCCAAATCCTGTCTACATTTTAGCTGCAGGAACAAGTGTAATTCCCGTATTGTCTTCAGCAGTACTAGTGATACTGTATTTATTGAAGTCAAGCGAAAAAAAAACAAAAGCTGCGGTATGTAAGAATTAGAGCTGGCATCAAACCCGCCAGACAACCCAGGAGAGATGAACATGATTGTCGGAACAACAACCGGTACCACGAGCTTCGTCAGTGTGCCCAAGGTAGAACTACCTGCGCCACCAGATATGCTTCCCAAAGTTGATCTCTACAACGTCGCCTATTACCGCGACAACACTGAGTATGATCTGGTGCTGAAGTCACTGCTCCAAAAGGTAAGTGAAGTTCAAAAACACCTGGCTTCGTTAAACGGCAGATAAAAAACCGCAATACGGCGAAGCTAATGGGCAGTTCTTTGCCCGATCGATAAAGTTTTAGAGGGAGGCGCTTTGCCTCCCTTTTGTTTTGTAAACCTTGGTGCAGCCTGCCGCCAGCGCTCATGATAATATTGTGACTGGACTTATGGCAGGCGTCGCCAAGTGGTTAAGGCCCCGGATTGTGGTTCCGGTACTCGCGGGTTCAAGTCCCGTCGTCTGCCCCATTTATTTGTTAGTAAACTCTATGCCCGCCAGTTTGTGCCTTGTGCGAAACAAAATGTCGGATGTCTTGCCGTTTGGAGCTAAGCTTCGTAGCCGCGCGGGTTCTTCCACATAACAGATTTTTTTGACATCACTAGTCTCAACAGCTTTCTTCAACACTCAAATTTGACCTCGTATTGCCAGTTTCCTTAATAGAGTCAATCCAGAGTAGATAATCAAAAGGATGAAAGTCCAAATCTTGATCTACATCGCGTGGATGATGCCATCGCGCCGGAGACCTGCCAGTATTGAAGAAGATCTTTGAAGGGCTTTATGTGGAACGTACTTTCCTTTGTTCAGCTCCTACTCATCCTTGTACTCACATTAGAGTTTCCCAGCCAAACATTGGGTTTTGATCTCAGCGAATCAAAAAGTATCAAAACAACTGGAGAAGCTTCTTCAAAGCCTACCGTATTATCGAAAACAGCTTCCTACGAAACCAGCTCAAACTATGAAGGATATTTTGCAAAGTCTGCCCTTCTCACTGGCTCGAATGATTTGCATCAAGCACGAATGGCTGGCTCAGATGATGTCGCGCCTGAGTTCGCCTTCCATACTCAGCTAGAAAATAGTCCATTCATCATCATCGATCTTGGCCGCGAATGCGCAATAAAGCAGCTTTTAATCGAAAACAGACTAAGGCAAGAACGTCAACGCGCAGAAGGTTTGTCAATTTGGGTATCGTCAAACAAAATTCAATGGAAAGAGATTGCCATTGGACTACATACACAAATGAAATGGGAGATAACGCTGCCAGAATTTCAAAACGCTCGTTTTGTCAAAATTGGCCTGAATCGATCTAACTACTTACACCTTGCGCATGTCCAGATTCTAGGAACAGAAATAAATAAACAACAAGGCGAAAGCCTTCCGCAAAGTCAGCTTCCAGAAACTCTTATCAAATCCGAAACCATTCAAGCCAGCTCAAGCACGCAAAAAATAAATTGTGGAAACGGTCTTTTTGTCTCAATACCGTCTGGTTTAATCAATCAACCTACTGTTCTTAGCTTAAGTGAAGCCCAACAGAATCCAGCAAAAAAGATCAGGGCGATTAATCCAATTAGAACTTTTGATCTTCGATTAGGCAATCTGCATCAGCTGGAAAAGCCGGTTGAAATTGAGATTCCACTGCCTGCCGAAATTGCTGGGAGTCAAAAGACGCCTCTCTGGGCCCGTGTATTCGCTAACTATTACGATAGCGACCTTAACGAGTGGTGCTCACTGCCTTTAACGATAGATCCTAATGGGCACACAGCAAAAGTAAGCACATCCCATTTGAGCCTCATCTCAGTCGGTCAGGTTGATGATTCCTGGAATATCAAATATGAAGAGGGTCAGGTCAGTTTCGTAGTTCTCTATAATCGCAAGCAGGTTGTCGCGGCAACCAGTGGATACAACAATGCTAGTGGACAGACAATAGAAGAACCTGAAGTCCCTCGCTACATCATTGCAGTACTTTCCGGACTTGAAGCAGCCCAAGCCTATGCGAAATGCGGATTGAAGTTCTCGAACAAAATAATTGTAATTTATGTACAAGGACAATCAAATCCGGTGCACAATGGCATCACTGGTAATATCACATTTCCTCTGAATGTGACAAGCCCCATCGAAGTGAAACGCCAACTAGCTCATGAACTCTTTCACAATGTTGAAAGAGCGTACTACAACATACCAGGCATGATTGGGCGTCGCTGGTGGATGGAAGCTTGTGCAGAATACGCAGCATCCCGTATTGCCGTGCCAGAGTACGGACGCCGTATGGGAAACCATGACTCGCCAATGCCCCCAAGCTATTTAAGCTTGCCACTCACCCTGCTGGGGACAGCCTCAGATAAACTGACTGCCAATCATGAATATCATGGTTCTTGGTTCATTGATTTTCTTGTTAATGATTGCCTCCAGTTGCGGCATGAAACAGCCAGCCAAGATACCCAGGCGACTTTCTTTGCTGATATGTTTAAAAGCGTGGCGCAAGCCAGTTTCTTAGCAAATGGATTCGACTATCTCACTCCACTGGATACATACATTAGAAGCCGCTGCGCCAGCTCGCTTGATCGTTGCTATTTTGAGTTTTCAAACTGGTACATCTTTAACAAATCAAGCAGAATGAATACGTCTAATCCTGCAAAAATTCCGCGAGAATCAATGACCGACGGTGTTTGGATGTTCAAACCAAATGATCCACTTCGCACTTTCAATGTCTCTCTGAGTGGAGGGCATTCGACCAGAACCATCCGAATGACAGTCAGTGAAGATCTGCAATTGGTTTGCTCGGGTGTTGATTTGCCTGACGGTGTCACGATTGAAGCGAAGAAAGTAGCTGACGAGGCTCGAGAAAGCGTGAATCCGTATGGAAGACCGTTTCCTGTACCTGATAGTTTTATTCTTGACACAAACAAGCCTCAATCAGTATCTATGGGATCAAGTGATGGACTGTATTTCTTGCTGATCAATAACTCTAATTCAGATCTGAACATTGCATTCACCGTCGCTGTAGAAGGAGCCGGTGCAGGCTTTTGGAAACTAACTGGACCGCCTGAACATAAGGTCATAAGTAGATTCCAAGCCAGTTCGGCAGAAATGAAATCGACGATCACTACATCGGATGGGCACGTCGACGGAGATTATGAAAATAATTATTCCTTTGGTGGATGGGCAACACGCAAGCGTGTTCATGGAAGTGCAAATTGGACGCCGCCCCCGGCAAAGGTACCCGGCGATAGCAAGATTCATTTTCCAATCAATTGCTTTGTTAGTGGAGATTTGGATCCCACAAACTCTAGCCAAGGAGTCAAAACGAAGGTATTTGCTCAAATGTTAGATATTCGCCCCTCGCATTTAACAGCGTTTGCTGATGCTGGGCATCCCAATCCACCGACAACGTTTTTTGAAATTCTTATGCCGAGGCTATACGATCAACACGTCACTATACCCATTACTTTAACTATTTCTATGCCATTTGCAGGCGAAGACAGCTACACATACAGCTATGAGTGGATTCCTCCGGCAAGCTCAGGTCCCAGGAAATAGCCGCGGTGTGCCACCCGCGCCAGCTCGTTTAATCGTTAGACAATTAGCTCAGCAGCTTTAGTTACTACAGCAATCTTGATGCTTTCTACTTGCCGCAAGAAATCCATAACGCCTTCGCCCATTCTACTCAGAACTGCAAGAGAAGATTTTCTGCATGCAGAGAAAAACATCTGCCACTGTTGCGCCATCGCTGCAAATTTGCCTTCGCGCCGAAGGACTTCTATACGCCGAATTAAGACTTGAACTATCTCATAACAATTCTTCGGACCATCTTCGCTCAGAGCGAAATTCACCGCTTCCAATGCAGCAAACAAGAGCGCTGCACAAACTGCTGCTTTTATTATCATCATATCGCTAACACCAAAAAGAGAAGGAAATAAAAAAATGAGAGCTGCGGAAAGATAAGTGCAGAGATGGTGCAAGTAGCAACCATGCCCATAAATACCTTCGATGCAAGTGTCGATTTCGGAAGTCCTATCTTGTATAAATGACTGATCATTACACGATACCTCGTTCCTTTTCGATGTTTGGATGATGAAGCAATCGCAGTGACAGGGAAGTGACACATGGTTTCCCGAAAGGCTTGGCAGAAAAGGCAAAATGTCATTCGCATGTCACTAACTCTATTGCAAGTCAGGCTATGAGCCTGCTCTAAATCCTCATCAAGCACATAAGCGGAAAGCGAGTAAAAGCAATTTGAGGGCGGGAGAAGCCACGCCTCACCCGCCCTCAGATTTTGACTTAGAACTCTTCCTGAGCTATTCAGATAGGCAGCAACAAGAACAATGCGAAAGCACAAACTGCCACCATTGGTACAGCCACAAATATTAGTAAAAATAGTGATACTGTAGCGGTAAAAAAAACATCCGCGGGTTCAATTTGTTTTTTGATCATAGTGGCTCCTGAGCAACACGGGTAAATGGCAGCACAATCCTATCTCACGAGAGTGGCACCAGAATGACATTTACAAAAGAAGAGAAGCGCATCGCCCGGTTACAGTTCACCAAAGCCTGAACGCTTCTCTTCTTAAATTTTGAGTTTAGTCAATTACCAGTGGCGCCGCCCGTGGTGACCACCATGTCCATGTCCGTGTCCCCAACCAGGAACAGGAATTGGAATTGGAATTACAGGTCCTGGGTAGGGCTGTGGATACGGTTGAGGATAGCCTGGATAGGGCTGCGGATAGCCTGGATAAGGATACCCCGGGTAAGGGTAGTTATAAACAGGCGGTGGTGGATAGTACGGCCTGTGACCAAGCAACAATTCGGATGCAACACCTCCGATGATGCCACCAATAACGGCAGCGCCGATATTATGTGAAGTTCGCTCTACAACCGGTTTTTGATCGTCACTCGCAATGGCAGCATTAGGCAGATTTGCATCAGTTGCCTGATTGCATTGTGCGATGCGAAAACATTGAGTGTCTTGACTCAGCAGAGAAGCCGCGCTTTCACTAAGCGAATTTTGAACAGCACGGTCGTTCCTCTCCGCGGGGAGAGAGTCGAAATTATCCATATGCACCTTCCTTTGACAAAACGCATGAATTTCCTAGGTTCATGCAAATAGCTAAAGCATTGAAATTGAAAAGGAGGTTTTCAACAATGGGAATTGTCCCCATTTGCATGCACGGGCAGGGTTAAGATGCACACATCATTGGTCCCTCTTCACGAAGCCCTGGCAGCGCCGTTAACCATTGCTCACGCTCTCTGATCGCGGAGCCCTAGAACGCGGGCCATCGAACATAATTCCTAATCGCGAAACCCTTGAAGCACGGACGTCCCAACCGCCTCTATCTTGGGTAGCATCCCGAATATTAGATGGTCTACTTGCGACGAAACTGCTGTTTTGAACTGCCTCAATTCAGGGATAACCATATTATCTGGACCGAAGCTTTGAGATAACGTGGTTGTATCGATGGCGGGATGGAATTGAAATGGAAAAACGAATCAAATTGCTTGATGAAGTCGTAATCGCAGCACCCTGTCCGGTTACCTGGGAGTCGATGACAGGCGATGATAGAGTGCGCCATTGCTGCGGATGTTCGCGCAACGTTTACAACATTTCCGATATGAGCAGTAACGAGGCGGAAGATTTTCTGGCGGAGCACGGTGCCACGCAATGCTTGCAAATTTACAGGCGTCCCGACGGAAAGGTCATGACGGACAACTGCCCGCGTGCTCTCCGCCCATTGCGAAACAAATGCCGCACCGCGCTGCGAGTTGTGTTCGGACTTGCCGCATCAGTTCTTGCATTTATTCCGCTGCCGCGCGCTTCAGCTCAAGATCCTGGAAAAGCTGGAGATGTCTACATACCTCCGGTCGCAAAAGGAAAAACTATTCAAAGCACAAACAAGAGCGGCGGTACGTGCAAAAAAGTTTTCATTGGCGGCGAAGAATGTAACGCGCAGAATGGTGCCACACAATCTACGCCGCAGCCACAACTGCTGAGAGGTGAGCCTGTAGCGGCGCCGCTGCCGCCTGGGCAGGCGCTCCTTAAGCCCATCAAAGGCAATGTGGTGCCAACCCCCGTGCCCGCAGACAAGCCCGGGCAAGCACCGGTGCTGGGTTTTAGTCATACCCCCACAGTGCAAGCGCCAGAAAAGCCCGGCAACAAGGCAAACATAGGCGATAAACCAGACCTGCGAGATTCAAAAGCGCTTAATATGTTCAACAATGCACAACGCAATGAAGCAGAAGGCAAAGACATGCTGGCACAGACACAGTATCTCGAGGCACTCAAGATGGCGAAAGCTCAGAAAGACGGCGATGCGAAATTCAGGCAATTGATCCAACAATCATGCAACAAGCTGCGCAGCAAATTGCAAATGCCGCCCGTTGATCTGGATGGCGCTGAGACGAAGCCGCGAAAATAGCGGTCCCAAGCTGAGCTGAGCACTGGTCGCTGAAATGAACAGCTAGACTGGTCGAATTTTACAATAGCGGCTTTTCGACAAGTCGTACTGATTGGATTTTGCTTGTTTCCAATCAGCTGTGCGATTCAAATAGCCCCTTTCGAGCGATTCGAATCGTACAGCTGATTGTTTAGACGCACACAGAAAAGCTTATTTTGAGAAACTACACAATTGCACAGCTGAGCCTGTACCCTGACACATTGAGCGCACCGCCCTGGGGGGCTACTCTGTGAACAGAGGAACGGGAGCACTCTTACTATGCACTATTCAGAAGCGAAACCAAGCTTTTTGCGCTTGAACAGCTTGATGGGTCAATCAAGCCCAGCGGCAATCTGCCCTTTTGTCTGGCAGGACGACAATGTAGTTCTGAAGAACGTTGATTTTGACGAAGAAGCTTATCGCCAGTCGAAAATCACGGTATTGTTGTTAAAGAGAGATTCTGTCCTGTCCACCAGCGAACGCGTCTCGCTTGTCCACAAAGTTATAGACGAGAATGAAGAGCTATTGCTGCAAATCTCATTTGCTTCTCCAGAGAACTGGAAACAGCTGGATACACAGATGGATTACCTGATTGAATCGGCTTTTATGCTTGCTGAGCATGAGGCACAGTTGCGCATCTCAGTATCAAATATTCAGCAATCGCGCACAATGGACGATGGATGGATGTCTTACCACGACGTAAGAGCCATGCTTGCACTGAATCAACATCGTAAAGCAGTTACGGGCGAGCCGTCGAAATTTGTGAATAGCCGCGTATAGGTCGGGTGTAGAGGCCGCCAGGATGGCGGCGCTCCCAGCGCTAGCGCTTATGAACGCTTTCGGCACCTATAAAACGGCCAGCTTTCCACCTCAATCAAATACCCATCAATTGTTTACGCGTTCGTGGATGGCTTTGAGACGTTGGTAGATTGATTTATCCATCGTTGCCTGGAATTTTCTTCCATCGTTGAGTAGAACTTCGACAGTGACTTCATGTCTGTTGCCGACAAGCAACTGACCGGCGACGGCTCCGCCGATGGCGCCGATCGGCCCGAAGAAACGCAGCCCTGCCAACGCGCCGACTCCAATTCCGACCATATTTGCTGCAGGATTGGCATCTTCAATGTTTTTGAGTTCAAGACTGGTTATTTGGCCGGCGAGGTTGATTTCTTCGCTTGGACAGCTTGCGGCTGTGGAGCATTTGAACAGCTCCGAGCTGCGCTCCAGTTTCATACTGTGTAACTCCCAATATCCATGTGTGATGTCACCAGAACTTACGCGAATTTTCTTGGGGTCCATTCTGTACAAAAGATCTTCTGCGCCCATTTCAACTCCTCCGCTGGTTCGATACAGAAGACATTCCCGCTGGGCGAGTTTTTAGTCCCAATTCTACAGCTATTTAATGGCGGACGGACAAATTTTATGACGTAGGAGCAACGTTCTCTCACTGCTTATGTCGCCAAGTACACTGGTTTCAAGCAGCCGGATTCCCAAGAAGCCAGCACAACAAGCCGCCAAGCCAATAGAGGGCTTGAGGCAATCCCGCGAGGCGAAAGCCCGAGCGAGGACGCTTGACATTATGACGATCTCCCATTACAATAATAAACGTACAGAAGACGATCACTGAATAAATCAGACTGGAGGGTCCATGTTTGGCTTTGAATACAAAAAGGCACCGCCCACGGTGCACGTCATCCTCCACCAATCCGGTCGTGTAATCAAGCAAGGCCCCGGCTTGAGTTTCTGGTATTTCGCGCCAATATCAACAGTCGTGGACGTTCCCTTAAACAGCCAGGATGTCTCGTTCATATTCGGCGAAACAACAAGCGATTTCCAGGAACTGACACTCCAGGGACAGCTGATTTACCGAATAATCGCCCCGGAAACGGCAGCTTCCGTACTGGACTTTTCCGTTGATAAACGCGGACGATATCTGGCGCCGAAAAATTCTCAACCGCTGGACTTGCTCGGTGCAAGACTAATAAACACTACGCAGGTTGCGGCACAATCGATCATCAGGCCGCTCCCAGTGCGAGACATACTGAAAAACCCAGGATTTATAGCAACTGCGTTATTCGAGCTACTCAAGGAATCAGATGCGGTTGCAGCGCTTGGAATTCAAGTAATTGAACTGGCGCTAATTGCAGTTTCCCCAAGCAAAGAAACAGCACGAGCCTTAGAATCCGAAACAAGAGAGTTAATTCAACAGCAAGCAGACCAGGCGATTTATTCGCGCCGAAATGCTGCAGTTGAAGAAGAACGTCGCATTAAAGAAAGCGAGCTGCAGACAGAAGTCGCCGTTGAGAACAAGCGACGTGAGATACGAGAAACGCGCATGTCAGCCGACATAGCACTGGAGGAAAAGCGCAAAGCCTTGATCACAACACAAATCGAAAACGATCGCAAGGAAGCAGAAAGCAAAGCATACGCGTTAGAGGTTGTGTTGAAACAAGTGCAACAGGTCGACTGGAAGACACTACTGGCGGTGGCGCCAAGAAATGGCGACAACTCAAAAATGATTATGTCGCTTGCATTCCAGGAGCTAGCTCAGAACGCCGGCAAGATCGGACAGTTAAATCTGACACCAGATTTGTTGCAGACATTGATAGCAAAAGATCCGCCAGCTGCTCCGCCTCAGCAAGGGCTTATCACAGGAAAACAGCGCTAATAACAGAGGAATCGGGATTAAGACCATGTACGAGAAGATCATAGTTGTAACTCGCCCCACAAGAATGCAAGAGCTGATTGCCAGGTTCCACACCAAAGCAAATGCAAGGTTTTACCTCGAGCATTCCGGGGCGAACTATGAAGAATACGAGGCGGAAGACTACGCATATCAAGACGCTCTGGAACAGGCGGCCAAACAAATGGACATTGGACTCAAAATCCAGTTTGTCGAGCGGAAATACATTTCTAATTTCATCTTTGCTGATAACGAGTTACTTGTCGTCATCGGACAGGACGGACTGGTGGCAAACGTCGCAAAATATGCGCACGACCGTCCCATCATCGGCGTAAATCCGGATCCCGCCAGAATAGACGGAGTACTTGTACCTGTTTCTGTGGGTAATTTGCGAGCATCAATAAATGAAGCCATAAGCAACGGAAGAAGCCTTGTACATGTGACACTGGCTGAAGCTAAGTTGAACGATGGACAGAGATTGCTTGCGTTCAACGATTTTTTCATTGGCGCACAATCGCATATCTCGGCAAGATATCACGTTCAGTATGGAGCGCAGGAAGAAGATCAATCCTCAAGTGGCATCATAGTTTCAACCGGGGTGGGCTCTACAGGCTGGCTCTCGTCATTGTTCAACATGGCGTCAGGGATGAATCGAATGATGGGGCGGGAAGCGCTCAATCCAATGCGCCTTTCCTGGAGCAGCCAGGAACTCGTTTTTGTCGTTCGCGAACCATTCATCAGCAAACATTCGGCAGCAAACGTATCCGGCGGAATCTTGAAAGCAGGTCAATCGCTAACTCTCGAGTCCAGAATGCCGGCTGGTGGCACTATATTCAGCGACGGCATCGAATCCGACTTTTTGCTATTCAACTCCGGCTCGATTGCGAAGATCCAGAAAGCCAAAGAGAAAGCTTTGATTTACATGCCCGAAAGAATAGAGGCGAGAATTAGGCATCAAGACTCTCATGCAACAATCGCCCCAGCTTTCAGCTGACTATGTTGTTTCATCTCTCAAGAATTATCAACGTTAGGACCGGCTGAATATTTCGTTCAATTCGGCGAACGAAGCTGCATCAGCAAAACACTCGAATGATCCCGTTGCAGCAATATCTTTAGCCGCGCGCAAAAATGCTCCCCAGGCACTGCGCGCCAAAGCTGAGCCAACTGATATTCTGCGCACGCCGAGATCTGCAAGGCGCTCGACGGTCAATCCGGGAACTGGCGCTGAGATCAGGACGTTAACCGGTTTTGGCGCCACCGCTTTTACGATGGAGGCAATTTCTTCTGGCTCACGCACCCCTGGTGCGAACAGGCAATCTGCACCAGCATCAGCATACGCCACGAGACGGTCTAAAGCTACTCGAAACGGCTCCGGCTCTCCTACGAGCCATGCTTCGCAACGGGCAGTCAAAATTACCGGCTTGCCTGTTGAATCGATCGCCTGTCGAGCAGCACGAATTCGTTCGACTGCCAAACTCCGCTCATACAGCGGAGACAAATCATTCCCTGTTGCGTCTTCGATTGAGAGCCCCGCAGCTCCGGTGGCCACACATAAAACGACATTTGCTGCTACATTCTCGGGTTCATCCGCATACCCGTTTTGGTAGTCAGCGTTTACAGGCAGGTCCGTGGCGCCAACAATGGTCTTAACATGCATGAGCACCTCATCCCGAGAGAGTGCCGTAACCGTATCCGGCAGCCCGCGTGAGAAGGCTAACCCTGCAGACGTCGTTGCTAATGCCTTGAAGCCCAGATATTTGAGACACCTGGCCGAGCCTTCGTCCCATGGATTAGGTAAGAGAAAACAACCAGATTTATGGAGTTCCCGAAATGTTGAGATTTCTAGGGATGCGGTAGATTTCATCGTCATACTCCTGCTTGTGTTTTGACTCCGGCAGACCTGTTGATACTGACATGAGCGTACCCCAAGCATTCCCTGTAATGAATTTTAGAATGGATTGACTTAAGGAACTGTGAGCTCGACTGTGCAACGACGTTTTCCAACACCAGCCTGAAGAACGAGACTGGAAGCGTGATAAGAGCTGCCAGCAAGCAGATAGCAGGGGAAAAATACGATTGACCCGGAGGCGGCTCATTCATATTATTAGTTTGGGGTAAGGTTGAATGCACGGGCTGGCTCACTCGATTAGAGAAGGAGCCGAGCGCACATGGGTGAAAGCCAGATTTCTCAACCAGAAGTTGAGCGTTACAGTTACCATCAAGACTCCACCGCACGCCCGCTGCTTAGCTGGGGTCCGGAGGAAGCAAGCCGCAGCAGTTCGCAGGTTTGCGTCAAAGTAGGCGACACAATTGTCTGCACAAACGATATATATGGAAGCACGAGTTCGAAGCCGGCATTCCGCGCGATTTACTCGTTGCAAGAGTCGATGGGCCTGATTCCATCGGCGCAAGTTTACCGCGCTGCAGACACACAGCCGCCGCCTTATTATCCACAGGGTACATATATGAGCCCGACGGCAGGGCAGCCGCTCAGGTACGAGACGGACCCCTATACCTACAATCAAGGGACACGTCCCGGACAGCCGCAAACTCCGGCGGATCGCGCAGGTACAGGCGGATTGGACCCGTTCAGTTTCCACCAGGGCGATAAGAATCCCTCGATTGTTCCGCCATACCTGAAGCCGAACGTAAATGAGTTTCCTGCGGTTCCGATGCCACCGTTGCCGGATCAGCGCCCGAATCCATCGGTTGATACAAGACCGCAACCGCCACAACCTCGTCCGGAAACCAATCCATATCAGCCAAGCCCATATCAACCAGGGCAACCGTGCCAGCCATGTCAGCCGTGTTATCCGGGCGGTCGTCATCATGGTGGTGGATGGTACCCAGGCAAGATCGCAGGCAGAGTCCTCGGCAGAGTATTCGGCGGCAGGTGCCGTTAACTAGACAGCAACCAAACCGAGCCCGGGAGCGCCGGCAGCCTGCCGGCTTTTATTCCGGCGAGATCGCTTCGCTTCTTTAGAAGCCGGCGAGCCGCAGCTAGCCTCGTAATGGGGACCCGCGCGAGCGCAGCGAGTGCGGGTTGGAGAGGCGACGCGGGCGCTCCCGGGATTGCTCCAGGTGCGAAGCCTGAGCAATGAGATGATTGCCCGAGCGATGGCCAATGTTGTACGATCTGGCAATGCAAAAAACAGAATCGTACGTCGAAGCACAATCCACTAACGGTATTTTTTACCGCATTTATGGCAAAGAAAACTCGGGCATCCCGCTCGTTCTTATAATGGGATATGGCGGCTGCATGTTCGCGTGGCCGCTTGAATTTGTTGCTCGACTGGCAGAGCGACACAAAGTCATCATTTTCGACAACCGCGGCACCGGACGCAGCGCATTACTAGAGCCTGGTGTTGAACTGCGCATGCATCACTTCGCCACAGATGTGAAAACCTTGCTCGAGTCTTTAAATGAGCAGAGTGCGAATCTATTCGGTTATAGCATGGGTGGTTGCGTTGCAATCGAATTCGCGAAGATGTTTCCTGATGCAGCAAAGAAAATCGTGCTTCAGTCCACCACCGCCGGTGGTGCCTTCTATACCGGCGCAGATCAGGATGTAAAAGATCGCCTGGCGAATCCGCGCGGCTCAAACTTCGATGAAATGCTCTTCGATTTTTACGATCTCTGCATGAGCCAAGCGGCGCTAGAGAAAAGCAAGGCGACACTTATGGATATATGCGAAAAGGCAAGACCTTATCCAACTTCGCCCCGAGTCTTGCAGCCACAACTCAAAGCATTCCGCAACTTTGATGCCTCAAGCTACGTAGCGAACATGCAGCATGAAGTACTTCTATTACATGGTAATACAGACCGCATCGTACGAGTGGAAAACGGGCGCAAATTAGCAGAACACATTCCGAACTGCCGCACGAAATTTATCGACAACTGCGGACATGCGCCACATATCGAATACGAGGAGATCGTGCTGAGTTCTGTCCACGAGTTCTTGAATTAAGGACCAGACGAGCCCGATACATAAGCATAGGCAGCCCGAATGTCAAGCGGCACAGGCTTCACGTCGGCTCCACCTCAAAAGAAATAGATTGGTTATGCAAGCTTGAATTGCTGATTTGCAAAATCAAAAAATATACAGCTTGCGCGGACAGGGGCAGTTCGCTAAAGAAAAAAATGTGATTCTGGATCTGTTCAATCCGGAGCCATTTATTGACGAGAATTTTCAATCTGGAGTAAAAGATATGAACCGTAAATTAACGCTCGGAGTCAGCGCATTGTTTGCCCTCTTCTTTGCCTACTCAGCTGCGGCTGAAGCTTATCCGGGATATTGCGGCAACTACCGTCACCCCTACCGTCACGAAGTAACTCGCCGCGACAATCGTCTTCGCAGTGAACTTCGATATGACAGAGGAAGACTTGGCGGCAACTATGGTCGCCTGATGGCGGAAGATAACGCAATTCGCAGACAAGAACAGCGAGATCTGCGCATGAATGGTGGATACCTCACACGGGGTGAATATAGAGGATTAAACCGTGAAGAGAATTCGCTGCAAAGGCAAATAAACCGCGATTATCGTCCTTATTAACAGCGGGTATTGGATGTCCCTGCCTGAGGCGGGCTCTTAAATGAGCCCGCCTTGTGCCTGTCTAAGTTTAGACAGCTGACGAGATCGCCTTATGCACTGCCAGTTTCCATGTTCGAGCAATTTGCCGCTTTCCAAAAATTCGCGAACTATAATGGAATAAGTGGGTAGGAGAAACTAAGGTGGCTGATCCAAGAAAACGTCTGCAAAGCAATGTGGCCGGCTCCTTTTTCGTAGACTCGACTTGCATCGATTGCGATGCCTGCCGGCAAATTGCACCACAAACATTTGCTGAGGTAGGCGACTATTCTTCTGTTTATCAACAGCCAAACAATAAGGATGAGGAACGCGCGGCATGGCGAGCTATTCTTGCGTGCCCGGTCGGTTCCATTGGTTGCACGGAAAAAAGCAGCCTGGCGACGGACGCTCAAAATGACTTCCCCTTGCATGTTACAGATGATGTTTATTACTGCGGGTACAATTCGCGTGATTCATATGGTGCCAATTCTTATTTCATCAAACACCCAGACGGAAACTGGCTTGTAGAGGCGCCTCGTTATGTCAAACAGCTAGCGTCACGGCTCGAAGCGATGGGCGGTGTTAAATACATCTTTCTCAGTCACCAGGATGATGTGGCTGATGCAGACAAGTATGCGAAGCAATTTGGCAGCAAGCGCATCATTCATAAAAACGACCTGTCCGCACAGCCCGGGGCAGAGATTGTGCTTGACGACAAAGAGCCCAAGCATTTCGAAAAGGACTTCGTTGTAATTCCGACTCCCGGGCATACACGTGGGCATTGTGTTCTTTTATATAGAAACAAGTTTCTGTTCACCGGCGACCATCTTTATTGGGACCGCGATGACGAGCGACTTGACGCATACAAAAGATATTGCTGGTACTCCTGGGATGAGCAGAAGAATTCGATGGCATCATTGCTGAGCTACAACTTCGAATGGGTTCTCCCAGGGCACGGACAAAGCGTACACCTTCCTGCCAGCGAAATGCACGAAAGCTTATCGGCGCTCGTTAAACGCATGTAGGTTCGAGATATTTAAATAGCCTATGTCCGCGCAGCGCGTTCACACAAAGTGTCAAAACACCGTTCAAAAGCCGGACTTGACGACAAAACATGGCCGGACAGTATCGGTCTTACAGAGAAAATCGCATTTTTAACAATCGCCTAAAGCGGCCGAACAGTTCTTTTCACCTTGATCAGTTAATCTACAAAATAGAGGTCAGGGGAAAAGAAAAATGTCCAGCACAATATTTTTCCATAATCCACAAGAACTAAACTGGAAACTCTGGGGTCTGGCTTTCCTGGCGGCGACAGTAACGGTGAGCGTTTCCTTTGGCAGCCTCCAAAAAAGCGGCAGTGCATTTTTGAACACAATTAGCAAGCAAGGAGTCTATGCGGAAAGCATCGGTCACTATCGTCAGGCGAGACAAGACTTTGACCTGGCCTTGCTTAAAGCGCGAGCCTCCAATGACAAGAAAGCACTCATAACGGCGCTGATAAATTGCTCGCGAATAGATAACGAGTTTGATGAAGAGAAGCTGGCTACATCACTGGCAAAAGAAGCAGTTCAGCTAAGCCAAAAAGTGTACGGCCCCGATTCGCCGATAACGGCGGAGTCCACACTGGCACTCGCCGAGTGCCTCTCTGACAACGACGCAGCGCTTGCTATGTACTCGTCGGCATTGAAAATTTTGCAGAACCAGGGTAATTCCGGCGCGCAGTATGATGCGCAAATTGCAAAAACACTTCTGGAAATGTCAATCTGCTATGACGAATTGGAACTGTCAAACCAGGCAATTTCCGCCTGTAAAGCATCAATGCATATGTTTGAACGCTTAGATGCAACTCAAAACGCAAATTACGCCAGAGCACTAATCCAATACGCGACGATTTCAGGAACTGCTGTGGACGAGCGTGCGGAATTGCTCCGTAAAGGACTCCGCATTCAATCAGAAGTGCTGGGCAAGCAGCATCCGGCAATTGCATTGACTCTTTCAATCATGGCTGCACAAGAAACAGACAGCAAAAAAAAGGAAGACTTATTGCGAGAAGCTGTGCGAATTGATGAGGCAGCATTTGGAAATTCGAGCACCCGTGTCGCTCGCGATTTGCTGGAGCTAAGCAATGTGCTCAAGTCCGACGGTCACAAGAGGGAAGCGCAAGAAATACAGGACCGTGCAGCAAAAATTTGTCGTGACAAAAGCACTGCAATTGATGAGCTGTCTACGGAATTTCTGGGTGCCTATTCAAAATTGCTGCACGAGTTGAAGTTCGAGCAGGAAGCTGCACCCATTGATGCTTTGCTGAAACGCCGCGCGGATGCGCCATTAAAGCTGGCATTCCAGCATCACAGCTCAACAATCGAGTCAGACGAAGACAGCGAGAGTAACCCGGAATACTGGCAAAGAACAGAAGTCATTCCAATCGAGGGTGTCGAAAAATTCAACACCGCAAAATACGATCATATTCAACTCTGGTATGACAAAGGTGTTCTCAAACTTGATGCATTCAGCGAAGGCGCCCTTGCCTGGCAGAAAGAGTTTGCACAATGTCCGACAGGCATAGTTAACGCCAGCGCCGATAGAAACAAGCTTTTCATCAACTGGCGCGATGGGGATGGACCTGTATGGCATAACGATGTATACGAAATCAAAGCCGACAAAATACAACGAGTCGGACATCAAATTTCAGATGCATACGCGCAGCAAATTGCACAGCAATTAGAAGATGTGCTTGCAGGAGACAGCGAAGCGTTGTTGAACGGCGCAGTTGAAAGCGTTCCAGCCACATACATAAACGTTAACTTCATCGCTGACGCGATTAGAAAAGGCGAACACAAAGCGCTTGATCTTTATGGTCAAGGCGATGCGGCCGCTGCGGCGGAACGACTGGGCATGGTGTTTGATCTAACAGCCAAAGCAATTGATTCGCAAAGAAGCGAAACGAATCTGGCGCTTTCCCGCTCGGAAAACTGGCTAGATGCCTGGAAGTACATGCAGCTCCCCGTGGGAGATTATGTGGGTCCACTTAATGATTACGGATTCTTCCTGCAACAAAGCGGCTGTTTGAAAGAATCAATTTCGGTTTTCAAACTGGTGATTTCTGTGGCTCCGGAACGAGCCGTAACGTATTTGAATATGGCTGACTCATGCTGGGATCTGGACAAAAAGTCTGATGCGCAAAAGTTCTACCTGTCTTATCTGGCATTGATGAAAGAGGGACAGAGTGCAGCGAAAATACCCGCGCGAGTTTCGCAGCGGATTGCCGTTAACATGAATAATGGAAGCCGCACTGCTGACGTGAGCAAAGTCGCTAGCCCAGACAGCGTGAGTGGAAGCAGCACCGCTAACTTGAACAAAGCCGTTAGCCCAAACAGCGGAGACGTAACCCGCGAGTCCAAGAACGCAAGCAATCTGAGCCAGTCGCCCGTCATTAAACTCTGAAACTAAGTTAGGGGCACGCCATTAGCTCGCATAATGTTTGGTAGGGGCACGCCTCGCGTTCCCGTTCGTCGATCAGGCAATGAAAAATAGTCGGGCACGCAAGGCGTGCCCCTACCTGATGCCGGGGTATAAGATAGGAGATATCCCGGGAGAGCTTGTATGGGTTCTGATAAGAATAAGTTCGAGCAGCGGCAAGATTCTGATAACGGCAAAGCCAAGATGAAGGCAAAAGCTGTTAGCGGGCTCAAAGATCCGGCAGAGAATAAAAACGGAGCCGTTAGCAAGAGCGGAGCATCTGGCAAGAACGGTGCATCTGGCAAAATCGAACCGGATCACAAGAATGGTGCGACTAAAAAGGGCCCCGAGAAGGCTGAATTTGCAGACTTGGAAGACGGCGGACAGAAGAAGAAATCAATTTCAAAATCTGATTTTCAATTGACAGAGGAAGATCTGCTCATTGCGAATACAAACCGGGGTTTGATGGAACTGCTGCGCTCGAAAAACATCCGCTTGAAAGAAGTGATGTCGACGCTGCGTTACGAAAGAGAGCTCATCAGCTTGCAAATCGAACTTGTGAAACTTCAACGCTGGGTGAGCGACAACGGAAAGCGCGTTGCCATTCTTTTCGAGGGGCGCGACGCCGCCGGAAAAGGCGGAGCAATAAGGCGCTTCACCGAGCACCTTAATCCACGCTCACTGCGTGTGGTGGCATTGCCAAAGCCAAGTGATGAAGAACGAGGGCAGTGGTATTTTCAACGTTATTCGAAACATCTGCCAAATGAAGGCGAGATAGTTTTTTTCGACAGAAGCTGGTACAACCGCGCGGTGGTAGAACCGGTGAACAGCTTTTGCACCGAAAGCGAATATTTTCGATTCATGCAACAGGTTCCAGAGTGGGAGCATATGCTTTATGAAGATGGCGTCATCATTATCAAATTCTGGTTCTCCATTTCAAAGGAAGAACAGGCGAGACGTTTTGCTATGCGCAAGCATAATCCGCTAAAACAATGGAAGCTCAGCCCTATTGATGAAAAAGCGCAGGAACTCTGGAACGATTACACGCATTACAAAGAAGAGATGCTGAGTAAGACACATACTTCGTTCAGTCCCTGGATTATTGTGAAAGCGAATAACAAGAAGCTGGCTCGCCTGGAGAGCATCCGTTATTTGCTCGATAATATTCCATATGCGGGTAAAGAACATACGAAGGTGCGAATTACACCTGACCCGAATGTGGTGACAAGATTCCATCGGAATATAATAAAAATCGATTGATCTAATCGAGAATTAGAAGCGAGCGGGACGGCCGCGATCTCAGGCGTTCGCTATTTGGTAGAGGCCTGTCGGAATTTACTGGATCCTCACTGTATCTTCTCCACCATTACTTGCTCGTATTTTCAGTTTCCTGGAAGTTTGACTCTAGCAGTCCGCGAATTTTTCCGAGAAGGACTAGCTGAGCATCAGTAGAAAGAGCCTGCTCTTTTACGAAATGCACAGCCAGACAGAATGCAATGCCCAGATCGAACTGTCCAATCAGGCGTTCGCAGAGCAGCCTGCAAAACCATGCAGCAGACTCGGATGCAGGGCTATCGGTTCTGTTAATACTAGAGTTGAAATCAAATCTGATTTTTGGATCGCGCGTTACTTCTGATAGCTCAAATCGGTAGTGGCATTTTTTTGTACACGCTCCGCAAGTTGCATAAGGACCCTGGTCTCGATCTTGCAAGGCAAGAAAATCGTCGCGCCACCTCCTCAGCTCTAGGATATCTAATCGGCGATTCATAGCACTTGGTTGAAATGCAGGTACCATCATAGCAAGCCAGTTTTGTTTCTGAATCTCAAGTTCATCGAACGACCAGAATTGCTCCTCGCCCTTGCGTTCAAAATAACGCTCGCTAGCTAAAACAAGGACGCTCCAGGTTAGCTCTGTGAGATTAGAACCCCGGCTTCGTCCGCCAATTATCCGCTGAATTTCATGAATTACCTGAGAGCGAAAATGGACAAGCTGAGTCAGATCGACCAGCAACGACATTACATAGCGATTCATTACCATTCGAAATTGATAATCATCAGCAACAAGTGTAGCAAGTTCCAGGATTTCTCTTATTTCCGAACTTGTGTTTAGTTCGGTCTGAGTTCTAATGTCAAAAACAGACTTTTGTTTCAGACTGCGGCCTTGAGACAAAAATTCTCGCAGCTCATTCCCTGAATCCGTCGCGTTCCGCTTAGCGCCGCTTCTTCTAAACTTATTCGAAGGCACCTTCACTTTTTTCGCCTTATCGAAACCCTTATCGAGAACTAAAGCCTCACCAGTGCTGAGTCCGACTATATCTTTGAGCTCTTTCAAGCTAAGGCACCCCGGAGGTGCAATCGCCTCCAGATCATCATTGGTAAGTAATCGATGCACGATTTTGAGATTTGTGTTGCTGAGAGTTTCGGGCATCAAGATCGAGGGCGACTGCGACGAGATAACAATTCCCTCTCCGTATGAGCTGGATTCAGAAAGCAAGTTCACAAATATCTCGGAAACAAACGGAGTAAATGGTTGACTATCGCTGGAGTATCTCCTCGTTTCTCTTCTCAGCATTCGATGAGCATCTTCGATTAATAGAAGATGCTCAAGTTTGTTGCTAGCGCCCTGGGATTTGCGATGTTCATACAAGAACAACATCAATACGCCGCAAAGAAAGGACTTTTCACAGTTGTTGAACTTGTCTCCCAGTTCAAGCACTGAAGGAGTGTTGAATAAAGTGCTAATGACCCCAGAACTTCTGAGGGCAAAAACACAGCCTTTTGCACCAATTATCAAATCGCCTATTCTTGCCTTTAGCGCTGCGTTCACGTCGGGTCCAATTCGTTCCGAATAGCCAAAAGACTCCGTTACTGGTTCGATGCAATCGTAAAGGTCCTTCATTGTCGGGAATATGCCATCCGGACAGCCAGGGTCGCCATGCGAAACTCCTTCAGGCAAGCGAAGGTTACGGTTTTGTACAAGGTCCCAACCACGAGATTGGTAGAGAGAACAGATTGCTTTGTTTAGAACCTGAGGCATTGGCGCATACATTTCGAAGCATGAGTTGAAGATTGCCAGCAGCGCATCGATATGGCTCTGCACATTCACGCCTGCAGCAATTTCAAAAGGATTGATTCGAAACGACGAGAGCATATCCTCGCCTGCGGTGTAAATCTTCGCCGCTTCACGCAGCGCCTTCGAGTCCATTATAAGGTGACGATATTCTGATTTAGCAGGCTCTATAACGAGAAAAGGAATTTGCTTCTTCCATACTTCTTCAAGCATGTTGAAACAAGTATTTGTTTTACCGCTGCCGGTGTTGCCGCAGATCAATACGTGATTTCGTAGTGAATCAATCTGGTAGCCTGCATATCCTTTGCCTTTGACGTCTTGCCCAATTAACCAGGCAGATTCTTTTTTTATTATACTGGTCGATGCTGCTTTACTTTTTCGCTTCCTCGTTATCTTGCTTGTTTGCTTGCTTGTGTGCTTTCTGGGTTTAGCTGTCGCGCTTAATTTCTTTGTTGTTTTGCCTGTCGGTTTTGTTTTCATGTTTCCTGCCTCAAAAATTGGCACACGAAGTGCCGGTTTGCTTCCTGTAGCAATCCGAATCTGCCTTGATAATATTCTTGCTATAGTTAGCGTTCGAGGAGCGCAGACTCCATCCTGGGAACGCGGGCGTCCCGCCCGCTTCTAAAATGAACTGCCTGAGCGAAAAATCCGTCGAACAAATCTCCTGAGGGGTTGATACGATCCAATCCCTTGCCTGTTGCAGCTTAAATACTAAGTCCGAGAATTATGCTATTACCGCCGCCCTACCTTGTCAACTCAAGAACCCATAAAGAAATTCCTTTACACAAGACGGTTAGTGAATCACCCAGAAAACAGCGAAGCCCCGGGGAGCGCCGCCTTCCAGGCGGCTGCCACTCCGGTTTCATTTGACACAACGCATTAAACATACGATGCTTAGTCCATGAGTGAACTCAATGATAAGCCTCCAAAGCAATCTGCAGAGCAGAGCGGCTTGAACGCAGCCGATGTCTTCGCGCGAATTCCTGAGTCGCCCACCGCGGGGAAAGTCTCAGACAAACCAGCCGAGAAGCAAGCAAACTCATCTGACAAGATCGATTCAAAAAATCTGGACAAACAGTCCGAGAAAATAGCTCAAGAAATCACGCAGCACAAATCGTTCGGTGACAAAGACGATCAGCGCACAGCTTTGACAAAGTTATTTGAATCCGCCATGAGTAAAAATCGCTTGAACGATCTCATGGACAAAACAAACGAACGCCTGAAGGCAAGCGGTTATTCTCTCAATGCTGTCGTTGACGCAAGAAATATGGTCGGCGGCAATACATTCACCATGGACATTCAATTAAAAAAAGATGGCAAGCAAGTTGATGAATTGAAAGCCAAACAGAAAGTCAACTAGAACGCATCATTCTGCGGAAACACACCCTCTTTGTGGGCACAATCTCTGCATATTCTGCCTACTCCTGGTATGACTACTTATTAGCAAGCACCTGTCTCAACGCATTGAGTTCAAGGTCAAGCTTAGCTTTTTGCTTCGCGTCGTTGACGTAAGTATTCAAAATATACTCGGCAAATTTTAGGGCATTCTTGGCCGCCGCTGGAGGATGCAGCCACCTCTTATTCGCGAAGGCAGCCCCATAAATAGTAGAAAGACGCACCATCTCAACGGCCTCATCCTCATTACGAGGTTTGATTTTCTCCAACTCGGCTTCGCAATTGCGAACCATCAGCCGGCGCTCATCTCCGGACTTATCTAGATGCTGCGTGGATGAGTCAATCATTTGAATCAGATTAGACTTCTCGTGATAAGTACTCCAGTTAGCAGCAGATTGACCCAGTAAGCTGTATGCTTCGGCGAGTTTTCTTTGATGTATACGCATTAATATCTTCTCGTTCAAGTAATCATACATAAGCTCTTGTTTCTCGGGGTCTTCTGTTCCTTCAATTACTTTGAGAGCCTCATCAAAATCAGAATCAGCAGCACTAATATTTTCTTGCTTCCACCGCGCTTTCCCCCTGAGGGTGAAGCAAGCGGCAATGCGGTCCGCAGGGCTTCCATTTGCTTTGCAAAGTTCCAGAGCTTGATTGAAGGTAGACTCCGCATCTCTTAAATCCTGCGAAGAAGTGGACTTCAATTGACTTCTGCCCAGATTAAACAGAAGCTTCAATTTCTCCTGAAATGTCGTTTTTTTCGATGTCTCCAATTTAAGTTTTGCAGCAGCAATTTTCTCTTGAATCTTCTGCTGTTCAGGAATGATTACCGCATTCGGTTCAGGAGGCTTATGGAAATAAATCAAGCCGAGTGTGGCAACTGCAGATAGCAGAATGAAAACAAATCCGCCCACAACTATCGGATTAGCTCGTTTCCGGCTGCTAAGCGACTGACCAAAGAGATCAAGTTTTTCCGTATTAGAACTGAATATTTCACTGAGTTCTGCAGCAACCGCCGAAATAGATTCTGGACGAGCTGTTGGATCTTTTTGCATGCAAGATGAAACCAACGCAGCCAATCGCTTAGACTGAGAGGAGTTTGATTTGATTGCCAATGCTGGTGGCTGTTCGCTCATGTGTTTGTACATTATTTCCATTCCACTATCGCCAGAAAACGGAGTATTCCCGGCGATGCACTCGTACATAATGCAACCAAGCATATAAATATCCGAGCGAAAGTTTCCCCTCACACCGCGACACTGCTCTGGGCTCATATAAAGCGGACTGCCAAGGAATGCGTCGGCGCGCGTTATGGTTTTGGCGGCAAGTTCAGGGTTCAATTCAATTCTTGCGATGCCAAAGTCAATGATTTTGCAAACGCGGCTTTGTCCGTCATTGCAAATCATTATGTTGCTGGGTTTGAGATCTCGATGCGCTATTCCTTGATTGTGAGCATGTTCAAGCCCTGCGGTTATTTGAGTGAAGAGCTCGCAAAATCTCTCCGCAGTCAATGGACCACGACTGAGTTCTGCTTGCAAAGATTCTCCTTCGAGGTATTCCATTACATGATAGGGGTAGCCATTATCATTGAGGCCGGAGGTGAAAAGCTGAACGATGTTTGGATGATTGAGCACACTCATCGCTTTTGCTTCGCGCATAAATCGTTCGCGCATGTTGTCATCACATTGTCCATCTGTCCACAGCAGTTTCAGCGCGATGTCTCGTTGCAGTTCGCGATCAAAGGCGCGGAATACCATTCCCATGCCGCCCTTTCCAATGAGATCTTTAATCTCATATCTTCTCGGACAGGCTGCCAGGGTTTCTGGAGCATTGAACAAACTGTTTTCCGCTGGATCATGCATATCTTGCATTATGACACGAAATGATCTTGAACTTGAGACAAAAACTCGTTCGAAACGAATTCAATTAAAGTAACAGGCTCGGGACCTCTCAGTACAGAGAGAGAAGTTTGCGCATTTACGCATGCAAATTGCACTAATTACAATTGCCCGACTTTGCCAGTGTGAGCATAATGAAACTCATAAGAAGACCGAAGCAAGAACCAACGCGCGGCACGTCGCAGAGACCAAGCGCCGCAAGTAAATCAGAAGCCACAGCGATGTGCATCATCAAGAGATGGTGCACATCGCTTTTGCAAGGAACATTTTAGTCACAGCCATGAACGTGGCTCAAAACTCAGATATGTTTTACAGAATACCTCTTCGGATCCTTACAAGTAGGTTTAGTTCACGTTTCGTACTGTTCCCACAGCTACACGGAACATTCACAAACTTGTCCAGATATATTTCCATGTTAAAGGTTAAATTCGCTTCTTGTAGACAACATAATTTTGGCATGGCAATGGCGCCTCTATAGGCAGGCTCCGGCATCTCCGAAATAACGCAATGGTAGTTTTGCATTTAAAACTATCACTCGCTTCTGTTGATACTCACAGCACCACTTATAGCGTACTAATAGGAGAATTCATCATGACACTAGAGGGACCCATCGGACAGGAGCGTCAATCGCAAGAGTCTCCCTTCCATCGCGAACTTTTCTCGAATGAGAATGTTTCGAACTTGAGCAGAGAAGCGGTTACTTTAGGAAAGGATGCGTTGAACCTCGGCAAAGAAGCTGCTGTAACCATAACTAAGGACGCGATGAGCCTGGAGAGAGAAGCAGCTACTAAAGTCGGAAAAGATGTGCTGGATCTTGGCAAAGAAGTCGTGCTTACTGCAGGTAAAGACGTACTGGATCTCAGCAAAGATGCACTCGCTGTAGCCGCCAAAGATGCGATGCTTGCAAAAACAGGTGCAGAGATTCTAACTAAAGACGCAATGAACATGGGCAAGGATGCTGCTGAGCTGGCAAAAGAAGCTGCTGGAAAAGAAATTCCAGGCTTCAACGCAGTGACGAAGTATTTGAAAAACATTGCCGAGCAATTCGAAAAATATGGTGACAAATTGCTCATGGCATTGAAGCCACATGAGCACAAAGAGTTGAATGACTCCATCAACAAGATGGGATGTCCAATGGCAAAATTGCGCGCCGCCCTCTCCAAGCAAGGAGCAGACAGCAGTGCAAAAGAAGACGGCGAAGAGTCAAACAAGAAGTCACTCTAAACCTGATTATTTCGAGCCAGTATTTTAATTGTGAGTATCAAACATGCAAGGACATGAGTCAAAGCATCGCCCTGATAATGAAGCACGTCACCTGTTGCTAGTGGGCTTTAACTACCATCGCACGCCCATTGCAATTCGCGAGCGAGCTGTCATTCCAGAGAGTTGTTTGACTCATGCTCTGCATGAATTAAAGCAATTGGCTCACGTAAAAGAAGCCGTAGTTCTTTCAACCTGTAACCGCACGGAAGTTTACGCTGTTGTCAGTGATACCAGCCAAGGGATGAGAGAACTCGATCAATTTTTCAAAACCGTTCAAACTATAAATGGACATGAACCATTGCAGCCGAACTTCAGGCTTATGCACGATGATGTTGCTCTGCATATCTTCCGCGTTGCGTCGGGACTGGATAGTCTGGTGCTTGGTGAGGGGCAGATTATGTCGCAGGTGAAATCGGCACACCGTGCGGCATTGAAAGCGAGCACTATTGGGCCGGTTCTCGATCAACTTTTCAATATGGCATTGCGCTGCGGTAAACGCGTTCGCACTGAAACAGATATTTCTCGACGTGCGGCTTCAAGTTCGGTGAGCTCTGCTGCAATTGACCTGGCGCGGCAGTTATTTGCTGGCAAGATGAACAAACAAGTTCTAATTATAGGGGCCGGCACAGTGTCGAAATTGTGCATGAAGAAATTGCTTCATGACAAAAACAGCAATGATGTTATCACGATGCTAAATCGCAATGGGGAGCGATTCAAGTACTTTACGGAATCGCGCCAGTCGGCACCGGCGAGATTGAAATTCAGCACTGATTATGATGAGCGCCACAAGATGGCGGCGAAAGCGGATCTCATCATTGTGGGAACAAGTGCTCCAGATTTTGTTTTGCAAGCTGAGGAAATGCGTAAGCTCGCTTGCGGGAAAGAAATTGCCGTTATAGATCTCTCGGTTCCGCGCAATGTCGATCCGCGAATAGAAGAAATTCAGAACATCAAAGTTTTCCACATCGACCATTTGCGCAAGATTGTTGATTGGGCACCAGAGAAAATAGACAAAGTAATTGCGGAAGCAGAGAAGCTTGTGTTTGAGCAGCTTGAGCAGTTCAATGCCTGGTGGACCTCACTTTCAACTACGGCAACAATTATTGACTTCAGAAAACGCTTCGATGAAATTCGAAGCAAGCAGATACTTCGCTCTGGCTCAAAAAATTCCCGGGTGGATCTTGAAAAGTTGAGCGTGCAAATGATGAATCAATTCCTGCACGAACCAATCGTTCAACTCAAGGCAACAACAGATCGCCGCCTTTTGGACGAACGCAACAGTGCGATCCGCACCCTCTTCCGCCTCGGCAGTTAAATGAGCGGTCTACCGGAGAAAAGCTGGCAGGCTGCCGGCGCTCCCGGGGATACATGCAATTGCTCCGGTACCCGATCATGAATAGCGAAAACCCCGGTAAGAGCACGACAGTTAGTTGGAAACAGAGCAGCCTGGTATAGCGAAAGCCCGGGAGCGCCGGCGGCTCGCCGGCTTCTATTGCAGCTCTAGTTCAACAAAATCTCTACTGATTCTCTAAACACTTCCGTGTGTTTATCAATATCCGCCTCAGTCACATACGGAGACATGAGCGCCATGTTGTGGAACGGCGTCATCAAGATTCCGCGATTAAGTGCACAAAGATGCATAAATCGATCAAGCTCATAGTCGGCAGCCTGAGCCGCTTCCCCTCCGTTGGCCGGGGAAACTTCGCGGAACCAGTACTCAGCACGACAGCCCAATTGCTGAACAGTCCAAGGCAGTCCTTTCTCTTCGATTACTTGCTTAACTCCATCAGTAAAGCGCCTCGCCAGCGGAATGCTGCGCTTGTACGCATCTTCTGTGAGAACATTCTGCAATGTAGCTTTGATCGCCGCAATGGACAATGCATTGCCTGCCAGCGTTCCACCGATGCCACCAGTGTCGCACTCTTCTACTGAAACTCCGTTTCTAACCTTTTCCGCAAGCTCTTCCGAGAAGCCATAAATCGCCGCCGGAATACCGCTTGCAATCGGCTTCCCACAGGTTAAAATATCCGGTTGCAAATTCATCAAACCGGTGTAACCCGATGGACCAGAACATATTGTGTGCGTTTCATCGAGGATAAGTATCGTTCCTGTTTTGCGCGTCATCTCGCGCAGCTCTTCATGGAAGCCCGGCTGCGGATGAACGATTCCGATGTTGGTCATCACAGGTTCCGCAAGGACGCAAGCGACATCTTTATCTGCAAGCGCGGCTTCCAGTGCTTTGAGATCGTTGAACTCAACCACCTTTGTCGTCACGGTCGGGTCGATGCCCGGCCCAATGTTTCCACTGCGCGAACAGGGCTTCCCGTCTTTGAGAACGATGAATGTCTCATCAACGGTGCCATGGTAGCACCAGCTAAACACGAGGATCTTTTTGCGTCCGGTGAGGTGGCGTGCCAGACGAATTGAAAAGCGATTTGCGTCAGTAGCGGTCATGGCGAGCTGCCAGTACGGAAGCCCAAAGCGGCGTTTCAATTCTTCTCCGACCCACAAGGCATCTTCGGTGGGCAGCATGAAGGTGACACCGTGTTCGATTCGTTCCTGAATTGCTTTGACGGAGCCCTCGGGAGCGTGACCGGTCATAGCACCGGTGTCGCCGAGGCAGAGGTCGATGAAATCGTGCCCGTCGACGTCGGTGAAATGCGAGCCTTTTGCGTCTTTGACGAAAAGCGGAAAGCTGCCCGCCCATTTCACCATCCAGTTCATTGGCACTCCGCCGAGCAGGCTCTTCTTTGCATTTTCGAAGAGTTCTTTTGAACGGGGATGCTTTTGTTCGAACGTCTGCAGTTCGTTAGCGAGCGCCTTTTTCAGCTTTTCGCGGTCAATGGTTTCTTTTCGGGGGGATTGGATGCTCATTTTTGCCCTGCCTTGTAGCCCAAGTTGGCAAAGTTTAGCTTATCGGGAATCGTACTTTATTAGATTCCTCGAAGCCCGGGCGAGGCATTGCCTCGCCCCTACACATACCTAATCCTGCGGGATCAACAATTATATACCAGCAGCGGAGTCCCCGGGATCGCGGGCGGCCCGCCCCCGCAAAAAAAGGCAAGATCGGGGGGGATTTTTT
>JBIKOL010000040.1:0-57501 GCA_044358055.1 Obscuribacteraceae bacterium (SeqCode)
CGCCCGCTCTAAATCCGGCAAGATCGGTCGATATTTTAGAATCGGACGGGACGCCCGCGATCCCGGCGCTACGATCCTTTACCAGGACGCTCGGCTACGGTCCACGGATACTAGCGCCTCACCGTGTATTTACGAATTCCCAGGCGTGGGGGGCAGGGGGTAGAATCGGGTTATAAATCCACCGAGAATACCCGTGCAACATAGAGACGCGGTTTTAGAAGCAATAAAGAAGCTGGGACACTCTGTGTCTGCAGCCGATGTTGCCGCGGCCACAGGGCTTTCGCTTTTTGAAGCCAGGACCAGCCTGAACAAGATTGCGCTCGACACCAGGGCGGTTCTTGAAGTTTCGGGGCGGGGAGAGATTAGCTATAAGTTCTTCCCAGATCTGGAATCCATTTACAGAATCGTCGGCATCAAAAAGCTTCTTCTGGAAATTGGGAAGCATCTATACAATGCTGCGTTTTTCCTGCTTCGCGTGTCGTTCGGAATTTTGCTCATCGCATCAACGATTACAATCATGATGGTGTTTGCCGTGGCATTGGTTTTCATTCTTTTCGGCATAGGAGCCGCAGAGGCAGCCGATGGCGACCTGGACTTAAGCGGTTTAGACATGGACTTCTTCGATTTCGATGAACTCCCCGCGTTCTTTGCGTGGAGCACATTAGCCGGCGCCCAAACACCAACTGATTTTACAGAGGATTATCTCGGCAGACAAATCGATACTGGCGATAAAGGATTTTTCCAGAACTGCTTCAGTTTTCTCTTCGGGGATGGAGATCCAAACAAAAAACTAGAGGAAACTCAATGGCAATACATTGCCGAACTAATTCGCAAGAACAGAGGCGTTGTAACAGCAGAACAAGTTGCGCCATATTTGCTCAAGCTCAGAACGGAATCTCGCTCAATGCTTGCGGTAATGGTGCGCTTCGACGGAGTACCAGAAGTCACACAAATGGGGAACCTGGTCTACTCATTCCCGTCACTGCAAGTCACCGCATCTGGTGACAAGATAACGGTAGATCTTCCGGATAAATTGACTGAGCAAGAGTGGAAATTCTCACGCGTCCCAACAGAGCGCTTGCACTGGGTATTCTTCTTCGCCGGAGCGAACCTCTGCGGCGCATATGCGCTTAATCAGCATCTCGCCTGGTTCCAGCCATTGCTTCCATATGCGGATTTGATTCATTGGACCCTAGTCTATGCTGCGTTCTTCATGGGCTTTCCAATTCTTCGGGAACTGTTGAACAATGTTCGCAACGCATTTGTTGAGTTGCGAAACAAGAAGCGAGCGAAAAATGCCGCAGCACTTTCCAGTGGAGAGTGCCGATTCAAAATACAAGAAGCAAGAAACTTCGCTATTCAGATGCAGAACCTCGCTGCGCAGCAAGCATTTTACACGACAGGCGAAGATATACTGGGGCAAGGGACAGACGAACTTTCGCAGCATTACAAGCAAGTTGAACAGCAGGCTAATGCGCAGCCGCAAATTCCTGCTCACCAGCAAGAACAGCCTCAGTTTCCGCAGCAACCGCAACAGCTCCAATATCCACCGCAGCAACAGCAACAACAGCAGCATTCCTGGTCGAAACCAGGAAAACAAGTTCCGCGTCAATAAGCAAAAAAATATAAGCGCAATTTCTTGATGGATTGACGTATTCGTAGTTCATAAGTGAGACAATAACGTTAACTTATGGGCGGGCGGGACGCCCGCGATCTCGGGGGCATACAGCAAATGTCCAAATCAAATCCGCACAAAACATCGTTGAGTATGGGGCTGAGCGCATTTTGCATTGCGAGCACACTATCTATGCCGATGATGCCGCCGGTGCAGGCTGAAATAGAACAAAAACAAAAAGCGCCGACATTTGCTCCGTGCGTATCATGGGTCAAGCTCGGAGTTTCCGAGCGCGCGATACTGCTCTGCGTGCACGGATTGGGATTAAATAGCTCCAGTTTCGAAAAGTTCGGCAACAACATATCCGAACTTGGAATAGGAACATACGCCATTGATGTAGAAGGCTTTGGTTCATGGATGCGCCTGAAAGGACACCAGAAAGTCGACTTCAAGAGCTGCATCGCAGAACTCAAAAAAACACTCGAATGGCTGCATCAAGCTCACCCACACCGCCCGGTGTTCTTAATGGGCGAATCAATGGGTGGCGCAATTGCACTTCATGCGGCAGCTGAATACCCGGAATTAATGGATGGCGTAATTTCGGTGTGTTCATCCGGCGACCGCTTCAAGCAAAAGAGAACGGACCTCACAGTCTTCTTGCATGCAATGCTTGGACCGAATCGCAAATTCGACATCGGCGAAAAAATAGTCAAACAAGCCGCCAGTGACGACACCGAACTAAAACAACAATGGGAAGGCGATCCTCTGGATCGCATGAGTTTGTCTCCAGTTGAATTATTGCAGTTCCAACATTTCATGAATGAGAATCACGACAGTGCGGATAAAATCACAAAGCTGCCGGTCTTGATGGTGCAGGGAACCAAAGACAAGTTGGTCAAGCCGGAAGGCACCGAGGAAATCTTCAACGAACTGAAAACTCCGGACAAACAGTTGCTGCTGGTCGAAGATGCTGGGCACCTGATATTTGAAGAAGGACAGTTCAATGCTGACAGCCTGTCTGATCTAGCAAACTGGATCTTCAAACATTGCCCAGTACCCCAGCCCGCTGACAGAGTCGCGGTAGCTCTGGAACAGGCTCGCGAAAGCGTGAGCAGGGGGAATTTGAACGCAGCGGCGATTCAATTGCGCTCTGCAATAGCTGCTGCACCTAATGGCGCGATGGCGCATTTGATGATGGGGTCTGTGCAATTAAAGCTACAACACTATTTTCTGGCACGACAGCATTTGATGCAAGCAGCACGTCTCGGAAAAGGAACCGCGGTATCTCAGCAGGCAAACAACCTCTTGCTCACCATGCCGCAGGGTAACGGCACCGCGATGAGAGGTGGAGGAATGCAGCAGCAGCGGCAATCCATGACACCTCCTACGGTGCTAGTGTTCACGGCAAACTGGTGCAAGCCCTGCGAAGATATGCTTGACGTTGTATATCAAGCCAAGCAGAAGTTTGCTAATCGCGTAGTTTTCAAAACCATTGATGTAGATGATGCTCAAAATGCAGATATTGTCGATCAGTATTCAATCGGTCCCGTACCCACAACGGTCTTTCTATTGCCGAATGGAAGAATTGCAGCCTCGCAAGTTGGTTATGCCGGGATGGATGGAATGTTGAAAGGCTTGCGCAAAATTTTGCCTATTCAATAGAACCTCGATTTTTGGAACTAAAACAGCGCAATGTTCGGCATGAAAAGTTTTCCATGCCGAACAAGACAATCCGATTTGCTATCGAAGTCCCGCTACTTGCCAACAGACAATGCGAGTTTGCCCAGGTAGTGATTGTCCAGGTCTTCGAGAGCTTTTCTCGCTTCGTTGAGTGAATAAACATGTGCAACGTGAACCTGAAATGGTCCCGATTCGATCAGCTGATTTAGTTTCTCGATGGCCTTTCGATCCGGAATTCCATCATAGGCTGTCACCTTGAGGTCGGCATTACCTTTAGGTTCGGGTTCGACGCCATGCGGAAATGCGACCCTGCCACCTTTTTTCAAGGCGCCAAGAGCTTTTTCAGCTATTGGACCAGCAGCGGTGAGAAGTGCAGCGTCAAGACCGCCCGGAGCAAATTTTCGCGCAGCGGCTACAACGTCATCTATGTGACCATCCGCAACAGCATCTGCGCCAAGCTGCTTAGCGAAATCAACTCCATCAGGGCCGGACGCCACAGCAAACACCCGAGCACCCATTCGCTTCGCAAGCTGAAGAGCAAGATGCCCTATGCCGCCACTTGCGCCGAAAATCATGACAGTCTCGCCTGACTTCAAGTGCAGGGTATCATCCAGTCCACGAAGAGCAGTCATCGCATCAACAGGCATAGCACCGGCTGTGTCGAGTGACAAGCCTCTGGGCAGCAAGGACGCCGCTTCAGCCTTCACCACAGCTAACTCTGTGTAGAAACCTGTTCTGCCATCAAAGGAGGAAAAGCCATAAACGCGATCACCTTCTTTAAATTGCGTTACTTGCTTCCCAACTGCCACCACAGTGCCCGCGCCATCAGAGCCGGGGATGTATGGGAAAGTTGGCTTAACGTTCATGAGTTCAGCGAAACCACCTTCTAATTCAAAAGGATCCCAAACGCCAACACCTGCTGATTCGACTCGAACAAGAATTTCGTCCGAATTAATCTCTGGCAGGGATAAATCTTGCACTTTCACATCTTCAATACCGCCAAATTTTGTGATGGCGGCTGCTTTTCGGTTGCCGTTGGTTGACTTAGTCATGTCCAAGCTCCTGTGCGAAATAAGCGTTCCATTATACCTCCGTGCCCGGGCTGTCAAAGGCATGAAAATTTGATTGACAACGTTGCAATCAAGCATTATCGGCTATGCTATACACTATGCTATACATGGGAGTTAGGACGGAAAGTTCATCAGGTATTTGCGTTGGGACCGAACAAAAACCCTGAAGACACACTGCCACCATATGAGGTGGCACCTGAATTAGGCGCCGGTGCAGTATTCGACAACAATTACCAGATAATCGCAACTCTTGGCCGAGGCGCGCTCGGAGTAGTTTATAAGGCCAAACAACTGACTCTGAACCGCACAGTTGCTCTTAAATTGGTGTACAAACACCTGACTGGATTAGATGTAGTCATAAACGCCTTCAAGCGAGAAGCGCATACAATTGCCGAAGTAAAGCACAGCAATATTGTTGAAGTCTACGGCTTTGGAATAGCCGATGGTCAGGCATATCTGGTTTCAGAATACGTTGAAGGAATCAGCCTTGAGAGTTTGCTCGAGCGCAAGCGAACGATCATAAAAGAAAACGCTGTTCCCATTCTTAGCCAGGTATGTGACGCACTTACTCACGCGCACGAACACGGCGTAATTCACGGAGATCTTAAGCCGAGCAATATATTGATGGTAGGCGCAGACAAGAAATCAGTGAAGCTAATGGACTTCGGTATTGCGCAAGGATTGTCGCTGTCAGGACTAGACGTTCGAAATTTGAACGAAACTGAATCAATTGCAGGAACAGTTGCATACACAAGCCCAGAGCAATGCCAGGGAAAAGCTCCCGATGCGCGTTCTGATATTTACTCACTAGCTTGCATCATATATGAGATCATTTGCGGCAAACCGCCCTTCACCGAATCGCCTTATCAAATTGTGCAAGATCATATAAACACTCCACCGAAGAAAACTGCTGATATGGAGAATAAGTTCGGCGCAGTTACTTTATGGGCGCTGGAAAAGGATCCGAACAAGCGTCCGCAAACAGCTGAGGAATTCAAGCAAGCGTTAATTTCTCCTGAGCAATTTGAGGAGAAAATCAAATCAAGTTCAGCACAGCAGGCTTCATATACCACTGAGCCACATACATTCAAATGGGTTGTTTCGGCAGCTGCCGTAGTTCTAATTTTGATTGTTTGCAGCGCTTTGATACTGCAATCACAACCATTCAAAAAGTCCGAAGACGAACTCCTCAACCAGGAATTAAAGCAGGCAGATAGCAACGCGGTCGTCGATTTGATAAACAAGGCAGAGAGTGTGGATAAAAAGGCAGCTAGCAGCCTGGCTGCAAAAATAGTCAAATCGCCCCAGTTCAAAACATGGAGTCTTATCAAACAGATCGAGTTGCTTGATCTGTCCTTCGATGTATTTGCAAAAGATGGAAACGAAAAAGGTGCCTTGTTAAATGCTAATGCACTGTATGCAGATCTTGTTCAGCAAGGTGCAAGTATTGACGAATCCGGTAAAAAGCCTGATAAACAATGGCAGGATCGCTTTGAGAAAATATGCAATTACTTGCTGGCACATGAGCGATCGCGCTATGCATGGCATCAGATATTTTTCTTGAACGAAATCGCCAGGGAGGAGCGCAACCGAGGTTTTGTAGATTTTTTGGAATCGAACGATGCAAAAATGAGTTTCATGGCCTTGCGTGCGCGAGCAAGCTTGCAAGAGGGAACGGAAGGAATCAGAGCTTACGGTAGAGCCGGCGATATTTACGCCTCAGCAGCTGATTATTGCTGGCTTCACGGCATGACGCAGAAATACGAGGAGTTTATGCAGCAAACTGCGCTTGTGTGCAAGAAATACAAAGTCCCAGCGGAGGTATCTCTGCATACATTTCGAGCACGAAAGTACCTCAGTTTGAATCAAAACGAACAGGCCGCGCAAGAGCTTAAACTAGCAAAACAGCTTGGGGTGGACATGGCACTGGACGGTCCTCCTTATGAGAAGCTCCAGCAAAGTTTGCAATCGCAGCTTGATCGGCGTTGACCTAATGCCTGGATTCTATTTAACGCCGATTAACTGAATATCGAAAACGAGCTTCGAATTCGGCGGAATCGAATCGCCCGCGCCTTTGGCACCATAACCCAATTGCGGCGGAATAAGCAGACGGCGCTGTCCGCCGACGTGCATGCCTTTGACGCCCTCATCCCAGCCTTTGATTACATTGCCGGCGCCGATAACAAATTCGAACGGCTGCCCGCGATCGATGGAGCTATCGAACTTTTGTCCATTTGTAAGCCAGCCGACATAATGAACCATGACGGACTGCCCGTTACGCGGGCGTGGTCCCTCGCCCTTTTTCATATCCTGGAATTTCAAACCGGTGCTCGACGTGTAATAACCTTCAGCGTCTGGTCCAATCGGGTATACCACCTGTTGATTGGAGCTATCCTTTTCTTTGTCCTCTTTGTCTTTGTGAGGCCACGCTAATCCAGAGGAAGCTGTTGCCACAAATGCAATAACGGCAAAAACGGCTGAAACGTAATGCAGCTTTCTCATGCTTCTAACTCGCCCAAGGGGATAACGGGCTGGATTATACGAGGTTCCTCACAGGTTTGCCTTATAAGCTTGACATATTCGAACCGTTGCGGCGCCTGCGAGTTTTCGCTTATATCACCATTTGCACACACCGGTTTTCGCTAAATGTCCTATGATAAATATATTGGCAAATCGGAACGACCATTCATGAAACCCCGCTTGCTCATTAAGCTCTCAGCTCTTTTGATTGTGGCAGGCTATTACACAAATCCAGTTTTCGCTACGCTATTAAGTTCAAAAGAACTAGAAAAGAAAATCGAAGCATCTGGCGTTGTGCGCCCAGGGGAGCGGATTTCGCTCGGCGGAAAAGATGACGAGGTCATTGTTCACAAATATCGCGCGAAGGATTCAACTGACACAGAAAAAGATTGCAAGATAGAAGCAGTTCTGATTTCGAAAGCTGTCATGGATGCAGACAATAGCGTGAAGAAAGTAAAAACTCGCTTCTTCGAACCGTTGAATCCCTCAATGTATTCGGAAGTGCTGGTTGGTCTGTCGGCGATTAAAGCCTATGCGACAGGTGTCATTACTCAGGAAGATTTGCTCGCATCGCTTGAGCTTAATTCTGGGGTGGAGAAGAGTCAGAGCCCACAATCAATTACCAAAGCTGCTCCTAGCAATGAATCAAAAGTTGATCACATAGATTTGACTGGCGTCGTTGATGGTCCTCTTAAAGATGAAAGAGCAAAATTACTAAGTCAGATCAAGCAATTACATGATCTGAATGTTAATACGAAAGCCTACACCGAGCAGTTTTCAACGATGGAGGAGAAAGTTCAGGCTGGCGACAGTTCTGAAACTGCGACCCTTCTCATCAGATTGAAATCGAGCGTTGAGTCGCAGCTTAATGCGTTAGCACAGAAAGGCAAACGTCCGGCGACAGGCGGATCTCAAACTAGTGCAGGCAGCGGAGAGCAGGATTCGGACTCATCATCAATGAAAGCAAAGATGTATGAGTACTCTAAGAAAAAATATGGTAATTTCGCCGCTCCGCCTGGACCGTATGAAAGCGATCGTGGGCTTATCGCCGCCGCTGTTTTACACAAGAAAAAATACGGACTCGACGTTTCTGCTGATGAGCGTATGTGCGTTGTTCTGAACAATCTAGCGATACGCGGTGACAAGGCAACGCTTGCGAAAAAGATTCCTGTAATTTTTCAGTACTTGCATATAACACAATCTGATGTTGATAAATGGCGCATCTCTCAGAAAAAATGGCAGCAGAATATGGAAATGTGGGGCAGCTACCGTCGACATCATCATGAGCACGATGATAATGATTGAGCAATACCCGTTAAAACGGGAAGCCGGTTCAGAGCGGCAGGGACAATCCCAGCCGCTCCAACAGTCGACTCAAAAAAAAACGGTGTCTCTCAGCAGAATGACCAAGGTTATAAGTCGGCTTTATAGTTCTAACCTCGTTTTGCAGCCTTCGCTCCACAGACACGTTGCGAAGGGGCAACTTCCGAGGTATTATAGAAAGGTAGAAAAAGTAGCAGAAGGGTAGAAACTTATGAGCTTAAACATCAAAGACCCAGAAGCTTACAGGCTGGCAAAATACATCGCGGATGCGACAGGGGAGTCCATGACTCACGTCGTTGTGGAGGCGCTTAGGGAGCGCTACGAACAAATAAAGAAACGAAGTCCCGAATCAATCGCGTCGGACATGCGTGCCATAGCTAAACGTGCAGCTGCCTGCGTAAAAGGGTCCTATGTAGATCACGCAGAACTTTTGTACGACGAACACGGGCTCCCGAAATGATCATAGATACTTCCTCACTGATTGCGATTCTGTTGAATGAATCGGATGCAGAAATTTTTATTCAAGCTATCAGTCGCGCAAAACAAGCTCGAATTTCTGCAGGTAGTTTTATTGAATTGTCGATCGTCATACAAAGCCAGTTCCCTCCTGATATGTTATTGCAGTGCGATGCATTGTTTCGCAGTGCTAATATCATAATTGAGCCAGTGACAGTGGAACAGGCATACATTGCTCGCCAGGCTTTTCATGATTTCGGAAAAGGGCGTCATCCAGCGGCATTGAATTTCGGCGATTGTTTCGCATATGCACTTGCGAAATTAACTGGCGAGCCTCTTCTATTTAAGGGCGGTGATTTCAAAAAATCTGATATAGCATCGGCCATCTAGAGGGCTATTCCAACGGCTTGTTCAAGATCTGCGAATGCAAGTTGTTGGATTTTGATAGAATCTAAGTAGTCATTACGAACTTGAATGTTCGCTTGTTGAGCAAGTAAAACAGCCGTCATGTCGCTTTGTCCCAGCTCGTAAGCTTTCTGTGACAGCTGCACCACTTTTGCTGAGGTGCTAAGAGTAGATTTTTCATAGGTGGCGATTTTTTCCTTTTGCACTAACAAGCTCTGGTATGCCTTTGTTACCTCAGCCTCAATTACGTTTTCCAGCGCGGCTCGCTGTTTCTGTAATTGTCCAATTTCGGCTTTAAATCTTGCTATGTCTCCTTGTTGATGGTTCAACGTAGGTAATTCAAGTGCTGCTTGAAGAAAAAAACCGTGAAATAAATTCTTAGTATCGGTGTTACCTGCGGGCAAAGCAGGACCATTCACAGTTGAAAAGCCTGCGCCGATAACCGGATTGGGCGTACTATTAGCAATTGCCAGCTTAAGATTTAAGCGAGCCTGTGCCAGAAGCTGGTCGTTCAGCTTCAAATCGAGGCGGTTGTCCAACGCTTTGCGTATTAACTCCTCCAGAGAATCCTTTTGGAAGAGATTTGTCAGACTGCAGCTTAGCTTGAAGAAGCCATCTGACTGTCCAGAGCGTGGACGTCCTACTAATATACGCAAGAGCTGATTTGCCTTCACCAACTCAATTGTTCCCTGTCGACGAGCTATCTCAGCCTGGTCTAGAGCAACATCGGCTTTCAAAACGTCCGTAAACGCGGCATCCCCAGCGTGGAAACGTCGCTTAGCAGCATCCTTAAGCTTCGCAGCCAGATCACCAATTTGCAGGTACATGGATAGACGTTCATTTGCGATAAGAGCCTCGGTAAAGTAACGTCTGACGTCAGCGCGGAAGATCCAGAGATTTCGTGCAATTTCTAAATCGGTCACAGCAATTGATTTTTTAGCTGCCAGTATTCGAAGCGCGAGTTTCCAGGGCATTTCAATTGGTATAGACGCACCATAGCGATAAGTGAATTCTGCTCGATAGCCGTTGTCCATAAATATGCTTGGATTTGGCATCTGTCCTGCTCTAACTAAGTTCGACTTTGTCACATTTAGCTGTCTGCGTAAAGCCTCCATACGAGGGCTGTTTTGCATTCCTTCATTCAAAATCAAGCTAAGTTCCTCGTCGAAGGATGATAAGGCCGTGTTGCTTCTGTCTTCAGCATACGCTTGTCCAAATGACAAAAGAAGAAGCGCTAAAGTCGCAACACCGGTCAACATAGCCTTCTTGAGCTGTCTAAATTTTGTACGAACTTTGCTGGGCGAGCATACAACACAATAAAGACTTGGCAGGATTAATAGCGTAAGTACGGTTGAAGAGACAAGTCCAGCTATGACCACGGTAGCTAGCGGTCTTTGCACTTCAGCGCCCACGGAACTTGCAAGAGCCATCGGAACAAACCCAAGGGAAGCCACAAGTGCTGTCATGAGCACTGGACGCAAGCGTAAGGCAGCACCAGCTATCGCGGCCTGACGAGGATTCATTCCGTTCGATTCTAATTGCCTTATCGTAGAAACCAGGACAACACCGTTAAGAACAGCGACTCCGAAAAGTGCAATAAATCCAACTCCTGCGGTCACGCTTATTGGCATGTGGCGGGCGTACAATGCAATTAATCCGCCGGAAAATGCCAGAGGTATATTTGAAAAGATCAATAAACCAGGTTTCCAATCGCCGTAAAGCCCGAAGAGCATCATAAAGATCAAAATAAGCGCAACAGGTACAAGCAAACAAAGCCGTTCTTGAGCCTGTTTCATATTCTCAAATTGCCCCCCCCACTCTATTCGATAGCCAGGAGGTAGGCTTATTTGTTGATCTACCGCCTTTTGGGCAGCAGCTACAAAGCTACCCAAATCGCGACCGCGTACATTTAGCTGAACCATGTACAGTCGATTGCCTTGCAAATGGGTTATTTGCGCAGCCCCCAAATTTTTCTCAATAACAGCCAGTTGCCTTAAGGGCACTAGTTCCCCTGCCGCCGTCGAAACGGGTAGGTTGCCAAAATCTTCAGAGCTTGTAATGGATTCGGGATCAAACCTGACCGTCAACGGATATCGGGGCTTGCCCTCATATATGGTGCCTACCGTCCTGCCATCAACGGCAGCGGAGACTGTTGTGAGAGCTTCCTGCGCAAAGACTCCATAGGACGCAAGCGCAGATTGGTTCAGTCGGGCATTGATTATCGGAAGCCCTGCTGTTTGCTCTAGTTTCAAGTCGGCCGCACCATTTATTTTTTCGACAACTCGACCAATATCTTGACCTAGTGACCTCAATTTATTTAAATCGTCGCCAAAGAGCCTTATTGCTACGTCGCTTTTGGCACCCGCGACAAGTTCGTTCATTCTTTGCTCAATAGGTTGAGAAATAGAGAAAACTATTCCAGGCAAATTAGTATTTAGCCGTGTAGATATCAAATCTTCGATATGCTGTTGAGTTTCTCCAGAGGCCCATTCTGAGGGTTGTTTCAGAATTACAAAAACGTCCGTTTCCTCAGGTCCCATAGGATCAAAAGCAATTTCAGAATGACCTGTTCGTGAAACAACAGATTTTACGCTTGGAATTTCAAGCAGAGTTTTTTCAATCAGGGTTGTCTGAATTGCCGCTGTTTGCAAAGATCCCGACACCGGCCTGCTGACCGTCAAAACCACTGAGCCTTCTTTCAATACCGGAATAAACTCGCTTCCCAGTGCAGGTATAAGAAGTAGACTAAGGAGGAACGCAATGAGCGCACTGCTCGCCGTTATGTATGGATGCTTGCAAGCCTTGAACAGAATTTTTCGATAAGCTGACCTGATAATCACCAAAATTCTACTTTCACTCTCTTTAGGCTGTTTTTCAAGCAAGTAGAAACACATGGACGGCGTCAATACCAGGGCGATCACCAGTGCGGCCAAAAGACCAAAAATTACAGTCAAAGCCATTGGCTGGAAGGTCTTGCCCGATACACCGGGCAATCCGAGAACAGGCAGGTAGACTATCGTGATGATCAACACCGCCGTAAAAACCGGCAACGCGACCTCACGTGCGGCATCCTGAACCACGGTCAAGCGGTCTTGATCTCGCTGATGTGACAATCTTCGCAAAATATTCTCAACCATAACGACGGCTCCGTCAATCAAAATTCCAAAATCTATAGCTCCCAGCGATAATAAATTGCCGGAAATGGAAGTGAGCTTTAAGAAAAGGAGAGAGCCAGCCAGAGCCAATGGAATCGCCAACGCTGCAATTATTCCACCTCTGATACTTCCTAAAAGTACAAGGAGTACTAGCAAAACCAATATTGCACCGTGCAACAAATTTTCCTTAACGGTTTCCACCGTTTGATCGATTAATTCGCCTCTGTCGTAGAACGGCTTTAGACTTATATTTGGAGCTAAGCTCCTCTCAATTTCAGAAAGTTTTCTACGCACAAGTTCGACCATTTCCCGAGAGTTTTCACCTTTTCGCATGACCACCACTCCGACTACAGTCTCGCCACGGCCATTGCTGGTAACAACGCTCTGCCGCAAGCGAAAACCAACTTTGACTTTTGCTATGTCTTTGACGCGAAGAACACCTCGAGGGTCGCGTCTAATCACCACGTTTTCAATATCGCTGACGTTGCGAAGCATTGATTCAGCTCTAATAAGCTGCTGATCTGAACTCTCAACAATGTAGCCGCCACCTGCATTCGCGTTACTCTTGGACAAAGCCGTCATGATTTCCACAGGCGTAATTCGATAGCCATGCAGCCTTTCGGGAATAAGACAGACTTGATATTCTTTAGCCTCTCCACCCATCGATTGCACCTCATCAATTCCAGGCACTGTTTTTAAAGCGGGGATAACTTGCCAATCAAGAATGTCTCTTAGCTGCATTAAAGAATATCCCGGTCCCGTCACTTCAAATTGAAAAATTTCGCCCAAGCCAGTGGCAATTGGCCCGAGGGCAACTTTCACTTCCGCTCCCGGAGGCATTTGCTCCTGTGCGCCTTTAAGCCTCTCATTGACTTGTTGCCTAGCCCAGTAAATATCAGTTCCATCATCAAACACAGCAGTTATTTGAGATAGCGCGTACTTCGAAATCGACCGTTGTTGGTGGAGGCGAGGAACACTCTGGAGAGCAAGTTCTATCGGATATGTGATGTACTGCTCGATTTCGGCTGGAGCAAAACCTCTTGCATTTGCTGTGACTGTGACTTGAATATTGGAAATATCGGGAACAGCATCAACATGCATGGTTAGAAATGACCAGATACCGAAGCCAGAAAACATGCAGGCAGCAGCAAGCACCAGCACTCGCTTGTTCAATGCCCAAACTACTATTGACTCTATTGGCCCAAAATAGAGACTGCTCATTGCCCCGCCCCCATGCTTGCTTTTACTATTTCGGTTTTCAAAAAGAAGGCGCCATTTGTCACAACAGAATCTCCAGAGCCGACTTTTCCTTGAATGAGCATGTCCGGTCCGTTACTGGACAATATGGTTACTGGAATTTTTTTAAATTGTCCCGTTCCTGTCTGACTGAACAAATAATCTGTACCGTCTATATTTTGAATTGCGCTTTTTGGAACGAGCAGTCCGGATTTTTGGTGCACGGCGTTTACTGTTGCAATTACTAGAGTGCCTGGCTTCAACAGACCGCCCTCATTATCTATTTCAGTTCTTACCTGGAAACAGTGGGATACTGGGTCAACGTTTTCGCCGAGACGAGTGACTCTCCCTTCAAAAATTTTCTTAGGCACAATCTCGCTTCGAAATTTGACCAGGTCTCCTAAGCGAAGCTCAGAAACCTGCGATTGAGGAACTTCAAGCATGACCCAAACTTTCTCAAGATTTGCAATTGAAATAAATGGCTTGTTAGTTTGGTTCGGCGTGCTAGAAGGACCTACGGACTGACCTGGTGAAATATTTCGTTGAACTATGACTCCTGAAGCCGGGCTGATCAACGGTAGATCAGCCGTAAATTCAGTAGGTTTAGTCTTCGGCTCTGCCATACCTAACGCGGCGAGTCGGACTTTTGCTGCGTTCAATTGTGCCTCTGCTGCGGTTGCCGCCGCCTCCGTGGCAAGCAATTCTGAATTTGTGTTAGCCTCACGGACTTGCGCGGCCTCGAAATCCCGTCTAGCTGAAATACCCTCGCTAACGAGAGTGTTGTATCTCTCAACGTCCTTTCGTGCTAGCTCAAGCCGAGTTTTTATTAGAGTTGATTGCGAACGACATTCTTGAAATTTTGATACAGCGTGAAAGTAGGACGCCTGAGCATCAGCCAAATCGGGGCTACTTATATAAAAAAGAACCTGCCCTTTGCTTACCTGGTCACCCACATCAACAAGCACACGCGTGACAATTCCATTAATCTGCGGTGACACGATTCCTATTTTGTCGGAGGGCGCCTCTACAACTGAAGAAAATTCGGAGCTTTTTTCCAAAGCACCGAAGCGAATCTTCTTAGTTTCGATTTGTCCATGACTGACCTGACGCGCAGAAAGTCGCAGAGTATTCTTATCAACACCTAATACTGGCTGCATGGATGACGCTTGTGCTCGAGGGCTTTCAGACTTCTCTGAACAGCCCGAAAGCAGCAGAACCGCCTGCGCCGCAATTACGGCGCCGAACAAAAATTTTTGCATGTCGAAACTCCTAGCCGTAAGCTAAACCATTAGATACAGAGGTTTGCGTCGTCCAGGAGTTAAATTAATAAGGTCCGCAACTCAATAAATCGCGGCACGTGGATCGGTATAAAAAACTGGCGCCTATGATTCGGGATATAGGTTTTCTCCAAAACCCCTTGCAGCAGCCAAAGTGCAACTGCAACAAAAAGAACCAGGAGTTTCGGAATAATTTTCTCTAGATCAAGATTGCTTAAACTCGCCGGTTGATGGCAATGCGAGAGTCGATCAGCAGGGCAGCTTTCTGCTGCACCGCAAGACGAGACGGAATTTTGCATCTGACCTAGAGCAGGCAAGTGCAATTGGGGACTAAAAATGTCATGCAGAAAAGTGCTGGTCCAGAGAAGGACCAGAATAAACAACTGTGATATGAGCTTGCGAAACACAGATAGGTCGTCTACTAGATCTCTAAAATCACATACCCTAAAGATAATCTGCACCTATGCACAATGTCAAATCCTTGAGCGTGATTATGAATCACATGATGTCGCTTCATACAGTATCTCGCCTGGTTCAAACGACTGCATTTGTCTACCAGACAAGAAGAGCCTACACAGCTTGCCAATCGATAATGTACTACGGTCCAGATCTTGCAATACCGATTCTTTCGCTGAAGGCAACAATGCTGCACGCAAAGCATAAACGCAATCGAATGTTGGTTTGCGACTTGACTTAGCAGGCGGCTATCTTCTGAGGTTATTTTCACGAGAAGTGCACAATAAATACTCACAAAATAAACATTGCCTTCCGGATATGTTCGGCTCGTTCTTAGTAAGTTCTTGAAATAACTAAGTTAGAACGGGTGACCATTGTGAAAACAGCAATTACTACAGCACTTATTTGCTCTTTGTTTGCCGTTTGCATCCCAGCCGATGCACAAAGCGCACTGAACTCCACAGCGAATACTGGCAAGCAAGGCGGGCAAAGTAACGGACGCAGTACACAGACGAACCGTGATTATCGCCAGGTATCAAGCCCTGGACATCACCGCACAGCTGCACAAGGGCAAACCCGGTATACCAGTAGACAGGGAGCGTTCTCTCCTAATGGTCCCCGCTTATGGGGAACGCCTAGCGTTATCGCTGGACCATGGGGACAAAGCGGTGCGGTGACGGGCGCACCATTTGCGGGCACTCCAATTGCGCCGGGCAATTTTGCCGCGCGTCAGATGGGGCTAATTGTGCTGCCTCCAACTCAGCTTACCAGTCTTGTTCGTGATTCAGGTATGAACGATGCGATTTATGGCGATGAAGGAACAAATGGGCTGCCACCATATAATGGATTCGATGAATCGCATCGTATTGAGGCGGGAATGATGGGGACCGGAGCAGGGCTAACCACTGGGCACAGGAGCGATGCTCCAGAGGCCTGGGGTTATCCTCAATAGATCGATCACACCGGTAGGCAAATATAAGCGCTCCAGCAAAAAACTGTTTTGGACTAAGTCATACCAAAGGTAGTTCTATTTCAACAATAGTTCCACGGATACCGCTTGACTTAATTGAAATTGAACCCGAATGCAGACGGCATATTCGCAGCGCTAAAGGCATCCCGAGCCCTGCCAGTGGTTTACCATTAACTACGCGAAAACGTTCAAAAACATGTGCAAGAAGACTTGCGTCAATGCCCGCCCCCGTGTCAGCGAAATCTATCACTACATTGCTTTCAGCGCGTGCGCAAGTTATGGAAATAACTCCTTTCTCGGGCGTTGCTTGAATCGCATTGTTTAACACGATATCAAATAAACGTGCTAGCAATTTTGTGGAAGCACAGACACTCAATTCTCGACATAAATTCAACTGTTGTTCGCACTGAATCGCTTTTGCCACGAGGGCTGATTCCTGGGACTTCACTGACTCATTAATGAAGTCGCATACAGATACACGTTCGAGTTCAAGTTCAAAAGTGCCGGAATCGATTTTCTCAATCAATAACAAGTCGTTGATCTGAGAAAGTATTTTTTTTAACTCAAGTTCAGATTCTTTAGCCAGCTCGGAATCTATCTCATCTAATTGCCCAGTAACTCCCTGTGATATGAGCTCCAGACCGCCCAGAATTGACGTCAGGGGTGTTCGCAAATCGTGACTGATAACAGCCATTAGTTCCTGTTTTCGCAGCTTAGACTCTCTTACAGTTGCAGCAGCAGCGCAAAGGCGATTATCAAGAAAGCTAAGTTCATCATTGCCCTGAAAACTTTGAGTCAGTTCCTGACCCAGGGCCAATTTACCTGCCTTATTTTTCAGCAAGTCTATTCGACCGGCAATTCTCAAGCCAATTACAGATGCTGCAAGGACAACAATCAAATCAACAGCTGCCGCAAGTATCAAGACAAGGACAATTTCGGAACGAATCTTTTGAGACCAGCGAAATGAAACTTGAAATTTCTGCTCTTCAATTTCAAGCATGCGTAATAGCGAAACTTCAATTCGGTATGATCTCGATCTAGCTTGTTCCGAAAGGCTCTGCAAGTTATTTTTCAGTTCATCCAGGTGCATCATTGAGTAGTGAGCGAGAGTGCGCAAATATTGCAGCTCTTGCAAAATAATCCTCAGCTCAGCTTGCAAAGGGCTGCCAAACTCAAGTTCCGATAGTATGTATTCGGATTTCTTGCATTGCTCATCAAGCATAGGTACTACTTTGACTGCCGCAAACGCATCAGATTTCCGTATCGCTACATCCGTCGCCTTTCCCCACGCGTAAAACAACGCGAATAGCTCTTCAGTATCAAGCAACGTTTCCTTTTCTTTAACGAGTTGAGGTGCACGTAAGGCCGACTCACTCAAACGGTTCTGCAAATACACGAATACGCACGCTTGAATTGCAAGAAAGACAAAAAGAACTGCCATCAATTTGGTCTTGATACTGCCGCTTCTTTGAGTTCCCGCTGACGGCTGTTTCGTGTGGGTGTCACTGGTATTAGTTGATGCTATCCTTGCCAGAGGAAGTGTAAACCAGAAGCAACTGCCCTCTCCAGGCGCGCTGTCACATCCTATCTTTCCGCCATGTGATTCGATAATCTCTTTGCTTATTTTGAGACCCAAACCGGTGCCATCCCGACTGGTTCCGTCCGCCGCCTTTGTCTGAGCAAATTTCTTGAACAACTTGCTCTGATCTTGCGCAGAAATACCCGGTCCAAAATCCCTCACAGCGAAACGTATTTCTGCTTCATCGGTGCGTCCTACGCTCAGTACTATTTGACCACCATCGGCTGAATATTTGATTGCATTGGAAATAAGATTTGTTAGAACTCTACCAATTAATACGTTATCCAGAGAGAGCTCAGTCTCTATCGACTCCACGACGACGCTAATTCGTCTCTTCTGCAGAAGTGCATCAACAGAAGCAAGGCAATCTTGCACCAGCTTCCCTGAGCTGCACACTGTGAATTTCAATTTCATCTGTCCCTCAAAGGGCTGATTCAAATCTTCTGTCATTGAATGCAGCAAGCTAATAACCGTGGAAATATTTTTTCCAATGCTGGTCAATCTCTTGTGCGCCAGTGCGCTGAGCCTTTCGGAAACGCCTAATTTTTCAACATACCGGCTTACTTTTACAAGTGCGGTAGTTTGAACTTCCTGAAATAACTCCTGGTAATTTGTACGTCGTTGCTCCTCTTCGGCTATAAGTACCGACATATCATGGAAAGCAGTCTGCAAAGCAGCGATTTCCGAACTTGCGGAAGGTGCGCGTTCAAATTTAAGTACCTTTTTCTGCTTGATTTGCTCGCAACCCGAAGCGAGTTTTTTGATAGGAGCAATCACCCGAGATTCCACAAGAAAAGCAATCAGAAGAATCCAAACGACATTGGCTGCCAGTGCAATATAAAGCAAAGTAATTGGAGAATCCTTTGTCTGTTCGACGCTTGCATAATGTCTTTTCGAGGCGATTTTGTGGATATGGCGCATTTCCTGTAATAGACATGTCGCACAGCTGCTGCCTGCATCCTGGTAGGCATCCTCCCTCTCCTCCGACTTTTCAGGAGGCACATTCAATGTGTCATCAGCCGTTTTAATAAGCTCTTCCACGCGCGCCCTAAGTCGTGCCATGCGCGACTTTTCGATACCAATACTCTCTAATTGCCTGGCGCCGACATTGGCATACTTTCGCAAATCAGCCTTGTATGAGTCATATTTTGCAAGTGATTCATTGCGCTTATATGTATAAATTGCATCAGCGCGGTTGCTCCACATGTGCACGGCAGCCATGGAAGCTTTGGTCAAAGACTCGGAAGCTTCCACCAGACGTAATTCTTTATTTGCAAGCTTCTCCGCATCAATTATCTGAGCGCAAATCACTCCAAAAAAGACTGATTCAATCAAGGCAAGTCCGGCAAAAGCCAGGGTCAAATTTCTTGCAAGTGACGAGCCGAACAACATAGCTCATTCCGGGATTGGACATACGCCATTACTGGCAGGATTGATTGCTAAATGCCTCTGAATTCTCGGTAGCGGGTGGCGGGTTTGTTTGGGATTACGGAAAGTTTGACGAAGTTTGCGGCTCCGCGGGCGGCGATGGGGAGACCACCGGTGATGATCATGGAGTCGCCGGGGGAGACGTAGCCGCGTTTCAACAAGGTTTCTTCCACGAGTGCCAGTGTGCTTTCGGAATCGCGAACTTCGGTGAGCATGACGGGGATTACGCCCCAGATCAATGCCATTTGCCTGTACACGTGTTGATGTTGCGTAAGCGCAATTACAGTTGTTGGTGGACGGAATTGGGAAATCAAACGAGCAGTCGATCCGGTTTTAGTAAATGCGGCGACGGCTTTTGCTTTCATATCCACAGCCATTGCGCATGCGGCGTGCGCGATCGCGTGCGCTGAAGTAGGCGTAGGGTGCTTGTGCAACTCGCCGTAATCAACACTGCCTTCGGCGGTGCTGGCGATACGTCCCATCATTTTTACGGACTCGATTGGATACTTTCCGGATGCCGATTCACCAGAAAGCATAATCGCATCAGTTCCATCAAAAATTGCATTTGCAACGTCGGATGCTTCCGCACGAGTTGGACGCGGATTCTCAATCATAGACTCGAGCATCTGTGTCGCTGTGATAACCGGCTTGCCGACTGCGTTAGCTTTTTTGGTAATCAGTTTTTGCGCGGCTGGAACTTTTTCTGGCGGCAGTTCCACCCCAAGATCACCGCGGGCAATCATGACACCATCTGCGGCATCTAGAATTTCATCCAAGTGTTCAAGAGCTTCGGGCTTTTCCAATTTAGCGATAATTGAAACTGGCGGCCAATGGTCACCGATCAACTGGCGCAAATAGTGCACATCATCAGGGTCTCGCACGAATGAAAGCGCAACAAAATCGACTTCGTTTTTCAAGCCAAACTCAAGATCGACTTTATCCTTATCCGTAATAGCCGGAATTGAAAGACGAACGCCAGGCAAGTTGATGCCTTTCTTGTTCTTCAACAACCCACCGTTCACAACTTCACAGATAACATCTGTCTCCGTTGTGTCCAGCACGCTCAGTTCAATCAATCCATCGTCAAGCAAAATCGTGTCGGTCACTCGCACTTCAAGTGCAAGCTTGTGATAATTCGTGCTTACTATTTGCGAGTTACCTTCAATCTTGCGACTGGTCAAAACAAACTTCTGCCCGGCAAACAATCTCACCGGTACGCCATCTTTCATCATGCCTGTGCGAATCTTCGGACCAGAGAGGTCCAACAAAATCCCAACCGGCTTGCCGGTGTCTTCAGAAATATCGCGCAGATCTTCAATAACTCTCTGCACAGTCGCATGTTCCGCGTGCGAGCAGTTGATTCTGGCTATATCCATTCCTGCTTCAACAAGCAGTTCGAGCATTTCTCGATCGTTGGTGGCAGGTCCGACGGTCGCAACAATCTTGGTTCGGCGCATTAACGAGTTACTTTACTTTTTGGGTTTCCCGGTCTTCGAAGAGCAAGCAATTCACATCAATATCAGGGAAGCAGTTGTCTACTTCCTCGATTTCAGCAACTCTTGCTTCGTTAACAGCATTGCTCTTTATCATTTCAGTCAATTCCTGGAAGCGATGATGGTGCTCATTGAATCGCTGAATTGCATACTGTTTTGCCTGTCCTGTCGTGATCAAGAAAGGCCAGTCGCTTGACTCAAGCAACAATAATTCGCGTGCGGCTTCTTTGAGAGCGCGCAATGTCGCACCGACTTCGCCCTGATGCTGGCGCACCTGATCTTCAAGAATTTCTTCCGCGTTGTGGATAATCGGCCACATCCATTCTGTTTCATTGTTGAACCAGACTTGATAATGTCCACCAGCACCCCATGATGATTCGGGCAATTCAATCGCGCGTGTCGGCGGCTGTTGCTCAAGATATTCAGAAGCCGTGCGCATCGTCACTGCGGTGTAGGTTCTCAATTTCTTGATCACTTCTTTGATGAAAGTGATTCCTTCGAACCACCAGTGACCGAACAATTCGGTGTCGAAGCTGCACATTACAAGACCAGGTTGGCCTGTGGCGCGCAGGTGATCGGTAAGCGCTTGCTGTATCACTCCGACATAATGATCGGAATTCTCGCGCACGCGCTCCATGGCAACATCGGGATTGTAGAGTTCTTTGAAGCCGAGGTCCGTTGTCTTCGATGTTAATCGCCAGTAGTGCAAACCTGAGCGATCATCTTTCTTGTGGAACTCGCGGAAATTGCCGTCGCCTGGATATCCGTTGTCTGCAGACCAGACCTGATAGCCGGCTTCGTGGTGACGTCCCATTACAGCAACCGGATATTCCTTCAACCAGAACGCTTCGAAAGTGTCGAGCCCTGTTTCCGGGCGCGATGCTGCCGGGATGTATTCAATGTTGCCGTAGGCTCCGAAAACGCGTCTCATCTCATGCGTTTGTCCGCCTTTGATAACGTCGGATTCGGTGAAAAAGTATTTCAGACCAACTTGATGCAACCATTTGCCAATTCCGGGGCGTTCTTCCGTTGCGGGTCTGTAGGCGCATTCAGGTAACCAAACGCCTTTAGGATCACGACCGAAATGTCTGCGATAGGAATCAACACCTGTCTGATACTGAAGATAAAGCGAAGCATCAGTTGCCAGCAAGGGCGAGAAACAGTGAGTCGCCGCGGATGTGGTGATTTCGATGGCGCCAAGATCCTGGTATTTCTTGAAGCCGGCACAAATATCGCGACCCCAGGTGTTCTGGAAATCAGAAAGAATTTTTTGGAACCAATTCAGATAGAACCTTGCCAGTTGCAAGCGGTTCATATCCGGGCTTTCACCGAGTGGGCTGTAACGCTCTTCATCTTTGCTTGCAGCTTCGATGCGGCCGCTCAACCACTTTTCGAATCCGTTTTTCAAGTAAGGATCTGAGAGTTGCTCGGAAAGAATTGGTGTAATGCCAACGGTGAGTTTTGCGAGCACGCCTTCGTCGTAAAGTTCGCCGATCATGTTGAGCAAAGGAATGTAGGTTTCGGCCATGCACTCATAGAGGCTTTCTTCACCGAATGGCCACATGCCAGCCTTGCGATAGTACGGCAGATGGCTATGCAGCATCAGAACAAAGGAACCTACGCTCACGAAATCTCCCTCTTCAGGTTTTCAACAGGACTGCTTTTGCGACGGGTTATGTTAGGCGAACTGCAGGCTGGCTTCAACAGTAGAAAGCATTCTGCTTATGCTCGTGACACCCATGGGCCCCAAAGCACTCAGGACTATATCAAGTGGATAAATCAAATACCACTCCTTAGAATTCAATCCGTAACTATTCTTGAGTTAAGAACTACGAACTAAACTGCCTTTATCACAAGGGCTTTTTGGTCAGCGGGTGAAAGTTTCCGGAAATTGAGGGCAAATCACTTGACTTGTCGCCGGGCGACGCTTGCCGATGAGGACCCGTTGGCGAGCGAAGTCGAGGCAACGGCATCGGGGCCCCTACAAATAGTAAGAGCCAGTCTGCATTTCCGACCTTGCCATTGATCCACCGTGCCGCGAAGCTTTTATAATGTGAAAAGCTAAAGGAATCACACGGTGTCCGAAGAAGACGAAATCGAAGAAATCGAGCAGGAAGAAAAACCTCTGCCTCGTATGGTTTTTGCCGAAAAAACAAAGCCGGACAAAGTTCCGGAAAACAAGGTATTGCGCTTGCTGGAAAAGAATCCGCTGGGAATGACCTTGCCGGAAATGGCAGGGGGACCAAGACAGGTCAAGAAGATTAAAACGCTGCGCCCGATGCTGGCAGAAGCAATTAGACTCGGGCTCGTTATGCCGATAAGTCAAAGAGCGGGTAGCACTGTTTACCGGTTGGTGAAAAATCTAGGACCACGATGAAAGCTACGTTCGCGATACTCTTTGCGAATCTGATCTAAAGTGTCATACAACATGATGAATATGAGCACTAACACTGGCAGAAATGCTGACCAGATAATGATATCCATGAAAGGGTTCCCTGAGACAGTCAACAATGTATGGACGTAATTGCCAGGGAAAAAGTTCAAATAATCTGACTGTCTTTAGTTTAAACAAGTGCCATTTTTCAAATAGCGGCACATGCGATTACACAGTTCTGCTAGGGGCACCTCACGGGCTCCCTTCGAAAAACGGATCTCAATGGGCACCCGTGAGCGCCCCTAGCAGAAGATCTTTGAAAAGAGCCAGCTTCATATTGTCAGACTTTGCAAGATTTTTGCCAGTTTGTAGCTGTCGCCTTCAATCAGAATGGTTTTCTGCCTTGAACTTGCACCGCGCAGAATGCTTACAGATGTTTTAGGCACATCGAAAACTTCAGCCAGAAAACTGCAAATTGCTTTATTGGCAGCGCCATCTTCAGCTCTTGCCGCAATTCGAATTTTCAGCGCATCTGCGTGCATACCGGCGAGTTCGGACTTCGATGCTCCTGGCTGGGCGTGCACCGAGAGGCGGATTCCTTTCTTGTCAATCTGATACATGCAGAATTAAATTTCGACTATCTTGTGTAGACATGGAATTGTACAGCGCTTAAGCAAAGCGCCTTAAGCTGGAAAACATATGTTGATAGAATGAGCGCATTGAATTAATGAGAGGTCACTACTTTGACAGTCCAATTAGGAAACATAAACATCGGCGACAAGAAAAAGCTTGTGTTGATTGCTGGTCCTTGCGTCATCGAGTCATGGGAGCAAATCCATACGACTGGCTCGCAACTGAAAGACATTTGTAAAGAGCTGGGTATCAGCTACATCTTCAAAGCGAGTTTTGACAAAGCCAATCGCACATCCTACAACTCATTCCGCGGTCCTGGATTGACAAAAGGACTCGAAATGCTGGCCGAAATGAAACAGAAATTGGGCGTGCCTGTGCTGAGCGATGTTCACGAAGAAGCGCAGTGCGCAGCAGCAGGAGAGGTTCTTGACGTCATTCAGATACCTGCGTTCCTCTGCCGCCAGACAGATCTCGTCTGTGCCGCAGCCAAAACCGGCAAAGCCATAAACATAAAGAAGGGGCAGTTCGTCGCTCCTCTCGACATTATTCATAGTGTCAAAAAAGTCACCGAGTGCGGCAATACAAACGTAACAGTGACAGAGCGTGGCAGCAGCTTCGGCTACAACAACCTCGTCGTTGACTACCGCGGCATCCCGATGATACAAGGTGCAGGCGTTCCATTGATATTCGACGCCACGCACAGCGTTCAATTACCCAGCGCCGCGGGTGGTATTTCTGGCGGTGACCGCAAATTCATTCCACAGTTAACACGAGCTGCGCTGGCTGCTGGCTGCGACGGACTTTTCATGGAAGTCCATCCCAATCCGGATGAAGCCAAAAGCGATGCCGCGACGCAAATTCCGCTGGCACAGGTTCGCGATTTGCTGAAGCAATGCGTGCAAATTTTTGATTTAATCAGAGATATGCAGGAAATCAATCTGCCAGAAAAAGGACAGTGTTCACCAGCCCTAGCCAGGTAAATCATTCTCTGACGAAAGATGCCAGCACATTGCGAAAAGTTTGTTTAAAACTGGCTGCATGCCTGTCGGTTTTGCTGGCGTTTGTTTTTGGGGACGCTTTTTCTTTGCTATTGCCGATGGATCTAAAAGCCGCCTGGCAGGCGGCGCTCCCGGGGGTGGACAAGAAGCTTGATATTAAGAGGGGAGATGCCTCGCTGGTGTTTGCGGCGGATAATGTTGCAGAATCAGCGGAGAAAGAACTGGACACTTTGATCAATAAAGTCTTCCTTGCTTACGGCGGCAAAGAATCACTTGCCAAAATGAGCAACAATAGTTTGTCTACCGGTGAGCAAAAAATACTGAATGATACCTCGGGGCAGGTGAAGACAAGCCGCTTTCGCGCGCTGAGAAAAACCGGCGGTTTGCGTCTTGATGTTGAATCTGATGGTGGCTGGACAAGCACCGTATATGATGGCTTGCGCGCCTGGAAGATGGAAGGCAAGAGTGTGAGAGATCTAACCAGCGATGAGACAGCCATCCTCTCGCGAGAAGTGGATCGAGAGCCGGGAGTGCTTACTCACTATGGCGATCCGGGTTTTACTTTTTCATTGAAAGGAAGCACACTCTACAAAGCGATTCCTGTATATGCAATTGAAGTTGCGCGCACGGGAAACCCTGCCACTACCATTTTTATTGATAAGAAGAATTATTTGATAATCGCGCTGAGCTATCCGGCAACGGATGTCGAAAGCAAGACCACCGCCACCATTACCATTGATTACGAGGAATACAGACCTTCCGGCGGTACGCTGGTTCCTTTCAAATTAATTCAATCGGTAAACGACACCGCAACTCTGGAAACAGATTTGCAATCGGTGGAACTTGGTTCTATAAATGATGACGAACAGTTCCGCCGTCCAGATCGCCCCAATGAAGTTCGGCTGGACAAAGCAATTACAGTGCCGATGTTGTTCTCCCACAAAGAGGTATTGGTAAAAGCGCGAATAAATGATGGCGAACCGCTGGATTTCCTTTTTGACACCGGCGCGAATCAAACATTAATAGACCGACGCTTAGCTGCGGAAAATTTGCTGGATAAACAAACAGGTATGCGTATGAACGCTGCCGCCGGAACTTTGTATGGAATGACAACAGAAGTTCCAAAATTGCAAATTGGTGAGCTGCAAATACCAGGTGTCCAGGCTGTGATTGTGGATCTGTCGGCGCACGCGCGGCAGCTCGGTAAGCCAATTGCGGGTGTGCTAGGCACGAACGTTTTGAATAGATTTGCGGTGAGCATTGACTATGGCAAATCACAAATTACTTTTAGGGATTATGTAACATACAAAGCACCGGCCGGTGCAATCATCGTTCCTTTTGTAGATCGCAAAGGACCTCTGTGCAAAATTCAGCTGAATGGAAAAGACAATGTTGAATGTCTCGTTGATACGGGTGCCGCATTCAACAACTTGCCGACTGCGCTGGGTAAGAAATACCAGACCGGGCAATCCATCCACTATACAGAAGGCGTTGGCGTAGATGGCAGATCGGTAAAACTGGGAACCGTACAAATTGCTTCCGTGAAACTGGGCACAGCAAACGTGCGTGATGTCAGCTTCACTTATTCAGCTGATGTGGATCCAAGCAAGAAAGGAATCGTCACATCAAACACTGGCATACTCGGAAATCCATTTTGGCAGAATTTCACCCTGACTCTCGATTACCGCATGCGCCAGCTTATCGTGCAGGCGAACCCACTGCTTGCATCGCGTCAGCAACTGGAATCGCTAGTTTCCACAGGCGACAGCAAATTGAACGTCTATCGTGATTTTCGTGCGGCGGAGCAAGCATATCAATCTGCGTTGAACAAGGTTCAGTTCTTAGGTGATCCAAAACAACAAGCACGCATCTGGGGAAGACTCGGCAACCTGCGTCGAATTATGGCAAAAGATCTGGGCAGACCGGAGCAAGCACGCGTTGCATACGAGTATTTTTCCAAGGCGCAAGATCTTGCACATAAAATGGAAGACCGTGAAATAGAAGGACGAATTCTCGCCGATTGGGCGCTTCTCTACATGGACAACGGTCAGTTGCAAGAAGCCGAGCAGTCGTTGCAAGGTGCCGCGCAATTTGCACCGCAAGATCCACAGGTTATGGTTGATTACGCCGTATTTTTGAACAAAAATCACCAGTATGGAAATATGCGCTATTACATAGATAAGGCACTCTTCCTCGAACCATCGAACTGGCAGGCGTTATGGTATCGCATCAAGCTATGCGAAACATTTGGCGATGTGCAAGCTGAAAAAGATACATTGAAGGAGATTTTGAAATACTATCCGTGGTCCAAAATTGCGCAGGACAAATGGGCGAGTCTAACAAATCCGAATCCAAATCCGTCCGGCACAACACCAGATCCGACGATGGTGGCACCGCCGGGAAATAGTGCCATTCCGCCCAGGCAACCTGATTTGCCGAGAAGGCAATAAGAAACGGGCGACGCCATGCATCGCCCGTGTTGCTCATCAGTTGTCTAAGCTTTATTTACGTGGAACGTAGAAGCGATTCAATTCTTCCTCGCTCTTTGTGAAAACATCGCGAATCAGGTGAACGGTAAATCCGTCCTTGCCATCGCCGCTCATCATGATGGCATAATCGAGCGGTTTTCCGTTGCTGTCCTTTGCGCCTCTGAGTGCATCACGCATTGCATTACCAATGTTTCCGACCCATGTGCGCATGTCGAATTCGGACATACCGGCAGCCATCATTTTCTGAATGTAGCCGGCGATATCTTTCTGGAATTGTTCAAGCGAACCACCATTCTTCAATGATTCGGCCAGGTCTTTGGCAATTTGATAGGGTTCTTTATTTTCCGCCGTCTTGTCCTGCGGATTCGCTGCCGCAGCATCGCGCTTTACGTCGAATTGAGAAAGTACTTTTTCGTTCTTTGTCATTTCATTTGCAATGATGTAGACACCAAACCTGTCTTTTCCATCACCGCCCAAACGGACGGCGAGATCCATGGGATTGCCATTTGCATCAGTCAGTCCGGTATGGCGGGCTGATAACTCATTGCTGAGCTTACCTACCCAGTTGCGCATCTCAAATTCGGACAATCCTGACGCCATCATCTTTTGTATGTAGTCCGAAATTTCCTTCTGAACTTGATCAAGCGGTTTGCCATTTTTCACTGCATCGACGAGGTCTTTGCTGATTTCCCAGGGCTGTTTGCTCTCCTGGCTTTGATCGCCGGAAGAAGTTTTGTCTTTTGAAAGGTCTGTTGCATCTGCAAAATCCTTCGGCGAACCGCCCTCACGTGGAATGTCACCGGCACCCTGGACTGCTTCTCCAACTCCCTTGAGCGCTCCACCACTGGTGGTTTTTCCTGCATCTTTGAGAGCTTCGATTGACTGCTTGCCACCGGCACTTGCGCCGAGAGCATCTTTCAATGCTGCGCCGGCACCGCTGGACACACCTCCAATTTCGAGACCCGGAAGAGAAGCGCATCCTTTCGCGGCATCACTGGAAGCTTGGGTAGACCCGGAAGCCGGTGCGCTATCGCGATAGGCATCGCGGCCGCTTGCTAGTTCATCATGAAATGCTTTAGTAACGTTTCCTTCAGCGCCTTCTGCCTTCTGTGACTTCTCGTGTGTGTCTTTGGTATTCTCGCTCATTGTCCTTCTCTCCAGCTTGTTGCCCACTCCAATCTCTGTTTTTCAGATTGATAGCATCGTAGTTTGGAGAGGTCTATAAAAATATCGGCAAATATTCCTTCGTGAAATGCTATAACTCTCGACTTTATTGCGCTTTCCCGAAAGGATCTTCGTCAGTGCTAAAACCTATGCAGCGGCAGAAGCCCTGTAAAGACAAGCTTTTCAGCCTTGCGGATCTGCGCATGCGGATTTGCGCAGACAAAGCAAAGCTGAACAACAAGAATTAGCGTATGCAGCGAAGAATCGTTTTCACAACAGAAAACCGATAATCGATGCAAGCTTATTTAGATGTTGCGTTATCGTTTTCGGCTTCCAGTGTTTTGCGTGAGCGGTCGCGGTTGAAGCGTCTTTTCATGGTTGATTCGTTGCCGGCATCGGCGAAACCGCCGGGTCCTGGTGGATGCGGAAACATGCCGACCTGTCCATCGGGACCACCAGGTCCTCCGGGTGGGCCGAAGCCGGGTCCACCTGGACCACCGGGACCGCCGAAGCCTGGTCCGCCGGGTCCGAATCCGGGACCTGCACCATTGGCAGTATTATTTCTGCCAGGCATACACTCAGGTAAACGCTTTTTCTGCTCTGGTGTCAGCATTGCGCGAATGGAAAGAAGATCGTTCATGTTGGTTTCATCCATTTGATCTTGCAATTTGCGCAAGCTGGCGCGCGCCGCTCTTATTTGAGATTCGCTGGCATCTGGATTAAACAACAACGCTTTCATTTCATTCTGTTTGTCATTAACACCTTTGCGCAATTCTTTGATGCGCCCTCTTGTCTGTTCGCGCATCGCTTTGATTTTTTCTTTTTGCTCATCACTCAGTGAAAGAGGTGTGAGATCGAGCGCGTGACCACCGAAACCAGCTTGTCCGCGGCCCATGCCAGCACCACCTGCGCGGAAGTTTTGCATCATTCCCGGTTGAAAGCCGCCCTGTCCTCGGCGTCGAAATGACATGTCCTCAGCGCCTGGTCCGCCAGGACCACCGCCGAATCCACCGGGACCACCGCCAGGTCCGCCGGGACCTCCATCCCCGCCACCACGGAACTGACGTCCAGGTCCATCGCCCCCACGGAAGGGAAATTCGCCGCCCTGCCCTTGCATGCGTTGGCGCATTTTCCAGCCGGGCATATCGGATTCGTCGGCACTACCACCGGTGGCATTCTGGCGCATGCGCTCTTTCCACTCACGCAAGCGGCGCGCGCGGGCTGATTCGTTGGCGGAGTTGTCGTCGCTCTGAGTTTCTTTCCGAAACTTCATGCGGTCGTCGTTGTTATCGTCGGCGTTTGCCTGGGCAATAACCTTGTAGCGGACGTTATCCGCATCGGCCGGAGAATTGCTAACTGGTAATGTGATGGCTAAAGAAAGGACTACGAGCCCAATGTATAGAAGCCGCCTGGAAGGCGGCGCTCCCAGGGATTTAGCTGCATTTGGGCTCTGAACAAAGCGCAGGATGTGATGATTGATGAGATTAGATTTTAATGTCATATAGTCCATCCTCATCAGTTCCAATTCCCAGCGCATCGGCTCCAAGCATGCTACCGGCGTCAGGTATTGTAGCAACTTCGTTAAGCGTGTCGCTTTGTTTTTGCGGCTCGATTTTGAGAACTTCTTGTTTAACACTTGCACCGTTGTCCGCGGGTTTGCTGGCTAGCAATCCCGTTTGTCCTGCGTCACCCTTCCCATTTTTGAGTTCCGGCACATTCTCGGCAATGTTCTCGCTAGATTGAGATTGCACTTTTTCTGGATTTTCATTTTGCTGCTCTGGCGTCTTCGGTTCGGTATTATTTGAAGCAATTGATGGGGCTTCTTGCTGTCCCTGCTGAACAACTCGAGCCTTGGGAGCATTGTTGTTTGCCAGATTCGCCCCGGAGTTAGCAGGTGCATGTCCTGAGTTGAAAGCAACGACAAGAGCAACGGCAGCGGCAGCTACAGCACCTATGCCAATGCCAAATTTGCGCGAGAAAGGAATCACCTTCGACTTCTTCTCATATTGATCGAAATTCAAACTCTCGACAATATCGCGAGACGGCATTGCCATGGGCATTGATTTGATACCAAGCACGAGTTGCTGAATTTGCGACAGAGAATTAGTGCAAGACTGACATGATGCAAGGTGCTCCGTCACTGATTTCTTCTCGTCTCCAGCCAGTTCGCCATCATGATATGCATCGAGCAACTCGTTGATTGGTTTGCACTGCTCAGAAACAACCGGGCGTGGAGAAGCAGCTTCATTTAAGAAGCTGAAATCGATTTCCCGAGAAGAAGTTTTTACCGGAATGCTTTTCAGCTCTTTGATCATTCGTTCTGATTCTTTCAGCTGGCGCGCACATTTTGAGCAACTTGCAATGTGCTGCTCGACGGCAGCGCGTTCGTCGGCCTGCAACTCTCCATCAAGGAAAGCATCCAGAAGTTCTTCGATATTTACGCAATTGTTTGAGTCAGTCATAGCGCTTACCTCGAAGCCTGCGAAATACTGCGAGCAGAATAATAAGGTTCAAGCAGCTCTCTCAATTTTTGTCTGCCATAGTGGATGCGCGAGCGCACCGTGCCGAGTTTTTCTCCTACTATCATGGCGACTTCCTCATAAGAGAAGCCTTCAACATCGTGCAAAATTAGTACTGCACGCTGTGACTCTGGAAGCATAGCAAGCTTCTCTGCCACTACGGCACCCTGTTCTCGCGAGTCAAGCATTTCTGACGGACCTGGACCAGGGTCAGCAGCTTGACTTACAACATTTGTATTTGCATCGGCACCATCAAGATCGGCCAGTGGATCGAAGGCAGCTGCGTGCAGATTTTTTCTGCGTTGCCTTGTGCGCACAATGTCCAGACATGAATTGTGTGCGATGCGAAAAATCCAGGCAGCAAACGAGGAGTTCTTGTTGAAACTCTCGATGTTCTGGTGAATCTTTATACAAGTATCTTGCACGACATCCTCAGCCTCTTCAGCATTACCCAATATCCTGAAAGCCGCGTTATAAACACGGTTTTGATATCGCCGAACCAAGGACTTGAAGAGAGCGGGGTCCCGCGTCTTCCGGAAATTATCCAAAATGGCCTCGTCACCGCTAAGGTCCATTCGCTGTTTGATTCCCCTCAACTGCTTGTTTCGGTTCTACCCTTTTAACGTCAGACGACCGGAAAAGGTTCAAATAAAAACGGTTTATTAATCAGATTTAATAAACCCGCTTGAATCAACGGGCGACGCATGGCATGGCCGACACATAAACAGGTCCGCTACGCCGAGATTACGGCCCTGCTAACAATTGAGAGCAGATTGTTTCCAGTTTCGAGATAATTCAATCTGCATCTCAAAGAGACAGAGCCATTCAATGAATAAAAGAGTCATCATTTCCTTTCTTTTTTGCATGAGCGCCTGGCAGCCACGAGCCGGCGCCGAGGAAGCCGCTTCAAGCGCCGCCCCCTCCGAGCAGCCGCCTGCCGCTGCTAAATCCGCGACTCCAGCAGCCGCTACAACGACCTCAACAGCCACCCCGCAAAAAACAGCCGAGGCTCATGCGAAAAAGCCTGTTGAGGATTTGCCGAATTTCCATGAGGTGCATCCTTTCCTTTACCGCAGTGGCGAGCCGACAGTCGAAGGCTTGAAGAAGTTGAAAGAAATGGGAGTCAACACGCTGATAGATTTGCGTGCACCATCCGAGCAGAAGTTCGATGAGAAAGAAGCGGCGTCCGAACTCGGGTTCAAATATATAAGGATGGTGATGACGTCGGCAGCACCGACAAAAAAACAAGTTGCAACGCTCTTGAGCACAATCAAGAAAGCCGAAAAAAATCCGTCCAACGGGAAAGTTCTTGTTCATTGCGCACACGGATCAGATAGGACCGGCTGCATGATCGGCATCTGGCGCGTCACTCAGGAAGGCTGGAATTACGACGAAGCTTATAAAGAAATGCGCAAATATTGGTTCACGCCGAAGTTTGTGAACCTTTCCGGTGCCGTAAAAGAATACGCTGAAAACAAGAAGAGAGCGCAGAAAGAATCTGCCAACGCAGAAAAAGCGCAATAACTGAATTCGTTTTTTTCTTCACAGAATCCCCACGATTGCAATTGTTCGTAACAGAAACAGACGAATGCGAATGAGCGAAATACCGCTTCAAAAGCGGAGCTTCGCGGAATATCCAGTAAAACTCGAAGTATTTTCCAACACCCATATTTACCTCCAATGAAGCAAAGTAAGTATTGCGCATCCCACGCAAGCTGAATTCTTAAGCTCGCCAGCAAAAGCTGGTCGCCCCCGGGTTTGCCGGCGAGCTAAGAGCAGCTTGAACACAAGAGAAGCGTCGACAAAGCCAGAGCACTTAAACTCTGATGCAACTATCGCAGTAGAGTAATCTACTTACTTCTTCTTGTTACTTCTTCTTGCCTTTAGGTTTCGTGCCAGCGAAGTCTAGCAACCAGTCTTCATCTTCAGGCTTATCGCTGCCGCCAGCGGCTGGTTGTTCTTTCGGTTTTTCTTCGACTTTTTTCGGAGCAGGTGGTTTCGGTTTCGGCGCTGGCGCCACCGGCTGCGGTGGCAATGCCATGGGCTGATACGTTGGCACCAAGGGCGGTGGCGGAGGCACGAGACCAGCAGCATGTTTTCCTGCTTTTGGTTTTGCGACTACAGGTTCTGATTTCGGCACCATGGGCTTAAGCTCAGCTGGCTTAATTTTTTTCGGAGGCGGAGCTTTGGCCTCTGGTTCATCCGCTTCTCCACCGGAGCTGCTGGCTGCATCTTCCTCAGCTGGCGGTTTTACAGGCGCAGGTTTCTTAGGTGCAGGCGCTGTTGTAGTGCTGCTTGATTCAGCACTAGCCGGTTTCTTCTTTCCTACAGGTGTAAGCAGAACAGCTTTACTGCGCAGTTTGGCAGGCAAGCCGGTGAGGTTGTCGGATTCTTCGGCGGGTTTGACGCTGGCATTCTTAGAAGCCTGCTCTGCTTTCTTGCGTGCCTCAATAGCTTTCTTTTCCTGCTCTGCTTTCTTGCGTGCCTCAATAGCTTTCTTTTCCTGATCTGCCTTCTTCTTGTCTTCAGCAGCTTTCTTATCGGCAGCCTTCTTCTTTTCTTGATCGGATTTCTTCTTGTCCTGATCAGATTTCTTCTTATCCAGATCAGCTTTCTTCTTGTCCTGCACTGCCTTTTTCTTCGCTTCTTCTGCGGCTTTCTTCGCATCAGCGTCAGCTTTTTTCTTCGCGGCTTCAGCGGCTTTCTTGTCCTGATCGTCAGGCGTCTTAACTACCGGAGCCTTCGGCACAGCAGCCGGCTTAGTGAAAAACGGCATCGTAAACTTCACCGGCACAAACTTGCCTTCAGCAATATCTCGCTCGTGTTGAACGAGTTGATCCAGAGTCGAATACTCTTTATACGCGCGAAGATTGTCCTGGTTTGCATCGTAGGCAAGCGCGAGTTCATGATGTGCCACCACGTCTTCTCTGTGTTTTGCAAGGACGACTCCAACTTGCTTTGCCGCTTCATCTGGGCGGTTTTGTAATCTCAGCAATTCCGCCAAACGCAAGCGCGCGGTGGTCGAATTTGGATTTAGTCTCAGGGTTTCTTTCAAATAAGTCTCGGCTTTGTTGAAATCTGAGAAGGAGAGACACATGCTGCCCATGTCATAGTAAATTTCGGCAAGAAATGGGGCGTTGTCGCCATAGGCACCCTTGGCCGTCTGCAGAGCTTTGCCGTAGTAATCAAGAGCGCGTTGAAAGTCACCGCGCACATGGGCTTCCACAGCCTGAGATCGCAACATCTTTATTTCGTCCGAGTTTTGATCGGCAAAAGCCGCGCCAGTGGACATGATAAACATGCCCGCAAGCAACAAAACAAGGAAAGGACCTACGCGCATTAATGACAACCTCTGCAGTCTATTGTAATTGTCTCTCGAAAAATGTGAAGCGGTTAAACCCTGAGAACTCTCTTTTAATAAAATTCGCTTCGATGACTCGAAAATCGTTACGGAAGATGAGCAGACCTGGCTTTCCTGTTAAAATTTGTACCCTACCCGACGAAAGGCGCCGGGGGTTATCGCAAGGAACAAGCTAATGCGTCGACAAAGAGGACACAGCAGAGGAAGGGGTGGCAAGGACGACGGCGGCAGCAGTGGCGGCAAGTCCAACAATTACCAGCAGGCAAGCGCGCCACCCACTGCGAGGGTCTTCCAGACGGGCATTGACATCAATACCAACATTGGTGAGGGTTTTGGACCCTACAGAATTCCAGGCGAAGATGAAATTCTACCCTTCGTCACCTCGGCAAATATTGCATGCGGGGCACACTCCGGCGACCCGGTCATCATGGAATCGGCTCTGGAAGAAACACGCTACTACGGTTTGACGCTCGGCGCGCACATTGGCTATCCGGACCTGGCAGGCTTCGGAAGACGAGAGTTGCATCTCTCGCCGACTGAATTGCGTGCATCGATTCTCTACCAATTGGGCGCGCTGTCTGGGCTGGCTCGTACGCTCGGCTTCGATATTTCGCAAGTTCGCCCGCATGGCTTCCTCTACAGACAGATGATGGCTGATTTGCGCATTGCGCTCATCGTGGCTCGGGCGGTGGCTGAGTTCGATAAATGGCTGGTTTTGATTGGTCCGGCAGGTCCAACATTGTTGAATGCAGGCGAGCGAGCAGGAATTCGTGTCGCTGGCGAAGCCTGGATTGACAGAGTTTATGACTCTAACGGTCATCTTTTACCGCACACACACAGCCGCGCACAGATCAAAAATCCCCAGGAAATTTTGCGTCAAGCGGCCCAGCTGGTGCGCTATGGCACGGTAAATTCAGCAGAAGGCAGCACCGTCCGCGTTGATTTCCAGACACTGCATGTGCATGCGAAGATACCGCAAGCCAAACTGGTTTGCGAGCAATTGCGCAGCATTATTCCGTATGCTTGTTCGCTCACAAGTGAGCCTTTCAGCATTGATAACGAGAGCGATAGACTTACTCTAGCTTATACAGAGTAGTGACGATATCCGCTTCGCTCACGCCATTTTGATCAATAGGGGCAGGCCAGGCACGCCTCCATTTCTTGCTAGCGTCAGAATCGACGGTTTTGCACAATGCATTTGTAGAGAGGAACTGGGGACTCGTTAAATGCAAGAGCATAGTGCACTGAACCGGACGGAAAAGCCCAAGCGTGTAATTGTGGTTGGTGCAGGAATGGCGGGTCTTTGCTGCGCTTATGAACTGCAAAAGGCTGCTCATCATGTGCGAGTTCTCGAAGCAAGAGAACGCCCCGGAGGGCGAGTCTGGACTATGCGCGGTCCAGAGTTTTCCGGCAGTTTATTTGCAGAACTTGGCGCCGTTTTTATTCCAGACAATCATCCACTCCCCCTACATTATATAAATGAGTTTGGGCTTGAACTCTTCAGTTTGCCTGCCCCTCTTAAATCCACTCGGCATGTGTCCAACGGTGTTCTGCAGGATGAAAGCTATAATGAATTAACAACGAAATCTCTGCGCATGATGATGGAAATTGCGCGCAAGCATGTTGCAGAAAAGGGCGCCTGGCCTGATGCTCAGGGGACAGGCTGGGCGTCGCTCGATCAAATATCACTTGCAGATTTTCTTCGCTCAGAGCAAATGGACAAGCAACTCTTGTCTGCACTGCAGTCAACGCTGATAGGCAACTTCGGCTTCGGAATTGAGACCTATTCTGCGCTTGCTGCAATCAGACAGCTGCCACTTATGCTCGGAAGGAAACATAGCTTTGCGATTGTGGGCGGAAATGACCGTCTTCCTCTTTCGTTTGCGAAACGCCTTGCTGACGCAATCGAGTTTTCTTCTCAGTTAATCGCTATTGAGCACAATGATTCGCTGAAACTTAAAGTGAGGAGAAAAAATGGATTCGAGGATTTAGAGGCAGATAGTGTTGTACTTGCGATTCCCGGAAAATTACTGCACAAAATCACCATGACACCCGGCTTTAGTGAAGCCAAACAGGAAGCATTGCAGCAACAGAAGTGGACTCCGGTTTCGAAATTATTTCTGCGAATCAAAAAAAGATTCTGGTCAGAAGACGCTCCAACTATGATTGCATCGAGTAACGAACCGGCAATTCGCTGGATGATCGATCAGCGCATAGTAAGCGAAGAAAATATTCTCACGGCCTACGCAATGGGAAAGGCCGCGGCTGATCTTGCTTCAATGATTCCGGCGGAGCAAAAAAACTGGGTACGCAACGAAGCACTGAAGGCATTTCCTGAATTGCGCGGCTCCGTCGCTGAGCTCGAGGTGTTTCCCTATAGCTGGGATCTCGATGAATTTGCCTGCGGTGGCTACCCGTGGCCTGCAATTGGTCAAGATCAAGTACCGAACATTCTGGCTTCGCCCGAAGGAAAAATGCATTTTGCCGGTGAGCACACCACACACCATTTCGCCTGGATTCAAGGCGCAATGGAGAGCGGCTTGCGCGCCGCGAAAGAAGTGCACGAGGCACCGTAACATAGCTGGACTTACGGCAAGCGTTTCGCTTGTGGAATCATTTCGTCGTACCAGCTTCCGTAATATTCCGGATAATCTTCCCCGGTGGTAGAAGTAATGGTTTTCTCCAGTGCCTTGCGAATTGCTCGTCGACCGCCACGACGATAGCGGTTCAACCACTCCAGTTCTTTTGGATCTACTTTGACGCCTGCTTTCAGCAACTCGCGGACGATACTTATTTCATGAACGATAGCTTCGGTTTCTTCCTCAAGGCAACGTTCGACGAATTCTTGCCTGCCGGTTTCACCGGCAACAGGATCAATTGTTGGCCTGACTAAAGCATGCACAAATTCGTGCGCAATGCTAATCAACTTGTAATTGCGCGGACACCATCGCCCGATATAGATCGTCCTCTTTCGCCTATCATAATAAGCGCGACATGGTCCATCGACCTGGCGAATCTTCACACCTTCCAGCTTGATCTTCTCGATATCGTCCATAAGCGTAGGAGACTTGAGCGCGACTTCGATGAGGCGCTTGCCAAACTGCTTTTGGAGGTTACGGAGAACTTTACGGGGTAGCACGGTATCACAACCTTTTGAAAGGTGAACGCAGATTAATTTTAGCGCATCACCTTGGCAAGTTCAAATGGCCAAAACGCCCGCATATCGTCGGTTTCGGCATGCAGCCGGGATCTCGGGGAAGATAAAATCTTGATTAGATTTTACTAATCTTGCTATAATGACAACACGCTCCCATATAAGGGTCTCCCCAGTAAGTGTTGTGGAAACTTGGTATTTCTTCGGGATAGTCATAAAAATGCTATGCTGGTTACCATATAATTTGATGTCGTGCATAAATTGACTTATCGAGAAAAAACGCTGACTGGTGGCGCTGATTTGATCGAGCGCATTGCCATTGCTCTGAGCAAACGCTCTCCACGGGCGGAGCTTGCGCAATCGCTTTTTGCGGAAATGGTCAAAGTTACTGGCGCCAGCCAATTGATATTGTGGCGACGAGACACACGCACGCCAAGCATTTTTCATGCCGAGCTTGCCAATTACGATGCAGACAAAGCGCTCCAGTTTGATGCTGCATCCTACGAGTTCTTTTCCAATTGGGACGCCGGAGCAGGTAATGCATATTTGCTCGAGAATAATGCAGACAATGTTCCTCATTCAGCTCCCTGGTCAAAGTTCAACCTCTTGTTACCGCTGTCTACAAACGACACCAACGTACAAGGCATGCTGAGCTTGCATAGCAGCAACGCTTTTACTCAAGCCGAAGATTTGCCCGCAAGCATTGCCAAAGTCTTCGCTAATGCCTTTTTAGCCCACAAGCAGGACCCATCTGAGCCCTCTCAACAGCTTGCTGGTGAATTGTGGTTTGAACGCAACCTTCGGCTCATATTGGGCAGGGTGCATGCAAGAATCGACCGTGACTATATTCTGCAAACCATCGTTGATACGCTCGGATCTATTTTGAAAATAAGCTCTTGTCTTGTAATCAAACTCGAGGGTATGTCCGCGCGAATAACGCATGAATTCGTCGACCCCGATCTATCGCCGCTTGGTCTTGGTGGCAGCCTGGTTGTACCTCAAGTTATTGCAGCGCAGATGTGCGAGCGAACAACAGTGCTTGAAGAATCGGGAATCAGAAAGTTCGAGCAAGATCATCAAGATAGAGCTGATTCCCTGTTTGAAAGCAGCATTCGCAGCATTGCCGGAACACCGGTGATGATCAATAGCACCTGTTTCGGTGCAATTGTGATACAGAGCAATAAAGTGCGTAAATGGCAGAAGCATGAGTTGCAGTTGCTCGAAGCAACGGCGCATTCAGCCAGCCTGGCACTTCGCAATGCAGAACAATATCAGGAAGCGAAAGAGCATGTTTTCAATTTGAATTTGATCACCAATCTGACGCGACAGTTAAGCACAGCTGTTGAGCATATTGGCAAGCTGCCAAAGGCGGAAGCTGTTGAAGAGCCAATGCTCAGCAATACCCAGGCGAAGATTCCGCTATCAGCGCGCGAGCTGGAAGTGCTGCGATTGATTGCTTCTGGTTTAGCCAATCGTGAAATTGCTCAGAGACTCTTCCTCACCGAATCAACAGTTGAATTGCATGCCTCGCGAATTAGAAAGAAACTGAAATTGAAGAGCAGAACCGCACTCGTCAAATTCGCCTGCGACAATCATTTAGTCTAAATTCATCCGGATCATTAATCGGGCGACGCATGGCACCGCCCCTACACATAGGTAGGATCAAAGGATCCGAACATGCAGAATTTGTATCTTGATTCATGGAGTATTTATGTGTAGGGGCGAGGCCATGCCTCGCCTTTTTAGTTCCACGATTAAAGAATGCCGCGGGCTTTGATTTCTAGGTATTTGTCGACTAATTTGCTGGACAGATCTTGCGGTGGACAGTCGAGGATCAGGCAGCCGCGGCGTGCCAGATGTGAGAAGGCGAGCTCGCGTTGCGCGATGAGATCCGTTGCCACGGCGCGTTTCATTATGCCCTGTATCTCGGGTGCAGTTTCGTCGGCAATGCGATCGACTTCACGATCACGCAAGGTCACGCAAAATGGAAGATGCCGCGGGCTCAGGCTTGCCATGCCGGAAAGCAGCGCTTGCGAGCCGGTCGGATCCGTTAAATCAGAAATCACAACCATAAGCGAACGTGATTTCTGTGCACCGGCAAAAAATGAAAGTGCACCGAGATAATCAGGCTCAACCATACGCGCGCGCACGTCACAACAGGCCTCAAGAATTCTAGTCAAATAAGCTTTGCCACGACGAGGAGGCATATAAAGTATGGGCTTGTCTGCAAAAATTCCCAGCCCCACCTGATCGTTTCGCATCAAGCCAGTCAGGACAAGAGAGAGTGCAGCGTTCAACGCATGATCAAATCTGCTCAAACCTTCAAGATCAGACACCATCATGCGCCCGGCATCAACAAGCACCATGAGAGTCTGTTCTTTCTCGACCTCATAAACTCTCAGCACCGGGCGGTCACGTCGTGCGGTTGCTTTCCAATCAATTGAACGAACGTCATCACCGTTGACATATTCACGCAAGGCGGAGAAATCGGTACCTTGCCCGCGCTTACGTACTTTCAAAACACCAAGTTCAGATGATTGAGCAAGCTTCACTGAAAGTTCTTTCAGCGCTTTAAGATCGGGATAAACGCGAACTTCTTTCTTAGCGGGAACTCTCAATTGTCTCCAGAAAAGCCCCAGCCGGCTTTGATAGCGAATAAAAATGTCATCGAACTGATAAGCCCCCCGCTGTCGCGGAAGCAAGAGATACTCAAGCTTTGCTCGACTTTGCGCGGCTATCTTAAAAACAAACTCCTGCACATCCGATTCAATTGCTTGAGGATAACTGTCTTTCAGCTTCATCATCAGCGGAAGATCCGCCTGACTAAATACTTCAATTGACACTTCATTCTGCCTGCCGATTGAAAGCCGCTCAGCAACGGCTCTCTGTGCAGATATCAAACTCGTTTTGCTGCTCAAGAAATAATCGGCAAGGACAGCTAAAGCAAGACAGAAGTTGACACCAATACCGATACCAAGGAAAGGCGGAAGAAACACAGCAATAACAAAACATACTCCGGCAAGAACAAGCAGAGCATACAACAACTTGCTGGCGGTCATCAGCTTTCTCCGCTAGCGTGGAACAGGAACGAGCCCCAAGAGCTTGTTTATTACCTGCGTGGTATTGATGCCTTCGAGTTCCGACTCTGGCGTCAATATTAACCTGTGACGCAAGACCGGATGAGCTACGAATTTTATATTGTCCGGAGTCACGAAATCGCGACCTTCGATTGCGGCATGTGCCTTTGCTGCGGCCAGCCAGGAAAGCGCCGCGCGAGGGCTCGCGCCAAGCTGCACATCAGACAAACTGCGCGACTTCTGCACAAGTTGCATCAAGTAATTGAAAATGCTGTCTTCAACCTTTAGGTCCTTCAATTTTCTTCTGCAATCGAGAACCTCTTGTGGATTAACCACGGCTTGCAGTTCAGATTTCTGTTTGTCATAAACTCCGCTCTGCCAGTTAGCAAGCATTTTGTGTTCAGCATCTCCTTCGGGATATCCAACAAGAATTTTGAACATAAAACGATCGAGCTGTGCTTCGGGCAGCGGATATGTTCCTTCATATTCAACAGGGTTTTGCGTAGCAACAACCATGAAAAGATCCGGCAATTTCTTAGTTTGCCCATCAATCGTAACCTGGCGTTCTTCCATGGCTTCGAGCAAAGCTGATTGCGTTTTTGGTGCAGTACGATTTACTTCGTCAGCCAGAAGCAAACTGGTGAAAACGGGGCCGTGTTTTATGCTGAATGTTTTCGTGTTGAGATCATAAATGCTGGTGCCAAGAATGTCGGAGGGCAACATATCAGGTGTCAACTGAATGCGACCGAATTCAGTCTCGATGAGGCGGGAAAGACTTTTGACAAGCATTGTTTTCGCCGTGCCGGGAACGCCTTCAAGAAGTACGTGCCCATCAGCAAGCAAAGCGACCATGAGCTGGTCGATGACGATGTCCTGCCCGACGATAAATTGCTTCAGAGCGGTAGACAGCCTGTTGAATGTTTCGGAAATTGATTGAACCAATTGAGTACTCAGAACCTTTGCCTCCGGCGACTGGGAGATTTTAGCATAACTAGCCACCCAGACGGCGAGCGCGGTGGACGGAGAGATAGGGTTTTGTTTTTTCGTAAAGTTGATCGCATTCTTTCATATTGGCAAGCAGGGCTTCCTCACTGCCAATAGAGTTTTTTTCAAAGTTCTCTGCAGATTTCAATAAGTTCAATGCCTGAGCTGCGTCGATTGGCGCAGCCTGTGCCCATGCCTCTGCCACGAGTTCCGATTTTTCGCCGGGCGAAAGAGCAAGCGCTTTGCAAAGACGAGTGTGGAAGGAACCATAAAGAATCGACCAGGCCGCATCAAACGCTCGTGCTTTGCGATAGGTCAGCGCCATTCCTTCTATGAATTCGCGGTTGGCGATTTTACGTTTAGTAAATCGTAAGAGCGGTATTCCAAAACGCTGATTCAAACTCAGCAGCGCCACAACAAATATCGCAATCAACTGGTAAATTGCCGGTGCCCAGACTCCTCTCATTACATGAACAAAAACACTTTGAGAACTTGAATGCCCATGAACGCGTTCATCAAATATGATTTTGCCACCGTGCGACTGACACCAGTTCAACAAGAACTGAAAGTTGCCCCAATTGCTTGTTTCGCTGATTCGCCGGTTGGAACAGAAACCCGGCGAGCTGATAATCAGACAATTCCCCTTACCGTATTTCACTTCAGTTATAAGTGCACCGCTTTTATTCTTGATGATTTCATTGCCGCCTTTTAAGCGGGTTTCCGAAGAAAAAACAAGCCTGTGCACATGCTGCATTTCGGGCTCTTCCGGAATTTCATCGCAAACATAATTTTCCAGAGCCTTGATGTTTACTGATTTAACTCCCATTTTTTCCAGCAGTTGAGAGCCATTGCCGTAAAGGCAATGATCCAGAAAAACAAGACTGTTGCCGGATTGAACCCAGTTCAGTACGCGTTCGAATTCGAAATTACTCATCAAGTAATTCGGGCCGGCGACAAACATTACACCTGATTGCTTTTTCAATTCTCGATATGGCGTTTCAAAGCGCAAAGTCTTCAAACCGCAGCGCCCGGCAAGCTCATAGAATGCCTTATATCCGCTGTCTTTCCCGTTGTAACTGGAACAATTCATTACGGTTTCAGGCACATAATTGCCCATACGCTCATCAAGCTGCTCGGCGCTTATGCTGCAGGCATAACAGACTCCGGCAAACAATATGAGTTGCCACCATAAATTTCGATACCAATTGGAAGCAGCTTGCCTGGCATTATTCTTTGCAGCAGCGCCATCTTGAGCAGCCTCGGCGGCTGTGGATTGCGGCAAGATGATTTCTCTTTTACGCGCCGGCATCATACAGTTGATTCCTGCAGCCTGGCTGCTTTCTCTGCATAAATTTGATCAACCTCTTGCCCGGCGCTCGCCAGCAACTCGACACATTGAGAATAATCAGAAGATTCGGCGAGCTTATTTCCAAACCAGACGATTTCTACAATTTCGGCAAGTCGCATGAAAGCTCGCTGCAATGCAGGATATGCGGCAAGCAGATAGCGATATTCGTAATTCGTTTTTGCAGGAGCAAACACGGCAACGTTTTTTTCATGCATGCGCTGAAGCAAACATAAATAGAGAGCACGGCAGGCACCCTTGTAATCACAAGCGGAGGATAAACGTTCTGCTTCTTGCCTATAGCCGTCAGAATCGAGGATCTTCTCCACCAGCGCGGCACCACGCGTGCTGCCTTTCTTTTCCTCATTAAGCCTGACAGCGCGGCGCCATAGCAAATAAAATATAACGAGCAAGGCAATAAAACCGGCAACATAGAGCCCATATTGCAGCAAAGTGCTGAACCCACGGCTATCGCTAACTGCCGAGCCACGATGAGAATTGAAAAAGCGTTCCCAGAAATCGTACCACCACTGCTGCAGCTGCTGCATCAGTTCTTGCCAGCGAACAAGCCACATGGGCGTCTCGTGATGCACATAGGATTTTGATACTTCTGCGATTTGAGAGCTATGGTCCTTGAATTCCATTTTCAGCTCCCAGGTTCTCCATCTTCAATTTTTGCAGTTTCTTTGTCAAATCAAGACCGTCGGCTCGCTGGCGTAAATCAAGATAAAGCAGACCAAAGCAGATCAGGGATACTGGCCGCAGCAGAAGGCTCCATAGCCCTTCCCAGGTTTGCATGAAAATAAGCACCAGCATTGATGGCTTGTAAGCTTCAGCACTTCCGCCAGATTGAACTTGCCCAAAGTAAGTATCAGCAGCCGATGCAGCCACAATCGGCAAGGAAACAGGCAGGCTTACTGCTGAAAAAACAACATAATAAACACAAGCAAAGCATATGACTCTGCCAAAATGCTTGAACGTCCACCTGAATGACTGCGAAATTACACCGAAGAAGCTGACATTATCTTCACAAGCCAGAACCGAGATGCCCATCATTGCGACAAGCAGTAGAATGCCTGCCGTAAAGATACCGGATATGACACCAAGAATCATGCCAATGGATCCAGCAACAGCACCAAGAGGACCAGTGGCGACTATTGCGGCGGAAATGACGAAGATGCAGACCCAGATTCCAATGACGACCATCGACAAGAGCCCGCTCAGGAAAAGCAAGCCCAGCATCCACCAGAGCTTTTTGTTGGCATAGGCAAGAGCTTTTTGCCAGTCTGTTGAAAAACCCGTGAAGTAACGAACTAATGCCAACTGCCTTATCGACAACCAGGCAAACGATACGAAATAGCCGATGCCACTGACAAAGATAACGGCTCCGGTGCCAAGCATCTTGCTCAGTTCAAACTTGGGATCGAATCCGTAAGTGATACAGCACTGCAAGATTGTGATGGCAGCGAAGAAGCAAAGTGTTGGAAGAAAGAGAGCGTTAAATATTAAGGGCAAATTGCGGCGCCAGATGCGAAAAGCGGTGCCTATCAAATCGCACAAACCTGCGGGCTGCTCGATTGGGCTTGTCAGGTTTGTCGCTGCGATCTCACCACTTGTCATTTAACACTGCTTTCCCTTCTCAGCCTTGATTTCGTGTTGCCGGGAGCGCTCAGCGGCCGCCGGCGAGTTAAGACCGCTAAGTATATCTTCCCACACAGATTAAAAGTTATCGCGCAAGCCTGGATCAACACCGCAAATACTGAACTGGCGCAGTTTTTCGAACTCGCAACAAATTTCTGGGGAACTACCCCAAAACTTACAAGATCAGCGATACTGAATGTGGGGGTTCCGCAGACCTTGGCATTATCTTGCCATTGCCCCCAATTGGGGTGACTAATCAATATCTTGGCGGCCTAAATGACACTATTAGAAAAGCTTTCCGATGTTAGAGACTTTCGGAAGATTCTCGAAACCACAGTTAAAGAAATTGGCGAAAATTACTCTTCCGACGTCTGCCAAATTATTCTGAGCAATCCGCTCGACAGCAATTTCACATCAATTTGTGAATATGTTGCCAATCCGGACGAAGAAATTCAGGATGATCTTCCCTTCACAAGCTTCCCCGTACACCTTGAGGGAGGCGGGCTGGGTCTGCTTAATGTTTCCAGAGAGAAAAATCTTTCCTCCTCTGAAGTCGATGAAATTCGCATTACGCTAGCGAACATTGCCGACATTCTGCGATATGCACAGATAAACGATCTCGTGCAGCGTGACACATTCAGAAGCGCTTTCATGTCTGAAATAACAAATCTGATGAGCCTGCAAATGGGGCTTGGTGATGCGCTTTTTATGGTGGTGAACATACTTGGAAAAGCGCTTGATGTAAGCCGCTGTATTTTCGTCTGCGTTGACGACAGCCACACTGATTGGAGAGCTTACGAATACTGGAAGCGTGAGCGTATTGAACCGGCACAAACATATGGATGGCCCACCAAAGACTCGGCAATCATTTCTCAAACATTGCTTTCTCCTGTGCCTATAGAGTCCTTCGAGGGACAGCAACACTCATACAAAACGCCGGTGCAAGAAGAAATGGAATTCATCGGTGTGCGTTCGCAACTGTCAGTGGCAATTCGATCAGGAATTGGTGTGCATGGCGCCATAGTCTTGCAGCAGTGCGAATCGCGTCACGCCTGGACACGCGACGAAATCGACATCGCACAAAGCGTGGCAGACACGGTTGCCGAAGCGCTGGCACAATTACCCGACGAAAAGAAAGAACTCGAGCCGATCATGCGTCTGCATCAACATGAAGTTGCAGAAACAAAACCAGAGCAACAAAGTATGCAGGAAGTGAGAAAAGCAGTAAAGTCAGCACTGCGTGCCACCACTGCCATCGCAAAAGCAAAATCCACCAAGAAACCGGAGCCACCTGCAGAGAAACCCAGAGTGGTGGAAGCGCAGTTAGCTGAGCCGCTCGCTGGACACGCAGCTTATGACCCGGCCGCAGCCGGACTGCAAGCGGAGGGGGGGCATGCCTACGGGCAGGAATCCGTTTATACGGAAGAAGCCGCTTATGCTAACGAGCAGTCATATAACGAAGCCGGTCAGGAATATGCCTATTCGCAAGAGCAACAGTATCAACAAGAAGGCTATCCGGCAGAGCAATACAATCAAGATTACGGCCAGGAACAAGCTGCCTACAATCAAGGCGAATATTCAGGGCAAGAATATTCGCAATCAAGCGAAGAACAGAACTATCAGCAAGCGGAACAACAAGCTTCATACGAAGAACCTCTGGACGACATTTCCCCGGACAATATATGGGGTGAATCTGGCGGACAAGACTATCAAAATGAAAGCCCTTCAATAGATGAACCTCAGCTGGAAGGTCTTTCGCAGATAATAGAAGAGCAAGCACAGCAAATTCCTTCTGAAGATAATCGATTCAAGGGAGTACTGGGAAATATTTTGAAATCTGGTGGCGGCGCAGCACGCCCCGCCTGGGATGTCCCTGTGACACAGGAGCAACCGCCACCCCCTCCCGGTGGAGATGAACCAGGATTGCCTCAGCTGCCTCCTGCAGCAAAAGTGACTCCAGTACCTCCAACTATGCCGTCGCTAGGAGCAAATGCATTCAATGAACTTGCGGGAAGTTCAGTAACAAAACCTTCAGTTCCTTTGCCTGGAAATATGGCTGCTAAGCCGCCAAGCAAATGGGGTGACCTAGATTCCATCCCAACACCAGGCAACAACACTCCTGCGCCATCCGCTGGCGGCACGGCTGGAGGCATGGTTGCAGGCGATAAGCCTGCTGGAAAGTGGGATGAACTCGCTTCAATGCCCGCACCGCCAGTGCTAGCACCGCAAACGCAGGCGAGAGGAGCAAGCAAATGGGGGGACCTTGATTCCATTCCAACGCCAGGAGCTGCGACGAAACCGCCACAAGACTCCAATACCCCATCAGCGCCACCAGTTGCTTCGCCCGCTGTTCCACCAGTAGCGCCAGCGGCAGCACCGATACCACCTGCGCCTGCCGCAAGTGAAGGTGCGTATGGCAATCTCGATGCCATTCCTACTCCGGCAGCTTCAAAAGGAGCTGGCCTGGGCAGTATGATGATGGGCATGGCAAAAGCTTCGGCTGCCCCGGTCGGCGGGCTAGGTGCATCGTTCCACAAAGGTGGTATCAAACCGCCGGCGCCACCAACTCATGTTGAAGGTCCGCCGATTCAAATTGATGAAGCGGCCGCCGAAGCAAAACTAAAACAAATTCTTGCTTCGTCCAATCCAACGAGTGACTATATTTTTGCAACACCTGGCGTAGACATGCGCTTGCTCGGCAGAATCGACGGCTACGTCTCACAGGTGGAAGCAAAAGACAAGCATGTTAACGGTCACGTAAGAGCTGTTGCTGAGTATTCCACGGCAGTAGCACGCTTGCTTGGCTTAAATTCGGAAGACGTTAACACCATTCGTCTTGCTGCGATACTGCATGATGTTGGAAAAATGGCACTGCCCAAGGATATTTTGCAAAAGCCAGACGAAAGCTTGTCTGATGCAGAACTCGTGAAAGCCATGAATCACCCGATAGATGGCGCCAAACTTGTGGAAGGCTTCCCTGAACTCGCTCCGCTTGCACCGATAATTCTTTCTCATCATGAAGAATTTGATGGACAGGGTTATCCGGAAGGAAAAGCAGGAGAAGAGATTCCACTGGGGGCTCGAATCATTTTTGCTTGCAATGCATACGTAGAAATGGTTACCGATCTGGTCTACCGGGCAGGAATGCCTCCGGAGCAGGCGCAAAATCATTTGATTCGAGGAGCAAACAGCACCTACGATCCAAACGTGGTCGAAGCGCTAATTGCGTGTATTTCACAGGGGGTTGTCCCTCCAGTAATTGTTTGAGGAATTAGAGGAATAAAAATGTCTTCTTCTGCAGAAGAAAAAATCGATGCCGATTCCTTCGAATCGAGCATTGCGCAGCATAGCGACATTGCCGAAATAATGGATGTGGTCAATCTGGCATACAGAGGCGGAAAGGCGTCCGTTGCCTGGAAAAACGAAAATCATCTCGTGCAAGGTCCGCGCATTGTCAGGGACGATCTCGACAAATACATCAGCTCTGAAGGCTCAAGCATTCTACTTTTGCGCGCAGGCAGTTCCGGGCAACTGGCCGGAACTGTACACATCGAAAAGCATGCAGATGAGGCACACATAGGAATGCTTTCTGTGCATCCGGAATATCAAAACTACGGGCTTGGCAAAAGACTTTTGCTAATGGGCGAAGAGCATGCCAAAAACACATTCCACTGCAGGGTCGGCAAAATGTTTGTATTTGGTGGCAGGCAGGAGCTGCTTTCCTGGTATCAAAAGATGGGATACGAATCCACAGGTGAAACAATGCCTTTTTTTGGACCGGAATCAGGCTTGACGCCACTGGTGAAAAACCCGCATTTCGTGGTCGTGGAGAAAACCTTGGATTAAAGCGCTTCCTGCTAATCAAGCAAGCTATTTGCCCTTTTTTTCTTTTTCTTCAATTTCTTTGAGCCCATTCTTACAATAAAGATCTGTCAGCTCTGCTTTCGTGGCAACTTTATTTCTGCGCAAACTCTCCTTGTAATACTGTTTGGCAAGTTCGTATTTGTTGAGTCGACTAGCTGCCTCACCGAGTGCCAAAAATAATTTGGCATCACTTCCAGGAGTCGCCTGGTACAAAGGCAAATTGCTCTTTTTTTCCTTTTCTAGAAAGTTCATAAGAAATGCAGTTCGGCTAAGCAGCAATAATTTACGCAAGCGTTCCAGCAAATTAGTTCTTTCAGCTCCTGCGATATGTTGCTCAGCGGTCAAGGTGTTTGCTACAGATTCAGCATCATTCATTGCTTCGCCTTTTAGCTTTTCATCTCGATGAAATTTGATATCTGCTCGCAATAATTTCAGTCTTAAGCGTGGGTATTCAACATCGTCGAGCTTAGCAATTTGATTTAGATAGTTCCGGCACAGTTTGTCGGCGCTGTCATAGTGCTTGCATGCAACGAGAGTATCGACAGGTGCTTCAATAGACCCCAGCCGCGCCCAGATATCATCGTCAGCTCGATACATTGAAGCAATAACTTGTTCTACCTTGTCATATTCATGCAGTTTGCTCAGAGCAATCAATTCTTGCTGAATGCATTCGATTCTGTACTTTGGAACTGCCGAAAAAAGTCTTGACGCCCTGCTTGAATAATGTACGGATCGCCACAACAAGTCCGTATCCTTCTCCCCAGTCCGACTGTACAATTCACTCGCCGATCGTGACGCATCTTTCAGGCAAGTAGCCAAAAGCGGATTCGGCTCGTCTTTGCTGCTCCTCTTATCATTGGCTTGAATAATCTGTTCGTAAATTGATAAAGACCTCTCGTAATCACCAATTTTGTAGAAATTAGAAGCCTCTGCAACCAGAAGACCGGTTCTCTTACTCATGGTTTCGGTAGTCTGCTTAAAATCGTGAGATTGCTCTTGTTTGCAAAAGAAATAGAAGCCAAAGAAGGATAGCCCAAGAATAAGAATGCCTATAAGCACGGCGTTCCAACTTATGCGTCTTGGACTATGGGTGGCAAGAGACGGGGAAAGTGCTGGAGAGGAATCCAGCGTGATTTCGTTGAGCACATCGAGCAGCTGACGTTTAAACTCCGCGGCTGAGGCGGGCCGACTATCTGGCTCTTTGTTTAAAGCTTGCAATATCAGCTTCGCTAGAGCCTCGGGAATTTGCCAGGCACACAATTCCTGTGTCGCAGGGCGCTTCCCATGCACTCGGCTATAAATGGTATCAAATATATTCTCGCTGGGAAATGGAGGCGCCATTGTCAAAAATTCGTACATCGTGCACGCCATTGAGTAAAGATCAGATCTGCGATCCAGCTCCTTACCCATACACTGCTCGGGGCTCATGTACATGGGCGTTCCAGCCGAAAAGGCTGTTTGAGTCAAACGATTCGTATTCGACTGTGTTTCGGAGGAGAGAAACTTCGCAATTCCAAAATCTAAAAGTTTAGGAATTGTTGCTCCCTCATCACTAATACAAATCATTATATTTTCTGGCTTGATGTCTCTGTGCAATATGTTCTTTTCATGGGCATAATCAATGGCTTCCAAAAGTGGGATAAACACATCGCGAAATACCCGAAAACAGAAAGGAGCATGCTCTTTGATAAATTGAGCTAGAGTTTTTCCTTCCACATATTCCATAAGCAGGTAGAATTCACCATCCGAAGTCAGTCCAGAACCTAGCAACTGCACAATGTTTGGGTGCTGCAAACTGCCTGCCAGTTGCGCTTCTTGCGTGAAACGTTTGCGCGCGGCCTCATCAGGAGTCCTTTGGGCAGAAAGCACTTTTACGACAACAATTCGGTCGAGAGTTAGCTGTTTTGCTCTGTAGAGCCGTGAGTTTCCGCTTGAATGAAGCAAGTCGAGAATATTGACATTGGCAACAACCGGCTCTTTATTGGCTTCATCGATAGGCACTTTGCTTTCCTTTACGAGCTCATTGCGGCAGCTGGCTAAGTTGTTTTTTGTATAGTGCTAATTTTACTGGGTCGGATTCCAAAGCAATCAAGCCTGAGAGAGAATCTTGCTGCAGGCAGAGGTTTGCATCATCAGCTTTTTTGCATCGTCCAAGAACATATAAATATGTTTCCTTCGCCCTGTCGTTCATCTTAGCCGCCATATAGGCTTTAGCGAGCATAGTTCGAACATGAAAAATGCCATACTCCTCTACTGCATAAAGTCGAGAGTTGTTCTTCAGCTCGTTTTCAAGAAACCAAACGAGAAATTTCGGATCAGCCGGAAGAAAGTATCTTGTGATGCTCACCATTAGTGATTCTCTGGGAATCTCTGTTATATCCGAATTCTTTAACAGCTTTAGAGCAAGGTTCCTGGCCAGCGAGTTTGCCTCAGTCTCTTTTTTTTGTTTCCACAAAATCGTTGCTTTCAAAAATTGCAAACGATAACGCGGTATGATTGCATTCTCCATTTTTTCAGCCAGACTAGAACCATCATCGCAGACCCTGAAGGCTTTTTCAGTGTAGCCCCTCTCCAAAAGTGCCTCTGTTAAGTAGCCTGCTCTGATCAATTTTGTGTCTGAATTTTTTGCATTGGATAGCAAGGAGTCCAGTTCTTTTTCCAGCCCCGCATCATTTTTCAAACGGATTAAAGCGTCGATTTTGATGCTCCCACAATCAAAAACCTTATCTTCTAAGTGCTGTCGCTCGTAAATCTTTTCCGCGCGGCTTGCATAATCACAAATCTTTTTACAGGCAGCATCACTATAATCTGTCGCAGCTAGAATATTACAGCAGTTCACCAGACAACAAGCCAGATCTGTCTTCGAGCCGCTCTTCTCAAGCAGCAAACGCGCCTGATCAAACTTTTCGTATGCTTCTTTGGACTTTCGAGCTTTTGCTAACTTTTCCCCATCGGCAATCAGGCTGGAGGCATTAGTGGTTTCGGAAATGGATTTTACCTCCTCCCTGGAGCTCATCTTCAAATAATTCGCCACCGCGGCAATGCTTATACATACCATAAGTAAGACAAGAACTGGAACAGAAATTCGGAATACCTGCTTTGCGGAACTAGAAACAGGAGCCTTACTCGGCCTTTTATCCAGAGTCATTTCAGCAAGCGCAGCTGCCAATAGTTTTCTAAATTCAGCGGCACTTGACGGACGAGCGTTTTTGTCCTTGCTTAAAGCGCTATGAAAAACTCTTGCCAGCGCTTCTGGAATTTCCATCCGCCGGCAAAGTTCTAAGATCGCCGCACCTTTTTCTTGAGTGTGTGCATGCATGGTCTCAAGAGCAGACCCGGCATTAAAAAGTGCTGTCCCACTCAGTGATTCATACATTACGCAGGCCAATGAATATAAATCAGTACGCGCATCTACAATTTGTCCATTGCACTGCTCCGGGCTCATGTACATCGGTGTGCCTCTGGCTAGCGCTGTTGGCGTCATGGTCTGCCGCAGCTTATCGTTTACTGAATATAATTTGGCTATGCCAAAGTCGAGCAATTTCGGTAGCAGTTCGTCATTTTCATTTTTCGAAATAATTATGTTAGATGGTTTGATGTCCCTGTGCAGAATACCAAGCTCATGTGCATGCTCCAATGCAGAAAGCAATGGTAAGAAGATCTCCTGAAACTGCTTATAGCTTAGAGGCGCCTGGTCCTTTATAAATAGAGCAAGAGATTGACCTTCAATGTACTCCAGTATTAGATATGGTGCCTGGTCTTCTGACACAGCGGCGCCAAGAACTTTGACAATGCTGGGATGATTGAGACTGCTAGTTAGTTTAGCCTCAAGATCGAAATTGCTTTTGGCTGACTCGCTTTCTATTAGCTCTGGAACAAGCACTTTAATGGCAACCAGCCGATCCAGGGAATTTTGCCGAGCCTTGTACACGCGCGACATCCCACCAACCCCAATAAGCTCGAGAATCTCGATATTTGCTATCTTGGGCTTACCGGAGAGATCCGCATCTGGCATTAGAAAGAATCCTTACTCCACCTGCAGTTCATGTGCTTGTTTTAGATACTCGGCTTTCTTTGAAGGGTCTGGCTCAAGATTTGCGAGCTTGGTCAGGCAGGAATATCTAATTGACGTGGAAACAAGTCCTGCGTTTTTGACTCTTTCAATTAACTTCAGCAGCATGTCTGCAGCCTGCTCTTTCATTCCGAGCTTCAAATATGTATCAGACAATGCTTGCATAGCAAAAGACTCGTCCATCTCTTTTCCTCGATACCAGGCCCGGTTATGATCTACTTCGTATTTCAGTACAGACAGAAGAAAGCGCGGGTCTTCGTTCAGAAGGATTCCGGAGAGCTTGGTAAACACCATCCCCCTTTCTGATGGCGGCAGGTTGTCTTCCTTTATCAATTTTGTCGCAAGCGACTTTGCCATATTTACAGCCTTTGCTTTCTCACCAGCCCGATATAACAACACATCTTGAACAATCAGCAATTCATACGGCGTACCCGATGAATTCTCCTCCTTAGAGGCAAGCTTTAAGGCATACTGACAGAGCTTAGACGCCTTCTCATCGGAGCGCACGTTGCATAACATTTGAGTTGCACTTGTGGCAACAGCTAATCTTTCTGGGTCGCTCTTGCAAGCTTTGAGCTGATCATCGAACATTTTCTCAATCTTGACTTTAACGCCCAATATTTTCAGCGCGTTAATCTTCCGCTCGAAAATGACCCCATCTTGATCATGAAGTCCCAGTTGCTTATATATTCTCTCAGCGCGTTCTACATAATCAAGGAGAAGGTTGGCATTTACATTATTCAGACTATCCTGGGATATTACATAGGAAGCCTCCAAATAACATCTTGCCAGCTCTGTTCCTTTTGCTCCGCCTTTTTGCAGAATATTGATAGCCTCATTATATTTTGCCAGAGCCTTTTTCACTTTTCGTTGTTCAGTAAATCGGTTGGCTTCAGTGATTATTTTTCCAACGCTCCTGTTTTCTTTCTCAACTAGTGAGTCGGCATTTCGTTTCGTCTGACCGTTGTACTGGCCCAGGAGTAAAGGTGCCAGGCAAGCTGATATAAGAAACACAATGCATGCAAGGATTGCATATATCCTCTTATTCTTGCTTTTTGCATTTTGCGAACCGGCTTTATGCGGACGTTTGTCGAGCGTAATTTCATCAAGTGCTCTGGAAAGCTGGCGTGAGAAATCTACCGCACTTTCAGGGCGCTGATTCTTTTCCTTGTGTAAGCCGGCGTAAAGTATTTTTGCCAGCTTCTCTGGAATTTCCATTTGTTGGCACAATTCAAGAACCGAGCGACTATCTTTATTTAGATGACCATACATAGCTTCATACGCGGATTCCGCTGAAAACAGGGAAGCGCCGCTCAAAGATTCATACATAACACAAGCAAGTGAATATAAATCAGACCTGGCGTCGACGTCCTTGCCCGTGCATTGCTCGGGACTCATATAAATAGGGGTCCCTTTTTCCATTGCCGCAGCAGTGAATGTTTGCTGCAGCATCGCACTTGTCGAATAGAGTTTAGCGATTCCGAAATCAAGCAATTTTGGCGTCAGAGCCCCATTCTCGTCGCGCACCACAATAATGTTGGAGGGTTTGATATCCCTGTGCAAAACTCCCTTTTCATGGGCATGTTGCAACGCCGACAGCAAAGGCAAGAAGATCTGGCGAAACTCCTTATAGCTCAGAGGAGCTTTCTCCGCTATCAACGTTGCCAGTGATATCCCTTCGACAAATTCTAGCACCAGATATGGTGCATCTTCTTCCGAGATACCAGCACCGAGAACCTGCACTATGTTTTGATGTTCCAGGCTGCTAGTAAGACGAATTTCCGCATCGAAGCTTTTTCTTGCACTTTCACTATTTAGTAATTCGGGCGCCATTACCTTAATGGCGACAATTCTCTCCAGTGAAGTCTGGCGTGCTTTATAAACACGAGACATTCCGCCTGTGCCGATTAACTCGAGAATCTCGACATTGGCTATTTTCGGCTTTCCTGAAACGTCTGCGTTTGGCACAGAGACTCCTGAGTTCTGTGGATAGCTAAAACCATTTTCCCGTTGCCGACGGTCTTCAAACGCAAAGGCTGGTGAGGGACAGAGAAGTTTGGACGGGGCTAAAAGAAAGGGCGACGCATGGCGTCGCCCCTACACATATGTTGGATTCCGGCTACGTGATGACTAGTGACCGATGAGGTCGGCTACGTCAACACCACGGAGGCTCAGGCTGATTTTGTGTTCTTTTGGAGAGAACTTCTTGATGATAGCCTTCACTTCCTGACCAACTTGAACGATTTCTTCCGGCTTCACGTTGGGTTGCTCAGACATTTCAACTGTCGGAAGCAACGCATCGACGCCTGGATAAATCTGAACGAATGCACCGAAGCTTTGAATCTTGCGGACTGTGCCGTTGAGCACCTGTCCTTCCTGGAATTTGTTTTCGATTTCTTTCCAGGGGTCCGGTTGCATTTGCTTCAGGCTCAAGCTGATATGACCCTTGTCGCGATCAACTTTGAGAACGCGGGTTGTAACCATATCGCCGACCTTAAGCACATCTGATGGGTGCGAGACACGCTCCCAGGAGATTTCGGAGATTGGCAGCAAACCGTCGAGACCGCCGAGATCGATGAAGGCTCCGAAGTCGGCTATACGCACGACTTCTCCGGTGACTTCTACGTTGGCTTCCAGTGTGCTCAAAATCTTTTCGCGCTGAGCAGCTTTTTCTTCCTGAACAGCAAGACGCTGGCTCAAAATGAGTTTGTTGCGCTTGGTGTCGGTTTCCAAAATCTTCATCGGAATTTCCATGCCGATGAGCTCTTCCGGCGTGGTGCCCTTTACGCGCAGTTGGCTTGCCGGTACGAAACCACGCAATCCATATACGTCAACAACGACACCACCTTTAACGACAGCAGAGATTTTGGCGCGGATCGTTTCGTCGCTCTTCTTCTGTTGCTCGAGTTGAACCCAACCACGAGCTTGAGCAACTCTCTTCAATGAAAGGGTCAGCTGACCGTTTTCATTTTCTTCCCGAAGAATATAGAACTCCAGGCGATCGCCCTCTTTCACGACATCATTAGGACTGTCAATGGGCATGTTGGACAGTTCTTTAATAGGAACGAATCCTTCGGACTTACCACCGACATCTACCAGAATGCCATCGCGCTCAATGCGCACGACATTGCCTGTAACGATGTCTCCCTGTTCGAATTTGTATTTGAAGGACTCCTGGAGGAGCTTCTCAAACTCCGTCTTCAAATTTCCTTCTAACTGCTGTTCTGCCACTGTAACTGATATCTCCATTTTATTTTTTTTCGGCAATACTGGTTGCATTGGAATAGGCTCACCTTTACTTGTGCAGCGGGTGCATAGAACGACCATCTACTTGAGACGATCGTCGCCGCATCCAGGCAATCGGTCTCGACTCTTGAACAATCACCGCTTCAGCCTGAGCTGCGTCAGCATCAAACGGTGACTGACAAGTTGCCGAGAATTAGTGTACATCTCGCGCTGCACTGCTTTCAATAGATTTGCTTCATCAGTTGCTGATACTTCACACTCTTCAATAAGTATGCAAATAAAGGAATTCAGGGCTTTTGCCAGGGTTCTTTTCCAGCTCTTCGGCAGTATGCCGCTTGCTGCCTGCATTCCCAGCTGTAGCGGCTTTTCAGCACCCGAGCTGAGCCGCTGGAAGTCTTTGCCTTGGACGTTTTGATCTATAAGGACCGGCTGAAAATTTCGAGAAGCTGGGCAGCCTCAAATATTCATTTTCTCTAATTTTAAGAGTTTAGCGTTGTCAAGACGACGGTTTTGAGGCATTTCGATCTGTCCGATGCGGGGTCGAGCACAAAGCGATCGCATATCTTGCCGATCGCGGCCTATATCCAATGCCTAGACCAGAGGGATCGATCGCGAATAAGCCCTATACATGCGGCTTTTAGCAGAAGAAACTAGTGCAAAAATCGGACTGGCACTGCTAATATTGCCTCTCAGCAGCGATTCATCAGTGTGGGACGGAGCCTCTCACGCGTATTTTTTGGCGGACTCCAGAGGATTTTTCATGAACAAATTTGCTAAATACAGTTTGCTTACAATTACCGCTATCTCGCTGGGATTGGGCTGCGTAACAACAGCACAAGCTCTGCCGGGAGCAAAGCCGAAGGGTGCTACCTTACAAGATTTGACACAAGCGGCATCGGATTCACCGGAAATTGCGGCAGCAGAGCAGAGAGTCGAACAGGCTAAAGCTCAAGTTGACCTCGCCAACAAGCAGGTCGGTGCCGCAAGAGCTCTGCTCAAAGCAGCACAGGCTGACCTCAAGGCATCCATTGCCCAGCTTGACGCATTGAAGGCCAACGCAACCGCACAAGGTCTTGTCGAAAAGACAGGTATGACACCAGCTAAGGCAGCACCGGTGGCGGTGGCAGCCAAGAGTGAAGTGAAGGATAAGGATCTGACACCAACAACAGCTCCCACACCGGCACCAACTCCGGCAACAAGCAGCACCGCACCGACACCCGCCCCAACAGGCGATGACGGTCGCATCAAAACCGATTTCAACAACGAATCGACAACGACAGAACCGATTCAGTTGCGCTAAGCAAGTTCAACAAGTTAAACAACAAACGGGATCAAAAGCAGCGATTAAAAACCGCTGCTTTTGATTTTTGCTTCACGCTGGCTCGAGTCGATTCGGCAATAAATCGCCAATTATTGCTTGCCGAAAAGTCCTCTAGAAAAACGAATATCAAGCGTGCGCATGTATTCATACAAGCCGGCATCTTGAGCAGCCATAACCGTACAGGTTCCGCCACCTTCATTATAGTGCCCGTGCCACAAGCCAGGGGGCGTCACAAAGGCAGTGTCAGGCTGCCAATCAATTCTGGTCGGGTTGATAATGTCGCCTTTGTTATCGATTTCTTTGCCCAGCAATGTATAACAACCTGGTTTAGCATCTACGACAATATCGACTGCAATCGAGTTATGCCTGTGAGGGCGCTGAACGGCGCCGGGACGAACGGTTACGAAGGCAGACCAGAGCGTGCGAGAGGCGCTAAATGTATTCACAATTTCTTTGCTACCGAGAATGATTGCATTACGATTTCGGTGTCGTGCGCCCGGAAGTTTGTCAACTCGAAATAACTCATTGGAAATGCACTCTGCAGGATAAAGAGTCGGTTCCACAGTCCGCTGATATGGCTTTACTCCCAAATAAGC
>JBIKOL010000274.1:0-3315 GCA_044358055.1 Obscuribacteraceae bacterium (SeqCode)
CCTCTAAAACTACAAGGACGGTTATTGGTTTAGTAATAACCGTCCAATATTAGCCCGGTCCGTTCCTTGAGTGGAATGACGGTCTCTGAATGCAACGTCACTGCCAGCCGGCTTCTAAATATCGGACCGATCTTGCCGGAGTAAAAGCCGGCAGGCTGCCGGCGCTCCCGGGGCTAGCGCTTTTCAATTTTAAATTCAAAACAATACTAAGCCATATAATATATCCAATCAACCTGGATTATTCATCAAGGGCAGTTGCTGCGCACACGCTTTGAATCCAGGAGCTTAAATAGCTGGCTTTCGAAAATGAAAGATTGATCAGGTTTAAAGCAAAAAAGAGGTTTTAAAAGTAGAAAACAGCCTTCAAATGGCTCAGAATGCGGACTTACGAAGGAACACAAACTGGCAAAGAGGGCTGTTTTCGAATGAATAAGTCTAACGCATCACAACGTATTGGGCAACTGGAGCTGGACTTAATTGACAAGCCAGTCACTCTTTCATTTGATGGCGACGATGTAAGCGGCAATGCCGGAGTATTGTTAGCCTCACAAGTCGAAAAAATTACAGGGCTGCTTGCGGGAGCTCAAGCCCGTTTAGACGATCATCGCACCTGCTCGTTGATAAAACACTGCCAATTCGAATTGATTGCCCAACGCGTTTTTCAAATCATGAGTGGAGCTGCAGCATGCGACGACAGTGACTATTTGCGCCATGATCCGGCGATCAAAATTGGGGCTGGAAGAGAACCTTTAACAGGAGAAGCATTAGCTTCTCAACCAACCCAGAGCCGATTCGAAAATAGTCGAACCTACATAGAACTGCTTAGGTTGAGCGAATGGATCGTTGAATACTACATTCATTGTCACCCGAAACCACCGAAATCATTGATTCTGGACTTTGACGGATCCGCAATTGAGACATATGGACTGCAATTGAACGCTTTCTACCGGGGCGGTCCTTACAAGAAATATATGTATTTCCCGCTTTTTGTTTTTGATTCTGAAGGCTGGCTTCTCGTTGCTGCTCTGCGTCCCGGCGATCAAGGTGAGTGCCACTTCTCATTACCAGTATTAAAACGAGTGGTGGCAAAATTACGAAGAGCCTGGCCAGAAGTGAAGATAACCATCAGGGCTGATGGCGCATTTACAGATCCGGCGTTGTACAAATGGTTGGATGAAAACTCTGTGGACTATGTCCTTGGGCTAAAACACAATAACGTGCTACTTACTTTTTCGAAAAATCTCCGCCAAAAAGCAAGAAAGAAATTTGTACGAAAGTTCTGTGCCCCAGTTTTCATGGGCAAAGAAGGCGAGAAAAGGAAACTTGAAGCGATGCACCAAGTGCATTCGCAAATCAAACACGAAGACAGATCCAAGCTTAATTCCGAAGTAACAAATCGTGTTCGTCTCTTTGGCGAATTCAGCTATCAGGCGGGATCTTGGGACAGACCTCGACGGGTAATCTGTCGTTGTGACTTCGGAAATGAGGGGCTGGAGGTTCGTTACATTGTCACAAGCATTTCCTGGATGAGTGCTGCAGACACATACCAGAAGCTGTATTGCGGACGCGCACGTATTGAGATGTGGATCAAACATATCAAAGAAACCCGTGCCAACAGACTCAGCTGCTCTCAGTTCAAAGCCAACGCCTTCCGGCTCCTGCTGCACGCTTTCGCCTACTTACTAATGCATCAAATTAGACTATTAATTGATTGTCAAACGAGCATGAGTTTAGAGTTTGTCCGCCGCCGATTCATAAACGTTCCCGTACATATTAATGAAACCAGCCAGGGATGCCACTTTCGGATTAGTTCCGCCTACAAAGAAGCCAGAATCTTCCGGAAAATCTCAAAAAGACTTGGGGCAAAAAGCCTGATAGCTGCATAAATTACCAAAAACCTTACCCAATAAACCGCACGGCGGTTTGCTTCCGCTCGTCCAGTTCACCGCCCAAATGGTCCAAATCAGCTTCCTGTCTGTCATGCCGAAGCTACCAAACAATCTTTGCAAGCTCAATTCTTGCTTGATTTCTTTGCCAGGCCGCTGATCATGCTACTTTCTTTGAGATGTACCCATCTCGGTAGACAGTGGCGTAGGCGAGAACCGCTCTACGCCACTTTTCTACCTTTTTCTTCAAATTCTTGGGGGCTGAGATATCCCAAAGCCGAATGAAGTCGGGTTTTGTTGTAGAAGATCTCTATGTATTCAAAAATGCTCATCTCTGCCTCTTTTCGCGTTTTAAAACGTTCTCTATGAACCAGTTCAGATTTAAGAGCTCCAAAGAAGCTCTCTGCAACAGCGTTATCCCAGCAATTTCCTTTACGACTCATGCTTTGTTTGCACTTGTTGAGTCTGCTGCGGAATGCTTCGCTGGCGTATTGGCTGCCTCTATCAGAGTGAACTATTTTTGGAGCCACTACGCCTTGTCTATTTGTTGCCATCTCAAAAGCTGACACCACCAGGCTCGCTGCCATATGCTCGCTCATTGACCAGCCAACTACCTTTCTGGAATAGAGATCAATGAAAGTAGCCAAATACAACCAGCCTTCCTGAGTGTCTATGTATGTAATATCGCTTACCCAGACCTGGTTTGAACGTTCGACTTGGAACTGCCTTTGCAAAACGTTTTCCGATATGGGTAATGAATGATTTGAATCAGTTGTAGAGCGAAAGCGCCGGCGCCGCTTCGGCTTCAGCTCATGGTTGTGCATGAGTTTTTGCACTACTTTCTTGTTCACTCTCATTCCGTTTCTCTTCAAGGCCGCATGCACTCTTCGCACACCGTATCTTTCTTTCGATTCAGAAAAAATATTCCGGATGTGCTGCAGCAGCTCCTTATGCCGCCTTGCTCTTTTCCCGTCCCTGTTTTTCTTCCATTTGTAATATCCGGATCGGCTAACCTCGAGCACTCTACACATCATTTTGATTGTGTGATTGTTCTTTTCACGATCCATGAAGGCGTACTTTAGCCCAGGGACTTCGCAAAGTACGCCGCCGCTTTTTTTAGTATTGCAATTTCTTCTTTTGCTTCTGCCAGTTCCTTCTGAAGCCTTATGAGTTCGTCCAATTCCGAACCCCTTTCTAGTTTTTCTTTGGCTTCCCCAACCCACTTTCGAAGCTTCCATTCTGGAATACCCAATTCTTTGGCAACGCCAGCGATCGTCTTTCCTGGCGTGGTTGCTAGGCGTACTGCCTTTTCCTGATATTCAGAATGAAAAATGATCCGCTCTTTCTTTCTAGCCATGGTGCTCCTCCTGATTTTACTTTTCGGAGCGATCCTCGTCTAGCCCGTGTCTACTAGATTGGGTACAGCCCA
>JBIKOL010000221.1:0-11359 GCA_044358055.1 Obscuribacteraceae bacterium (SeqCode)
AATCTCCCAGAAAAGATTCGGAATCGATCGGTTAGCGCCGTCACGGTTTTCCTCCTCCCTGCACCTTTTCCCAACAGTATCTTGATGCGTCCATCACGACTGTCAAGACCATAGTAAGAGCGCCGGCAGCCTGCCGGCTTGTACTCCGGCGAGATCGCTCCGATTCTTCTCAAAGCCGGCGAGCCGCCGGCGCTCCCGGGTTTGATTCCGGCGCTCTCGGGTTGATCCCGGCGCTCCCGGGTGATTCAGCGACCATCATTACTCTTCTAGATCATGGATAGTCAGGCATATTCTTTAGTTCTAACTTCGAATCGTAATGGCCCAGATCCGCAGCTTTGCTAAACCACTTCGCGGCTTCAATGATGTCTCGACGGTTTTTATAAATCAGCCCGATTCGATAAAGAGAATCAACAGAGGCTTTGCGATCGAAGTCTTCGATTTGATCCTTCAAAATCTCAGATGATTTCTTGAAATTAGCAATGGCCTCATCATCATCTTTAGGAACACCCTGCGCGGATTCATACATTAAACCTATATTGAAGAACCCTTCAGCACTGCCGGCTGCAGCCATTTTTTTATACCATTCCATTGATTTCTTAGGGTCGCGCGTGACACCATCACCGGTGAGATACATCCAGCCGATGTTATTCATTGCACTTGTATCACCCTGTTCTGCGGATTTGAGATACCACTTCAATCCTTCCGCTGCGTTTTTCGAAACACCTGATCCAAACTGGTACATATAGCCGAGGCGGTATTGATCGAATGCACTTCCGAGATTAGCCAGAGGTGAAAAATATTCCAAAGCATTTTTATAATACTCAGAAGCTTTTGCAGAATCTTTCTTGACTGCAATTCCATTATCGTAGAAGCTTGCAAGTTTGAAAATTGATCGGGGCTCGTGCTCGAGTGCAGCTTTCTCATACCACTTAAATGCTTCTCGCTCGTTCTTCTCAGTGCCGAGTCCTTGCTCATTCATCCAGCCGAGATAGCGTTCCGCAACAACACGACCTTGCTCTGCTGCTTTGCGATACCACTTAACGGCTTCTGCGTCATTTCGTTCTACCCAATACGCGGTTTCGTACATTGTTCCAACAATGAATTGCTCTAAAGAGTTTCCTTCGAGCGCAAGCTTTTCATGCTGGCGGAAATCGGCTTCTGTGCCGGAATGCTTTTCATATCGCCAGTAATCCGCGACGAGATCTTCAGCAAGATGATCTCCTTTTTCGGCAAGTGGCATGGCGATTTTTAGCGCAGCAGCAAAATCCTTTTTTGCATATAACTTGAACGCTTCCTGTATCTCCTCGCTCAAAGCAAAGGCAAACGCAGAAGGCATGCAAAAACAATGAAACAGCAAAAGCATGGCTACTGCATTTGCAATTGCGCAAGTTTTTCTTGTCTGCAGCAAGATGGTCCTTTCTTACTGTACAGTACCTGGGGGCGGTCCCTGTCCGCTCAAATCGTCGAATCGCGCAACGATGGGCAACTGATTGTCTTTTCTTGCACCAACAAGGTATCTGAAGTGAACCGGTGTTGGTTGCATTGGTCCTTCCGAAGAGCTCTTAACTACTCGGGCCGTCACATCAATGGGCACTAGACCCTGCGAGCTTTGTGATGGCTCATCAATTTTAACGCTATCAATGGCAATTTGTGTGATGCTGAATTGCGATTTCAGCTGCCTTGACATTGCTTTCATTTCATCGACACTTTTTGGAATTACACCATCTTGCTGCAATTTCGCAGTAACGCTGGGTCCAAGCTCACATGTAGTTCCAGACTTGCCCTGATCGCCTGCAAATTCGAGCTGATACATCGATGTTTCGTAGGTCAGGAAGCAACCATCAATGATATGCCTCGTGACATTCCTTGCGAAAGTATCGTAATTAATTCGCTGCACATCGGTCAATTTATTCGACGGAGCGACCTTGGATAACATGATCAAATTCGCCAGCACACTGACGATACACACGGCATGAACACCGTATGTTTTGGCTACCTGTTCCGGGCTGATTTTTTGAACACGCCAATACATACAACTATTCCTCGCTCAAAATTCGACGCGCCCTAATTCCCAATCATTGTTCTTGCGATAAAGGGTCAGGACGGCTGTACAATCTACAGTTTCTGTTTTTCCGGGCGAATTGTCAAGTGAATCCGTACCTGGATTGACCGTCAAAACCTGCTTCCCGGAAATTTTAACTATCGCATCGTTATCCGATTTTTTCACAATTGAGGCTTCTGTAATTTCAGCGCGCGATTGCATCTTCTCATCGGGCCAGTTCCAGGAAAAAACCTTGTCTCCAAACCATTGCGCTTTAGCTTCCACGCGCATATTCGAAACTGATTGCAGCGCCACCCAGGTAACAATGAAAATGGCACAGAAGCTAACGAGCACCGGCCAGCTGAATATCTTTTCCATCATGCCTGCCGTCCTTTCAGCTTATTAGCCTTCGAATTGCAAGCCCAGATAATACACAGCCTGACGGCAGGCATCTGTGTGATTGATGGTTGGATTTTTCGCCTTAACTTCTTCAATCATTGCCCTGCGTTTTGGAATGTCATTGATTGGTTCTGAAGTGCAAATCCAGTAGTCCATCGGACTTGGCACAAGACGAATAGTACCATGGATGCCACCAACGATTAGCAAGCACTGGCTGTCTCTTCGTTTTTCCTGATCGTGCCCGAAGTTTTCAATTGCCTGTGTTTCAGCGTCGGTCAGGCGAAGTGTTTCTTTCAATCTCTTCAAGTCTGATGGGTCTTGCCTCAAGAGAATTTTCATGTGTGCGTTTTTGACGACTGAGTCTGCCAGTTCTGCCTGGCGGAAAAAGTCAGCCAACTGCTGCGTGATAGTGACGAGCATCATACCGTAGTGACGAGCTCGGCGTGAGAGGTCATCCAGAAGTCGCGCTCCGGCTTTAAATCGCATTAGTGTCGCGGCTTCGTCTATGACCGCGGCAAAACGCATATTACGTTTTTTCGCTTCCGCGGCTTTACGTCTGATGAATTCAGCCAGGATGAATGAAGCCATACGCTCAAGACGTGGGTCGTTGACTTCGCGAGTGTCAAATACGATGAATAACTTTTCTGTATCGATGTTAGTCAAACCGTCGACGAGACCACCGAATGCTCCAGAACGAGTGAACAAGGAAAGACCGCGGGCAAATTGCTGCAGTCGATCGCGTTGCATTGGGTCCACTTCGTCTTGCGCGGCCTGTGCTGTAACACGCGCGAGATCCGACATTGTCGGAACAGTTCCACGGAAGGCCGAATCCATATAAGCCACGCGAATCAATCCATCAAGCAATGATTTTTCTTCGACGTTCAATTCTTCACGCCCTTCAGGTGTGAGCATGAGGTCGAGCAGTGATAGCAAAGTCGAGATTTTGTCAGCGTTAGGTTCGCCAGGCTTACCATCGTCTGGACCGATATCAAACGGATTCAAGACGTAACCTGAACTTGGTCCAAGGTCGATATAGGCGCAGAATTCCGGGCCTAATAACTCCGTGATGAATCGATAGGCACCAAATTTGTCGACGGTTTTATCGATGAGTACAAATCGCACACCAAGCGGCAAAAGACGGAGAATCATCATAGACACGGCGAATGATTTACCAGCACCGGTTGTACCTACAACGAACATGTTGTTTGCGTCTTTGCCTGCTCCGCGGAAGAATGGATTCAGCAACACTGGTTCTCGTGAAGCAATCGCGAATCCGAACGGAACACCTTCAGGTGTTCCGCAGCTTGCTGTGAAGAACGGCCAGAAGCTTCCCACAATGGGAGACATTACACGATGAACAATTGCCAGCTTATCCACACCAACGGGCAATGTTGATTGCCATGTATCAAGCTGCAACATCTGAGCGCGATCCATAATCGCACCTTTGTTTTTGAACACGCGGCGAATTTCGTCCATGTGTCCGTTCAAGCGTTCAACAGTGTCTGCGTGAGTCTTGATGTAGAAGCTCATGTCAAACGCTTTGTTTGAACTGCGCAAAAATTCTTGAATAGCAGATTGAGCTGTTCGTGTTGACTCCAAACCTTCAAGGTCTGGAGTAGATAACTGCGTGCTCGCGACTATACCCATCGTGTATTGGTTCTTCAATTTTTTGCGAACCGAGTCTTGATCGCAGCAATGAATAAACATCGTGACGGTATATTCAACGCTGAGAGTCAGCAGTTCAACCAGCCATCCCATCCAGGTTTCGTGCGGAACCTGTTGCAGATAGTGCGAACCAACATATTTACCGTCGAGCCACAAATAATTGTCAGTGACTTTCAGTCCAGAACGCGCAAGAATAGATGCTTCGCTGATACCGGGCTTGCTGGGTGGAGCTTCCGGCTCCGATTCCGACAGACTCGGATTAAGATGCGAGTAAATAAGATTGCGCATTTCGCGGCGAGACAAAACCTGCGGTCGCAGATTTGAACCGCGCAATTGTTCAAAAACCGTTTTGCAATAGCGGTTCAAATCTTCGAGAAATTCTTCGTGCTTCTGAATTGAACGTTTGCCACTCCAGCCTCTTGTGACAGATTTGGCATCGGGCGGCTGATAGCTTACTACAACATAGAACTCTCGCTGCGGAACAAAGTGAACGTCTTGCACACGGCGGAACCATTTGTCCGTATAGTCTGCATACCAGCGCAAGTATTCGTTGTCCGTTTTAATTTCTTTCTGGTAGCGAGACAGGTATTCATCAACGGAGAGGTTGCGTGAGGTGACAAGAATTTGAATGTCGGAATCAATTGAATTTGCAAGTGAGCCAAAATCGCGTGCGAGCTTATCGCGCTCAGCTTCGTCAAAAAGCAAGGCATTTATGCCCTTGCAACTGATGAACTTCCGCATGCTGCCGTCGGCAAGAACCAAAAGCCCCTCATCTTCATCTTCGCCAGGAATCGAATGAATAAAGCAAACGTCTTGCCAGCTGGCAGATGTGCGTTTATCCTTCGGCGGGCCGGCAATTTCCTTTTCGTCGGCAACAGGCGTGTCAAATGGCAAAAGTTCGCGGATTACGGGAGGCAGTCCACTGAGCAAATTGCCCAGCAGCCCGCCATTCGTTGCGGGCAGCTCTCTTTGCCTGTCATCGAAATCGCCGCGGTCTTCCCTGCTCCGCCGGTTGTTATAGCCAGAAGAGCCCGAGCCCTTTTTAGTTGATGGTCTGAGTCCTGTCATCCTTTCGCCACCTTACATCTCAAGCTCTATATATCCTTCATCTTCCCGTCTTGCCGGATCAATTACATCAGGATCCGGATAAATTTGCAGTTGTTCTTCATTGTGCGGGTAATAGGCCCGGGGCACAGTCTGAAAAATCTTGTACAGAAAGAGGTTGCGCCACCAGGCAAAGGGTTTGAACTCGGCAGCGTTCACACCGACCATCGCGCCGCCGACAATGAAAACCCAGACGAAAACCCCAAGTGGCAGGTTGCCCAGCTTCCAATCTTGTGGAACCTTAAATGCCAGGAAAAAGCCCAGACCGACTGCTGTAGCAAGAATAAACCACTGTCCGAAGGTAAAACCGCGGATTTTCAGAGGTTTATTCAGGATGATTACTTTATGTACGAGTGACATAAAAAATCTGTATTTACCTGCTGCCAGAAGTCCGGAACGATGCACCTGTTTCCAGTTTATTCTGCTTAGCACGCCAGTGCAAATGGGCGCCCTGCCTATTGGCAAGGACCGCAGGCTGAAGGCCCGCGCGGTGCGCAGATTAAATGTGCAGGGTATGACAGAGCGGGCTGTGAAGCATGCGCCCTACGCCCCTGTTCCCTCAAGAAGTGTTTTCCGGTTGAACGGCTGCATTGCGTAGTGGTGGTGTGAGTCTCAACTGTCCTTGTTTCTGCCTCCGGTTCAGAAATCAGGGCGTCGAGAAAAATGCAGATCGTCCATTGATTATAATTTACTAAGAACGCCGAAAATGCAAGTAAAAATTACTTGGCAGGCTGCCCCCACCGGTCGGGATCGCAGGCGTCCCGCCCACTTTAACCGCTCCGACTCGTTGATTGCCGAAGTATGGGCAGGCATCGTGATTGCCGAGATTGCCGAAGTATGGGCAGGCGGGACGCCTGCGGTCCCAGGCTTTGCCAGTGCCATGTCACTGATGCGGGATCGCGGGCGTCCCGCCCGCTTCAGCCGATCCGAATCGTTGATTGCCGAGATTGCCGAAGTATGGGCAGGCGGGACGCCTGCGATCGAGAGGGAGCGCCAGTCTCCCGGCTTCGCTTGCTAGTTCCAGGATATGTCACTGCCATGTCACTGCCCCCCTCTTATAAAAGAGTGGTGAGTGAGTTGGGGATTTTGACATGGCTAACGAGATTAAAAACGAAAACAACGTAGACGAGAACAAGGTTCAAGAGTTCAAAAATGAGATAAAGTCCGGAGCATGGACAAGCATTGCTTCTGAAGTCTGGGGCAATGAGCGGAATATTCGAGCATTCAGCCAGGCCGCTCGTGAGCAACAGAACGAAAAGGGCGGCTCGAAGATCCATTTCGAAAAAGACGAGCAAGGATCGCTTTCAATTGTTTTTGATAATGCCAGTCTGTTTAAGACAAAGACCCGGGTTGCATTGAAGTAATATCCGTGCAGATGCGAAAAGAATTTACTCGTCATCTCAAAATTTGTCATGCTTATTCGATCTAGCTGCGCAACACTTGTCTCGCGGTCGCACCATCATTTTTTCCAAATCATCCCACGGCGCTGGAAAAGCATCGGAAGGTCTGCCCATCGTACTCCAACGCTCTAGCTCTGGAGGTAAGGAACGTACATTCGGGCACCCATAAAGAAACAGAGAGTGCAGCCCCCGAGGCAGTTCAGAAAAATCTTCTAAATTAGGGCAACATGAAATCCCCAAGGTCTTCATAATCTTTGGGAGTGCCGGTAACGCTTTTAGATTAGGACATCGGTCCAAAGTTAGGTACTCTAGTGAGTCTGGAAGAAGAGGCAAAGTCTCAAGATTTTGCCAATTGCTTAGACTGAGTGAATTCAATGTTGGTGGCAATGAAGGCAACTGGATGTCTCCACATGAGTCCAAACCAAGGCTACTTAGTTTGTTAGGAATCAACAAATTTGAAAGCGCTCTGCAATTTTCAATAGTTATGTCTCTAGTTGATTCAGGAAACACCAGATTAGAAAGCACTCCGCAATTTTCAATAGCTACGAATCTAGTTGATTCAGGAAACACAATAGAAGTTAGCTTTGGGCAATTTTTAATAGTAATTCGTTGAACTGAAGGAGGAAGGTTCACTACCTCAACCTTTGGACAGTTCACAATGTCTAAGGTCTTTAGCGTGCCCGATGTAATCACATCAAGTCGTTTGCAGTTTAACCATCTAAAGTAAGCCATTTTTACAGTGCTTGGAATTTTTGGAAGTGTCCTAAGCTTTGGTAAATCATTAAGCCAAAGATCTGTCAATCCATTTGGCAATTCACGGATAGTTTCTGCCGTGGAATACGATACGGAAAAATCCTTTAGGGTCGGAGGTAAGACAGGTAATTCCCTTCCAAAAAATTCCTTGACATATAAGTGTGTAAGTCCTGGATGATCGTCAAAGCATTGCTGTAATTCCTTTTTTGAACGAAATCGTTCCTGCTCGTTAACGATTGATTTCGTCTCAGCAGACACACTCGGCATCGGTGCTGAAAAACAGACGATAACAAATGCCGCATAACACATTGTTCTAGCGAGAAAGAGAATGATCTTGAGCATAAAATATGTTCACCGAGCCACCACTCAAAAGCTACTTTCAGTCTATCTCTCCTAAAAACAATACACATCGTATAAAAGACGGAATAATTCTGATGAATTTTTGCCCTTCTTGCATTGCAAGAAACAGAAAGACAAAGAGATTTTGGATTCCACCTCGTGGCTTTATATTTAGTTCCTCCGGAGAAACGCAATTTTTGATTCAGGTCCCCAGCCAAATACGGAGTTATTTGCTGCTAGCAATTTCCATTCTCGCCTGGCATATACAACTGAGTAATTGTTTTCCATCAGTATCGCGCAAGCTAATTGCGCAATACCGCACAAATGCTTGCTGTAACTAAATTTACACGATATGGTCCGGAGTTGTTTACGCGGGATTTTATATTTTTTTAGAACCGCCGATGGCGGCAAAAGATAGAAGTCCCACACAATGCGCGACTATCATATGCCATCGCATATGGTACCGATCTTCGCGCGAGGTAAGCATATGACTCAGCCATTAGAATCGACGAATATCAAAGACAACCCCGTCCAAACAACGGACAACAGCGCTCACGTAAAGCTTTCAGAGGAAGCGAACCTGAGCAATATCAAAATCAATTCAAAAACAGATGCTCCAAACGAGCAAGTTAGTAGTCTGGTTTTTCCAAAAATTTCGCTTGAGAATGATTCAAAATCTAATAAAGAATTTGAGCCAGCAGCAGATCAACAAATTGCAACTGTAATGGGAGATAAGACATCAAGTTCTATCGACCATACCCCAGGCGAACACAAGCTCGGTGATACCACATACAGTTGTGACGCCAATGGAGTGATCACCGATTACAAGAATGGAAATTCAGAAGCCCATAAAGCCGATGATGGAAAGTGGTACGTCACCTTAAAGGGAGACAAAGACACTCCGATTTTGAGCACGGAACCCTCGATGGATGACAAAGGAAATGTGAGCTATCGTTTTCCCGGAATTGCAACTGTTCTCGGGGTAGATCAAGGTACGCTCGATAAGTCATTAGTGATAGCGGGGGTAGCGGCAACTCTACTTGTGCAACCAGAGATTGCAGCTGCAATTGCCGGTGTAAAGGCAGCAGACGCCGGTCTCACCCTTAAGAAATTTACTCTAGGAAAGGATGATTATCCTGATTGGTTGACCGATACCGTTAAGTGGGGACGAAAAATTCTAGATATGTAATTAAGGAGCGGGGGTACCGTCTTATGGTGCCCCCTTTCGGCTTCGTATGTCCTCACACATTCTTTCGATCCCTCTGCTGGATTTTACACTTCTGCTTTGGCAAGACACAATCACTTGCGGTGCAGTAGCGTTCAATCTAAGATGTGCCTAGCTTCATGATTTTTCCACCTAGCCAAAAAGACAACAATTCGACAATTCTCTTATATTCTTATAGAGCATGAACTCGTCTGCGCCGGAGAAAGCCAATATATGTATAAGCGTGATGTCAAATCCTTCAAGCCAAATATGATTCGGAGATTGCGATCGAAAACCGGCGCAGCTATAGCAGAAGGTGCAGCAATGCTTCCTTTGATAATACTGATTTGTGTGGTAATGGTGCTGTTCCTGCTGTGGGCTGGTTTCAACATGTACTACAGAGTGAAACTAGCCTATGTAGCCGGCAATGTAGCAAATTATGCAGCAGGACAATTAAAAGGTGATGGCTCTGACGAAGACAAAAAAGTAATAGATGGTCTTGGCGATGTCGTGGATAATTTAGCCAGTGCGGTAGGGTTGCCCACCGTTTCCGCTGACGCTAAGGTTGATACAGAGGCAACCCCAAATATGGTACTGGTTAAGCTATCTATGAACGATCTCCAGTTCTTCAATGGTACTATGCCAACAATGACAATAATCGAGACTGGGTCATCTATACTCGGAGACGGCGGCAAGAAAGGTCCTGATGGTTACGCTATCGTTGGTATGGTTGGAATGAGTGCTCAAGTTAACTGGGCTATTCCCTGTTATGCGTTTGGAGCTCAAAACGACTCCAGTGGCGTCGGCTCCTGGAAGCCACCCGCAAAACTAAACAATTATGGAGTTATTCCTGTTAACAATACAGGATGGGAATCCGGACCAACTGGCAATTAACAAATACATTCGATTGGCTGCCGAATATGCAAACCTGAATTCAGGAGACTCAAGCAAGACTTTCACGAAAAACAATTGTTAGCAGGACATCACTACCTTTATGCTCAACAAAAATTTGACCGCCGTGAGCATTTATCAACCGACAAGACAGTGGCAAGCGAATTCGACTTCCGTTTACTGAACCAATCGCAGAAATTCGAGGACGGTTGATTGCGTTGACCTGAACTTGAGAGCCGGCGAAATTCAATTAAAGACATCTCAAACTTGCTTACTTAGTCCGCTCAGACTCAGTGCTGGAGGAATTAGATGAAGCATTCTTTTTTCGCTTCTTCCTCGACGTAAGGTGCATCCATCCATCAGTACTTTTTGTAGCCGCTGGAGTTTTGCTTGCAGCTTCCACTTGTGCCTGTTGTGCTGGCTCAACGGGCCCTTCTTGATTGGTTTTGGGCACCACCCTTGGTGGCACAGGCGTTGACAGCGCAACCCAAGTAAAAGTTAGCAATATCATTCCCGCTATAAACGTAAGCAGGGTGACGTTCAGTATTCGCTTTTGGCCCACTGGACAATTTTTAATTAAAAACTTCCCGTCAGTTCTTTTATAAAGAGTTTCTGGCTTTATACCTTCCATTTTGAATATGAGTTCGTCTGCTTCAGTTTTACTCATTTTATCCAAATCATAAACTCTTAACTGACATCGCTCACAGTAACTGACTCTTCCAGCCATGTCAGAGTCCTTGCAGATTGGCGCACAGGACGCAGACATTCTAAAAACAAGAGGGTCCTCCTTCTGGAGTGGCTCGACCGGTAGATTCTTTCGGAGGTCAGACAGCACTTCTTCCTTTTTCTCAACGTCTTTAGCGATAATTTGACCCATCTGCTCGTAATCCAGCTTTGTCTTTTCTACTTGCTCGGTTGCGTCAGCTAAAACAAGCAAGTGACCAGGAAGTGTGCCAGCGGCGCCTCCCTCCGGGTTAATTTTTGGAATCATGTAGTTGGGTTTAGTCTTCTGAGGATTTTGAGGATCGCTTATACCCGCGTTCGGACCTGTCACAGGTGCTCCGGAGACAAACTCTTTTGACGTCTCCTCGAGATCCTCATTTTTGCTCTCATCTGGCATAAAATGTTCTTTTGCTGGCATGATTTCAGTGAAAAGCTGTCAACATCAAGGACTTGAGAATATGTTCCACAACTAGGATTGATTCAATCGTGGCTGATTCGACCGGAAAACAGGAATGCTAGACTTACACGGAGCATCCACCTAATTAGTTCAGACGACTTGAACATCCGAACATCATATCATTCATGATTTCGGAATAACCGAAAATGAACAGCCTTACATGGTAATTGAATACGTCGAGGGAATGGATCTTAGAAATTTATTGAAAGAGAATGGAGCGCTAGCCACCAGCTTTTGCACTCGATATAACCCTACAGCTTGCCGATGCTTTGTCGCATGCTCATAAACTGAACATTCTGCATCGCGACCTAAAAACCAATAATGTAATGTTGAGATGTTTCACAGATCGGCCGCCAGTTCCCAAACTACTGGATGTCGGTTTG
>JBIKOL010000222.1:0-11163 GCA_044358055.1 Obscuribacteraceae bacterium (SeqCode)
ATGCCTGCAGCTACTAAGCCAATCCCAAAAGCTGGCGAACAGACAAGCTCGCTTCCCAACAACACAGTCAATTTTCGCTTTTTAACTACGACAAATGGTGTGCGTCCGACTGATTCGATTTGGATTTATCCTTACCCGCCCAAGCCTCCCAAGAGTATTGTGGTAAACCCGCTTCCTGAGCAGGAAGCACAGTTGAAAGCGCAACTTCTCAGCTTTGGTTACTCAAATCGTCCAGACCCGACCAGGCCCTATCCGCTCGGCGGTGTGCGCTGGGTCCGTGCCTTTGAAAATGCACGACGAAAAGCAGGCATGGGAGTTCCGCACACGATGATAACGATGTATCCATGGGTGAATAAGATGTTTCCCTACATGTTATCTGAGTGTATGGAACTGAACAAGCTTGAGCAAGAACGCTGCGAGCATTATCAGCAGGTGGTTGATGACTACGAGCGCGTTCACGTTGACTTGGAATCACAAGCAACAGCTCGCGGTCTTGCGCCGATAGAAGTCAAAATAAACTCCAGGGGCATTGGACAGATTCAAGTTCCTGCGGGTAATTGGTGGATTGCAGCCACTCGCAAAACGCCTGGCTTGAAATTCTACTGGCAGGTGCCGGTAAGCTGCGCAGAGAATCAGACAATCAACATTCAACTCAATGAAGCGAATGCACTGATTTGCGGCGGCGGCTGGTAGGAAAGTATTCAGCGTTGTGCCGCAAGTTCGTGCACGGTTACTTGAATCGTTGGCTTCGATGAGAGTCTCGAACGGACGGATTTTGAAACGAGATCGCGAATGCCTGCACGAAGAGCCGCGAGATCTTTTTCAGCTCCATTGTTGTCCTTGTATTTTTGAATGCATTCTTGAATTGCTTCAACAAGTTCATTCTGCAAAACCATCCACTCATTGGCTTGAGAGAATCCTAGCGCAGCCCCTTCAAAAGCTGGGGCTTGCAAGAGTTCCCAATCCGGCGACAGAACGATACCAACGTTCAAAACACCTTCCATCGAAAGCGACCGTCTCTCGCTTACAGAGAATGCCGTAACGCTTTCTTCCTGTCCACGGTTGTAAAAAACTGCTTGAGCCTCAACGGAGCCAATTACGCTGGCGGCACCATTGCCCATTTCCAGTATCTCTCCATTACGCATTGGGAAAATATTATCGCGACTTATGCCGAATTCCTGAGCCAGTTGCGCATGGTGCATGATATGCCGGCCTTCACCCATGATCGGAGCGAAATACTTTGGCTTGCAGAGAGCCAGCATCAGCTTCAATTCTTCGCGACCGGCATGGTTGGAGACATGCACACCATCTTTAACGCTAATATACGCCTTCACCCCGAGAGTCAAAAACTGATCGAGTATCGTCGCAATTTTCCTGGATTCGCCAGGATAAATCTCAGACGAGAAAATTACGGTATCACCTTTTTTCAGTGAGAGCCCCTTGCTACGCCCGTTTGCGAGCTCATGCATTAAAGCAATTGCATCGCCATCTTCTCCAGTTGCAAGAATCAGCAAATCACTGTCTTTAATTTTGGATATATCAGCAAGGCTCGCTTCAATAGAGGGATCATAGGTTAGATTACCAGTGATTGCCGCAGCTACAGCGGTCTGAATGAGAGTTTCTCCAAAAAGCAAGACCTTGCGATTATATTTCTTCGCCAGATCAAAAAGAACTTGTAAACGCAAAGTAGCAGAGCCAGGCAGAAGAACAATCACGCGTTTTTCCGCGCCTTCGAGCAAGCGGTCATAAGCACGAGCAACATGCTTTTCTGATGGAGTATAGGCAAGACTCTCAACACCTGCGCTGTCGCTGAGCAGCAGAGCAACACCCTGGTCGCCTGTTTCAGCGAGCCGGGCTATATCCATCTGCCGCCCATCAATAGGTGTTTGATCCAATTTGAAACTCGAGGTATAAATTATCACTCCTTCCGGAGTGCTTATCTTCAATCCACAGGCGTCGGCAATCGCATCATTGACCTGCAGCCATTCAACTTGAAAGTTTCCAATTTGATATGACTCTCTTGTTTCGATAGTATCAATTGTGGTTTCAGAGAACTTCGCATCTGGACGCGCCAGCAAGCGCTGAGAAAGCAGGGCTGCAACAAATCTGGGCGCAAGCACGCGGGGAATCTTCAAATGTTTCAAAAGATATGGAACTGCACCGCAGTGCTCTTCATTTCCGTTCGTCAGCAATAAAGCAGTGATGCGCTCCTGATTCATTTCCAGAAAAGCTGTGTTCGGAAGCAATAGATCAACACCGGGCAGTGAAGTTCCAGGATAAGATGCACCAGCATCGATCAATAAGATCTCACCGGAGTAACTCAGGGCCCACAAAGCGCGACCTATTTCACTTTGTCCGCCCAGTGGTATTAAACAAAGTCGATCGTACTTAAGCTCAACACCATCTGCAACAAAAGTCATTATTGTTCTGCCTGCTAGTTTAAGGAATACGGGAATCAACTTTATTTTTGATATAGCTGATCGTTTCTTTGATTTCTTTTGCTGCGGGATGGTCGGGCTTAATTGTAAGTGCGGTCTCGTATTCTTTGACAGCATCCTTATCTTTACCGCGAACCTTCAACACATTTGCCAGTGCAAGATGCGCCTCGGCATCTTTCGGTCCGATTTTAACTGCTTCCCTGGCCGTTTTCTCCGCATCATCATTTTTCTTTTCGTCGAGGAATGCTTTGCTTTGCAGCGCCAGAGCACCGATATTTTTCGGATTTGTCTTCAGCGCTTCAGCCAGTTCCTTTTTGAACTCATCCTTTTTCTTTTCAGCCTGCAAGGAGAAACAGAGTTTTGTGTGATACTCATCTGTCTTTGGAGACAGCTTTATGGCCTTGCGGTAAGTCTTTTCGGCTTCAGCAAAATTCTTCTGCAGATAATACAAATAAGCAAGCTGCTCCACATTTTTCACATTGCCGCCCTGGTATTTCACTGCAGCTTCCGCTTCTTTTTGCGCTTCGGGAAGCATGTTTTGTCCCTGATAGACAGCGCTCAAGTTGCGATGATAATCGCCATTTTGCGGATCAAGCGTAATTGCTTTCTTGAATTCTTCAATAGCTTCTTTTACTTTTCCGGCAGTATAAAGTTCAATACCCTTTTTTGTAGCAGCCTTAGATTCGGGAGTCACTGCCATTGCGCTAGAACTCAGAAGAGAAACAGCAATCGAGCTTGCAAGCAGAGCAACGAATCCATTTTTGATTCCCATTTTTCGAACTCCTTCCTTATAAATAAAGAGCCTTCTATTTAAGTAGCGTTTCCAGTTTGAGCCTTTCCGATTAGATCATTTCCGAACGCATCATTTTGATTATTCGAGTGTTTCGATCGCGAAAAATTATTTCGATCAGCTCGCTCACCGCTAACGTTCCGCCTTCATCTACCCGGGAGCGCCGGCGGCTCGCCGGCTTTAAAGAATAGCCGGTTCCCGATAAGCACCAAATACATCGCGCATTACGTTGGAAATTTCTCCAACCGTAGCGTAGGCTTTGCAAGCTTCCAAAATCAATGGGAAGCTCGGCTCACCCTTCGACAATCCCGCTTTGAGCGCAGAAAGCGTCTGGCTTACCTTCTCTGAATCGCGGCGTGCGCGCAATTCTTGCAAGCGCTCCGTCTGTCGTTTTTGATACTCCATGCCAATTTTGAGAATCTCAATTTTCGAGCCTGGTGCCTCTTCTCTAAACGAATTCAAGCCAATAAATCTGAATTCGTCTGAGTCAAGCTTTTGCTGGAAGCGATAAGCAGCATCAGCAATCTCTTTCATGAAGAAGCCCTTTTCAATGCCGGCCATGACACCACCAACTTCTTCGATTTTCTTGAAGTACTCGTTGGCGCCTTCTTCCATCTGGTTGGTGAGCCATTCGACATAATACGAACCGGCCAGCGGATCGACTACGCTTGCCACACCTGTTTCATGCGCGATTATTTGCTGCGTGCGCAGAGCCACGTGAGCTGCCTTTTCGGTGGGTAATCCAAGCACTTCATCCATCGAGTTGGTATGCAGCGATTGCGTGCCGCCAAGAACACCGGCAAGCGCTTCTATAGCAGTTCTGATGATGTTATTTTCCGGCTGGGGTGCCGTCAAGCTGCAACCTGCAGTTTGTGTGTGAAAACGCAGCTTGAGCGAGCGCTCGTCTTTTGCACCATAGTGATCGCGCAAGCGTTTGGCCCAGATGCGACGAGCAGCGCGATATTTTGCAATCTCCTCAAAGAAGTCGATATGTGCATTAAAGAAGAACGAAAGACGCGGAACGAAATCATCAACCTTCAAACCAGCTTCAATACCGGCATCTACGTAAGCAAATCCATCTGCCAGCGTGAATGCAAGTTCTTGAACTGCGGTTGCTCCAGCCTCGCGAATGTGATAGCCGCTCACCGAGATTGTGTTCCAGCGAGGGACTTCGTGAGTACAGTAAACCATCATGTCCTGAATGAGCTTGACTGCTGGTCTTGGAGGCAGCAAATAAGTTTTTTGAGCAATATACTCTTTGAAAATATCGTTTTGCAAAGTACCGTTGAGCTTCTTCAGATCAACGCCACGTTTTTGCGCATTAGCCAGGAACATGCAAAATACAATTACAGCCGGGCCGTTGATTGTCATTGAGGTTGAAATCTTGTCCAGCGGCAAATCTTTGTAGAGTATTTCCATATCCTCAAGGCTGTCTACGGCTACGCCACATACGCCCACTTCGCCGTAGGCTTTCGGGTCATCAGAATCGTAACCCATCAGAGTCGGGAGGTCGAAGGCTGTCGATAGCCCTGTTTGACCCTGTTCAAGCAGATATTTGAAACGGCGATTCGTCTCTTCTGGCCCGCCGTAGCCGGCGAACTGTCTCATCGTCCAGAGCTTGCCCCGGTACATGTTGGTATGAATGCCACGCGTGTAGGGAAACTCACCAGGCGCAGCCAGGTCGCGCTTTGGGTCCCACCCCTTAAGATCCTCGGCTGTATAGACAGCCTTTAACGGAATATCAGAAAGACTGTAGCGAATATCATCCGTGCCTTCATTCTGGGGCTTGGTAATTTCCTGAACCATAAAAGGGTACCTGCTTTGTACAGAGGAGGAACAACACGATAGATCATAATATAGAACGCGGGTCGCCCCAGCAGGAATCCCTAATGATTTCATGATCGCTTAAGCCATGCCAATATTGGCATGGGATACTGAACAGGATCCGATTGACTACGATAATGAACCCCTCAGCACAATCAGAGCACGGCCGCACCAGGCAATATAAACCCGGAGGATCCATGACAACAGCAAGCACAACAAGCGGAGCAGCCCTCATCAAAGCCATTCTTGAAAGCAAAGAGCCTATCGAAGTAAAGGCTCCACATGGCAGCGAATTGCACAGCAAGGGTTGGATTCAAGAAGCCGCACTCCGCATGCTGCTGAACAACCTGGACCCTGCTGTAGCTGAAAATCCACAGGAGCTCGTTGTCTACGGTGGTTCCGGCAAGGCTGCACGCAATTGGGACTGCTTAAAGGCCATTGTCAAAACATTGACAAGACTGGAAGGCGATGAAACTCTGTTGGTGCAGTCTGGCAAGCCAGTTGGTGTGTTCAAGAGCCACGCTGATGCTCCACGTGTTTTGATTGCCAATTCGAATCTGGTAGGTGCCTGGGCCAACTGGTCATATTTCCGTGAACTTGAGAAAATGGGACTGATTATGTTCGGTCAAATGACTGCAGGTTCGTGGATCTATATTGGAACGCAGGGCATTCTGCAAGGAACATATGAGACGTTTGCTGAGCTTGCCCGCAAGCATTTTGGCGGAACACTCAAAGGCCGCGTGGTGCTCACAGCTGGACTTGGTGGCATGGGTGGTGCCCAGCCGCTTGCCATAACTATGAATGATGGAGTTGCTCTGTGCATTGAAGTTGACCAGCAGCGCATAGATCGCCGACTGGAAACAAAATACTGCGACAAGCAAGCCAGAGATCTCGACGACGCACTTGCTCTGGTTAAAACTGCAAAAGAGAATGGCGAGGCTGTGTCAATTGCATTGCGCGCAAATGCTGCGGAAGTATTGCCTCTCTTGCTCGAGCGCGGCTTCAAACCTGACGCAGTTACGGATCAGACCTCGGCTCATGATCCGCTTAATGGATACATACCGGTTGGATATAGCCTTGAGAAAGCCGCCGAGTTGCGCACAAAATCTCCAGATGAATACCTCAAGCTTTCAAGCGAATCAATCTGCAAACATGTAAAAGCAATGCTGCAGTTCCAGAAAAATGGCTCTGTCGTTTTTGATTACGGCAACAACATCAGACAGGTGGCCAAAGATGGCGGCATAAGTGATGCATTCAATTTTCCGGGCTTTGTTCCAGCCTTTATCAGACCACTTTTCTGCGAAGGCAAAGGACCATTTCGCTGGGCGGCACTCTCGGGAGATCCTGCTGATATTGCCACCATAGATAATGCCATTCTGGAAAACTTCAGTGACAATTCCTCTCTTTGCCGCTGGATAAAAATGGCTTCAGAGCGAGTAGCATTCCAGGGACTGCCCGCCCGCATCTGCTGGCTGGGATATGGCGATCGGGCAAAACTGGGATTGATTATCAACCAGCTTGTCGCCGAAAAGAAACTAAAAGCACCAATAGTTATAGGACGAGATCATCTTGATTGCGGCTCCGTGGCTTCGCCAAACCGAGAAACAGAGTCCATGAAAGACGGCTCTGATGCAATCGCCGATTGGGTATTTCTAAATGCCATGATTAACGCAGTTGGCGGTGCAAGCTGGGTTTCTGTTCACCATGGAGGTGGAGTAGGTATCGGCTACTCCTTGCATGCAGGCCAGGTCATTGTCGCTGACGGAACCGAAGCAGCCGCCAGGCGCCTGCAACGAGTTCTGACCACTGATCCGGGCATGGGAATCATAAGACATGTGGATGCTGGATACGACGAGGCAATCAATTTTGCAAAGAAACATGCAGTAGATCTTCCAATGTCGGAAGCTTGATTCCTCACTGGGTATAAAAAGAACAAATCGAACTGAGCCTCTAAGCCGCTCCTTTTTCCCTTTATATAGAATGGAACAGCTCAGTTCCTCACCGATATTCGAGGGTTGAATTGTGATACTAAAATCCAGGAAAGCGCTTTTCGCCATTACCATTCTTAGTTTCAGCCAGCTGGCTGCTAGTGCAGCTGTCGATTGGAACTGGAACAATGTGCCAACAGACCAGGCAACGTTAGATAAAGCAATGACCACCTACCAGAATGGTGACGTCGAATCAACCATAGGCACACTGAATTCACTGAAGAACGGTAAAAGCCAGGACGTCCGCTCTCGACACATATTGGTGGACATTTATAAGGAACAGAAAAGATATCCTGATGCCAAAAGAGAGCTGAGCGAGATGATAGGCGTGTTTCAGCAATATATTACCAGCCATAACGTCTCTCCTCCCTGGATGAACCCAAATACTTTGAAATGCGAAATAGGTGATATTTGCATGGAAGAAGGAAACACCGCGGAGGCTCTGGGCTATTATCGGGAAGCATTGAATGGGCAGCCCAACCTGACACAGGCTCGCATGGCCATCGCCAACGCCCTCGTAAGACAAGGTGATATCGACGGGGCGAAACAGCAGTTTAAATCAGCTATGGAGACGCCGAATTTATCATCAGGTGAAAAAAGCTATTTCATGAGTGCGCTGAACCAACTGGAACAACAACAGAATCAGCAAGCGCAGGGCGGACAGCAGGGGGCACAAGGACAGGGAAGGCCTGGGCAGGGGATGCCAGGAATGCAGGGACAGGGAATGCCAGGACAGGGAATGCCAGGACAGGGAATGCAGGGACAGGGAATGCCAGGACAGGGAATGCCAGGACAGGGAATGCCGGGACAGGGAATGCCTGGACAAGGAATGCCTGGACAAGCTTATTCAGGGCCAGGCTCTAGCAGTGTTTCGATGGGCGGAACTTCGAGCGGCAGCAGGCCGCTGGCTGTTGCATCCAACGATCCGATGCAGATGGCTCTGGGCGATATTTCATCAAAAAAGTACGATTCAGCCATCACACGTCTCAAGAGCATCCTGGAAAAATCTCCAGCTAATGCCCAGGCGCATTACCTTCTAGCAATAGCTTATGCAAGCAGCCATCAAAGTGTTTCCGCAAAATCAGAATACGAAGCCACACTCAAGTATACGAGGGATCCCAAATTGCAAAGCATGGCCTCTGCTGGTCTATCCAAACTTGGCGGTAAATGAACCGCAACTGATCCCCAACTGATCTTCATGTGTTGAGTTCAGATTATCGCAATTCCAGCACTACAGCTCTCGCCAGCTAATTACCTGATAGCTAGCCACCGATGGGAAAGGATTTACCCCATCAAGAGCCTGATCGTAATGAACAGCACCTGAGTTTCCACCACCGTTCAACCCAACGATGTTTCCTACTATAGCACCGTAGATCTGTGCATTGCCGTGCATCTTAACGGTTGCATTAGGAGCAACAATGATGCCACAAAAAGTTCCCAGACCAGAAATGTCAATCGTCCCGTTGCCTCCATAAAATAGCATGAGATCAGCAGGTCGCTGAGACACATTGCTGACTGCAGATTTGCCAGAGAAACTTACAACAGAAGGAGTGTTCGAAGTATCTCCCTCCAGATAAATGCGCGTCGGACCATTGACAGTAATGGTGCTCTGCCCCGAAAGAGCAATTTCGCTGCCACCGGCATCAATATAGTAATTGCTTGTTTGCCCGGCGGCTCCCAGGCTGGTATTGGAGTTAAGCGGATTCAAATGCATTGATCCGACAGGGTGCTGTGGAACCACCGGCATTTGAAACTGTGGCAAATCTTGAGACAAGTAGAATGCAGGCGACGCAGTTTGCGTATTGCCGTTAGTATCTATATATTGACCGCTGATATGGGGTATTACGGCAGCATCAATTAAGCCGTTTGATTTTACAAAGCCCTTCACCTGGGCGTTGTTTTTGCCCATAACGTAGGAACTCACCATATTCCCTGCAGGCTGCGCTCTGCTTATGACAGACCCATTGACGGTAGAATTCCCCAAATCAATCGTTGTATTTACATCGATATCGCCACCCAGGCTATAGGAAGTCGGATTAGTGTTGATGTTGCTATTGTAGGCATTCGTTGTAAAATTCGACCCGGCGAAACTTACTCTGGATGCGGTAATAGCCTTGAAGTTGAAGGGAGGGGGCAGGTAAGGTTGCATAATCACCTGCAAGCTTTTAGAAACAGTTCCATTAACGGGCGAGGCCTTGACTGTTACAACGCGCCAGTAATTGGTGGTTATGCCATTTAGTTGCTGCTTCGTATTCGGACCCAGGTAAGCCAGAGCTGACATGTATATTGGAGAACTTTGCGGAGGCTGCATGTTTGATACTTGAAGCTGAACCTTTGGAACAAAGGAATTTGTTCCGGTTGGATCGATAACATTTTGTGGAACATCAATCCATCCCTGTCCACTTGTGTTATACGTTGGATTATCAATCCCTGCGCTGACTCCGCCGTCAAGATTGTATTGAGCCACAGCCCAATCTAGCCCCGCCTCAGCTGCATGCCGTAACTCAGTTTGTGTGCGAAACATTCCCGCCTGGTTCAATCCCGGCATAACTACAGCAAACATTCCCGTAACAAGGAACATGCATACGCCGGCCATTACCAGCACCACTGCCAGTGAAAAACCTCTTTGCGATCGTTTTGCGGATTTCACTTTCAGCCCCTCCTAATAGCCGTTGCTGCCTGACGGCAGACCTTGTGAGGTAGCCATTGAATTGTTACGCAAATAAACCTCAGATTTCAAAGCCAGAGGCTTAGAATCTGCCTGGTTAACCGAGGACTGGTGCGAATTTATTTCGAGGTTAACTATGACTCCCGAATAGTTTGCTGCTGGAGGCGTGCCACCAGCGGGAATACCATCGACAGGCGGGTTGGTTGGATTTACACGATCTATATACTGGAATATGCGTGGCTGTCCGGTCGCAGGATTAATCGGACCAACAATTGCCTTGGCTAAAGTTCTGGGAGGTCCAGCTGCTGGCTGGCCATAGCCTGGTATCACAGCCACTTGCAGCAAGAATTCCCCTGGATTGGCCGGGTCGGGCAAGACGCGGTAAATATATGTCTGTACCACAGTTCCAGTTGTTGTTGGATTAGCAACCACTGAACTGCCAGGCGATTTATAACCGGGCGGAATGCCCAGAGGGAAACCATTAGCATCAAAAACGGGAACCTGGCAAATCAGGCAATTATTACCGTTGCATGTACCATCACCTGGATAAGGAGCCATAGTAAATGAACTCGGAGCGGAACTGTCAGCCCAAACAGGCCAGCCTCCAGGCGGGTCTGCAGCTCCGTTGCCATAAATGGCATCATTGCTTCCCGGAAAATTGGGAGTTCCCGTAACAACACCACTAAGTGGATTTATATCTCCAAAACAATCCCCGATATTCCTTCCCATCCGAACCTGACGGCCGATTTTGTCTAGTGCATTTCGCGCGGCGTTAATGCCATCGCATTTTTGTTCCAGGGTACGCCCCTGTCCCATGGTGGAGACTATTATTCCAAATGCAGCCGCAGACAAGAAACCCATCACCAGTGATACCACCAGCAACTCCACAAGAGTCAAAGCATTGTTATTGCGAATTGTTTTGCTTCTGCAATTACGCATAATTATTCCAATTATCGATGAATTCCATTTTGACTGATTACAGTGCTTTGTATAAGTTGTCTGTCTCCTCCTCCTTGCTCTGACGGCCAGGTGATCGTGATACTTAAAACTACTGAGTTATTGCCGAGGTCGCGAATAGTTTGATTTACTGTGCCATGAAAAACGTTTCCAGCTTGTGCAACAGGATCCCACGTTTTGATGCTGTAATTATTGTTCGATGCATCAATTACAAGCGGTCGGTTAAGGTAGCTCAATCCACTGCTCAGGGTTGAACCTGATGTGCGGTTTATGTAGTCGCCACTTAGAGTTACGTTGGCATTTTGTGGAAGCCTTAATGTCGCATAAGACTGATTCCGTGCGATGTCTACCAGCTCCTGAGCGATTGCGCTTGCAATCATCTGATTTTGCGTGGCTGTGCTTCCTCGACGGCAGAGCGCCATTGCATCAAGAATGCCAATCATCAGAAATGAAATTACCAGAACCGAAACCATCATCTCAACCAGCGCAAAACCTCGG
>JBIKOL010000168.1:0-18760 GCA_044358055.1 Obscuribacteraceae bacterium (SeqCode)
ACATAAAGGGCACATTATCCTCTGAATCTACCTGGAAGAGAAGTTCCATTCGCTTGCTGCATTTCGGACAGGAAGGATATTCAGCTCCTTGTATCCAGTACGGCCAGCCAGATAATTTGTCTCCATTCTTACTCAGGGAAATGTTCTCCGCCAGCTCAGGATCAAACAACCAGCCGCTGTCAAAGTTCAATTCATTGCATATCACTTTTACTTTGTTTGCCTTAAAATCATAGGTGTACTGCAAACCTAAGTCGCCATGCTCTTCTGGATGTGGAAAGTCATTGAACTGCTGCCATGAAACAATTTTTTTGGCTGGAAATTGCAGAACCTGCGGATCGATATGCTCATAAGAGGCTTCACCTTCGGGCTTAAGCACGCGCACCATGCTCATTTCATTCTCGAAGGGAGACCATCCACCCATACCCTGACAATCATCGCGAGTGCAGTAAAAAAACTGCAGCAATCCTGAACCGAATTTGCCGTTTAATTCGCTGGGCAATTTGTCCAGATTTATTTGCAAGAAGAACTGCATCTGCAATTCGCACAATTTGCAAACAGGCCATTGATTATTCTTGCTGATCCAAGGTTTTCCCGAGAACTTGGAATCAATTGGTCCCGCATCTCCCGCCTCGACAACCGGCTTCCATGCTAAGCGTCGAAGCCTGGACTTCCAGGGGCGCAATTTCTCGAGCAGCTCTTCTTCAGTTTCCATGAACGTCTTCCTACAGTTTAACTTCTGGTTTAAGGGTCCTATTCTACAGTTTTTTCTTCATCCCGCAAGATAATAAGTCCTGCAAGCACATTTGACGTTTCTATAAGCGCGATCTAGACTCTGAATACTGAAAATTCATCCCGGCAGCAGGTGGGCCCAAGTGAAAATCGATCGAAAAATGCGAGAGACGGTGGCTGGAATGCTGCTGCAAGAAATGCTAACGCTGAATTCCGACCGCGGTATTCCCACAGCCAACGAAGAAGACAAAGAAGTTGATCATCTTGATGGTCCATACCTTGCGGAATTACTCGAGAAAAATTTCAAACGCATTGACATAAACGGCGACGGAATCAGCCGAAAAGAGCTTGCATTTGCAATGAGCGCCCCTCAACATTTCAGCAAAGACGAATATGCAATGTTGCGCCTGCTGAGCAAATATTTTCATTCCATAGCTGCAATTTGCGACGATCAAGAAGAGGGCGAGCCAATCCTGATTACAAAAATGGATCTAAAAGTTCTAGTGCAATTCTTGAAGCATTCAAACATGACATTGAGAGACATTCATGATTGGTTAGCGCTAAATGAACGCTCAGTGGCACCGCCTCCAAGCAGCTCAGCAGATTCGTAGGCTTCATCTAATCGTCAAACTTGACACAATAGCATCGCTTGTTAGAATAGAAGAACAAGTAATTTTTGAGGTGTTCTGACATGTGGAATGGTTTTCATAGCTAGCGAAGTGCTGATTGCTGGGCTTTGCCGCAGTCTCTGCTCTGTGAAACCGTTTTGTGGTTGAGAACATTGACCATATAGATTTTCATTGTAGATTCCTGTTTCCTCAGGCGAGAAACTGCCTAGTCCGGCTATCTATCAGCCTTTAGAATAACGACGTAGAAAGCAATTTTTCTGTTTGCTCTGTATTTTTTGCGGTGCGAAATATCCGTGTAGCATGTAATTACTTCATGCTGCGTGCTCAAGCGCGCTTTTATTTATACCGTGACGTTTTATTGCTTTCTAAGTTATGGTCGCGTCTCCATAAAAGAGGGTCGCTTAACCAGTGAAACATTTTCGATCCTCTGTAGGGGTCCCGATGCCGTTGATTCGCCTGGGAGCACAAAAGGGGCCCTCATCTGCCATGCATCGCCGGGCTTCTTACAAAATGATGATTATGATGATCAAGGAGGGAATTATATGAGTTACTTATTCAAAAAAAGAGCAAATCGCATAAAGCGAAAAGCACAAGCACCTTCGGTCGAAAACAACAACGCTCAGCCGACTCCACCATTGTTCAATACACAGAACAAACGCAATCAGAAAAAAGCGTCGAACAATTCTTTTCAGGATGTGCGTAAATTGAGAAGGGTACAGCTCAGAGGTTGGACATAATAAACTGCCAGGGGCGCCCATCTGAGCGGCGCCCCTTCGGATAGCTAGTATAAGAGCGCAGCGAGTGCGAATTGAAGAGGCGACGCGTTTAAGATTGCAAGGCTTCTACCGCATTTGCGCTAAGATAGACACAAGTTTAATCCTGAGAATTAGTTTTTAATTTAGCCATATGATCGAGCAATTCCTGCGGATTCATCCTCGACGGATCTCCAAAATAATAATCGAGCACATCTGAAACTGCGTCGCCCAAGTTTTTGTGCTTGTTTTGAAAATCCCCTGGACCTGGCCCCGGTGTAAATACCGAAACCAGAAAATACCATCCTTGATCAGACGATGGATAAATCCATGCCTGCGGAGCATCAGATTGGGTCTCCTCATCATCTGAAGAATCATCGTCGAGAGAAAGGCGAATCACGCCAGCTCCGCGGAAGCCGGTGCGCGCGTTGCCGCCAGTTTTGATTGGTTTCCACACGATAAACCCATGCCGAAAAGGACCAGTACTGCAACGCCAGCATTTTATTCCCGCAGCAGTCAATCTTTCGAGAGCTTCCTTTTCGCTGTTGCTCAATTCCAGCAATGGTGCTTTATGTCTGAAATACGTTTCCTTGATTGCGAATTCTATGTCTTCTACTGTGAGTCCCAAATCCTCAGCCATCAAAATAGCATTCTCGAGCTTCTTCCAGTTGCATTTGTAGAAATCTGCGCTGCGAATAATTGACGACAGCATCCGCTGCTGCCTATCCTCACGCGATAAGGGAGAGCGCCTGAAGGAAACGCATGTTGGACAGTCCCCGTCACTATCAAGAAGTTCACCGTGACGACCGCAGCGCAGCAAAGGCTTTTCAAGAAAAAAACCATCTTCAACCATATAACACCAGAATATCCAGAACCCTAACTCATATTAGCTCTCAGGTTCTGAAAAATTCTTGAGAATTTTGGACTCAATCCTTAAACGCTAAGGCACAGAAACAACCATCGCCTTTAGTACATGAGAAATAGCTGTTGACTCCTGAGCATGTCCACGCTCGAAGCTACGCACCTGAATGCGATCCTTTTCATAACGCCATTTATCCAGGTGGTAAATTTCCATAGTGCCGCAAGACGAGCAAATGTCTTGTGTGAGAAAGGGATAGAGGGACAACCAATTAGAATCTCCAGTATCCAGGATTAAATGCCCTTTGGGAAATCCGCGACCCAGACAAAGCTCTTCCTGCCGAAGAACAGGGTGATCGCCAATCGCCTTTAGACAAGTCATTTTGATTGCGCCGGAAGGCAAAACATCGATGGCTTTTACGATACGAATAGGATGTTCGCACAAGAATTCTGTTAGCTTGATTGCATCTTTGAGGAACTCACCCAAACGAACAGTCTCTAGTTCCAACTGCGACTCAGCGGTAGGTCCGCGATGATGGGCAAAATCATTGCGCGCTCTAATCAACTGTTCGACCGCTTTGCCAAAGCCCCTTTCAGTTAATTCGATGCGCAGCGCGCTAATAGATTTAGCTAGAGGAATTTCTTTTGCAGAGCTGCTTTTCCAAGCGGTCACGCACTTTCGTATTATCTCTCTCCAGTGTCCCATCGAGACACCATGTGAAACATAATCTCTTAAATCTGCAAGAATTTTCGGCTCGTTTTGTGCCGAAATAGACAGGCAAATTCCGGCGAGCAGTGCCAATAGATTCTCGATCAATTTAAGTTGCTCTTTGTATTTCTCAGAAGCATTCGTAATGCTGTCGAGAGCTCTAAAAGGATTTGCAATCGGATAGGGATAATTGCTGCTGATGCGAATCCACAGCTGTTCTTCAGTGTTAGCAGCCGCAGCGACCGCAGGCGTGGCTTTTTCAGCAAGCCTTGCAGGTATTTTGCTTTCCGGCATATTTAACTCACCCCAATTATGCTGGAGAGAATTCATAAAATGTGGCATTGTCTTTTGTGAGGAGATTCTGCTTATTGCCGCATCGAGCTTATGCGCATCCAGAGGATCAATAAACTCCAGGTAGGGGGAAAGCCCCTGCAAGACCCGCTTCACCAGCTGCGGATCAAGAGTTCCCGCCAGCTCATATTGCAAAGCCTCGCCGGTCGCCTCAAGTGCAAATCCATAAACGACTACTGAAAGCTCGCTGCTTAAGCAGGCAAAACAGAATTCGTCCAGCTCGTCATCTCTTTCCTCTGAAAACGATGTGATACTGGAGCTTACCTGGGATAGTTCCAGTAAATCACCTTTTGCCGGCTTCATCCAGCTTGCATCGTTTGAAGACCAATAGTTTAGCGTAGCCGAACTCAGTTCGTGTTCTAAGATAAGAGTCTCAACTTTGCGGAAGAATGGCAGAATCTGGTCCTTACGCAGACTGATTGATTGTAAGCCGGCCTGTGCCTGAGCGCGTTGTTGCGAAGGCTGACTCAGATTGTGCAGAAATAGCCGTTTCCTTTTTTCATCTACCATAAACTTTGTTGCTCACCATTATCTAATTTATTCATGAATTCAGGTGTATTTACTTTCGAAATTGGATTGAATGTAATTTCCGCTTGTAATTCGAGCCTGTGTCCGAGCGCTTCGGCAATAGCCTGCCGCAAGAGGTCCTTCTCGCGAGAGTTCTTCTGGTACCATTCACGCGCGGTGATGCGATGGATTTTCCCAAGAGATCTGCTGAGAACTGACGGCCTCCAAATTTCTCGATGTCTTGCAGTCTTCAAAAGGCGATGGCTTGGTGCATCGCATTCGATACCAAGGCCGAAGAGGCCGGTAGCAGGATTTACGATTGCAATGTCTATTCCAAAAGCATCGTTCTCGTCAGGTTTGTCAATCACTGGCTCATAACCAAGGCTTCGGATGAATGCCGCCACATCTTGAACAAACGGATTGCATTGATTCGGATCCTTATCTGTCCATGAACCCTCATCTGCAGACAAGCGCTCAAGTCCTTTTTCTGCAGCTTCCAGAGCTCCGCTGCTCACCTTGCTTGCATAACTCATGTATGCCTGGAAAAAGTCTCTTGGCGTTGTCGGGCTTCCGCTGCGCCCGAGGAAATCCGAAATCTTTTCCACCGGCAACGAACTCACCATAATAATCTTATTCTTAGCGCGTGTAACAGCTACGTTAAGACGGCGCTCGCCACCGAGTTGTCCCAGTTTGCCAAAATTGCGCCTGAACGCTCCGCTAGGATCTTTTCCGAATGTGGTGGAGAAGATAATGATGTCACGCTCGTCACCCTGCACGTTTTCGAGGTTCTTGACGAAGAAGCCGACATCCTCGCCGTCTTCCTTTCGTTTGCTTTCTTCTTCATAGGCAGCTTTGAACGATTCATTCTTTAATGCCATCTCGTTCAAAACTTCCACGATTAAATTCGCCTGCTTCAAATTAAACGAAATTACCCCGACAGTAGGACGCACTGCCTGCGGTGCAGACCATAAGTCCCTCAGAATTTCAGCAACCTTCCAGGCCTCACCCACATTTACTTGTTTGTCATAGACAGAATCTACATTTATAAGTTCAATCGGGCGAGTCTTGCGCACTTCGGTGACCGGGCGCTTGCTCGGAATACTGAGAGTACGTGAATAGAATGCAGTGTTCGAGAAGGCGATCAACTCACGATAGGTCGAACGATAGTGAATTTGCAATGAACGCGAAGGAAGCACCGCGCTTGCCAGATTAAGCAGGTCAGGACAATCAATAATTTCCCGCCGGTTCCACTCTTCTTCGAGACGCTCTCTTTCGGCGTCGCTTTCAAGATAATCAAGTTGGTCTTCGTCAAATTCCTCCGACTCATCGGTCTGAATTTTTGCGGCAAAGAAATTAGAAGGCGGCATCTGCTTTTCATCACCGCTTACGATAGCTCTCTTTGCGCGGAATAGCGCGGGGAATGCATACTCGATAAGCAGCTGTGATGCCTCGTCGAATATTACGACATCGAACAATCCCGGGCTGAGCGGTAACAAGCGGCTGGCTGTTTCTGGGTTCATCAACCAGATGGGGCGCAATTTCATCAGACCCAGTTCGATTCCGTTTGAAACCATTTCGCGCAGGCGTTTTGCTCTAGCACCACTCAAGCGAGTGATGTCCTCCCATTTCTTGCCACCCGTAATTGCGGCTTCTGCTCCAGGATCAGCCAGAATTTTTCTATTCAGGCGGCGCAATTGTTCATCAGCCTCAGCAAGACCTTTGACCTTGAAATTGATTTCTTCCTTCGCAATAGTAAGCGAAGGCTCCTCTGTTTCCAGCTGACTCTTCCAGGCAAGGCAAGCTTCACGCCTGATGATCAGGCGAACCTTGGTTGAAAGATTCTTCTCCCTTGCCGCGGCTGCAGCAGGCGCCGCAATTGGCAGGGAAGGGAGCCCATGCAAGAAATTCGCTGGTGCATCCAGTGCAGAATTCAATTCAGCTTCGTGCTCACGCAAGGCGGCAAAAACCTCAATTGATTGAGGGCTGAGAAACTTGACTCTCAAACGAAATTCCTGGAATGGAATAATCATTTGCAAAAAGCTTTGCATATATCGCAGAGCTTCAATGTTTCCCCGTCCGGCAGAAATTACCTTCTTCTGGGCTTGAACCCACTCGTCAACAAACCATTCAGAGAGCCGATTCAATCTGTTTAGACTTTCAGTCTTTGCTGCGTGTCTCTTTATCACGCCTTTCAATATATTGTTGAAATCGTCAAAGGAAGTAGCAGCTGCTCTGCTGGCGAATGTTTTTGCATCGTTTGGCAGAGGACAAGCTCGCAATCTCGATGCCAATTCAGCAACAGGCATCAACTGCGAAAGGAGGTCGGACACAGCATTCTGCAATCGCCTTAAATCAAGCGCCTGAGTGCTGGTTTCCACCCCCAAAGTTTTGCAGACTTGTTCATAGACTCTTCTCTGTGCGCGAACCTCTCTCTCAAGTAGCGCTGCTCTAAGAAACTCTTTCATCGCACTAATATGTGTCTGCTGCCCGAGAGACTTCAGATAATTTTGCAGACGAACACGATTAAGTGCGCGCATAGGATTCATATGCACTAGCACGCCGCCTGTCTTTGTTGCCGAAATACCCATGCCAATTTTTCGGTTCAACGCGACGTCGGACAAACTAGCCAGCGGTGCAAACAACAACAAGGATTGATCGTTCTTGTTGAGTTTATTCAAGGACTCCGAAACCTGTTTCAGCATATTAATGGATTCCATGCCTGCTGAAACACTCGAGGAGCCATCTGGAAAGAAATTACTTACCCATCTTGAAAGGTTTAGACGCACCTCCTTTTGAATATCGCGAATGTAATACTCATTTTCTTTCAGCCAGTTGACGTATACAGATACATCGTCAACATCTGCCGAGCGAGGAAATTCATCGAGAACGCTGAAACGCTGCTGTTCCGCTTGTACAAAACGTTCGAACTCGCCGCAAATTAGCTGCGCATCAGCCTCGTCAGGAGAGAACAATTTCAAATCATGCAAGGGAGAGCTCTCGTATTTAGATTCGAGCCACAGATTAGCAATTGACGAGCATTCTTCCGCCAGTGCAGAAACCGCACTTGAATCCATGTCTTTTACTATCGTTCGAAGTCGCGGCATTTTAACCGGTGAGGACTCACTTGCTTCAATCTTAATGAGTTCCATCAGCAAATTTCTATAGCTCAAGCCGATTTTTTCATGCATCCTGTGCAGGGCTTCATGGTGCTTATTGAGCTCTGCTTCTATCGACTGAATGCGCGTCATTAATGAAGCACGATCTTTGCGCAATTGAGACACAGGCGCGCCTAAACCGGCGGCACGCTCGTCCAATTGCTCGCGTAAAGCTCTGACAACGGATTGTCTGTCTTTGGAAACGTCAGTGATATAGAACAGCCTGCGTCCAAGTCCTTCTGCTTTTAATCGTTTTTCGACCACGCTCAAAGCCGCTTGCTTTTGGCAAACAACAAGAACAGTTTCGTTTCTGGCGACACAATCGGCAATTATATTGACGATTGTCTGGCTTTTACCGGTGCCGGGCGGTCCTTCAATGTGCAAACCGCTCTTCTGGCGAGCTTGCTGTACTGCATGCTCCTGGCTCGGATCCGCAGCTACGACGCCGAAGTCCTGAGCATCTACGATTTGCTCGCAGCTCTGTTCGGATAACTTCTCGAAAGCCATTTCGAGCGGCAATTCAATTTCCGCTTTGGAGGGCGCTTCCTGCGCATTTTGCGGATCATCGCTTTTCGCAAGACGCAAAGCTAGTTCTAAGGCAGTTCCACTGATTGGTCGTTCGCAAATATTACGCAAATCATCGGCAACAGCTTTACCAGCAAAATCGCAATGGAATATAGCCGCCGAATAAGAAAGGTATTTCTTATCGGCCTTAAATTGCGCATCCTTATCTGGAACATTCAAAAGAAAGCTGTCGCAGTAAGCGCAGAATGGCTTGAATTTTTCCACGATGTCTTGAGCACTATAGCTGCTCTGGCTCAAGAGTTCTTCGACCGCCTGACGCCATTTTTCCTCTTCTTCATTGTCTAGCTCGAGTATGCCAGTAAGCGCAGGATTCAGGCGAACCTCGTCGCTATCTGGGCAACTGAAAATACTCACCTTGCCGGTTGCGCCAATTTGGGCGTCCATTCGAACAGGAAACAAAAGAATAGGAGCAATTCGAATTTTTGTTCTCGAACCGTCGGCGCTAACGTTCTTCATAGCTATAAACGGAAATCCAAGAAATAAACCATGCTTGCCTGTATCGCGCTTGAATCCCGTGGTCTTTTGGATCAGCCCACGAATACGTCGATCAAGAAGAGGATCCTTTTGAAATATTTCCGAATCTAATTTGATCGCATCAGTCTTTTGCAATAAAAGCTGTTGCAGTATTTCCTCCGATGAAAGAAGCACGCTTCCCAGTTCCTGAAGGTCTAGCGAAGTGGTATTGCGAGTAACTCTAAGAGATACTAGTGGTCCCTGGTTGATCGCAGACATAATTCGCCGTTCGCCGAACTTCAAGATCTCAGCAATGTATTCCTGTCTGGGCAATTGCACCCAAGCATCTGCCGGTACCGAAAGTAGTACCAGACAGCGCTCAAGAGAAAGACGGCGATCCAGCCGGAAAGCATCTGCCCAGGCATCTATAGCTTCTATTCCACAGCGGGCAAATGAAGCAATGCGTGATTCAAGCTCATCGAACAATTCGCTGCGCGATTTTCGCAGCCACGCGATTGCTTCCTCACGAACGAATTTAGCAGGCTTGATACCGGCGCCTTGCTTAGTACGTTTGGGAAGAGTCTGCGCAGCCAAACTGGAAGCACTGTCTATAAGCTTATCCGCAATTATGAAAGCACTGGGTTCTGCACAAAGTACTATCAACAGATCTTCCACAGAAAGAGTCTTTCTCTCTAGCAAAGATTGCAAAAGCACATTGTCCGAATCGGGCAACAAAATCCGTTTGCGAACCCACTCTTCTTCCAGCGCAGATTTCGAAGTCGCGGTTAGCAATTTCAAAAGCTGGCTTTCATCAATTTTCAAGGAGGCTTCTTTTGCACGATTTCGAATAGCATCATATCGCTCACTCAGTCCGCAACGTGAACAAAAAACGCTATCTCCTTCGACAGGATGACCTGCCTGGCAAAAGCTCGACGGCGTGGGCGTATTCTTGAGGGCAGCACCAGCGGCGGTGTCCGATACTTGTGCTTCGGGAGAGAACAGACCGCTCGGTCTGTTCTCTAGCTCCATTGACTCTCCGAGGAGCTCGTCATTATTATCAGCCGTGGCAATATCTCCACCAGCAGTTTCATTGCCGAAGAAATTTATTCTCTGCTGACCAGGTAGCTCTCTGTCAATCGCCGGCGAATTTTTTTCTTTACTTTTTTCTCCGGGTAGCACGGCATTATTTTGCGTTGCCGACTCTTCGGTTTTCGTCCAAAGTTCTTCTCTACGCTCGGACAATGGGGCGGCTGATTCAGGCGGCTGAGGCTGAGAGACTCTTATTACTCTTCTTGCCTTTTTCGGCGCCTCAAGACTTTTTTCAAATCCCCCCTTCTCGGGTGGAGTTAAAGTAGATTTCTCGGGTGGGGTTGAAGCAGATTTCTCGGGTGAAGTCGAAGCAGGCTTCCTGGTTGAAGTCGGAGCAGGCTTCCCGGGTGAAGTCGGGGCAGGCTTCTCGAACGAAACCGGGTCAGGCTTTTCGCTTGAACTTGTAGCAGGCGTCTCTGCTCCTGCCTTCCCTTTGGACCTTCCTGGCTGCTTGCTATTAGCACCAGTCTGATTGCCGGCAGAAGCAGGCTGATTCTTATTGGTGTTACGTTTGATACCAGAAGGTTCGTCCATTAGGAAACAGCTCCAGCTTGCTATTCTTGACAATGACACGCTATTCGAACTACATATTACATTGCACCTTTTACAAACGAGAAGTTCTTTTGACCATCAAATACGGTATCAAGGCAAAATCTAATCTTGGCACGATCCAACAAATATACGTCCCATATAAAATTGGAGCAAAACTAAGAACACTCTGGAGCAGAAGCCATTTAACAGCCCAGAAATTGCTATAAGCGAACATTAGATTCGTTCCACAGGCTGGCGATGAAACTGTTTTCGCCAGCTGTTCCAGGGGTATAGTGCTGGAGAGGGCGCCCATCATGGATCCAAAAGCACTTGTTGGAACGTTAATAAGCAACAAATATCAGGTTCTCGAGCTGGCGGGAAGCGGCGGCATGGGCAGCGTCTTTAAAGCCCGGCAAAACTCACTTAATCGCATTGTCGCGCTAAAAATCTTGAATTCCTTGTCTATATCCGACGACGATTCGGCAAAGAGATTCGAACAAGAAGCTAAGTCGCTATGCGCAATGAGTCATGTGCATATAGCGTCTTTTTACTCATACGAATTTTTGAACGACTCCGTTCCTTATCTGGTAATGGAATGGCTTGACGGAGAAAGCCTGGATAAGGTCTTACGCAAGGGTAAGCTATCCCAAGAAAGAGCCTTGAACATTGCAGCTCAGACGGCTGACGCGATGTCGCATGCACACAGTGCTGGTGTTGTTCATCGCGATTTGAAACCAGGCAATATCATGCTGATAAGCTCAGCAACAAGCGAGCAAAAGACGGCACCGGAGCAGAGAAATCAAGCTATCCTGCCTACAAGTGGTATCAAGTATGGTGCGAGCGATTTTGTGAAGATAGTCGATTTCGGGCTGGTGAAGGTTCAAAACGCTGAAACTTTGACAAAAACAGGACTAATGGTAGGAACTCCACAATACTGCAGCCCCGAGCAATGCCTTGGGCAACAAATTGATGGTCGCTCCGACATTTACAGCCTGGGTTGCATCCTATACGAAATGTTTTGCGGCGAACCTCCGTTTGAGTCAGACAATGCAATAGGCGTCGTCTACATGCATATCCACGAAAAACCAGTACAACCGTCGAAGAAAACCGCTGACAAACTAAGTCCTGGTGTTGAAGCGATCATATGCAAGTGCCTGGAGAAAAAGGCTTCCGATCGCTATCAAAGCATGCAAGAACTTTTAGCAGATCTAACGCTTGTTGCTAATGGCGACGGCGACAAAATCGCAATTGCAAAGGAGGCTCAAACAGAAAAGAAGCCTAAAGTAATAATACTGACTACTTTGGGTCTAATAGCATTTTGCCTTCTTTATTTTACGCTAGCAAAATTCGCAAGCGTACATTCAGATTCCAGGACAAAAACAGCATCAATTAAATCAACAAAAATAAACAGCACTGCTGATTCGAAACAGCTGATAGAAAGCCAGCTTCAGGCAAATGCATTCAGACAAGAGAAGCAAATTGAAAAAGCCGCAGAGCTGGAAAGAAAGATAAAGCAACAATGTTATTATCTCTGCAAAGAGCCGAGGGCAGCGCTACCCATATTGACGGACGTATCGGCTTCACTGGACAAGCAAGGGGATTTTAACGGCTCGAAGAAGTTTGCTCTTATGGTATTTGATTGCCTGTCTCGACTGGACAAACAGAACCAGATATTCGATGGAATGTATAAATATGCAGAAGCTGTTTGTCAGGGTCTTTTGAATTCGAAAAGGCATCTTACTAGCGATCAAGCGAGAATTGTTGAGCAAGTATCTTTCATCCCAATGTTCCCTGATGCTGGAAGCTCTGAATCCCAATACACGGCGAACCTTGTCGTCCTTGAGCACAATTATCATCGATTTCCACTTACAAAAGAATATGCAAACGCTCTGAGCAAGAAAATCACTAGCGATATTACTTCTGGAAAAGCAGACGACGCTGAGATAAGCGAATGCATAAACGCCAATTTGCAAGTGAATGGAAAATATTCTTTAGCATCAGCCAACATGTTTATCGACATGGGAAGGACGTACAATCTCGCCGGGCACAAAGCCAATGCTCGTAAGTACGGCAGACTTGCAAAAGAATGTCTCGAACAAAATCAGGACAGCCACGACAACCTCGATGTAGGGGTGTCTTGGGCACGTCTCGGACAAATGTATTCCAGCTTAAGCGACGCGAACGATTGTATCTATTGCTGCAGAAAAGCAGTTGAGATTACAGAATTTGAGTGCAAGGGTCTTTCCGCAGTTAAACTTCGGCAACCTGCAGGCACGGACTCACTATCGAACACCCTGGATGTTTTTGCTGCCGCTGAAAAAGAGTTTCTCTTCCGCACTGAAACTCTGGTACAAAATCTTATTCACTTTAATCGCTTTGCCGAATGCGAAAACGTGGCGAAGGAATTATATACGCAAAGCCTCAAAAGCGAAGGTATTCCCGAACGACTCCGTATCGATAGCGCACGACATCTCATTGATGTGCTGACAGAACTAAAAAAGTTCGATAAGGCCAGGCAAATCATAGCTGAGGTAGGCGCATTTTACAAAGCACACTTACTAAAGAAGAGAGCAGAATCATTTCACGAACAGACAACAACAGACGGTTCAATGCGCGAGCTAATAAAGGATCTAATCCGCTTGCATATGGAGAAAGAAGCGATCGAAACTTTACCAACACTTGCACAGGTTCAGTCCCGCCAGTCTAAAGAAAGGATAGTTCTACTTGAAATTTACACTTACATAGCGTTGAGTGATGCCGCCAAGCTAAAAGATTCATTCAACAATGCGCTCGCTGTGGGTCCAAGCGCGAGCATATTAAGCGCACGAACACAAACATGGATAGAGCTAATTGAATATGCAAAAAACAACTTCAACTCAGAAGAGAACAAGAAGCTCAAAAACTTTCTGTCTGAATGCATTAAAACTATGGTCTCTAAAACAGACATTGACTCCCTGGCAATAGCAAAAATTTGCGCCAGTATTCGTTATGTGCTCAAGGACGAAGCCTTATACCAGGAGCTAAATGCCTTCATAGAACAATCTTTGCCAAAATACAAACTGGAACTTTATAGACAAGATTATGCTGTTGCCGCAGGCGAAAAATAATTCTTGCAAGAAGCTCATTTGGCAAGCCACAATGATGAAGATAGGCATGGCATTGAGTAGCTGTTTGAATCCTGCTGCAGCCAGTTCTCTATAGTCAAGCCTTTCCATATTGGTTCACCTTGAATATCTCAATTCGAGGAGTTAATCACAAGACCGTGCAGTCTCTTGCTAAAATTGGCAGACGTGGTTTGGAGAGATGACAAATGAACGGGAAGGTTTCCGAGCGGACTGATGTAGTCCTTATTGGCGCAGGCATTATGAGTGCGACGCTTGCCGTGTTTTTGAAAGAACTGAATCCCAAACTTAAACTGCACATTTACGAAAAGCTCGATAAACCGGCAGAAGAAAGCAGCAATGCATGGAACAATGCGGGCACCGGACACGCGGCTTTGTGCGAACTAAACTACACGCCGGAGAAACCTGACGGCACTGTCGACATTAGCAAGGCTTTGCAAATAAACACCGAGTTCGATCTATCGAGGCAGTTTTGGACTTACCTCGTGAAAGAGAGAAAAATCGGCGACCCGAGGAAATTCATTCACCCGGTACCGCACTACAGCTTTGTGCGCGGTGAAGAGAACACAAACTACTTAAAGAAACGCTTCCATGCGTTGGAAGGACATCATTGTTATAAAGGAATGCAGTTTTCTGCCGACAAGAAGCAATTGCAGGAATGGATTCCTCTTGTAATGGAAGGGCGCGACAAGAATGATGTGGTTGCCGCTACCCGTATGATTACAGGTACCGATGTCAACTACGGCACCCTTACAAACTTGCTGATTGAATCGCTCAAAAAGCAAGATGGCTTTTCAATTGACTTTCACCAACGCGTGGTAGATCTGCATCGCGAAGACAAGGTCTGGAAATTGCACATGCGCAACGAGCAAACCGGTGAGCACCGTTATGTGGAAGCAAAATTTGTCTTCATAGGTGCAGGCGGTGGCTCACTTCCTCTCCTGCAGAAATCGCGTATCGCGGAGGCTCATGGATATGCGGGTTTTCCCGTAAGTGGAATATGGTTGCGTTGTGACAAAGCTAATCTTGCTGAACGCCATCATGCAAAAGTTTATGGGAAAGCTTCAGTTGGCTCGCCGCCGATGTCTGTTCCTCATCTGGATTTACGTCACGTTGATGGTAAAGTATCGCTGCTTTTTGGTCCTTTTGCCGGATTCTCAACGAAGTTCTTGAAGCACGGATCTTATCTTGATCTTTTCGGTTCCATTGATCCAGACAACTTGCTCCCGCTCTTAGCTGTAGGCAAAGACAACATGGCTCTCACCGAATATCTGATCGGCCAGGTAATCGAAACACCTCATGAACGCTTTGCTGCATTGCAGGAATTCTTCCCAAATGCGGTCGAAAGTGATTGGCATTTAGAGGTTGCCGGACAGCGAGTCCAAATTGTGAAAAAGGATCCAGAGCATGGTGGCATTTTGCAATTCGGAACAGAGATAGTGAGCGCAAGCGATGGTTCTCTTGCAGCATTGCTCGGTGCATCACCGGGAGCTTCGGTTGCCGTATGGATTATGCTTGATGTGCTAAAGCGTTGTTTCCCGAATGAAATGAAAAATGGTTGGTCGAACAAGCTTAGTGAAATCATTCCGTCTTACGGTAAGTCTTTAATTGATGACGCAGAACTCTGCCATAAGGTCAGGCATGAAACCAGTGAAGTACTCAAGCTGGAAGCTATATAGTAGTTGCTAAACACAAGCGATTATATATACAGGCATCGCAGTGCAACAGCTCTGCATAAGATAAATTTTGCTTCCTTCAAAAACTGTACTGGCACAAAAAAATATTGAATATTCTTGCACAACGTATAGAGAATATATAAGAAGAGAGTACTAGCCTCTGAGAAAAAATAAAAAACTAAGCAGCGCCCTAAAATCAGCTCATGATGCGGGTTTTTGCGATGCTAGACTGTGGCGATCTCGAATGCGAGGAAGCCTCATATGCCATTGTTACCAAATCCTCTTCCTGTACATCCAAATCCAACTGATCGCGACGAAGTAATCAGCTGGGCGCGACAACTACTTGTCGAAAAGGATTTCGTTATTCTAGATACCGAAACAACAGGTTTCACCTACGAAGATGAAGTCGTACAGGTAGGCATGATCGATTATTCAGGCGCAGTTTTGATGGACACGCTGGTCAAACCGCTGGCACACACAAGAATGCCAAAGAAAGCGCAAGAAGTGCACGGTATCTCAATGAAGATGCTGAAAAACGCACCTACTTTTGCAGAGATACTTCCGGAACTGATGAAAGCAATAAACAATCGCATCGTTGTTTGCTACAACAACAAGTTTGATCTTCGGCTTCTGCAGCAATCAGCAAGTCTTGTTGATCCGGATATAAACCTGGATTTGCGAAGCGACTGCGCCATGCTTGCCTACTCGCAATTTATTGGAATTGCAAACAGATACAACAATGGTTACGCCTGGCAGAAGCTACCTCGCTTAAGTGCAAAAGATCACCATGCGCTTGAAGACTGCAATCTGACTCTGGAATTAATTGTCGATGTCGCAGAAACACATTTGCAAGGCGAAACACTGGATTTCAATGTTATGGAATACCCTGTGCCTGCGATTGCTCCCGCAGCCAGTTTTCATACAGGCGCGTAAGATTCGGCATTTTGTGGTTTAACTCTATCAGGGTGCACTTGGAGAGCCGTTGAACCGCGACAACGAACAGAATATTCTTCATGAACTCGCCGGACAGTTTCCGAGCGAGTTCCAGATTATTGATTTTCTCGGCGAAGGTGGACAGGGGCTCGTCGTGAAAGCCTATTACGCACCACTTCAAAGAGATGTTGCACTTAAAATCATCAAAGACGTTGGTGCTGAAGGGGAGAGGCAAATAAAACGCCTCAAGAATGAAGCAATTGTTCTCGCCAAACTAAAACATCCGAACATTGTTCAACTTTTTCAAATGGGTGAATGCAAGGATGGCACGCCCTTTCTAGTTTGCGAATATCTAGAGGGAATAACTCTCACACAATACCTCCAAAAAACTCCTCAGCCAGACCCAAAAACTATCTTTGAAGTCTTTCAGCAAATTCTAGATGCACTTAGCTGTGCACACGAAAACGGCCTTTTACATAGGGACTTAAAACCAAGCAATATAATGTTGATCCCTGATGAGGAAAGCAAATCATCAACTGTCAAATTGCTCGACTTTGGTATTGCACGCAACATTGAAGAGAACACTCCTCAACATTTGAGCAACACGGTACAAGTTACAGGAAGTGCCCCATATATGAGTCCTGAACAGTGTAGGGGCGAAGAATTAGATGCGCGCTCAGATCTATACTCGGTTGCATGCATTCTCTATCAGTGCCTTGCAGGATTGCCACCATTTGTTGGAGAAACTCCGATCCATACGCGTTACATGCACCTGAGCGAAGAAGCGAAGATGCCGCCAACGGACGTATTTGCAAACACAGCTGGGCGCAGTGCAGTATACAAGCTTGTTCTCAGAGCCTTATCCAAAGACAAGACAAAACGCCCTGCAAGTGCGTCTGAATTTGCGCGATTGTTGAACGAAGCTATGCCGAAAGCTGCTCAAAGAACCGGATGGACCCCCGCAAAACAAGCAAACAATAAGGCAAAAATTCTTGCTTCTATTCTTGGAACGCTGGCAATTTTCTTTATCGGAGCGATTGTTAGAATGCAGCTCCCCTCAAAGCAAAAACTTCCATCCATTAGTAAAGGAGCGCCAGCTGGCAGTAAGATAGCTCGCCATTCAAAAACCGCTCAGTTGCGACAAATTTTGGATGAGTTGAAAAAGGAAAAAACAATCAGCACAGTGGAACGGCAAAAGCTTATTGAACAGCTTTCAAGCTTTGTCGCAAGCTTGAATACAAACGACAACCCTCTTGCTGTGATTGGCCTACAGAGAAAGGCAATGCTCGAGCAAGTACAATTCGTTGATAGGGATATAGCAATTCAGACATGGAACAAGGCTTTAAACCTATGCAAGGATGAGACCGGAAAAGAAACAAGAGACGCTCTCTTATGCTATGCAAAAATTTCGGAAAATCTTATTACAAAGGGTGATCTCCAGGGTGCGGAACAGATGATCAATAAGGCCTTGGCTCTGGCAGAAGAACTTAGAAAGCAGTCCCGCGGACTGGATGTTCCGGAATTAGTCGACGAACGTGGAGGACTTTGCGTAGAAGAGCTGTATGCCAATCTTGGACAGATCGCTTTTAACAGAAAGCAGTTTCAGAAGGCTGCAGATCTTTATAAAGAAGCTGAGCTGGAAGATCGCACTAACGAAGACGAAGTAAAATCCACCCGATTCTTAGTTGCACAAGTTAATTGTTTACTGAAATTGGGAAAGCGAAAATTTGCGTCAGAACTGATTGAGAAACGAATAAAGCTTATAAGCAAGAATTATTCACGTGAACTGCCGTATGCGGGCCATGCCCTTAAGCAGCTGAAAGAAATAGTGAAAGAGAATTTTCCTGAGTTAGAAGCAGATTTCGGCGCTGGTTAAGAACCGACACTCCGCCGAAATGGTACTCCGAGCGAGTTTGCCACACGACCGTGCTGTTTTGTCCGTCAAGGTTGCCACCAAACGCCGAATTCAGCATTAAAGATTCCTTCCGAAAGCTCTGAATCTAGTAAAATGTACGACATCCGATTCGTTTTTCATTCTGCAAGCAGCGCACCGTTGCTTGCAAGAGGGTCTCTAATAGTAGACCTGATTCAGAATTGCCAACACAAAAATTCGAGAGGAAATGCACGTGAGCACTAATTCGCACCTGCCTGCACTTGTGGTCGGCGCCGGTCCGGTCGGACTGACAATGGCTTTGTCACTTACTTTACGCGGAATCAAAGTACGAATTATTGACAAGCTACCGCAGGCTAGTGACAAATCGAAAGCCCTGGGGATACACGCGCGCACTCTTGAAATGCTAGATACGATCGGCGTTGTAGACGAGTTTCTGAAAGTCGGCCACAAGGTACATGCAACAAGCATTTGCAACAAAGGTAAGACGCTCGTTCATCTTTGTTTTGATGAAATGGAAGGCGCTTATCCTTTTGCCCTGATGGTGCCTCAATCGGAGTCCGAGCGCTTGCTCACAGAGCAGCTCCAAAAACATGGACTTGAAATTGAACGAGGCATCGAACTTACCAGTTTTGTGCAAGACGACCACTCCGTCACATCTGTTTTAAAGCACGCTGATGGACGCGAAGAAAAAGTGCAAAGCAAGTTTCTTCTCGGATGCGATGGCGCACATAGCACTGTTCGGCATGCACGCGGATTGAAGTTTGAAGGAGAACCCTACGAAGAAGCA
>JBIKOL010000176.1:0-17665 GCA_044358055.1 Obscuribacteraceae bacterium (SeqCode)
TTCTGTCGATTGTCATGTTGATTGGGATAAACCAGAGGATGAATTGTTTGGATTTATTCATGAGGAAGGTTCAGCATTCTTTTTCCCATTAGGCAATTCCCGCTACCGCATTGTTGCCGACGGTCCGATGCACACAGCAGGCGAAGAAGTAGACATGGCATACATGCAAGAGCTTGTTGAGAAACGCTGTTTACCTGGTATAAGGCTGCGGGATCCAATCTGGAGAACATGGTTTGTAATTAACCGCCGCAGCGCTAAACACTATCGAAATGGACGCATTTTCATTGCAGGCGATGCGGCCCACATTCACAGCCCGTTCATGGGGCAGGGAATGAATACCGGTATGCAAGATGCGTTCAATCTGTCCTGGAAATTAGCACTGGTGGAAAAGGGTGCTGCAAGTATTGAATTGCTTGAAACTTACGAAGGGGAGAGACATCCTGTTGGTCAGCTCTTGCTGAGAAACACACATGCCGTAACTAAAGTAGTTACTCTCCGTAATCCAGTGGCTCAAGAACTGCGCAACAAATTGATGCCGCTATTATCAAGTCATGATGTAGTTCAACACCGTGCCTGGAGAACTCTATCGATGCTGGCAGTGAATTACAGACACAGCAAACTTGTGGGAGAACACAGAGCGCATCCGAATAAATCAATGGCTACATCTCTGACCGATGTAGCTGACTGGTTTGATTTTGGTCACGGACCATCCCCTGGCGACCGCGCTCCTGATGGTCATGTCAAAGCAGTGAAAGACACGGAAGAAACTCGATTGCAGAGACAGATGAGTGGCATCAAGCACCACCTGCTTCTATTTGCCGGGCTGCATGCAAATCATGGTGGCGGTGACGGTATGAGCAAAGCGATTGCGGAAATGCAGAGCAAATATGCTGATTACATTGAATGCCATGTGATCGTGCCGGAATCTGCCAATGGGTTGAAATTACCGGCATCGGTAAATGTGCTTGTGGATGAGGATCATTCGGTGCACCGATCTTATGGAGCCGCACAAGAGTGTTTGTATCTTGTTCGTCCAGACGGATACGTCGGCTTCCGCAGCCAGCCAATTGACGTCGCATCATTGTTGGAGAACATTTCCAACACCTTCAGTGCGATGGTGCTTGCAAACCGCTAGAATTCTCGAAAGAAGGAAAACGCAAACCAGCCGGACTGGCGTCAACGCCGGTGTCAGTCATCTTGATCGGAATTATGTTTCCGTTCAGATCGTACTCGAGTTTATCAATAGCGACGCTGCGATTTGGCGGCCACTTACCGGAATCTCCAGCATGCTCCCAACGATGATAAACAATGTACCACTGGCCGCTTGCTGGATTTTGCAAAAATGCGTGGTGCCCGGGACCAAGATGCTCATCGTTACTTTGCAGAATCGGCCCTTTGAATGTCCAGGGTCCAGTCGGTGAGCTTGCGGTTGAATAGCAAACCTCATAGTCATTTTGATTCCAGTGCCCATGGCTATAAGACATGTAATAGATGCCGTTACGATAATGCATAAAGGCACCTTCGGTAAAATCCTGTGGATTATCAACAGGAATTTCCTTGTCCACGCTGCTCATGTCCGGATTGAGCTTATAAACATGCAGTTTACTTCCCGCACTTCCACCGCAATACAAATAGTGATCGCCAGTTTTTGGATCCTTGAAAATCATAGGATCAATTGCTTCGAATCCATTGTCTCTAGTAATTAATGGTTTACCTAGATCAACAAAATGTCCATCCGGGGTATCGCTCACAGCAACACCAATTCGGCTTGGTGTGGGATTCTGCGGACCGACAGAAAAGTACAAATAATATTTGTTGTTTTCATGCACAATTCCTGGTGCCCAGAGCTGATGCCACGGAGCGCCGTCTTTGTTTGCCCAGGAAACATCGGATAGGTTCAAGACAGGTCCGCTGGTTTTCCAGTTAGTAAGATCGGAGGACGAATGCACATAAATCGCAGTGTTGGAATTATCGTCCGCGGTTGGATAAATCCAGTATTTTTTGTCTGCAATGATGACATCAGGGTCTGCCCCCGGAAACAATGGATTCCCTGATTCCGCACGAGCGTCAACTAAACTCTTTATTGGTGGCTTAAGCCGTGTTTGCGAATTCCAAATTTCCTCAGCAGCAGCTAATGAAAAATTGAAGCCAGAATTTTGATCGCTTGCAATTCGATCAGGCGTTTCTGTAAGCTGGCGATCAGTAAGTTGCAAGCTCGCAATTCCTCAACGGGTGCCGACTATCTGGGTATAAGGATCAAACTACAGTCTATAAATTTCCCGGAGCGAACTCCGGAAATTTTTGTGTAATTCGTGTGGACTGTGTCGTATTTTCCCCAATTGGACTGAGCCCGACTAGAAGAGAACATTCTAATTATTTTAAGAATCCTGTCCTTCCGCGGGTGACGCTATGCTTTGCCTAAGTGTATTGCGTACTCGCGATTTGTTTTGCGTACTGGACAGACAGCACTCACGTAGCCCTAACGTAGCAAGCCTATGCTAATCACACAAAGATCAGGAGGCAAAAAAATTCCATGAAACTAGTGAGACTGCCGGGTGCATTGCAAATTTTCGACGGCATGACTAATGCCGAAGCCTATGTCGAGGTGTTTCACAATCGCTTAATGAAACCACTGCCAGATACAGAGAAAACAGGAGAGTACTGGGGCAGCAGCTCGCGTGCTGATTTTTATCCCTACTTGCGAAAAACTCTGAGCGAACTTTGCACAAAGAAAGGAGAAATTAAGATTCTCGATGTGGGTGCAGGCTCCGGTGAAATGATTGAGCACGTCATCAAAAACTATCCGGCCATTTTAACTGCGATTGAACCAAATCCGTTAATGTTGAAAAGCTACCTTAAAGCAGTGCACCGAAATAACTTGAAGTTGCACGGCACCTATTCAGGTCAGGTGCAAGATATTTATCCGCACAACTATGCCCAACACTGGTTTGCAAGCTTAGAAAAACAAGATTTAGTTCTAGCATCTCACATGATCTATGGATTGACCTCCGCCAGCAGCGACAATGAGATATACCCCGAGACAGATTTGATAACATTTCTCTCGGTACTTTATGAAAAGCTATCGGATAACGGAACCATTTTCCTGGTATATGCAATCGGAGAGAATACGCTGCTTGGTGAAGCCGCTTTAAATTGCATGAAATACAGAGACGACAATTATGCCGCTAACGTTCGTAAAATTTGGCAAGCACGAACAGAGCTTCTGGAAAAAGGAATCGCAAAACAGCAGCTTGATTTAATTCATCCAGATTTCGAATGCGAGTTCGCAAGCTACATAACAAGATCAAACATATATGGAGACAGAATTGAAGACATTGCGGCATACTGCATTCTTGGTGAGCTAACAGAAATCGACAATAGCCCTTTTGATCTTAAGAAGTTGATTCACAACTTCAAGTATGTCAAAAACCATGCAGGCGAATTCCAGCTGCACCAGGTACCTTCAGGCCAACGTGAAGGCATGTATGCAGTGTCTACACCTCAGGTAGTGTGCACCATAAAGAAGCGCGCAAAACAAAGCTCTTCCTGCATGAACAACTATCTGCATACACAGCTCAAAGCATAGCCATGGAAAAGAGAGCACCTGCTCCACCTGCATAAGGACACGCCCTCCATGGCTTGAGCCATGCCGCTGATCAGTGTAAACTAATCGGCGGCACCGCCTATTGAGAGCTAACAGATCAAACATAGTTTTGCTCCTAATTATTGTGCTTTGCCAGTTGAACTAGTTGCATTTATGTTCCGGGGGCATTATGAAAACACCTGCGAAGTATCTCAGCCTTGCGTTGGTAATTTGCAGCGCCATCCCAGCTTATGCGCAATCTAACTACGTTTTGCCGCGATTTCAGCTACCTCATTTCAGCAATAGCACACATCAAAGCCATTTTCCGAAAGCTCTGGGAATCTTTTTGGGGCAGTTGACACCCTGGACCGACCGGTCTATTCTTAAAGCATCAAGGACAGGTTGATCGGTCGAAAAGATTTAAAACAGACAGGCGTACCGGTCGCCCCAGCCACAACCCCATCTATATATAGCTATGTGCAGTTGATGTCCATAACATCGACCGACCTTGCACACTAAATTTCAAGGAGAAATCAAATGAGCAGACTTTCAAACAAAGTAGCAATTGTAACCGGTGCATCAAAAGGAATCGGCGCTACCATTGCAAAGCAACTGGCTTCCGAGGGCGCAGCAGTTGTGGTCAACTATGCCTCCAGCAAAGAACAGGCTGAAAAGGTTGTTAAAGATATCACCAGCAGTGGTGGCAAAGCTATAGCGGTCAAGGCAGATGTGGCAAAGCAAGAGGAAATAGCTCAGCTCTTTATTGAAGCCAAGAAAGCTTTCGGCAGACTGGACATCCTCGTCAACAATGCAGGTGTCTATGAATTCCGCGCAATTGAAGAAATATCGGAAGATCATTTCCACAAGATGTACAATCTCAATGTTCTTGGCTTGCTCCTCAGCATCAAAGAAGCAGTGAAGTACTTTGATGATAATGGCGGCAGCATCGTAAACATCAGCTCGGTTGCAAGTACATTTGCCCCTCCGGCATCTGCAGTATATAGCGGAACCAAAGCAGCAGTTGATGCGGCGACAAAATCACTGGCTAAAGAGCTCGGTCCTCGCAATATTCGTGTTAACTCAATAAATCCTGGTATGGTTGAGACAGAAGGACTCCATGCCGCAGGCTTTGCAGAAGGTGATTTCCGCAACTTCATCGAATCTCAAACACCACTTGGTCGCATTGGAAAAACTATTGACATTGCCCCGGCGGTGGCATTCCTGGCGTCGCCGGAAGCTTCTTGGATCACTGGCGAATCCTGGGTAATCTCGGGAGGTATGCGCTAAACGCTGCCCCCAACCCGAGCCACACAAAATTTGATCGAAGCCAAACCTGAGAGAGGCGCAATATGCGCCTCTCTTTTTTTCGATGCAAAATTTAGCGCTTCCATCTACAATAATCGCATCTTCGATATAGATGGCCGGAAATGACAACACCCGGAAAATCATCGCCACGTATTCTGATTCTTGGAGCTGGAATTTCCGGCCTAGCTGCAGCGCGAGTTCTTTTAGAAAGAGGCATTAGCAGCACGATTCTTGAAGCACGAAACAGAGTTGGTGGACGCATTCACAGCAGTCGGGAACTTGGCGTTGCGGTGGACATGGGTGCTGCATGGATACACGGCATTTCAAAAAACCCCATCTACAATTTGTGCAGAAGAAATAATATCGAGCTGCTGCCAACAGACTATTCCGGTTCAGCATTGCTTTACGATAACGGAGATAGAGCCGGCGTCATCGCAAAATCGCTTTTCTCTTCACGTGCGAATCGAATTTTACCGAGACTTGAGCGCCTGGCAAAATCACTAAGCACTGATATTTCCGTGGAAGAAGCAGTCGAACAAGTTATCGAACAATCGGCAATGAGCAAACAGGAGCTCTGCTTTTTGAATCGGCATCTCATTGAGTTCCAGGCAATGAATGCATCAGCCTTAAGAGAACAATCGTTGTTTGCGCTCTTGAACGAATATGCAGGTTTCTGCGGCGGTGATCGCATGTTTCCTGCTGGGTATTCCCAGGTGCCTAATCTTCTCGCAAATGGATTAGACATAAGATTCGAAACGCTTGTAAAAACGATAAGGCATAACAGCCGGCACATAATTCTGGAAGCGATAAATGAAACCTTTGAAGCTGATGCAGCGATAATTACGTTACCACTTGGTGTTCTCAAATCTAAAAGTGTCGAGTTTGCACCTGCGCTTCCAAGTTATGTGCAAAAATCGATTGACTTGATTCCTTTGGGTTCATTCAATAAGATCGCACTGCGTTTCCCCGAACCATTCTGGCAAACCGACTGCGATTTGATTGAGCTCATTCCAGAAACTCGAAGCTTTGTCTGCCAGTTCATAAACTGGTTCAGATACACACAAGAACCGATTTTGATAGCATGCCTGGCCGCTGATACCTCCAGACAATGGGAAATGAAATCAGATGAAGAACAAAAACAGCTAATCATGAAGGTACTGCGCCAGTATTTCGGCAACTCAATTCCTGAGCCAGTCAACTTAGCTATAAGTCGATGGGGACAAGATACATTCACGTTGGGCGCATATTCTATCGTTCCTCCAGGCGTATGCAAAAGAGATTTCGAAGCGCTTGGGCTGCAGCTTGGACACCTCTACTTTGCAGGCGAAGCGACGTCCCTTAGTGCACAGGGCACCGTGCATGGTGCTTACGAATCTGGGATCAGAGCTGCCAGGCAATTGCTTGCTTCATTCAGGTAAGCATTTTAGGGGTTCAGAAATACAATGCTTCCCAAATCAAGAATTAAGGTTGAACACAGCAAGCTGGTCGGCGCAACACCAGAGAAGGTGTACGCAATACTTACTCAGATGGAACACCACAAGCGTATTTTGCCTGATGCGTTTACAGCCCTAACAGCATCAGCAGATGGCACGTTTTTCGTAACAGTAGAAATAGGATACATGAAGAAGACATTGCATATCCGTCAAGAAGAAATGGAGCCGAACAAATTATTCCGTGAGATTGATTTGCTAACAGACATTCGCACGGACTTTCGCTTAGAAGCCCACCCCGACGGAACACTAGTCACAATTGCTACTGATTACGAAGCAAAAGGGATAGCGGGCTTCATAGAATCAATTTTTGCTCCAAAACTGTTGACGCAGCTCTACGATGAAGAATTGACAAAGCTTTGTCGCTACGCGCTAATCGCAACCGTATAGGGAACCACGCCTCGGGGCAGCAGTCTGTGACATGTAGCTTGCACCCTCGTATCATGGCGGCAATTATATGTCTTTATCAAGTGAAATTCGGATCGATCTAAAAAACGATGCGCTGACGGGAGATCTAAGCATACCAGAAGCTTCTCACGGCGTGATTCTGTTCGCCCACGGCAGCGGCAGCAGTCGTCTCAGTCCGCGCAACGGGTTTGTAGCGAATTACCTGAACGAATGCGGCTTTGCAACATTGCTGATAGACCTGCTCTCTTCAGCAGAAGAGGATATCGATCAATACTCTAGACATCTGCGTTTCGACATTCCTCTGCTTGCTCAAAGGCTGATTCTTGCCATCGAATGGCTGAGCAGCAGCGCCGAGACTAAAGAGTTGCCCATTGGATTGTTCGGCGCAAGCACAGGTAGCGCCGGAGCAATTCTTGCAGCAGTAGAGGCAAGACGAAGCATTTCTGCAGTGGTATCAAGAGGCGGGCGACCGGATCTGGCGTGGTCACACTTGCATCGATTAAAAGCACCGACATTGCTAATTGTCGGTGGAGAAGACGATGAAGTATTAGATCTCAACAAACATGCTTCAACCCAGATGCGCTGCCCGCATAAAATCGCCATAGTCCCGGGTGCTACCCATCTGTTTGAAGAACCCGGCACTCTAGAGCGAGTCGCACAATTAGCAAGCGACTGGTTCAGCCAATATGTAGGACCACCAATGGTGCGGAATATGAATTATGAGGTGAAGCAATGAACTGGCCTTCCCCAAGAGATGATTCATGGACCAACCCTGGAGCAATGAACTCAATCAGTATTGATGCACAAACTATCGCACTCGATCGCATCAAAGAGAAAACAGGCTTATCCATATTGGAAATTGCCACTGCTTTTATTCCCGTTCTTGCCGTTGAGCAAGGCATTGACATCCACCTTACAGATCCGGTAGGAATGCGTGCTCGCGTTTTCAAAAGATCTGATCTCGCTGCGCGCTTTCATTGCGATATAAACAGACCAATCGGTCTGCAGCTAGCCAGAGATGGTATCATTTCGCGGGCTGACGCCGAATTGATTGACGGCAATATGTTCTACAATCGTAAAATAGCAATTTCCATTCGCATTGATAAATCCGCGGTGCCGAATTTGCAATCCGAGCTGAAAAGTCTTCTGGACTTAAAGCTTGTTGCAGCGGTAACAACTCAATATGAAACAGATGCTTATTGGTTTATAGAATTGATTACCGACCGCTTTGTTGAATTGAGCAGGCGACTGACCATTGATCTAAACAATGCAGCTGTGTTGCTCACATTGAATGGCTCAGTTCTCTATTTTTAAGTCGTTCCGGCCTGGCTAAGCAGCCTTCCATTTTTTCGCCGCGGCAGCGAGTAAATCCTGAACCTCTTCATCAGATGTTTGACTGAAGTCCTCAAACCATGCTCCTACAGCGATAAATGGATCCGGCTTACTAACGCAGACTATTTCGTCTATCCTATTTTTAATGCCCAAATAAGCCTCTTCTGAGCTAACCGGGACTGCGACAGTTAGTCGCCTGGGAGATTGTTTTCTAATAGCCAAGACAGCCGCACGCATCGAAGCACCAGTAGCCAAGCCGTCATCAACAACAATCACGTCCTTTCCTTCGATTTCGCATGAAGGACGCCCTCGCCGATAAAGCTCCTCGCGTCTCACAAGCTCCTGTTCTTCTCTTCGACAAACTGCCTCCAGTATTTCCGGAGGCATGTCGAGTTGTTTTAGCATAAAGGAATTGAGAACGACAATATCACCACTCGCGATAGCCCCCATGGCAAGTTCTTCGTGGCCTGGTACACCTAATTTGCGCACGATAAATACATCAAGAGGTGCATTAAGATGTCTGGCAACTTCAAAACCGACAGGCACACCCCCACGTGGCAACGCCAGAACAAGCACATCCGTTCTTCCTGCAAAATGGAGCAGTCTCTCTGCGAGTTTGCGCCCCGCATCATAACGATCGGCAAAAATCATCACTCACTCTTTCCAAACAACACTCTGAATTAGAGCAGACAAGATGTGTGGCAAGAAGTTCCAGAAATTCCAAATATCAAATGCCGTCCTCAAACACAATATGAAATTGCTTCTCCTAGTGCACTTTAAGTTACAACACAATACACCTGATTAATATTAAGGTTCATACCACCGCTGTATCCGGCATTTTCCACTGTACTTGTTAACGGACGAAAGAATAAACTCATATTATGCGATCAGGCAGTACCCCCAAACTATTTTCACAGCCATCAAGTTGTCTTTTGTAAATGGAGCGGCCGCACTGCGAATCGTGGGAGGCACCATAAGCGGTGCCAGTATACGGCGGCCAACAAAAATGCCAAGATGCAGGCGGGTGAGTTTTCCCTTCTTGCTTCAAGCCGCCGCTCTCTAAGGTTTGAAAAAGGGCTCCCGTTCCACCATGCGGGAGCCTACTATTTTTTGCCGGTGCGCACCCGCCATCGCTCAACAGCCTTCTCCAGCTTGCTTTCGCCACTTGAATTAGCCAGATTATCGAGGTCTGCGTGTGAGAGCAGTTTATCAAATGCTCGATAAGCTACGGTGCAAGCAGCGTTGGAAGACTTATATCCCATTTTTCTGGCAATCTCAGCCCAGGAATTTCCCTCACTCAGAAACTCCATAATCTGCGATTCTTTACTGGATAATTCAGCCCGCACGAATACATGCCTCATCTCTCGAGAAATCACAACCACATTTCCGGTTAGAGCAAGCTTAAGTTCTTCAATTAAAGCAGGAACTTCTGATTGCGGCGCGTGCTTGCACAAATATCCATCGCATCCGGCAGCGAGAGCTCGCTCTCCATCAGCAAGCTGGCGTGAATTTGTGAGCACCAAAACCAGCCCGGGGAACAAGCGATTTTTTCTAAGCTCTTCAACAATGCTCAAGCCAACCAGGGAATGAGCTTCCTTCAAGCCTGCCTGACGAGGAATCACAAGGTCAATGAGTGCGCAGTCCAGCTCGTCTAGGTGCTGGTCAAACCATTTCATAGCATCCGCCTCATTGTTTAGGATGGCGAGCACTTTAATACTGCCGTCTTCCTCGAGGCTCTCTTTAAGCACATATGCAAAATCGAGATCATCCTCGATGATAACTACTCTAGTCATGGCTCCCCCTGTGTTCAGTCAAAACTGCTTGTTCCAGGTCATCTCTCTTGACTAACGCTGCGTCAGTTTCCTTTATATCATTTCGCTCAGCCAAGAGAGCTTTGTTCAGCCTAAGCTCTTCAATTCCGTTTCGCTCATCAGCATTGCCACCATTTCGCTCGTCAGCATTGCCACCATTTCGCTCGTCAGCATTGCCACCATTTCGCTCGTCAGCAGTTGCACTATTCAGCTCGCCGCCTGCCTCCAGGTTTGCTGATGGAAATGAGAGCACGATGGTGGTTCCATGTCCCGGCTCGCTGCTCACAGACAAGCTGGCACGCGACGTGGCAGCAAACGTTTTGACTATGCCCAAACCCAATCCGGAGCGCATACCTCCAACGAATGTATCACCGCTTGCTTCAATGGGTACTTCCGATTTTATCTTCTCCAGTATTTCCGGGGGCAAGCCATTGCCATCATCAGAGATGCTTACTTGATGAACATGCGCTCGCGAGCGAACTTCAACGAGAACATTTGTTTCAGGAGGATTATGCAATATAGCATTTCGAATCAAATTGTCAAAAATGCGCTTCAGTTCGAGTTCCTTGCTTAAGACCCAGAGCTGTCTGTCCGGCAGAATCAATTCTATCTTGCTGGCTCTCTTATCGGCTTCTGGCTTAGCCATCGCAACACAATCCTGAATCGAAGTGTTGAGCAGGCACGGTGCCAATATGGATTCTTCGTCTTCGCTATTATCTCCACGCTCATAGCTACTTGCTAGCTCGTGCAAAAGATCCACAAGGCGATTGCTGGTGTTTGAAAGCCGCTCAATCTTTTCTCCCGCTGAAGGAGATTGCAAACCATCTTTCTTCAATTTAGTCAAAATCCAGATCATTGCAGTCACTGGTGCTTTGAGGTCATGATTGATTCGCTGGACGAACTCTTTACGCCTGCGTTCATCCTTCATTATTATCTGCGCTCGAGCCTCGGCGGTTTGAGTGCGCAATTCGAATTCGTGCTTTTCAGCCATCAGGCGCATATTCTCCTGCGCATGTTCCAGCTCTCTCTTATAACGATTGATCCGCTCATTCTCTCGTTCCCAAAGGGCAGACGCAACAGCCGCGAATGTCAATGCCGAAGCAGGCACCACTACCGGAACAATCAAGCCGGCAAATGTAAACAGCAGGCACGCCGAAAGGAACGACATTCCCACAAGAGCCATGTAAAAGACAAGATCGGCGCAAAGCTCGAAAAGATACTTTCTCACGCTTCGCCCCGACGCAAGATTAGCATTTGTCATGTCCCATCCATTTTTATGTTGAGGATATTTCCACAAGCAAAGCATGGCGGCCGCAGCAAATGAGCAAAACATCAAATAAGCAATCGCAAAAGGCAGTGTTAAACGCTTGTGCCAGCTTGCCCTGCTTACAGTGTCGATTGTATAAGCAAGAATCTCCGGTCCACTCATCATGTTGACACCGAGATTTGTAAAAGGCGTTGCGTGGATATCGGTAATGCCATCGCCGATAATTACGATTGCTCCCGACAGGTTAACGTCGGCATTAGCAGCAGTCTTACCAGCCATTTGTGCTTTCAAATCAGGATCCAACAAATAGCTGAATGGACGCACCGGAAATATCTCGGAATTAGGTGGCGCTGTAAAATCAATGTCCATTTCCGAAGGTAAGTTTGCGGGCAGCGGCTCGCCGATAAGTGATATTACCTTCACAGCGATAGATTCATGATCTTTCGACCGGTCAGACGGAATGCGGCAAGCCGCCTGTCTGATTACCTGATCTTCATCGACAAGCATGCTTGTGGTACCAGTGTATTTTGATTGAACATCCTGTCCCGGTTCCAGTTTAGACAACTCGTGCAAAACGCCTACCGGTGCCGTCGGAACATCAATTTGCAAAAGATTCGCCGCGCCACGTCGGTTAACCGTGTTAGCCATCAAGACGGGGACTTTCCGCCCGCCAAAATCACCAGAAGCTGCTCGATGAACAGCCAGAGCGAGATCTTTATCTTCTTCAGAATACTGAGGAAAATCATTATCCAGAATTATCAAACGCGCTCCTGAACGCGCGAGATATTCTATAATGCCCGCCAGTTCTTTCCTGGAGAATGGAACATGCATCAGAGGTTTCATCCAAGGATGGTCGTTAGCAGCCTCCAGCGGAGGTTCGTCCTCCAACATGTGATTGAAGACGATTATCTTCTGCTTTGCTTGTGGATGATTTGGTTCAATCAACCAACTGAGTGTGTAATCCCATGCCCACCATTTGCGAGGTATCTCATGTTTATCATGGTAATCGAGTAGTTTTGAGAGACTCAACCGCTTGAGCGCTCCTGGAGTCCAATCTATCCACTTTCGTGATTCGTACAAGCGATTTATCATTTGCAACTCAGGGCGACAGAGAATGCCTGAGATTTGCAGAAGAATACCAGTGCAAAGCGCAACCAGGAAATAAACAAGAAAAAGACCAGGATAGAAATTACTTTCTCTGTTTTTAGTCTTCCTGAACGTCATTTATATCCTCAGTGCCCGAGCAGTCCCGTAACACCTCCAAGTGTTGACTGCACCGTGTTCGTTAAACCGCCAGTTACTGCACCAAGTCCGCCGGTTAATCCGGAAACTCCGGTAGTTGTTTTGGTCAGGCCACCGCTTAAGCCACTCGTTAAGCCAGAAACGCCACCAGTTAATCCGCTGCTTAATCCACCGGTCAATCCCGAGACACCGCCAGTTAATCCGCTTATTCCGTTGCTCACTCCTGAGACACCGCCGCTAATGCCAGAGACTCCGCCGGTAATACCACCAGCAGCGCCCAGAGATCCGGACGTCAGTCCACCAACGCCGCTCAACGCTCCGCCTACAGAGTTATTTAGTGAACCAGCCGGAACAACATTCACACCGGGTATTCCGCTTGTGCCACCAAGAGCGTTACCGAGAGCCGTTGGCAATTTGCCAAAACCACCATTAGCCCATTCCGGTTGCGGAATAACTCCGTGAGGTGGAAAGAATGAAAGTGCATTTGGCGGCACGCTGATTGCAGAACCCACCAGAGCTCCAACGTTATAGCTCATCTTTCTCGGTACAGATACGATTTCCGCACCTGCGGCAATTGTGCCCTTCAATCCATCGGCATTACCGCTCATTGCAATATTCAATTGAGGAGACAGATCATCGAAAGCTCTAGTAATTAGAGATTCACTTCCGATGGGCTCCTCGAACGATTTAAGCAAAGGATGCGAAAGAACGCTTTGAGGATCAACAACATATAGAGACGTCAAAGTAGACTTCGTTTCAAACAGACGAATCGCTTGTATCTTCTGGGTGCTTACACCAAGAAGACTCTCTACCGAACTCAGTGTCGAGCCAAGTAATTTGATCTCAGTACTCAAAGCCGAACCAAGCCCAAGCAGAGCCGAACTTGCATTGGAAGCAACACCACCCACGGTACCTCCTAATTCGGACCCTGCACCAAGAGTCGAGTCAACGAGATTAGCTGTAGTTTCAACAGTACCACCCAATTTGTTAACAGCGTGGGGCGCATTGTCCGCCAAATTTGCTACTTCTTTAGTGGAAACAGCGGTGCCGCTAGAACCATTGCTTACAGCGGAACTTGTAGAAATATTTTGAGCCGAAGGCTGGTTCTGCTTGTCCAGTACCTCATAAACACAGCCCGGCGACATACGGACCACACTATGATCGCTTCGATTCATAACTATAGCGGTACCTTCAAGTACTGCCAATCGCGAGCAGCCTTTACTATGTTGGAAGAGCACGGTGGTGCCATGAATGCGCGCTTGCAACAGCTTAGTCCAGACATAATAATCGCCCTGGTCCTTGCGATTTTTATTTAGGTTGTACAGCATTTCGCCGCCAAGCAAATAAACGATTTTTTGATTTGGCGCGATCGCATAAACTGAGTTTGCCCATGCCCGGGCAGTTATGTAATTCCATTTGAGTTGGGCCCAAGACTTATCGCCAGTACCTATTTGCATACCTTCTTGCAATACATCACCCTTTTGTGCCGGCTGTGGGTTTGCCCATTCTTCCTTGGACCAGTCGACGAAGCTACGCTTATAGACGCTTCCATGCGCTTCGGTGAGCTTTGCGCTGCTGTCATCCGAAGCCTGCGAAGAAACCGGAACCGCCAACAGGCATCCCGAAACAAGCAAACTTTGCATCCATGTTCTGCAGTTCATAGTCAACAACAAGGAACTAAGAGGGAGAGACCTGTTCCTATTCTAGCAATTTAGCCCTAACATCTCTGTTGGAAAAGAGGAAAGCGCCTAACAAGTCAATGTACCCTAGTTGTATTCGATAACCTGCGAAAACGGAATCCTGGCAAACTGTTTCGATATATTTAAATAGCACAATCGGAATCGGAATCGAAATGCAATAAATGGACGGCCGATTCGACTTGGAATCGAAATCGAAGCCTCATAGTAATTATCAATGATGGGCCTCCTGTTTCGACATCTGGTTATGGGACTTCTTCAATTCTTCAGAAATCGAGAATGGAACGGGAGCCATGTGAGAGAATTCCGCTCTGTAATAACCCAGTCCGTGGGTGAGGGAACGCAAATCAATAATGTAGTTCCACAATTCTGATTGCGGAATATATGCATTAACCTCATCCCAACCTGGCTCGTCTTCGCGTCCGGAATAGCCTAGTATTTGCCCTCGACGTCCAGTTATCTGGGCAAGAACACCCGAAATATATTGACTGGGCGCCACCACCATTACAGAAGAAATCGGCTCGAGAATTTGTGGATTTGCGCGTGGCAAGGCCTCACGCAAAGCCAGAATTGCAGCCATGCGAAACGACATTTCATCGGAATCTACGTCATGGAAAGATCCATCAAAAAGATTCACGGAGACATCGATAAGGGGAAAACCAGCCAGTGGTCCTCGCTGCAATGCTTCCATTACTCCTTTTTCCACTCCTGGAATATATTGCTGTGGAATTGCGCCGCCAACAATAGACTCTGAGAATTGATTGCCCGTGCCATTTTGCAGGGGCTGGATTTTAAAATAAACTTCGCCGAATTGGCCATGACCACCTGTTTGTTTCTTGTGTCGACCATGCGCTTCTACCGGAGATTGAATGGCTTCTTTATATGCAATCTTTGGTTTGTCCGTGGTAACTTGCAGATGGTATTGTCGTTCCAGTTTTTGCAAGGCCACAGAAAGCACGACTTCTCCCGGACCACCGAGTCGATGTTCACGAGAGGCGGAATCCCATTCGAGACTTATAGTCGGATCTTCCTCAAGCAATCTTGAAACAAGGCCCATCACTTTAGACTCATCAGCGCGACTCTTCGGAGAAATAGAAAGCGTGTAGAATGGCGCCGGCACAGGCGGGCGATAGAGCACGGTATTAATTCCGTTATTAGAAAGTGTATCTCCGGTTCGAGCTGTCTCCATACGAGCAATGGCAACAATTTCACCGGGTCCGGCAGAGGGAATCGAGTCTTGTTTCTTGCCCTGCAACTGGTACAAACCACCGATTCGTTCGTCCGGTGCTCCTTCAATAGAATTATCGTGCAGCCGACTGTCGTTGCGAATTGTCCCCGTGAAGATTCTGCTTAGCGAAAGCTTGCCAAACTGTGGGTGAATGTAAGTTTTGATAACCTGCGCCACAATCGGTCCATCTTCCTTCACTTCCAGTACTTTGTCATGTTGATCTTTATACTCATGACAAAACGGCGACGGACATAAGGTAATCAGGGCATCAAGCAAGCACAGGACTCCGGCATCATTCTGCGCCGAGCCGACCAGAACAGGGACAAAGGCTCCAGTTCGAACTGCTTTTCGCAAATCATCTTCAATCACATTCAACGGCGGTTCTTTATTTTCAATAACCATCTCCAGGACGCTATCATCTACATCAGCGATACACTCGAGCAGCTGCTCGTGCGTAGCAGAAACCGTTCCTGCCATTGGAAGCGGCATATCGATGCTTTCAGCAATTCCGTTGGCGGAGTATTTGTAGGCACCGCATCTCAGAACATCCACATAACCAAATACGGCGTCATCATTCATCGGAAGTTGAACCGGAACCATGCGCCCTTTGCTGTCATGACTGGGCATTTTTAGCAGGGCTTCAAGAGTTTCATGGAAGCCGTTTTCCTTGCGTTCTACTTTATTGACAAAAACCATCGAGGCAATGCCGATGTCTTCGACATACCTGAGCAATGGCTCAATTTGGTTCACTTTATTTGCATCTGGTTCAATTACAATCACTGCGGTGTCCACGCCGAGTAAAGCCAATTTGACCTCCTCAGAAAAATCAACAAACCCCGGGCAATCTAGAATATTGAACTGGTAATCTTTGTACTTCGTATTAACTATGGAAACTGAAGTCGACATCTGCCTCGCGATCGCCTCGGGAGTATGATCGCTGGTACTTGTTCCATCCAGTGTTTTTCCTCTGCGCGATATTGCGCCGGTTAAAAATAAAAGGGACTCGATCAAGCTTGTTTTACCACTGTGATGAGTCCCTATGAAAGCGACGTTGCGAATTTTGGAAACTGAGTTGCTCATAAATTAGTCCTCTATCGCGGAGGCCGATTATCTGCTTGGATGCATACTTAATCCGTTGCACGCGATTTCAATTCAATCTTGTGTAGTTTGGAAATAGACGACAACACCTTGAACCTTCCTGATTCTAAGTGTACACAGAACTGGCTTCTCAAGCTCCTTCGCAAGAGATGTACATTTTTGCCGCACAAGCAGTTTCAATTTTTTCTACAGTTAATTATGAACCAAGATCATTCACGACAGCCACAGTTTCTTCTGCAGTTTTATAGCGGCTGAAGACAAAACAATATGGTGGCAGATGGACGCCTTTTTGCATTAGCACAAGCAAGAGCGTGGATAAAACGGTGCTGGAAAGAATGATGGCGTAAGCCACATTTTGAATTATATGCCCATAGGGCAATCCGGCGGCAACAGGCATTGAGGCAAGAACTGCCGCAGCCAAGCCCTTGGGACACATGATTGCCGCCAGTCTTGCGTCGGCTGAGCTCCAGAGCTCTTTTCCAAGTGTTATGCGGGTTGTGATTATTCGCAGCAAATAAATCCAGCCGGTGAGCAAGCATCCAGCGATGATTTGCCCCTGATCTTTCAATTGAATACTCAAACCAAGATAAACGAAGAAGAACGTTTTCACAATGAAAATAAGCTCGCTAATTACGGCTTTGTCGAAGAAATTGAGATCTCGCGCGGTAGCTCTGGACAGATGCTTGTACTGCATCGTGTCAGTAGTACTTTCTTCTTCAACTCCTTTTGGTGCAAGAAAGTTACCGAGCGCAAGAAGCATGATTGCAATCGGCTTGTTCTTGTTCGGATGACCATCAGCTTCCAGTCCGAGCAACTTACCTACAGTTGGCAGAGGAAGCTGTTTTACATTTCCCAAAATGATGCCAAAACTCAATGCAGCAATTGGACCGCTGTAACCAAGCATTTCAGTTATTGCATATAAAATGCAAAGGAATGCTGGAGTAGTCAAAATTGCATTTTTAAGCTGATGGAAAAAATTGAGCGTATAACTCCAGACTAATCCGAAAGCAATTCCGAGAACACTGGCGAGCACCAGTGACGATATCAAATTGCCAACGACTGCGCCAGGTTCGAGACTCCCGGTTTCAGCCACTTTCAGACAGGTGAGTGTACCGATGATGCAGAGCACGTCGCTGATGCTTGCTTCCAGAGTGAGCCCCACTTTTAGATCGCGGCTTACCGGAAGCTTTGCCAGAATGGGAAT
>JBIKOL010000088.1:0-36334 GCA_044358055.1 Obscuribacteraceae bacterium (SeqCode)
AAACCGGGGATACCAGAAAGAGCAGGGTTGCCGTTATTCAATCCGCGGACTCCCAGCGTGCAATCAATAGGCATATTCTTGCCACTTGGATCCAGTGTGTTCAATTTGCTGCTGGGATCCATAGCCGCATTCAATTTACCGGCAATCATCGCATCAATTGAAGCAGCTCTGGTCGAAGTATTTATATCGAGTGCAAAAGCACCTTTGCCTCCAAGCAAGAGCGAGGCCGCGTCAGAGCTTGCGCCCTTCCCTGCATCTCCGAAGAATGAGCGTCCAACACCTGTATTTGCGCCAGCAGTAGCGTCCGAGGCACTTATGGCTCTTGCACCTGCAATTGAAGATTCAGAACCAACAGCGGAACTGGCCTTCAATGATGCCAGAGAAACTGGTCCGCTTATTTCAGCACCACCTACGGTGCCTGGTCTATCACCTGATCCCTTCGATGATGTACCGGCATTGCCTGTCAAAGCATCCAGAGAAGTAATTCCTCCGCCGGACATAGACATCCGTGCCAGGGCACCGGCTGTGCTCAAGTTCAAAGCCTCTGCAGTCTTCTGAGCACTGCTCGCGCTATCGCCTTTGGCGCCGTTGCTTCCAGGGCCAAGCAAGAATTTACTCTGCTCCGCTTCCCATGAGCGTTTCTTTTCCTCAGATTCTCGTTGTACTCTCGATTGTTCTTGAGTTGCAGTGATCTGTTCTTGCTGCTTGGCCGCAGTTTCTCTATTATGCTGAGCGAGTTCCGCCTGCTGTTTGTCCACGGACTGCTCATTGCGGCTCAGATTTTCCGCGGCTTTGACGTTGCTGGTTTCTTGATTTTTTCCAAACTGAGCATTCACTGTTTCATTTGCAGCTTGAACGCGGGAAGACTGTGGCTGCAAAGAATTGTCGGCAGAACCATTGCTATTCCTTCCGGAAGGAACGAACTCGCTGCTGCGATTGAGCGATGGATTGCTGCTGTTATCCGTCGATTTAGAACCGAGGTTCATACCGACGCTCCAGCGATTATCGTCGTTGAGAGGTGGTCTGCTTGAACTTAGAGGAGATGTAATATCGGAACCGCTTTGTCTTTCGCTGCTGCTTCTGCTGGATGAGGAAGATCGGCCAGTTCCACCACCACCGTCGCTGCCACCGCCATTGCTTGATGATCTGTGCGGGCTTTCAACGCTGCCAGTGCCAGCTTTTTCAGGACCCAGGGCTTGTAAGTTGGCTGGCGCGGAGCTCAGATCTGAAGGCGCCCTCGCAGGTGCCAAAGGGTTAGCGGCAGCCGCATCGGCGCCCGGAGCAAGAGGATTCTGCGAACTGCCAGGAGCCTGAGGACCTGGCGGTCTGTCTCCTCCAGCAGCCGGGTTGGCTGGCGGGTTATTTCCATATACAGCAGCGCGCATCCCTTCGATCGTGAAGGGAGCAGTGTTCGGATTGTACACACAAGGGTCAGCAGCAGGTCTGCTGCTGTCCACCGGCCCCCCGGCCGGTACTCTCGCCACTCCACCTGCAGCTGCAGCATTACCGGGGTGTCTTTCAACTTGTGGCTGCAGATTCTGTGGATTCTGCTGTGCAATCGGAGTCGGGTTAAACATAACCTGATCCATGGCTGCCTGATTCGGATTCGGCTGAAGGGGGTCGCCAGGTTTAGGCGCTTGAGCCAGTTGTTGCTGCGTTTGCAAATCATCTCGTTGTTGAGCAATCGGTGTAGGGTCGAACATTACGCTGTTTGGAAGAGCTGGCACCGCTGGTGGTGGCTGATCGCTTTGTGTTGTCGGAGGCGGTCTGTCTGGTAGCGGGTCGCCCCTCAAGGCTGCCTGCATGTTTGCCATCGTCAGTGGTGGCGTGTTGGCATTCAATACGCAGGGATCTGCCGGCTGCGCCTTTTGAGCAGCATCCGTTGGCCGCTGCCCAGCAATATTCAAGCTCTTCTGGAAATCTTCGAAGCTAACAGGCTTAAGCGCATCAGGAGCTGATTTTAAATCACACGGACCAGCAGCTAAGGGTGTTTTTTCTGGCTCTGGAGGAGGGTTAACATTTCTGACCTGTACGATCCGCACATTGCTCATATCGACAGATCCACTAAAGGTATTTGTCGGAAGAATTGGCGTGTTGCCCAGAGTCTCCGTGCTGGCAGCAGTTACTTTGATTGTAGTAACCTTTTTTGGCTCCAGCGGATCTGCGCTTTGCGGAGCATCAGGTTTGTTTGCTACTGAAGCGGGCGCATCATTAACGACTTTAACCGGAACAATTTTGACGTTTTCGGATTGAGGAGATGGCGTAAAGCCCTGGGGTAGCGGCTCTAATCCGAATGCCGCTTTTGGAGTTTCTTTTGGATTACCGTCTTTGTTGGGATTGGCAGGATCTTTGTCCTTGCTGCCATCCTTATTATCAGTACTGGCTAGCTTAAGATCCTTGAGCCCGTCTCTAGCATCATCACCAGTCTTACGGTCTTTGGCGTCATCGCCAGTCTTACCGTCTTTGGCGTCATTGTCAGTCTTACCGTCTTTGTTGGCAGAGTCCTTATTCTTAGTATCTTTACCTTGTTGAGCATTATTGGCGTCTTTTCCCGCATTTGCGGCATCGCCATCTTTCTTTTCACCAAAATGAAATAACTTATGCTCGAACTCTAGAAAGCCTTTGGCCAACTCGTGACCCAAATTCTTGAAGCGACCAGACCCGGTCAATTCTTCCATTCCTTCGGAAGCAAGTTGGTAGAGCTTCGACGGAGTCTTGCCCAGATCCTTCGGATCAGCCTCGAGCGAACGCTCAGACGGCAAATGCGTCGTCTCAATCCGACCATCTTCGGTGGCTTCATGCTCGACCCGCCGATGGTGCGTTTCTTTACTGCCTTCAGCCTTGCGGCCCTCAACCATTACCCTAGCTCCAACTCCCAGGACATACCCCTATGTACCCGGAAACTACCCAGATGAACCGACGGCCCCACCCTGACAAGGACCTCGGGACATTAACCGTATCTCAACTTAGTCATATTGTCAAGAAGCGCCATTTTGTCTACGCTCTTACGCTTATTCCTTTATAACAGGCAGTGAAAAAGCCATTTTTGTGTGGAATGAACCTTCCAAGCAGAGGAATCTCAGTGCATGTTCCAGGTAGTTTTAAGCTCCTTAGTAATTTTCTCCTTCTTCCTCACCAGTCTTCCGGCTTTTGGAATTACAGATGAGGATAGAGCTTTCTATCGCAAGGTTCTGGAAGAAGATGGCACTGACGAAGAAGTGATGCTTTTCGTTGCTATTACTGAGGAAATCGAAGGGAATTATGCCGCGATTCATGCATATCGAGAACTTCAATCCTACTATGAAAAACATCCGCCAAAGCAGCCTGCATTAAAAGGCTGGGTTTACGCAAAACTCGCTTATCATGAGTGCTTGCACGGCAGCATGTCTAAATCGAACGAATACTGCAACATCGCGATTACCCACTTCAAAGAACTGCCACAGCCGATAGATTTCGCATCAGCGTACTGTTTCACTCACGGCGAAGACGCGTTGTGCCGAGCTCTGGTCGGGCTTAAAAGAACAGGCGATTACAATCGCTGTTCGAGTATTTTGAGTTCTGCAAAAATACGTTTCGGAAGAAGAAAAACACAAATAAAAATACACCTGGCGGCAATCGCATTTCTACTTAAGGACTATGATAGCGCGCTTGGACTCTGCGATCTGGCTATAAAGGAAGAACCAGGATATGCCGGTTCTTACTATTTTAGAGCAGTGGTGAATAGAAGGAAAGATCGCACGGCACAGATGCTAAAGGATCTGAATCAAGCAATAACGATGTGTCCTGACTTCGGCGCAGCCTACCTGCTGCGAGCTGCATGCGCACTAAATGACAATAAGGCAGATGAAGCGCTGGCTGACGCAAACAAAGCTGTCCAATTCTACCGTTCGTCGCGTTGTTATCAAGTTCGCGCAGCAATCAAAATGATTTCCCATGATCTTGATGGTGGCATGGCTGATCTAACTGAGGCGACAAAAGCTATTGATGCGGATTGGGCTTCCTTTGCCATGCTTGGCGATTGCCTCTTCCAGATGCATGAATTTGACAAAGCTGTCAGCACATATACAAAAGCCCTGGACACAATCGATTCAAAACTCAAGAAAAATAGAGCAACAGCTTACTATCGACGCGGGTTATGCTACCTAATGTCAGGCAATGAAGCAAAATCAAAAGCTGATTTTGAACAAGCAGTTCAGCTCGATTCCTCCAGAGCAGAGATGGTAAAAGCACTTACAGCAAAAATTGATGAGGGGGACGAAGAAAAATTTGTTCCAGCCAGCGCAACAATCAGTGATGCGGAAAAAAAGAGTATCAACGAAGAACTTGGAAAAGAAAACTACAAGGAATATATTGCCACTGCTGATACCACCATGCCGACATACCAGCAAGCAGAAGACACGGACAAAGTTAGACGCGCCAAAACTATAAATTCTAAGTCCAGAAATTCGGGAAGCGACACAGCAAAGCATAAGCCAGGATTTGTTATCGAGACCGGCTATCCGCAGATGGAACTAACAGGTCGAGCAATTGGCTCCGGAAGCGTTTCAGGATCTGGCAGCGTATCAACCACAAATGGATCCGCTTCTAGCTCCGGCTCCGGATCAACCACGACAAACCCAAGCAAAGTTGCAAATTCAGTATCAACAGTCACAGGCGCTAAGAATGCCTCGTCAGCAGAAAACGCGGACCCATTCATCAATTATCTCGAAGCAAAAATCGGCGGACAGATCGAACAAGATGCAAGTTCAAACCAAAAAGCAGAATTCAAAATACAAGAGGACGGCACCGTTGTTTTGCAAAGCACTGAAGGCAAACAAAGCATGTTGAATTCAACAGTTTTGCGCGCAGCACCATTCAAAGGTGTTCCAACAGGAAAGCCATCAATGTTTGCAGTCGAAATAAAATCAGGCACCCGCCAAGTTAAAATCAAATACATTGAATAAAAGTATTCTGATTCGGAGCATTCCTAATTCACAGAAATGCAAGTCCAAATCACTCCTTCCGGATCTAATCATCGAGATCCTGGCTTTCGATTATTTCGATCCAGGTGTCAGGGCGAGGCCTCGCCCTTTTGCGGACTACAATTTAACCGCCTCATAAATCCAACCTTCCAACAAAACATTCTCATCATCTGCCGCAAACGGATCCGCGCAATGCCCCGGCTCGTTCAACCACAAGGCAGTCGCATAAGCCGCAAGAACAGCATCAAGCGCGTGATCAGAATCAACACATTGATGCTCGAGTTTCTGATTAATGATCAGTTTAGGACATTGCTTGTACCGCTCATTACTCTGAACATTCAACAATCCCTGCAGAATCTTATGACGAGCAGATTGCATCTTATCGCGATCTTTCTTTTCACGACTCTTATATCCAGTATCAGGAAGCGACAGGCACTTCAACATTGCACGCGGATAAATTTCAATCACAGCAGTGCCCTTAGCAATCTCTTCCTGGAAGGGCAAGACATAAAATCGCGACGGATTCAAACTCGCAAGCATTCGAATTCCATGATAAGTCATCTGAACCATTGACGGATAGCCACGGTGCAATGGGCTCAAAGCCTGCGCGCAGCTGAGCTTATCGGTCACTCTTTTGGGTTCTTTTTTGTAAGCCTTAGCAAGCTCCTGGAATTTTTCAAATGGCATGAAAACAATCTGTTCTGCCATAGACTGCCAGCTCTGAAACTCAGCAACCTGCAGTTCAGTGGACAGAAAACTCATGAATTCAAACGGCAAGGAAAATGGAAAGTCCAAGCCAACGGCAGATAAATCAGCTATGGCGTTCAACTCTTTTCCAAGAGCGTGCATTCCAGTCTTTTGAATTTGGTTTATTTCGAACTTGTTTCCAGCCAGAGTGCCAAGTGCAAGCCATGTTTCATTTGGCATTTCCTTTGACCCGCTGCAATCAGCACCGGCGACTTTGCGCTCAGCAGGTACGTTGCGCTGCAAATTAAGCTTGTCGAAACCCATAAATACCTCAGCTCATGTGCCGCCTGCAGGGCGACTTTTACGACGTCAGGGCATTTTATCTCATTGCTGATAAAGTGACAATTTAGCACTAAGCGCTCTAATTGAACTAAAAGTTGGGTACAACCGCATTAGTTGTGGAACAATTAATTTGTGCTCGTCATGCAAAGGGGATGAAAAATGGCCAAGAAGGATGCCGCTGAAAGCAAAGAAAAATCAACTGCCGTTGCCGTTGATGGACCTCCAGCAGTTTTGCTAGAAGTTCGCACACCCAGCGGAGAAGTTTGGGGCCAGATCATGGCACCATTTAAAGAATTCAAAACCGGATCAACCGGATACTATGCCAACGGCAAAATCATTGATCCGAAATCAGGCGCTCGTTATCAAGTTGGTTGCAACATCATCTTAATCGGCAGTAAGAAGTAAACAACAGCGCCTACTGACGACAAAATTACAAAGGCGAGGATTCCCCTCGCCTTTACGTGTTTCTGCTTTACCGAGACCGTTTTTCTGCTTTAACGAGACTTTGCTGGCAGTACCATAACTTTCTCTCGCTCTTTCTCGCGCTCATAATCTTCTTCGTCTTCTGATTCCAAATCAGGAATTTCTTCCTCTTCCTGCCGCCAGGCAATCCATCTTCCTTTTGAAAGGTTAGAAATGCGCCAGGTACCCGACAGTTTTTTTCCTTCATCACTAATCGTGCCCTGATATACGACCGGATTATGACCAGGCTTGTTGTACTTCTTAGTAAAGGTCAATTCCGGATCAGCAAAGTTACCGAATACTCTTGCCTCACCCAGCTGACCATCATCAAGAATGCTACCTTCTACATTACCGTTCACTTCAATGAATACAGCTTCGAAACCGAAAGGCTGTGCGGTTGACTCGTAGTAGTAATTGCCCAACCAGCTCCCGCTTACGCTGTTCTTTCCGCTCATCATAGTCACCCGATGCTTGGACTTCAATTTTATTCCCTATTTTATTCCGACATTCTGTTTGCACAGAAAATGCAAAGACGGATTCTTATATTGGGGAATATAAAGGCTTGAACTTTAGAATGCTCTGGAACTTTTTCACTAGAGACTCCGCCGCATGGAAGACGAACTTGAAATAGTAAAGCTTACGATGGACATCTTTGAAAAGATGCGCCAACAGGAAACTAGTTCTGCTTTGCGTAACTGGCTGAGGATATTGCCAGACAATATGCTAAGCGGCTCCGCAATGCAATTGCTGCGTCAATATGCGAAACAAAACCCGACAACGACTGCGCTCAGTTCAGAAGAGAAAACAGCACTTGCCGGCAAAACAGCAATGCTCATAATCAATGATCTTTTGCAGAAGGAACGCCAGGTGATACGCGGCGCAAAAAAGAATGAAGACCTCGATGGCGCCGAACTTTTCTACCGGCGCGCATTGAGCCACATGGCTATGGAACGCTATTCCGACGCAGAGCGATTTCTGAAAAGAGCTGTAGAAATTTGCCCAAGCTTCGTTGATGGATGGGAAGCATTCGTAGAAGTTCTGGAGCGAAACGGCAAAGACGAACACGCGGCAGAAGCACGGACACGCCTTGCACAATTACGACAGAGCTGAGCCTTTACGCAACTTCTGAAATCATCAATATTGGCGGACAGTTAAGCACACTCGCGATATTATTCCCCAGACAATTAATTTATGCTGGCACAGTGACTACTAACGGCGCTAAGTCTGCCTGTGCGGAATCTTCTTCCCAGGGCGTCCGCAGCGAAAATGGCATCTGCTATCATCTCAGCCGAAACTTCAAATGGTTCGTTATGAGCAGTTTCGCCGGGCGCAGTTGCTCGCTCTGCAATTTTCAAACAAGCATCTTTAGAAAGCGAACAAATACTCAAATCGGAGAGTGTTGTCGGCAAACCGACTGAGATGCAGAAGTTCATTACTTCATCGATCAACTCTGCGGGCTTTCCTTCGACTACCAGTTGAACCAGTAAACCAAATGCAACCTTTTCACCATGATAATAATGATGAGTCTCTAGAACAGTCGTAAGCCCGTTGTGTACAGAATGGGCTACAGCCAGTCCACCTGATTCGAAACCCAATCCTGAAAGCAGAGTATTCGCCTCGATAAGCCGTTCGAGGGCGGGAGTTACAACTTGCTGTTCGACAGCCTCTAAAGCTCCTTCTCCATCGTTCAACAAAGTGTCATAACACAAAGAAGCGAGAGCTTCTGCGCTAATGGAAGTACGCCCACCGACCTGATTTTTCTTGCAGGCATCCTTGACGGTCTTAGCTTCAAACCACGTAGCAAGTGCATCCCCCATGCCGGCGACAAGCAAGCGCGCGGGTCCGCGGGCAACGACTGAACTATCAACTAAAACAAGATCAGGATTGCGCTTATAAAATTTGTATTCCTGGAATTCGCCGGATTCAGTATAGACAACTGAAAGTGCGCTGCAAGGTGCATCGCTTGATGCAACCGTAGGACAATTAACTACGGGTAAATCGAGTTCGCAGGCAACAGCTCTTGCGGTATCTAGAACCTTGCCGCCGCCGGCACCTATAATCACCTTTGCAGAAAATGATCGTGCTTGATTTTTGCAACGCTCTATTTCCTTACTGGAACACTCGCCAGCGAACTTGATTAGTTCGTACTTTATACCTGCTCTGCCGAAGGTTTCCGACCAGGTTTCTTTCAATAGTTTTTGCGCATGCGCGCCGCAAATAATTGCTGCAGGACCATCTAATCCAAGCTTCTTCATCTCCTCGCCGAGAAACGCAGTCGCATCCCTACCCTGAACATAACGCGCGGGCGCACAAAAAATTGCAAGCATCAATCAACCTCGCTTTGCAGAAGCCGCTAGATCAAATTCTTCAGATCAAGAATCATAGCGCTTCTAGAGCAAAAGTTTTAGTAGCAAACACATCAAATGCTACTGTTTCTTGGAATCTGCTTCGCCAGTATCCTTTAATCCAATTACCTTTGAACGAACAAGATCAGTCTGCTCGCAAAGCCACTTCGAAACTGAATCGATGACCTGCGGTTTCAAAAATGAAGTACCCAGAAGCACGTGCCCAGCATCTTTGAACTCAACGAGTTCTTTATGATCACCGGGCAAGTTTTTCATGATTTTATGAGTTGATTTCTTGCTGACAATTCCGTCCTCTTCGCCCTGCACAATTAATACGGGCAAAGCTGGATCAACGTCTTTTGCGGCTTTCGGAGTAGTGCGAATAAAAAATGCTGTGCGCAAAATTTCTTTCGGTGTCAATTTGATGCGCGAAAGTGGATCAGCAATCATCTCGTCACTTACTCGTTTGTCATCAGACGAATAAGTATCGATGTAGCGCGAAACATCCATGGGAATATCGAGATGCGTTATTCCTTTTACAAAATCAGGCACGACCATGAAAGGGTTGAACGCACGTGGGTGCGTTCCTGGGCTGCAGAGGATAATGCCATTGGAGAGACCTTTGTAGCGAGCAGCGCAGTGAGTCGCAACTGCTGCGCCCACACTTTCGCCAAGGCAGAACACCGGCAAGCCAGGGTAAGTTGATTTAACCTTCCTCAACAGATTACCGAGGTCGTCGGCACTCTTGTCGTAATCAACACGATAATTCGGTTGCCCAGCAAATGCTTTGTAGAATCGCTCGCCGTGACCGCGCAAATCTAGTCCGATAAAAATAAATCCCATGCTCGCCAGATGCTGAGCGAGTGTTCCAAAACTGCCTGCGTGTTGAGTTGTTCCGTGCACAGCAACAACCACCGCACGTGGTGTTTTGCTTGCATCTTTCCAGCGATAAATATGTAACTTACGTGCGTTTTCAATGAACTCTGCTGCCTGGTCGACAGTGGAACTCGATGTTTGAGCAGCCGTATTCTGTTGAAGTTTCATTTCAACAGTGCCTTTGAACTGCGCAGGAGGCGTGCCTTTGGCAGAACTTGAATCATCTGCCAGCGCAGGCGTATGAGCAATAATGCTCTGGAAAAGCAACGCGAGCAGCCCGACATTCAAGCATCGAGACGCGCGGTTTTTAGTAAAAGGTTTAGCCCTGAATTTAGAAGATTGCACTCTTATTGTTCCGAAACTCACAATCGCGCCATGCCAAACCCATCATCGCCTCATGACAAGTTAGTAGTCCCTATAGCTGGGATACTAAGCCACACTTGATATCTTTATACAACCTGCCCCATTGAAACTGCATTTCTTTTCTATCACATTAATGAATCTGCTCTACTCGGATTCTCAAGTGTTATGAGGGTTTCCAGACTGGATGCACAAACTACATTCTGATTTTAAAGGCTTCTTATCGAAAATGACAAAAGAAAATATCAAATCAATATTTGCAGAGCCTTTTTTATTGTTGTCAGTAGAACTTTTTCAACACTAGCCTATAACTAACTGCGGGGCACCAATATCAGCGATTAAGCCGTGTAAACAAACGGGAGCACGTAGGTCTCGTAGATTCATCTGGAATGCCTTATTCCTGAGAATGCCACGAAGAGTACGTGCTCCCGATTACGCTTTAGATTGGACTCTTTCTTAATTAACGCCGAGCAGCTCTACATCAAACACTAGAGTGGCGTTTTGAGGAATTACGCCAGGATATCCACGCTGGCCGTAACCTAGTTCCGGTGGAATTACCAGCGTTCTCATACCGCCAATCTTCATGCTGGCGACGCCTTCGTCCCATCCCTTGATAACCTGCCCTTTGCCCAGAGCAAACTCGAATGGACTGCCGCGATCTACTGAACTATCAAATTTGGTGCCGTCGGTAAGCCAACCGGTGTAATGAACACGAACAATCTGTCCTGCTTTCGGAGAATCACCAGTACCGACTTTCTTGTCCTCGTACTGTAATCCGGAAGAGCTTTGCTGTAATTTTTCAGCATTTACTTGCATTGTATCTACCTCAAAAGACGGACGATAAGAATAGCAGATACGAGACATATATTCGGCAGTAGGTACAATGCAATCTTGCCTCCCAAGAGTTAAACTGTATTGAACGGCAGCACGGGCTGCCCGGTCAGCTTTCATGGCGCAGAAAAAAGATTCGCTAATAATAAGCACGAGCCAGGGACTCTACTGTCCCCAGGGTAATTTTTACATTGATCCTATGCGCCCGGTTCATCGCGCTTTAATTACGCACGCACATTCGGATCACGCGCGCAGCGGCAGCCAAAGCTATCTCACAGTGAGAGACGGATTGCATGTTTTGCGTTCGCGCATTGGCAAATCAGCCCAAATTGATACATTAAAGTACGGCGAACGCCTCACCATAGATGGTGTCACCGTTTCATTTCACTCAGCAGGACATGTGCTCGGCTCGGCGCAAGTTCGCATTGAATACAAGGGCGAAGTTTGCGTTGTTTCGGGCGATTACAAGACTAAGGCGGATCCCACGTGCGCAGCTTTTGAACCAGTTCAGTGCAACACCTTCATAACAGAATCTACTTTTGGATTGCCGATTTATCGCTGGCCTGATCCTGCAAGTGTTGCACGCGATCTCAACGAATGGTGGGAAAACAATCGCAAGAACGGCAGAACGAGTGTGGTTCTTGCATATTCATTCGGCAAGGCGCAGCGAATTTTGAAGATGTTGGATCCGTCTATCGGACCTATTTATGTACATTCAACTGTAGATAAGTTGAACAAAGAATACATAGCATCCGGAGTTTCGCTTCCCGATTATGGTAGCCTCGGAGACCTTCGTTCAACAGCTGGACTCCCATTGCTCAAGGGTTCAATGATCATCTCCCCGCCCTCTGCGGCGACAAGCGAGTGGATCAAGATGCTCGGTGATTACCAAACTGCTTTTGCATCCGGATGGATGCGCATTCGTGCGAATCGAAAAAGCAATTCGGTAGATCGCGGTTTTGTGCTCTCCGACCATGCCGATTGGACCGAGTTGCTCGATGTGATCAGCGCAACGAGAGCAGAAGAAGTAATCGTCGCCCACGGATATGTTCGACCGCTTGTGAAGCATCTGCAAGCAAAGGGTATCAAGGCTCACAGTTTCCGCAGGCAAGGCCCCGGATTTTATTCAAAGCCACCTGCTGCTCAAGCAAAAGAGGTCTACGACTGATGCAAAAGTTCGCCAGACTAATAATGCACATTGAAAGTGCTGCAACTGAGAAAAACAAAGTTGAATTGCTTGAAAAATACTTCGCGGAAGTATCGACTGCCGAACTGGCCTGGTCTCTCTTTTTTCTTAGCGGCAAGCGCTGTAAAGCTGAATTGAAGGTCGCTCAGTTGAGGCGCTGGGTGCAGGAATTCGCTCATATTGACGATTGGCTCTTCGATGAATGTTATTCGGACGTGGGAGATCTATGCGAAACGATTGCCTTGCTTTTGCAAGAGAACAATAATGGAATCGAGATGCAGGCCAGAGATGCATCGCTGGATAGCTGGATGGAACACATAAAGACAGAAATTTTCGGTTCCACCGAAGAGGTTCAGCGCATATTTGTAGTTCAATCATGGCAAACGCTTTGTGACGCAAGCAGAGTAATATTCAACAAGATTTTGACAGGCACGATTCGCTCTCCGGTCGAATTGCAAGTTCTTATTGAAGCACTTTCGCAATTTACGAAGCTAGACCGCAGGTTACTAGCTCAGAGGCTCTCCGGCGACTGGGAACCGAATGAAGAATTCATCGAACGCTTGCTTGACATAAATTCCGACAGCAGCACACATCCATTATCATTTGCTAAAGCAAAGCGAATCGCCTTCGAACAAATACCCCGCAGAGACAGCCCTGAAGACTGGCTTATCGACTGGAACTGGGACGGAATTCGCGCACAACTTATTCGAAGGGGCGAACACCTATCTCTCTGGTCTGATGATGATCAATTGCTAGGCACTCAATTTCCTGAATTGATTCATGAAGCAAAGGCGCTGCCAGACAATACGATTCTGGAAGGTCTTATTCTTGGCTGGAAAGACGCAGATGTGCTCCCATTTGAAATGTTGAAGCAGCGCTTGTCTAGAAAGAACATAAGTACAAAATTGAAAGAAGAGATCCCGGTTGTATTCATGGCGCTGGATCTTCTAGAGAAAGCCGGAACAGACCTTGGCCAAGAGCCATTCGAGAAACGCCGCGCACTTCTGGCAGATGTACTGAGCAAACGCAGCCAAATTCCGGACGCTCAAACATTTCAACAGCTTCAACTATTTGCTCCATGCAAAATTCAGCTGAGCAATGTTCTCCGCACGTCGCCGCCATTAGAGGCAAACAGCTGGGAACAGATAGATCAATTACGCAAAAGCTCACGAAGAGTCAATGCTGATGGACTGATTTTGAGAAAGCGCAATGCTGCTTACTGTGCAGAAAATTCATTCTTAATTTGTAATGCAGAACCGCTTACAGTAAACGCAGTACTTGTCGCTGCACAAAGCGCCGCAGAAAATCGCAAGCGCATATTCGACGATTACACTTTCGCAATCTGGAAAGACGATGAACTTTTGCCATTCGTCAGAACCAGAGCAGACCTGGTAGAGAATGAAAACCTGGGTCTAACTATCAACGAGATCAAAAGCATCGATTCATTCGTTCGCAAGAATACTCTGGAACGTTTCGGTCCAGTCTGCACAGTAAAACCGGAATTAGTATTCGAACTCTCCTGCCGAGCGATCCAGTCCTCGCAACGCAACAAAGCTGGTCTTACTGTTCGCTTCCCACGTATTGTGCGAATGCAAACCAACAAATCCGCCGCCGAAGCCGACACGCTCGACAAAGTTCTACAGCTGATTCAATAACAAATGCTTGTCCCTGTTCTATTTCTCCGACTGCTTCAATAGTTTGAACACGTCTTTGCGGATTTTATCCATCTTATCCATATCATCATGCAGTCTCACTGCCAGCACTGCAATTTGATCGTTCTTCACGTCCTTTAAATGTTTGGCGTAATATAGAAGAACGATGTAGCGCTCACGTGCGTCTTGAAATATTGGCTGCATTTGATCCAGCAGTTTTGTTGCTTCCGCTTTCACTTCCGGCGGCATAACCAGCGAGTCTGTCAACTCTGCATAAATTGGAATCAACTTGCCGATCTGATCAAGATAATAATCCATCCACTTCTCTCGAATTGGAAGATAAGGTCCAACCGCCATCACACCTGACGGTGAAGGCAATGCCGGAATAATCAAAGTACCGATTACATCCGGGTCACCGACAGCAATGTAATCCTGCCTGGTTGCCTCTCCCATCAATTCCAAACCGGCGCGCTCCATCTTGTGCAAAGCATCACCCATTTGCCTCAAAACTTCAGCGGCTTCAACATCAGTTGCTTTGACCGAGCCCTGAAGCTTGGTACTTGCAGGCGCCGCAGAGCCACCTGGATTACTGGCTGCTTGCACCGTATTTGCCAGAAGCATCGAAATCAGCGCCGCAAGCAATATGCCATTTCTTTTCATCTCTCGCCTCCTAATTTAGACTCACGTGATGGAGCAGCTGCTGAAGCTGGCCTGCTTCCAGATGGACAACAATTATCAATGCATTTGTCGGGCAGAGCTCCAAGGGATCCAACCGATGGTCTTGCGCTCTCTGTGCCAGTTCTTTCCAAAATTAGCTGGCGGATCATTTCGATAAAAATTGGATCCGCTCCTGGCGTTTTAACTCTGTGCAATCTAATGCCAAGTTCATCGCAAAGATCTTTTGCTTCGTGATCAAGGTCATAAATTACTTCCATATGATCAGAAACAAAACCGATTGGATGCACCACAATATCTTTTACGCCTTCATCATTTAGGCTGCGTATCTTGTCTAGAATATCGGGCTCCAACCATGGCACCTGGGGCGGTCCACTGCGACTCTGATAGGCAAGATGCCAATTATTGCTGCCGACTGCTTCAGCCAGTAATGAGGCAAACTCTTTCAATTGCGCGGCATAATCACATCCCTGTGACATCGCATTTGGAATACTGTGCGCGGTGAATACAATGTGCGCATCTTTTGCGTGCCCAGTGTCAATCTGCGCCAGCATCCCGCGTAAGCTTTCCAGGTTACATTCCAGAAAGAGTGGATGATTGTAAAACGGACGGATCTTATCAATGAGTGCTACTCCCTCTCCAACCTTTTCCTGCGCCCTGCTGATGTCATCAAGATATTGACGGCAGCTGGAGTATGAGCTAAATGCAGAAGTGACGAATGCAATTGCGCGCTTGATTCCGTCCTTGCGCATTTGCTCAAGTGTGTCGGCTAGAAAAGGGTGCCAGTTTCGATTGCCCCAGTAAACCGGCAGCTCAGGTCCCTTGCTCGCAAGCTCTTTCTCGAGCGCGGCAATAAGCTCGCGGTTTTGCTGGTTGATAGGGCTCACGCCACCAAACATTTCGTAGTGCTTTGCCACTTCCAGCAGGCGTTCACGTGGAACATTTCTGCCACGTGTTACGTTTTCCAGAAACGGCATCACATCCGCCATGCCCTCTGGTCCACCGAACGAGAGAATTAGAATGGCATTATATGAATCGGACATGGGGAACTCCAGTTGAACCTGTGGTAGATCTGATTGAGATTTCCGAGGAAGACAAGAGAATGACAGCAATCAAAACGTTTATCGCCGCATCGCTTATTTTAGCTGGAACCAGCCTCCCGGTAACTGCTGCTGATAACAAATGGGCAGGATACCTTGTAGACCGTTCCTGTGCGGACAATGCCAAAGCAAATGGATTCGGTACCGAGTATTTGCAAACACACAAGAAAGAATGCGCTTTGAATGCCGGGTGCAGCAAAGAAGGCTATTCTCTTTTCAGCAAAGGTCAGTGGTTCCAGCTCGACAAAAAAGGCAGCGACCTGGCGCGCAATCTTTTGCAAAGTTCGCCGACCAAGGAAGGTCACTTCGTTATGGTGACTGGAACTGAAGACAAGGGACAACTTAAAGTAAGCACCTTGAAGGAATTGGCGCAGGCTAAGTAATTGTGGCACCTTGAAGGAATTGGCTCAGGCTAAGTAATTGTGGCACCGCTGGCGGTGCTGGTGGTGCAATGCGAGGTCGCCGTGTCTAGATTCTGTACTATCGCACTCATACAAAGCGCGAAATTAGAACTCGTATAGTGTGCACGCTATACTAAGCCCGGTAATATAGCGTAGACGCTATAGAAATTTTTGATTCTTATAGCGTGCGCGCTATATTAGGTCCGGTAGTATAGCGTGCACGCTATAAGATGGACCGAGCTACTCTAAATGAGGGAAAGCAGATCACCCTCCCCAGATTTAAATGGGGCTCTGAAAGGCGTTAAGAAGCATCCCCTTAAAAATGCCAGAGCATTAACAATTAGTGCCTGCGTCCGCCTGGATTGACCTGCGGTTGCGGATGGAACTGCGGCTGTGGTTGCGGTCTGAACTGCGGCTGCGGTTGTGGCCTAAACTGCGGCTGCGGCTGTGGTCTAAACTGCGGCTGCGGTTGTGGATGGAATTGCGGCTGCGGTTGTGGATGGAACTGCGGCTGTGGTTGCGGTCTGAACGGTTGCGGTTGCGGCTGTGGCTGCGGTCTGAACGGCTGCGGTTGCGGCTGCTGAGGTCTAAACGGCTGTGGCTGTGGTTGCGGCTGTCTGTGCTGCTGCTCCCATTGCTGGCGGCGCTGTTGTTCTTCAATTTGGCGGCGCTGCTGCTCTTGCCACTGTTGCTGCGGATTCGGCTGTTGTTGTGGATTTCTATGCTGCTGCTCCCACTGCTGGCGCTGTTGCTGTTCCCATTGCTGGCGTTGCTGTTGCTGCTGTTGCTGTTGGTGCTGCTGTTCCCACTGTTGTCTTTGTTGCTGCCACTGCTGGTGCTGTTGATCACGCTGCTGTGGATTCATGTTCTGCCATTGTTGGTGCTGCTGCTCCCATTGCTGCTGTTGCTGCTGATTCCAGTTATGCTGCTGCATCCATTGCTGGCGTTGTTGAGGATTCATTTGTTGCCACTGCTGGTGCTGCTGCTCCCATTGTTGGCGTTGCTGTTGTTCACGCTGCTGCGGATTCATATTCTGCCACTGTTGATGCTGCTGCATCCACTGCTCGCGTTGTTGCGGCGACATTTGACGCCACTGTTGTTCTCTTTGTTGTTCCCACTGCTGGCGCTGCTGTGGTGACATCTGTTGCCACTGCTGCCAATTCTGCTGTTGCCAATGCTGGTTCCATTGCTGGTGTTGTTGTTGCTGCTGCCAGTTCTGATTCCAGTTATTGTTCTGGTTCCAATTGTTTTGATTCCAGTTATTTCGATTCCACTGATTTTGCTGGTTCCACTGTTGCTGCTGGTTCCATTGTTGCTGGCGTTGCCATTGCTGCTGCTGCCATTGCTGTTGCTGCCACTGTTGCTGCTGCCAGTTGTTATTGTAATAGTTGTCGTAGTTTCTGTAGCTGTTTCCAAAAATGGCTCTGCCAAGAATTGCTCCCAGCGCGCCTGCCATCACGTTTGAACCAAAATTATTGTTGTAATATCCGCCACCTGGATAGTAGCCACCACCAGGATAATAGCCGCCAGGATAGCAGCTGCCACCTGGATAATATCCACCACCGGGATAGCAATCTCCATCAGGAGGATAATATCCACCGCCCGGATAGTATCCACGTCCGGAATAGTACCCACCGCCAGGGCAGTTATTCCAAAGAGCGCCATTGATTACTGAGCCGAGAATACTGCCACCGATCTGCGCAATTACATTGCCGGCAGCATCAGTGTTGCAGTCGGAATTGTATGTGCAATCTGTGCTTCTCGGTACAGGAACATAGCCTGGCAATTGATAATCAGGCTGATACGGCTGATCTTGCGGCGGAGGCACATATTGCAGGTTTTGCAGATCGCTGTAAACACGCGGATTTACACCAAGATTTTGCAGAATTGCCAGCTGGCTCTGGTCCATTTGAGCCGGAGTAGGCAGATCATTCGGGTTGAAATATGCTTGCGGAGCCGGTGCGGCTACCTGACGATTAGCATCGCCAGTGTTTGTCACAATTGTGGGAGATTGAGCGTCCATACCGGGCGCCACCTGAGGGTTGCCACCGTTTGCTATCACGACACGAGAGTCGGCAGCTGGTGCAACAGTTGAATCTTGACGGGGTGCAGCTGCGCTGCTCTGAGTTGAATCGACGACCCTACCTGTAAAAAGCTCACTCAAAACGGGGTTGTCATAGCTGGGGTCAGACACCCGGCTTACAACATCTTTTTCGATTGAAGACATGAATGCGCTACTCCGCGAAAAACCAGGGAACTTACGCCCCTTCGGTACCCCTACCCCGCTATCATTAGACTTCTGTAGAAGATTAAGGTCAATGGGAATCCCACCACTGCCAGCGATCCCGGCATCGCTTGACGTCCGTCCCTGCCCAAAATTCGGATTTGCATACCTTCTTAATTAGCTGATGCTAAAATCAGGGGTGAGCAGCTTCTGCGTGGGGGGAGGGCCTGGATGTTTTTCGGATTTAAGGCTGGCGATAGCAATATATATAGATGGACGTCGGCATTTGTTCTTGCCGGAACCATTGCGCAAGCGCCCGCGTTCTGCGAACAGGGTTACAGCATTACGCAAACCGCCAAGAGCGGGGCGGCATTAGGTGGAGGAATGACCCTCTACATATCGCCGCAGGGAATGAGAACCTACGAAGCGAAGAGCGGTGTGAGCGTGCTTACACATGCACCAAGCTGGATTGTTTATATTTTTAATGACAAAACCAAGAGAGTCTATTCGACTAATCTTCAACCATGGCTTGATTCCTTCAAACGCAGAAATATTGGTGGAAGATTTGAAGGTGCATCCTGGAAAAGAGGAAATCCAAACGGAGCGGTAGCCGGCGTTCGTGCATACGAGTTTGTCATGGATAAGCCGCCTATGTTGAAGACTACGTCGAGAGCTTTGAATGGCAAGGCGAAAAACTACCAGCAAATTCAGAGCGCAAGTCTCTGGGTTGCTTCTGATATTGCCACCCCACCAGAAGTATCAAAGCTTATTTGCCAATTTTACGGAGTACCTGATTGCCAGCGCATTCCATTGCGCATGACTGTCAATGAAGCAGGAAAGCCACCACAGGTTGCAGTTGATACCAGCAGAGTGGCTAAAATGAATATTCCGGATAACATGTTCGCTGTGCCACGTGGCTATCAGCCTGTGAAGCAAGATTCGGATGTGTTTATCGACAAGGAAAGTATGGATACGCTTGATGAGATGCTGAACGATCTCGACTCGCCTTCGCCCAAACGTGGTGGCGCGCCGCAACGTCCGGGATATCCGCAACGCAGGTAATACGGCGGCGCGGTATTACTGGCGGGATTTGAGCTAACATTTTGATCGGTCTTGCTTGAGTCGGAGTGCGTCGGATGGGGCGCCTCATGGGCGCCCTTTCTAGTTTGAATCCCTCAGGGCGTCCGTGAGGCGCCCCTACCAGGCTATGACAGCGAGATCGTCGATTATATTAGCTAGTTTTTGGCCTTTACTCTGCGTTGCGATTCAGCGTTGGCCTGGAGGAATTCCTCGTATGGGCCGCGGAAGTCAACCAATCCTTTTGCTGTGAACGCAAGGATTCTTGTTGCCACTTCCGAGACCAGGTCGCGATCATGAGAGACGATAAAGACGTTGCCGGGGAAGGCAGTCAGACCTTCCGCCAGTGCAGAAACGGATTCGAGATCGAGGTGATTTGTTGGTTCGTCCATCACAAGAATCGGCTTTTTCACGAGCATCATGCGTGCCAGCAACAAGCGTGCACACTCGCCGCCTGAGAGTCCCTCGGTAGGCTTCATCGCGTCTTCGCCTGAGAAGAGCATGCGTCCCAGCAATCCGCGAACAACCTGCTGCCCTTCGCCTTTCTCGAATTGCATCAACCAATCAAGCGCTGTCATTCCACCAGTAATTTCATGTGAGTGATCTTGCGGATAATAATTCCATTCGCCCTCGGCGCCGAAACCCCATTTGACCTCCCCGGAATCAGCCGCAAGCTCGTTGATAATGCAACGTACCAGAGTCGTTTTCCCTGCGCCGTTTGGTCCGATGATTGCGATTTTTTCGCCGCGCATTACTTCGAGATCAAGATCTTTGAAAATAACCTTGTCACCAAATGCTTTAGACATGCCGCGAATCTGCACAGTCTCTTTTCCGGCTGGCTTCTCTTGTTCGAAGCGAATAAATGGGCGTTGAATATTCGATCTCTTCAATTCGGTCAGTGCAAGTCTCTGAATCTCTTTCTTTCTCGATTGCACCTGGCTAGCACGTTGACCTGCGCCGAAACGTGCAACGAATTCTTGCAACTGAGCAATTTTCTTCAAGCGATCCCGATTATCGGATTCAACTTGCTGCCTGGCTTGCACTTTGTGCGCCACCATATCGTCGTAGTTACCTGGATAGAGAATTATCGTCTGATAGTCGATATCCGCAATGTGCGTGCACACAGCGTTTAAAAAGTGGCGGTCGTGTGAGATAACGACGAGCGTGCCTTTGTAATCATTTAGAAACTCTTCCAGCCAGCGAATGGTGTCGAGATCGAGGTGGTTGGTAGGCTCGTCCAGAAGCAATGCATCAGGTTCGCCGAATAATGCTTGCGCCAGCAAGACCCTGAATTTGTAGTCTGACTGCAGGGTGCTCATCAGCTCATAATGCTGATCTTCTGCAATACCAATACCACTCAAAATTTGAGCAGCTTCAAACTCCGCCATGTAGCCATTTTCATCGGCAATCACGGTCTCGAGTTCTGTCAGCCGGTTGATTTCAGCATCCGTGTGCTCGCTTTTCTCGCAAAGTTTGTCTCGCTCCTGGATGGCATCCCAGAGTATTCTGTTACCGTAAACAACTGTGTCGATGATACGCATTTGATCGAATGCAAACTGGTCCTGACGCAGGATGCCGATTTTGCGCGGGCGGGAAATCACACCCTCGTTGGTCGCATCATCTTCGCCCGTGAGAATGCGCATGAATGTGGATTTCCCCGCACCGTTGGGACCGGTGAGTCCGTAACGGTTACCAGGGCTGAAGACTACATCTACATGTTCAAAAAGTACGCTTGTGCCGTATCGCTTCGTGACATTGCTTACAGTTATCATGGTTCTATATGCGCGTGCGCGCCGGTTGCCGGAATACCAAAACGAGCTGCGGGCAGGACGCCCGCGATTCCGAGAGCTAATTATATCATCCGACCAGACTGTCAGGGGCGCCTCACGGGCGTCCCTTAGTGTGCCGATACAGAGTCGATCAGAACGAACTTATTCTGGCTCACTGATCATCTTCATAATGCTAATCTGCGAAGGCTCCGCGAACAGCTCACCTTTCAACCCCTGCAGACGCACGAAATGGGGAGTGTGGAAGTGATTATCCAGAGCCATCTCGCTAACCCAATTCTCATAAAAGAGAAATGTGCCCGGATCTTCCTTATCCACATGCAAATCATAATTAAGGCAGCCGACTTCCTTGCGGGTTTGTTCAACCAATTTCAGAAGTTCCTGCTTGACTTTATCCTCAAGCCCGACCTTCGCCTTCAACCGCGCCACCACAGTTACTCTCTGCATTCGCAAATCTCCGTCAATGCGTAAGCTTTCTAAGGCTTCCAACAAGATTGGATAATAAAATACCGTAAATTGCCTCAGGAGGATCAGATGAAAAGTAATGCTAAGCACTGCCTGGCTGCAAAGACGTTGCTGTGTATTATGGCAAGTGCTTTACAGGCATTGCTTAGTTTTGCGCCTGCTTTTGCTGAAGCACAGTCGGAAAAACAAACGCACGCCGATCTTGTTCTTGTAAATGGAAGTATTTACACGATGGATGCCTCGCGGAGATGGGCACAGGCGATAGCGATAAGCAATGGACGCATTGCATTTGTCGGCACCGATCAGGATGCGGTGAAGTACGCCGGTCCACTTAGTAATATCATCAACCTGCATGGCAAGCTTGTTCTGCCTGGGTTCGTAGACTCGCATGTTCACCCGGTGGAAAGCCAACTCGAAGAGGCCACATGCAATTTAGCCGATTTTGAAACGGCCGATTCTATCAAAAAGAAAATCAGCGAATATGCAAAAGAGCACAGCGGAGATAAGTGGATTATTGGCTCTGGCTGGCAGCTGCCGGCATTCGGCAAGAAAGGTCCAGAGAAGAAGTTATTAGATGAACTTGTTCCTGATAAACCCGCTTACATTGTGTCCCAGGACGCACACTCGGCGTGGATAAATTCCAAAGCAATGGAACTTGCCGGTATAAGTGCATTCACACCGGAACCAGCAGGTGGTCGCATCGAACGCATAGGAAGCACACAGGAACCTTCCGGCACGCTGAGAGAATCAGCAATGGAGCTGGTGTCAAATCTGGTGCCCAAAGCTTCGGACGATGCATACCGCGAAGCGGCTCTTGCCGTGCAAAAGAAATTAAATGCATTTGGTATCGTGGGCGTTCAAGACGCGCATGTTGATGAGAGTGAATTGAAGGCTTACGCCAGTCTCGATGATTCTAATTTGCTCACGGTACGCGTAAGTGCGGCAATTGGGGTGGAACCCGGCAAGGGAGAGGCGCAGTTTGCTACTTTGAAATCCTGGCGAGATAAATACGATGGCAATATGCTTCGCGTTCGACAGGTGAAGATATTTGCGGATGGCGTCATTGAATCAAAAACCGCAGCTGTTATTGATCCTTATCTGGGCGGCGATGGAAAAGAAAACGGAATTCTCAATTTCTCGCCGACTTTGTTTAAATGGTATGCCTGCAAACTGGACGCAGCGGGTTTTCAAATACATGTTCACGCCATTGGAGATCGCGCTGTCAAAGTTGCACTTGATGCCATTGAAACAGCGCAAAAGTTGAACGGTCGCAGCGACAAAAGACACCACATTGCACATCTGGAATTAATAGATCCAGCTGATATGCATCGTTTTCGCGACTCCAACATCACCGCAAACTTTCAGGCTTTCTGGGCTTATCACGATAAGTATGTAGAAGAGATGACAGAGCCGATTCTTGGTAAAGAACGCTCCAATCGTCTCTATCCGATACAAAGCATGTTCAAATCGGGTGCCACAGTGGTCGGCGGCAGCGATTGGTCTGTTACAACCCTGAACCCGCTTGATGCGATTCAGGTGGCTGTTACCAGATGTGGTCTGGATCAAAAGCCAGATAAGGTTTTCCTCCCAGAAGAAAGAGCCACTCTGCCTGAGATGATCGAAGCATACACCATCAATGGTGCCTGGCTCGGTCACTGGGAAAAAGAAAGCGGTTCATTAGAAGCGGGGAAAAGCGCGGACATGATCGTTCTTGACAAAAACATCTTCGCTATTCCACCGAGCGAAATACACACAGCTAAAGTATTGTGGACCCTCTTCCAAGGTCGAGCAGTTCATAGAGACGCATCGTTCGAGATCTAACGGATGCAACCCGGGAGCAACCCGGGAGCGCCGGCAGCCTGCCGGCTTCTAAAATTAACGATCGATCTCGCCGGAGTATTAGCCGGCAGGCTGCCGGCGCTTTCGGGGCGTCCGCTTTTTCCGTGCTGATTCTTCTAATCAAAGTACCTTAGGCCTACACTAGCGGCGCTTCCAGTTTGCCGCTGATGAGATCAAGCTTTTGCTTTTTAGGCAACTGCTTAATCGCATATTCCGCGCGCATAGCTTCTACTTTGCTCTCGAATTCCCACGACATTGCTAACGAAACAGGAGCACGTTTGCGCGTATATTTTGCACCGCTCCCGTTGTTATGAGCTTCAATTCGCTTGCCGAGGTCTACTGTCCAGCCGGTATAGAGCGTATCATCGGCGCAGCGAACAATGTAAGTGTAGAATCGTTTCTCTTCGGACAAGGAAAACTCCAGCATCAATTGCCTTTTATCAATTGCCTTATTATGATGCTGAAGATACAATTGCGCAAGGTGCCGATTTCTTGCTTCTTTGTCCTTCTTGCATTATTCGACAATAGAAATTGAGTAATGCTGCTTGCTCAACTGTATTGCATGCGAACTGGCTCAAAGCGGGGCTGCCGACAACGATGGCCAGTACTTGGGCTCTGGAAATCGCAACATTAAGACGCTTTTTGCTAAGGAGAAAATCGATGCCCCGCGGACAGCTTGAAAGATCGCTTGCAGCCATGCTCACAATTACAACCGGAGCTTCTCTGCCCTGAAACTTATCGACAGAGCCGACGATTGCATCTGGCAATTTCGTCTTTATCAGCCTCACTTGCCGATTGTATGGCGCCACTATGAGAATATCAGTGAGCTTAATTTTTCTGGTTTTACCATCAATAACTAAATCCGAAAGCAAAAGCTTATCGATAATATCGGAAATAGAATCGACTTCTTCCAAGCTTGATTGAGAATTGCCTTCATGTTCAACGGGCACGAAAACCACGCCATGATCTCCGAGACCGGCTGCGGCCGGATTCAAAATAATTTTGCGTTGCGCAGTCGAAACATCAGCCTTGAGGCGTCCATCGTACACCGCCGATGATACCAGCTCACAAACAGCAGGATGCATACGCCTGCTTACGTCCAGGAAGATGCCGCGTTCTGGACTGATCGTACCTGAATTTCCAAGTAGATAATCTAGTGACGAAGCACCGCTTTCTCCCGGGTGTGAACCGCGAACGGGTTGATCAAGTTGTAATTGATCTCCCATGAGCACGATATTCCTTGTTGATTCACCCATCGCAATTATGTTTGCCAGGCAAACCTGCCCCGCCTCATCCACGAAGAGATAATCGAGCGCGCCGGACATTTGCTCTTTTGCAAATAGCCAGGGAGTTCCGCCAATCAGTTGATAATCTTCTGGCTTATCGAGTTCATTCTTGTACTGGATCTGCGAATTGCTGAATTGCGGATTGCCAATGCTTGTTTTATCTTTTGCGATTTTCACTCCGGCAAAGCGCAGGTCAATTTCCTCAGCAGCCTTACCAACGGCCTCAAGCAGATTCTCAATAGCTTTGTGAGAGTTAGAACTTACACCAATTCGCTTTCCCTGCTTGATCAGATGCACAATTGCGCGGGCGGCGACATAGGTTTTGCCTGTGCCGGGTGGACCTTGAATAGACAGGTAACTATTCTCCATTCGTTCCGTTACGTCTATAGTTTGCTGCACGAGATTCCCATCTGCTGCACAAAGCGCTTCCCCTGCAGCGACGCCTCTAACTCTCGGAATTCTTTTGAACAAGAGGTCGGAAATACAAGAATTTATGGTTCCATCATCCCAGTACTTCTGTACTTGCCTGAACAGAGCGGCTTCCAGGGCCTGGTAATTGAAACGCTCACTTAATATCCAGTGCCCTTCAAATGGCATAGGTTCTTCTTTCCGTTTCAAATAAAGAAGTCCGCGCTCTTCATCGATAGAAATGATTTCCGCTTTGATTTCCTTATCCGCAAGCCAAACAACCTTGTCAGCAGCTGATAGTTTTATATCCTGCCCCACGTCAAACTTGTATTCAAAAGAAAGCGATTTTTTCTCCGCTTCCGGCATGCGTTGTGTGCGCCGGGTAAATGCAATGCATTCGGGATCTGCGAATAGTTCATCTTCCGATTTGGAAAGCCGATCAAAGAAATCCCAACTGTTAACTTTTGCTTCCCGTTCATGGAAGCAGAGCATATGTGCAAGCAATTCCAAAACACGCCAGCGCTCAGGGTTGTCGCTGCGATCACGAGGGATCTGGCGCATTATGTCTTTGGCTAACAATTCATTTGGGCTGGGATCTTTAGGAGGCTTTTTCTCTTCGCTATCGAATACTGGAGCACTATATTTGATACCTGACTCCGCCTGCCTTTCTCTCAACCAGAAACAAAGAGCAGAAGTTGATTCGCAGTCGACTTGATTATAATCACGAATTTTCTTCAAGGTGGAAGAATCTTGCCAGCTGCTACCGTCTTTTGATTCAAGCCAGTTTTCATAAAACACGATGGAATCGACAGCAGTGGAAACTTCCTCTTTCCGCTTACCCATATAAAGCGACTCGACCTTCTTAATCGAATACGACTCGCAGCCAATGCGCAATCCCTGTCGTACAACAGCATAGAGATCGACAAAAGACTCAGAGCGCAGCAAATCATCAAGTTCCCGCTCTCTCGTGGCATGTCGACTTGCCAGCCGGCGCATCGCGGAGACCTCATACGCACCATAATGATAGATGTGCATTTGCCTGTCTTTCAGCCAGCGAGAGTAAACCCAATCGATGAAGCCCTCGAAGGCAAGCTTTTCCCCTGCACGATCGTGCGCCCACCAGTCAATAAATTGCGTTGTGTCATCTTCGTTCTTGTGAACAACACCGAACAAGTATTCCAGCCCGCCGTCGATGTGAGGGTATCCTTCCATGTCGAAATACACATCTAAAGGTGACGACGCAGGCAATATTCCAAATCCGCGTCTTTTCCCGTCATATTCACTGAACGGAATCACTTCATACGCGGGACGTTCGAGCTTAGCAGAATCGATTTGCAGCCGAGCCTGAGTCTGCAGCGTATTAAAAGTTCGAGCAGAAAGCTCAGTTTTGCAGTCTGAATCAGCCTGCGCCAATCTGTTCATTGTATCGATGCCAGCGCGTTTCAATTTCTTGATTTGCGATTTACGAATGTTGGCTACGCGACAAAGATCGTCGCGCTCTTCCAGTAATCTGGCAGCTTCACCCGTCCATTTGCTGTAAGAACCGAGATCCATCCACTCGGGTGCCTTATTAGCGTCGAACTTATCCTGGAATTCCAGAAAGCGTTGTTTCAGGGAAAGGTAATAGAAGAAATAATCCAAAATACGGAAAGCTTGTATTTGTTTGTTCCCAAGTACGACAGAAACATCAGGCAATCTGCCCTGGATGAGCTGGAGCATTTCGCCATAGCAGCACAATTGCACAAGGAAATATGGCTTCGGTTTTTTAGCGAGTTTGCTATCCCAAACTTGATAATGGAAATCACCGAGGCTCGAGGCACCATCGCTGCGGACAAGAAAATCCGAAAGACCCGCGAAGCGTTCCATGCGCAGATAACCCTGGTAGATTACTTCGCGACCCTGCCTCATTGCCTCAACTGTCTTTTCCCAGGCAGCTTCGCCAGTTCCTTCTATGACACAAACATCTGCTCCATCTTTTATGAGCGAATCAAGAAATTCTTTTTCGTGCAAAATTCCATGCTTCTGAATCAATTTCGCAGCACCGTCCGCCTCATCTCTGCTCAACCCGTCAGGATTCTCTAGATAGCGGCGATCCATCCATGAGCTGAACGTGTCAGACATGAAGGTGATGAGATCACTCGGCGAAAATAATAGGGCTCCATTCTTTTTTTGCATAGAATTGCCGCAAGGAAAGTTATTCTACAGCAAGCATACCACTGTAATATTGGCTTTGAAACAATGTCAGAAAAGTTCTTGCCTGAAGATACGTAATAGATATATTTTGCAATTTCATAAATACACGAAATGGAGCGTTTTACGTGAACATCGTATGTGCTTTAAAAAGCCGCCCCTACCATTTTCTCCTTAAATCGATTTTTGTTTCGATATTCATAGCGAAAATTCTTCCGCAGGAATTCGAGCGAACCAGGTTTTCGGCACCATGTTCAGCGGATCAGCAAATGGGTCAGGCATATTGTTTTCTTTACTGTAACTGGAAAAAATCAAATGTGCTTGTTGAACGCAATTCTGATTCACAACATGCCAACCCTGCTTCTCAATTTCCGACGTGCACGTGATCGCATTTTGCACCGAGATGGATGGCAATTTCAGTTCTTTAAACGAATGATAAAAAATATGCCGGCGCCCATCTTTGCCATAGCCGGTTTTCATCGCTTGCAGCATTTCGGAGCGCTTTCCTTCCTCGCACCACCAGTCAATGTCACCACCGGGCTTAACGTCCATATAACGCAACCAGGAGGGAAGATCCCACCAGTCGTGCCGCCATAGATGATCGGCAGAACCGTATCGAAAATGATCGTCAGCGATCTGGTAGCCCCAGGCAACATGACCCAGACCCACGGCTTGTTTGAAATTGATGAAAGCAAAAATTGAGCCATCTTCCATAGACTCTTGATTATAACCGACTTGAAAATGCAGCTATAATAATGCCCCCTGGCCAGAAGGCAAATGAATGAGCGAGCAAACAATGTCATGCAATATAGAACACATCGGCTCGCCAATAATCAGGGCTCATTCGCGCCGCGTCGCAACAGCCGCGCAAGGTGCTCCAATATGCGAGAAGTTGATCAGCTGTCTGCGTGAATTGAAAGGAGCCGGGCTTGCAGCGCCGCAAATCGGGCTGCCTTATCGCGTATTTGTGGCCGAAGTTCGCAAGACAGAAATGTTTCCGCACCGCGAGGAATCGCCGTTATATACAATGATCAATCCGGAATTTGAAATACTCTCTACCACCGAATTGATGGATTACGAAGGCTGTTTTAGCGTGCCTGGTTATGTAGGGCTGGTGCCCAGATACGAGAAATTGAAAGCAACATGGACCGAGCCGGATGGTTCCGAGAAAGAAGAAATCTTCGAGGGCTACATCGCGCGCGTATTGCAGCACGAAATGGATCATCTCAACGGAATGGTCTATCTTGATCGCATGACTGATATGCGTGAGCTGTGCACGCGCGAGAATTACATGCGCTGGCGCCTTGAAAACGAGTGAGCGGACAACAACTCTACAATAATATATACTGGTCGCCGGGAAAAGATTTGAACAGTCGCCTGGCGAGTCGCGCGCTGACACCAGAGGAATCAAAATGCTCAACAGATTAATCATCGCTTTAGTTCTGAGCTTTGGGCTCTGCTGCTCATCGGCATTTGCTATCGCAGGCAGCGGCTCATGGTCAAGCTATGCAAAATCCGGTGACGAATCAACCGCAGTCGGTGACTTTCCCGCCGCCGAATCAGCTTATCGCGCAGCACTAGATGCAGATGTCCCTAAACAAGAAATTCCGCGCATCCAGGTAAAGTACACGAATGCACTGATCTCACAGGGAAAATTCGAGCAAGCCGCAAAGGAATTAAAGAAGACGCTTTCAAGCGCAAAGTCAATCAGCGGTGCAGACAGCGCCGATTATGCTGAAGGGTTAGATTTGCAAGCATGGATGCATCAAGTCAATGGCAAGATGAACGATGCAATTGACTCGCTTAAACAATCCATCGCATTACTGGGAACCAAAGCGCCCGGCTCGTCAGATCTCGCAGATGCTCTGGAACACATGGGCATGCTCAACGAGAACGTGCAACTTTACGAACCTGCCTACGACAGCTATTCAAAAGCGCTAGAGATTCGCAAAAAACTTGCAGGCGAAAACAGCGTAGAAGTCGCGGATCTTTATGAGAATCTCGGGCAAATCGCGCAACGCCGAGGACAAAGAGGAGACGCACTCAGACTTTTCGCGGCAGCTTCGCGCATAAAAGAAAGTCGCGGCGAACCATGGAAGCCCTTTGCTCCCGAACCAACGGACAGAGTAGTCATCTTCCATTACATCGCCGGTGCACCCTGGTGTGCAAATGGAATTTCCGAAGGTGCGCTCATTCAAAAAGTCACCGCAAATGGTGTCACTGTAGAAGCAGGCATCAGCCAGAGACCTTCGGATTTTGCAAAAACCACGCGGGCACTTGTTCGTGTGACAAACAACAGCCAATATGACATTGATCTTCTTCCGCAGTCACCGACATTCATTCAAGTAACTCCTACTGTGCAGGTTCTCAAACCACTAAATCCCCAGGAGCTCGCCCAGCGCATAGAAAAGAAAGGCGAATCAAAGGCTAAATGGATCAAATTTTGGGGCGCAAACGCAACCTCGACTGTTAGCAGTTACGGCTATACATCAGGAAACGGTGTTCCTGTCTATGGTTATGTACCGGGCTCGTTCGGATGGGGTGGCGCTTGCGCTGGCTATGGCGGATACGGTGGCTACGGATATTCAAACAGCAACTGGAACCGAAATCGCTACTCACAAACCACAATGATGACAACTCAAGTTCCTGACTACCAGAAACGTGAAGAGGCATATCGCAAGGCTGAACAGGCAACTAACCAAAGTAAATCGGACGCTGATGCAATTCGAGATGCAGCGCTCGGCCCGTCAAAAGTGATGGCCGGCGGCGGAATGATACAGGGTTCGTTAGATTTTGAATACAGCAAGTACAAAAAGTGTATTCTCCGAATTCCAATAGGGAACTCTGTTTTCGAGTTTCGTTTTGAATAGTAAGTGGTATTCAAGAAACACAATCTTGTTCGTCAGCATGCCAAAGACTGAGGCAAGGGGTAAAATCAATTCAAACGGCCGGCGCAGGCTGTCAACAGGGGTCACTTTCTGTGGGCAAAATCGGACAAATCAATGACATCTTGCTTTATGCGGCGCAAGACTCAATGTCTCGAAGGGTAATCGAAACACTTGCGAGCCAGCGCGCCGAAATGCGAGTAAACATGGGCGATGAAGAAAATCCGCCCAGAAGAATACTTGCTGATCCGAATGTTCTGGAGCAAGTAAAAGAATTTGAGCAAAACCAACTTGATGAGCTTGGTGGTTTTGCAGAGAACACAGATGAGAACATGGAACGCCTGGCGATTCTCGACACGCTGACCGTCACTTACAATGGACGCAGCTTCTTGCGTGAACTTGATCAGACATTGAAGCAGGCGTGGAGATATTCCCGCCCCGCATCGCTGTGCATGGTTTCAATTGATGGATTCGAGGAAATTCAAGAACAATACCGCACGATGACCGCGAATTCAGTGCTGCGCATATGTGCTGATGCAATCAAGAAATCGGTTCGCAGCGGAGATATTGTTGCTCGCTACAGTGGCTCTGATTTCGGTGTAATTTGCCCGAACACCACTACGGCTGGTGCCACAATCATTGCCGAGAAGATCAGAGAGACGATGGGCAATCAGGTTATTACCCATAACTGGAATTTCATCAAGATAACTGGAAGCCTCGGAATTGCGGGTTATCCTTCGCACGCTTATGATCGCGATGAACTTATTTCAGTAGCGATGCAAGCGCTCTACGTTTCCAAATCACGCGGCGGCGATCGCGTTTGTACGATTTAGCAGATCGCGCTTTTAGAAGCGATCCGAATTGAGAGCGATCATGAAGTCGGTAAGTCTTCAAAGACTTATCCAAATTTAATGCTGCATAAAATCATTCAAGACTGCTAGCAAAGCGCGATGCAGCAAATATCTGCATGCTGTTATGTCAGATTCTACTGAATATACAAACGATTGAACCAAGATAGATTTTCATCCGTCTAAACAAATGGGTAAGCAAATTATTGGCTCATACAACTAAATCGAAAGAGATCTATCCTTGATGAAGAGCATAACGAAAAACAAATCCAAACACGGAGGCGGTGGGAGGCAGATGTCGTTCCGATTTATACATGCGGCAGATATACATCTGGACAGCCCACTTCGCGGACTCGAAAGGTATGAAGGCGCGCCTGTTGAAAGTATTCGCCAGGCAAGTCGCCGAGCGCTTGAAAATATGGTGGCACTGGCGATTCGTGAGGCTGTAGCTTTTGTAATTATTGCCGGCGATCTTTTTGACGGCGACTGGAAAGATTACAACACCGGTCTCTACTTCGTTAAACAAATGAGCCGTCTCAAAGATGCAGGCATTGATGTTTACCTGCTCAAAGGCAATCACGATGCTGCCAATAAGTTGAGCAAATCATTACCGCTGCCATCAAACGTGCATGTATTTGCGCACAAATCTCCAGACACTTTTGTCATCGATAATCTCAATGTTGCAATACACGGACAGAGCTTCGCCACGGGTGATGTTCGGGACGATCTCTCCTCCAATTATCCAGCAGCTCACTCAGGTAAATTCAATATTGGAGTCTTGCATACCTGCGCAAGTGGTCGCGAAGGGCACGATTCATACGCACCATGCAAAATCGAAGCTCTGATAAGCAAAGGCTATCATTACTGGGCGCTCGGGCACATTCACAAACGTGAGCGGCTGAATGATAATCCGCTGATTATTTTTCCGGGCAACATTCAAGGCCGACACATTCGTGAAACAGGTCCAAAAGGCTGCTCATTGATTACGGTTGACGATAGATTGCAAGTCACAGAGGAATTTTGCGAGCTTGCAGTTATGCGCTGGGACTTGCTCAATGTTGATCTGACGGAGGCAAAAACAGAAGACGAAGCCTTTGGAATTGTCTCGCAGGCTCTCTCCAGGGCTCTAACTGAGGCCAACGGAATGCCGCTTGCTGTGCGCATTCATCTTGAGGGGAAGTGCAGCCTCGACAGCATCTTGCGATCGCAACGGCAGCGATTCGTCGAATCAATTCGATCTTTGGCCATGCAATGTGGCGGCGATTACATCTGGGTGGAGAAAGTAAAAATCCATACCGAGCCTCCCGCCAGCGAGATATCCGATCATTTTGATGGACCACTTGCCGAGCTGGTCAATCTTATACAGGAATGCAGAAGTGACAAGGACGCAATCACAATGCTCCAGGATGAACTGCAAGATCTTCGAACAAGGTTGCCTGCCGAACTGCCGGAGCTGCGTCTGCTGAATAGCCAGGAATGGATTGACGCAAGCCTTGCAGACGTTCAGCAAATACTTCTGGAACGACTGGTAAAAACGGGAGCAGCAAAATGAGAATTCAATCGCTCCACCTGATTGCTTTCAGCCACTTCACCAACAAAGTCATTGATCTTTCGCGCGGCAAAGAAGGCTTGCACATCATCTACGGACCAAACGAATCCGGCAAGAGCTCTTCGCTCCGGGCATTGCGTCAGGTCCTCTACGGAATTCCCGCCAAAAGTACGGACAATTTCAAACACGCACACCCTGACATGCGAATCGGGGTTGTACTGAAACACAGCGACGGCAGCTTGCTTCGCGTTCTGCGCCGCAAAGGCAACACGAAAACCCTGCGCAAACTCGACGCTGAAAACGAAGTAGTAGATAGCGCCGTGCTCAACCGCTATCTCGGCAACATCAATCAGACCACGTTTGAAACGATGTTCGGTATTGACCACCAGGCGCTGGTAAGCGGTGGCGAGGCGATATTGAAAGGCAACGGAGAGCTGGGTCAATTGCTATTCAGCGCCGGAGCTGGTATCGCCGATTTGCGCAGCGTTCTTGCCGGTCTGGAGAAAGACTATCAAGATCTTTACACGCGTGGTGGCACGACACGGACAATCAACAAGCAACTTTCTGAGTTTGCAGATGCTAAGAAAATCATGCGCGACGCCGAACTGCCAAACACAGAATGGGAAAGGCACGACCAGGCTTTGCGGCAGGCACAGGCACGCAAGCAGCAAATCGAAATTTCTCTTGCCCACAATTTGAACATGGGTGCGAAACTGCGCCGCTACAGAGACGCTATTCCACTAATCGCTGAACGCAGTCTTTATCTCGAACAGTTATTACTGCTTGAAGATACAGTTCTACTGCCTGATACATTTGAGGATCAAGCAAGGACGCTCTTAGAGCAAATCCTCATTCTGCGAAATGAAGAATCCCAGGACGAAGCAAAACGCAAACAGCTCAGTGCAGAGCTGGCCGAACTCGTTGAGCCGTCTGGAGTAATTGAACGCACAGCAGCAATCGAATCATTGCAACAAAAGCTGGGAAGCCATCAAAAAGCTGCGGTGGATAGGCTCAGCCTCGATCAGTCACTCGTTGAAGAGCAAGAACGAGCTAAATCGTGCCTGAGAGATCTCGGTCGTCCCGATGACTTTGCGGTGGCACCTTCTCTACGAATGAGCGTTCAAGAGAAAACGCGCTTGCGCAAATTAGCCCTCGAACGCCGTGCATTATGGCAAGCATATTCGGACGCTCAGGCATTGAGACAGCGCACTGAACAGCGTCTGAAACACTGCAGCGAAGAGCTTGTGAAGCTCGCGAAACTACCTGCCTGCGAGAAGCTTCTCATCTCTTATAAGCGTATTCAGCAAGACCCGCAAATGGAAGAGCGGGCTAACGCCGAAAGCCATCGTCTCGAGCGGCAGTTCAATCAGATTCAAATGGATTTGAAGAAACTGCAGGTGAAAGGAATCGACGAGCAACTTGGTCTTGAAGATGCAAGCACTCTCTACGGCAAGCTTCATGCGATTGTTCTGCCTGAATTGCACACAATTGAAAGCAGTGAGAAAGAACTTGGCCAGCTCAACAAAGAAATTGATGCACTCAAGTCACGCATATCTGATCTAACCAGCGAGATGCGCGAAATCGAATACCGTCTTCAAGAACACGATCTGAAAATCGCAGCACCGACAGAAACTGATCTGCAAGAGATTCGCAAAGTCAGAGACACAGGGTGGAACCTGGTTCTAAAAACCTGGAAGGACAAATCTGAGAGCGACAGTGATGCTGAGAAGTTCTCCTCTCAACTAGCCGATTATCTGAGTACCACCAATAGCAGCGATCTTTCCGCAGCTTACGAATGGGCTTTAAGCAAATCAGATACGGTGTCAGATCGTCTCCGTCACGAAGCAGATCATGTTGCACAGAAAATTCAACTCACTGCGCAACTGCAGAAATTTCGTTCCCACCTGGCTGACGCTCAAACTAAGCTGCTAGATCGTGAACAACGTCTCGTGGCGTTAAGAGAGTCGTGGTATACCCTCTGGGCAGAATATACCGAGCGCCAGCTCAACCCGAATTCTGCTCGAATATTCATCTCAAGCTTTGAGTCCACGCGCAATACCTTAGCTACCTTAATCGAAAGTCTGGCATCAGCGAAATACAATGCCGCGATCGTGAACAGATCCAAAGCAGAACTCGAAGAGGCTCTCAAAGAAGCCGGCTGGAAATCGCCAGCAGAAAGCGGTCAGCCATTATTGCTATTGAACTTGCTCGATCAAGCCCAGCAATTTATCGATGAATATCGCTCGGTAAAACAATCACAAACGGAACTGGAAAAAGAAATTCAGCGCTTGCAGATTGATCTCACCAACAATACCGGCACAGAGCAAACACGCAAGGCAGAAATCGACTCATGGGCTGCAAGCTGGCAGCCTGCAGTCGAAAGCCTCGGACTTAGCGCGACAACAAGTCCAGAAGAGCTCACAGCATTTCTGGATCGCCTCGAGCAATTTTTCACTCATTACGACCAGATACAAAACTTGAAGCGGCGAATTGCAGGAATAGATCGCGACGCCTCGCTATTCAGCTCGGACGTTAGAGAGGCCATTAACAGCTTGAGCGAATCGTGCTCCAGTGCACAGAAAAGCTCTCCCCTACTGAGTTCAAAAAGAATAATTGAACTTGCCGCTGCTCCAGTCGAACAAGCAGCCCACGAACTATTCGATGTTTTGAAAAAGACAAAAGAGATTGCCCAGCGACGACAACACCTGACGGAACGCTTAAGCGAGATCATCGAAAACACTGAGGCACGTGCCGCTTCACTAAAGACATTGAGCGATAAATTGGCACAAATGATGCAGGAAGCTGCTGTTCAAAATGAATCAGAATTGCTAGCCGCAGCGAAGAATTCACAACAAAAACGCAGGCTCTCAGAACAGGTCGACAGCTACAACCGCCAGTTAATCAGATTGGCGGACGGGGTTCCATTAGAAGAATTCATCGAAATATCCAGCCAAAACACTATCGATGGTCTTCTGGACTCTATGATTACGATCGATCGCGAGTGCGATTTGCTGGAGAGAGAAAAGGAAGAATTACAAATAAGCATCGGACAAGAGCAGCAAACGCTTCAAAGCATGAACGGCTCCGCAAATGCAGCAGAAGCCGCAGTCAAGCTGCAACAGGTCCTCTCCGAACTCGGGCAAGACGTCGAACAATACGCACGCCTGAAAATAGCCAGTGTAATCCTGAAAAACGCCATCGAACGATACCGCGAAAAGAATCAGAGCCCCATCCTGAGAAAGGCTAGCGACATTTTCACCCGCCTCAGCAACTACAATTTCGCCGGCTTGCAGGAAGACTTTAACGAACGCGGGGAGCCCGTCCTGTTCGGCGTACGCTCTGATTCCTCCTCTCTTGTCCCGATCGAGGGTATGAGCGAGGGCACCTGCGACCAGGTCTATCTGGCCCTGCGCCTGGCCGGACTCTATCTCTATCTCGAAAAGGAAGAGCCCTTGCCGTTCATCGTCGACGATATCCTGGTCAACTTCGACGACAAGCGCTCCCTGGCAACACTTCGAGTCCTGGCCGAACTCTCAAAGAAAACGCAGATCATCATGTTCACCCACCACGACCACATCGTCGACCTGGCCAAAGAACACCTCGACCCTGAACTGGTCTTTACCCACAGCCTTTTAGAGGAAGAAGCACAGCGCCTGGCGCCCCAGCAGCAACAAAGAATCCCGACCCCGGCGCCAACAATCTAAGTAGCCCAGCCATAGCAGGCGTCACGACAATTGTTCATTGGAGCCCGGGAAGCACGCGCAAGCCCATTAACAAGCCCGGGAGATTCCCTGATATTTGTCAAGCCAGATCGAAGTATTTGGGATCTTTAGGGAATTGGCTCACACGAGCTAATTCGCCCAATGCTTAAGCTGCAGCCGCTTTCAAGGGTGAAGCT
>JBIKOL010000090.1:0-36055 GCA_044358055.1 Obscuribacteraceae bacterium (SeqCode)
TGGTTCACTGCTGGTGAATGATAATTACATACAAGGTTGCGATCGCGGTTGAGTCAGGAAGGATTTTCACCTGTTAACTAATCCCCTGCCGACAAGCTAGCTCAAGGCTAGAGCCATGTCAATTTCAGAAGGCGATCGCACAATGTACAGAAGTCGATCGCACTTGCGCAATTGGTGGTCTATTGGGAACTGCAGCAATGTCAACTGATAATTCAGCGTTGTTCATTACTCTCACTCTTCATCAACTCTGTCTTGGGCTCAATAGCGTGACCACGCTTTAGCACCTGCTCCGCTTCTGCTGTCTTGCCCTGGTGCTTATAGCAATCGGCCAGCATATTCACCGAATCTACAAGATTCCACTGATGCTCCTTCTCCCTGATCGTTATTGCGCGATTTATCAAGGGCTCCGCCTCAGCATGATTGTTTTGATTCATATAGCAAGCCGCCAGTCCGCTTAGGGAATCAGCAAGAGGCTCAGTGTCTGGATTGGTATTTTCCCTTATTGCTATCGCGCGCTTATAGAACGACTCAGCCTCCGCGTACTGGTGATGATTGCGATAACAGTCCGCCAAAGCGTTGAGAATGATGCCCACTTCCGGGTCATTTGGTACGAGAGCCTTCTGTCTAATTGCTAATGCACGCTTCAACAGCCGCACTGCCTCAGCGGCCTTGCCTTGGTGGCTATAACAATCCGCCAGCTCTTTGACGCACTCAGCAAGATCCGGATCATTTGGCTCGAGTACTTTCTCTTCGTTTGCCACTGCGCTCTTCAACAGCGGCTCTGCATCGGCGTACTGGGCTAGTTGAATATAATACCTGGCAAAGCGACGCCGGGCTGCATTTAATTCTTTGTGATTTGGTCCGAGCACTTTCTCATCCATTGCCAACGCGCGCTTAAACAAAGATTCTGCCTCTTCAAACCTGTGTTGCAGACGATAGCAGTCCGCTATATCCATGAGGCTCCAAGCCACCTTAGGACCAGCTCCGAACGCTTTTTTCCTTATTGCTAAAACGCGCTTGAAGAGCAACTCTGCTTCGGGTAATTTTTTCACTTGGCAGAAACATTCACGTGCCTGATCGTCGATTGCCTCCGCAACATCTAGACTATTTGGTCCCCACAGTTTCTCCAAAATTACTACACGCCTCTTTGCTAGCGGCTCTGCTTGTGCCCATTTCTCTTGTTTCTTATAGAGTTCCTCCAGATTCTTGAGAGGGTCCAATAGTTCCGGTTGATCAGGACCGCCTCTGTTCTCTGCGCGAAACAAAGCTTCCTTATAAATTCTTTCTCGTTTGGCTTCCTCGCTCTTTTGCTTGTCCAATGATGCGACCTTGGGAGTAGCTTGCAACTGCTTTCGGGTCGTATTTCGCATCGCGTTGGTCATAAACACGGCTACGCCCAAAATGACACACGCCACTATGCAGGCGATGTTTAACGGCTGCTGAACTACTAGAGCTCTGGCTGCTGCCAAACCAGTCTTCTTCAACCGGGGCACTTTGTCCAGCGTAATACGCTGAAGCACTTCGTTTAACTTCCGGGCAAATTCTGATGCTGTTTGCGGTCTTGCAGCCGGATCTTTCGCCAGTCCCCAGAGAGTAACTTTGGCTAACTCCTTACGGATGTCGATCTTGCGACTCATTTCGGAAACTGTTGGCGGCGGCTCTATACTATGCTTCTGCATTACTTCCAAAAGAGAATCACCAGAAAACGGCGGCTCACCACTCAGCGTCTCGTACATCACACAAGCCATGGAATACAGGTCCGAGCGTCCATCCAGGGACTTGCCCTGGCATTGCTCTGGGCTCATGTAGGCAGGCGATCCCAGCACCGCACCAGTTTTAGTCAACTGCTGAGTTTGGCTTTCACCTTCACCAAACACCTTGGCTATGCCGAAATCAACCAGCTTAACAGTCTCGCCGGCTGTTTCATTCCGGCATAACATTATGTTTCCTGGCTTTATGTCCCGATGAACAAGTCCGGCTTGATGTGCATGGTTGAGAGCTGAAAGAGCTGGTAGAAATACGTCTTTGAACTTTTGCAGCTTCAAACGGCCGTTTTGTTTCAATTCATCGGCAAGGGACAGTCCTTCCAAATATTCCATGACCAAGTATGGCTGTCCGTCCTTGGAGACTCCGAAAGAAATTGTTTTGACTATGTTCGGATGCTCAAGAGAACTTGTAAACCTGGCTTCCTTCTGGAAGCGCTTGAGTCCATCTTCTCCGCGTACTGCCATCTTTGACAGAACTTTAACAGCCACGATTCGATCTAACTGCTTCTGCCGCGCTTTGTAGACAACCGACATGCCGCCCTTTCCGAGCAGCTCCATAATCTCAATGCTTTCAATTTCTGGTGCTGCAGCAATGTCAGGACGGATCTTCATGTCCATCTTCAGCTGAGGGTTCTCTTTCGTTTCATCGTCTTCTGACATTGCTGCTCATGCATCCCTGGGATCAATTGTATGGCAAATCCGGCCTAAATCCTGCCGCCAATCTTACGTCCAAAATCTTTGAAAGCTGCCGCACACAGCTTCGTATACAGTTCCGTGTGCTTGATGTTCTTGTGTCCAAGATAAGCCTGAATTGTTCTGGTGGAAATGCCAGCATTGACGAGTTGATATCCAGCTCCATGCCGTAGCTGGTGTGGATGACACTTAAAACTAAATCCCGCTTCCTTACCAAGTCGAATCATGAGCTTGAGGAAATTGTCGGCTGACATCACAGTTCCTCGTTCAGTGACAAACACAAAAGCATTATCAGAAGAGCCTTTTTTCAAGGATTGAAGCAAGCGAACTTCATCAGCCTCCATGGGTTGAACAGAATCAGCTGATCCTTTCAATCGGTTGACCTGGAGGCGACCAGCCTTGAGATCAATCTGACTCCATTGCAGAGACACTGCTTCAGAAGCTCGAAGTCCATGCCGAAAAGTCAAAAGGATGAGAGCGCGGTCGCGAGTGGAGTAACGAGTATTCTTTGCCGCTGATAAAATCTGGCTGACTTCTTGAGCAGACAGGAAGGTTCGTTTTGCAACTTTCCGGTTCTTGTCAGTTTGTATGGTATCCCTACTCATCCCAAAACCTCCATTCCATGTTAGTAGCTTAGCACCGACATTCCGGTTTCTGTACTAGATTCCGGAATGTTCCTTGCTGGGAGTTTTGTGGTGACTATGCCAAGCTCATTGAGCAGGCTATCAATTTCTTTTAGGGCTAGTTCGATTGAATTTTCCTGCTTGTGGCCAGCTAGAAGAAAATATCTGAGTCTTTGCGCCTCCGCCGGATCCTTCTGTGCGGCTTCGACTACCTTTATTACAGCCACGTCCAACTCCGTCCATCCATAAGGTCTAAAGGATCTTGGCATGAAATTTGCATAGGTCATTGACCAGATGAACCTAGATGGTACGCCAGTTCTGGCAGCGATCATCTCAACCAGTCTGAGCGGCGGCTTGATGTCAAGCCAAGCGGGTGCTAATGGATGATCAGTGTATCCCAAGTCATATTCCAGCAATTCGTCTAGGCTCAATCCGTAAACAAAGGCAACTCTCTTAAGCCAGGTCGACAAAAGGTCTCCTGGAATTGGCTGAGGATGTACTGGCCAACGCCTGCTTTTCATTTTAGTTGTCGCTCAAATGCTCGACGACGCTCTGTTGGAGATTCATATTTTGCGAGTTGAAGTGTTTGACGGCTGATACACTCTTCTCCAGAATTTATTGCCGCAATCGCTCCCTCAGCAAGGAGCATGGCTATTTCTCCAATAGTACCCTCCGTCCGTGAAAGAATGTATTTTGCGTTTTCGCTTGTGGCAATTTCGGACCGACGTCTCAGAGGTAAGGCTGCTGCAAAGCTCGCAAGCAGCGAGCAAAACTCTTCTCCTTCTTGCCAAACAGGCAACATGACTGGTTCGAAACGATTCTCTAGTTGATCATCTGATCTAATTACCAAATAAGCATCGCGAGTACCGACCCCGACAATGGGTAAGCGAAGTTCATTGCCAAGAAAACGAAGGAGGTTTAGAAATTCTCGCTGGACATCCGCTCTACCAGCAAGAACGTTATGCAATTCATCAATCACAATCATCCTCGTTTTTACGGTTCTGAGCAAACTAAGAGCCAGTTGCTCCAAATGGGCTACCTTGGCCTTAGGAAGAGGCGGCGCACCAATGCTGCCTAAGAGTGTTGCGTAAAACCTAGCGGAAGACGGCTCGGAAGGCATTTGCATGACCACGATAGGAATGTGCTCATGTTCACTTGGGACATTTCTTGGAAGAGGCGGAACAGAATGATCCCTGCGAAATTTTTCTACGATCATGGACTTGCCATTATTGGTGGGGCCTATGATAAGCAGGTTTGGCATTCGCTGTTTGGTAGGCCAATTTATCAATTCGTCTAAGCGACTGAGAACTGTCTTAGCACGCGGATAACCTATCCACATGTCAGCACGAATGCGGCGCAAGCGTTCACTATTGGAGAGTTTCGCCAGGTCCTGGCTGGATGGTATTAGATGAGAAACATCAATCATTTCTGTGCTCCTACCACTGCTCTATGTCATCAAAGGGCTTGGCGGACTGACATTGCGCAGTAGACTGTTCTTGCGTCACTGCTTCTTTTTGTTGAGGTTCACCATGAAAGCCGGGGGGTGGAGTTGATAAATGCTCCCTGCGCGCTTTGTCGCGACGAGCGCTTTTGCTCTCCTTTGCAGCATTTTGCTTGAGTTCTTGCATTTCAGAGTTTATGCGAAAGATAAGTTCTTCATTTACTTTGGCTCGTCCGCGATTCTTTAAAATTTGCACAGCCTTTCGATGTTCCCACAGTGTCATTGCGGGATTGGAGGCTCTTCTATAAGGTACCTCTAGATAGTCATTGGTTTCGGGATCCAGAACCCAGACTCTACTCAAATCACGCGGATCTCGTCTAATTACGAACTTGCCCAGACTATGGCGCCGCGCTATCCATGGTTTGAAGGAATCAGCATAATATGTAATGTGGTCAATTATGAGTCCAACTCGATTCATTTGGCGCCTGATTACAGGTAATAAATCTACGAGAAAAGCCTTCTCGTTGGAAACGGTGAACTGTGGAGTCGTTTGGATACTTCTTCTCCACACCGCAATTGGTGGCTCCCATAGAGTTCCATGGACAGATTCATGATAAGTGCAGATGGCTAAAGCAAGCCACTTTTCGAGTTCTCGAAGAGTGAAGATAGCAGTCGCTTCAGAATCATAGCTTCCCCGTTCCTGTGTATTGGAGAAGGTCGTGCCCGGCAATTCATGTGCCATCGTCATTGCAGAGCCGATTACACGCTCTATGATGCCACCAAAATGCGGAAGCCCACCTGGTCTAAAGTCCAGATTGATTCCATGCTGTTCGCAGCCTCGCTCAAGTGCTTCACTGTGGAACTCTGCTCCATTGTCAACATAAATGAGAACCGGTTTTCCGGTCATCGGCCAGCTCGCTTCAGAGACACCAAGACGCTCCAACCATGCGGCTTTATCCATTACTGCATGAGCAAGACACAAACCAACGGAAGTCGCAGACGGTGCTTCCAATGTTAACAGCATTCCGACAATGCACCGCGTGAAAACGTCGATCGCCAGTGTCAGATAGGGACGTCCGATTGGCTCTCGTGAATCCTTTTCCACAACTATGACGTCCATTGGCGAGTGATCCATCTGGACAATATCCAGTGGTTTGGACGGTTCCGGAGGGATGCCTGCGGCTGATTGTAGGGCTCTTGCAGCTTTGCTACCATGACGTTTTCTCGTTGCTACAATCGGATCCAGCTGGTCGATCCGCCTGCGAACAGTGTTACGGGCTGGCGCATTCTTCCCAGCCAAACGACATCGTCTGGATATCTCTCTAAGAACGGCAGCCTCTGAAAGTTTCTGTCGCGAAAGATAAAGGTCTTGAATTACAACTGTGATGATTTCTTCTATCTCCGCTGGTAGCCTGGCTTTACCCTTTCCTCCATTGGACTGGTTTACGGCGAGGTCAGTTACAAGACCACTACCGGACCTACACTGTCTGATTAGTTCATAAAGCCGCCGGCGTGAGATCCCAAGCTTTGCAGCGGCTTCATCTGCTGCACTCCGGCCTACATAACCAAGCTTGGACAGCTCAGCGATAATGTCTGTGCGGCGCTTTGCCTCACTCCACTTGCTTTCCGAAAGCGTAAGCACACCTTGCTCGTGCATATTGCGCCACCCTACATGTCATGCAGTGAAGTCGCCTTGTGAACAAAAAGACTAGCAGTGAAGTCGCCTTGTGAACAAAAAGACTAGCAGTGAAGTGGACTTGTGAACAGACGTTGGTCACAAGTGAGTCGCACAAGTGTCACTGGGTCCAATTGTTTGTGCGATCGACTTCGGAAATTGACAAGCCAGACTGCCCTGCGAAGAATCAAAAATTGCCAAAACCGGTGTTAACTAACCTACAGTATAATTAACAGGTCCTGGCGGGGTTGGATCAGTTAAAAGCATGGGCGAGAAAAAAGCCATTCGAGCGGCAATTTATGCCAGAGTTTCAAAGAGTGAGCAAGATCCAGAGCCGCAGCTTCAGGCACTCCGGGAATACGTAAAACAGCGCGGATTTGTCTTACACAAAGAATATGTTGACCGTGTTACCGGCGATTTTGCCAAGCGAAAGAAAAAGCGCCGGCAACAAGACCAGGCATATCAGGAACTTATGGATGATGTGAACAAGCGCCTTGTGGACTGCGTGATCGTTTGGAAGTTTGACCGCTTTGCTCGCTCGCTGAACGTGCTGATTACCGCCCTTGAGCAGTTCAACAGCCTCGGCGTGGATTTTATCAGTTACACGCAAAGCATCGATACTACTACGGCAATGGGACGGTTGTTCTATAACATAATTGGATCGTTTGCTGAATTCGAAAAGGAAATGATAGTCGAGAGAGTCAATGCAGGCTTAGCAAATGCCAAATCAAAAGGTGTGCAGCTTGGACGTCCTGTGAGGGACAAAACGGCAGCCAGCCGTATTGCTACTTTGAGGCAGGAAGGCTGGAGCCTGAGAATGATCGCGAAGCGAGAGAAGCTATCTGCAGCTGGTGTGCTCAAAATACTTCGCCGCAATGAGTCATCTATTTCAGAGTCAAAGATTGAAACGAGCTTGGTTGAGGCAGTTGAACCCACAGCGCACAAGCCGGCAATCAAACTTATGCTGGCGACGAACAAAGCTCAGCCCGCTAAAGATAATCCAGAAATTTATCAATTCAAGATCGTCATCATGGGAGTAACGCCAGTGATCTGGCGTCGAATTCAGATCAGAAGCGATTGCAAACTTGCCGATCTTTCTGATGTTATCGTTGCTGCATTCGATTGGGGTGGATACCACTTGCATAAATTCTTCTTGCCTCACAGCTGGGGAGAGGAGCTTGAGGAGTCCGGTGAAAGCAAAAAGCTCAATGCACTCGGGCTTAGGCCGGACGATTGCATCATGTACGAATACGATTTTGGTGATTGCTGGGGACATGAGATCATTTTTGAAAAGGCTGTCCGCTTTGACAAGAAACGCACTTATCCGACTTGTACAGCAGGGAAGAATGCAGGTCCACCAGAAGATTGTGGTGGACCTGGTGCTTACATGAACGCCAGAAATTTTCTCAGCCGACGCAAAGGCAAAAAAGCAAAAGCTCCTCGTGGTCGCGTTTCAGCCTTCGAAAAAGAGTTCTATAGGGAAAACTACAAAGGCTTTGATCCGGACAAGTTTGACCGAGCTGAGGTAAACGAGCAATTAGCTGAGCTGTTCAAAGAGAAATGACTTGGGCGTCTGGTGGAGCTAAATGCCAGCAAGCAAGGGCAAAGACGCCGGTGACATCGTCTATTGAAAATGGCTAGTCATTAGTTCGGTTCCACGTAAGTGGTTCTGGTTTAGCTAGTTCAATCAATTCCACGGGCTTGAGCTTGAGAGTATAAGCCAATCTATAGAAGCAGCCCATCGTGAAGTTTCTCTTTCCCCGCTCAATGTCTGAAATGTAAGTGCGATGAAGTCCACATTGATGCGCCAACTCCTCTTGAGTCAATCCAAGCTCCGTACGGCGTCTTGTAATTACCTTACCTAAAGCACGCGCAAAGTTTTCTAGTATCTGACTTTTTTTCATTCGACCATTTTACCGACAATATTGGGAAAAAGTCATATCATGGTTCTACTGAATCAGGCAGCAGAACACAGCTTGAACGTATCTTTGAAGACTTGAAGATCAGAATCCATTGCTTGGTTCCATGTGAAAAATGAGCTGCACGTAAGAATCAAGCTGCAATAAAGTTCGTGTCATCGCGAAAGCCGCGTTATCACTCCTTTTGGTGATTAATGGGTGAGATACAATTTCTTCGTTTTTGCTAGCGCATACGACAAAGGCACAACAGTTACTCTTCTCTGGAATTGGCAACGCCAATGTGAAGCAGAAAGAAACAATGTGAACATTTGCCTTTGCTCGGCATGAAAACGTAGCTTGATGAGGCAATCAGTCATTCATTTCTCTCCCGAGGCGAAACCTCTAAACAAAGTAGCCAAAGAAAAAACCAGCACTATTTCGCCTCGCCAACGCCGAGTGATTGACTCTTGCATCCATCAACCTTATCAAAGGACTTCAAATGAAACGACTCTTGACCTTAGCGGGGCTTGCGCTTGCCTCGTTCATTGGTGCTTTCGCATTCACTGCGCCAGCCCATGCAACAGTGAGCTGCTCAACGACCACCAGCGGACAATTTCCGGACAATCGTTATTGGTACTGTGGCAGCACCTCCGGTTACAACAGCTCCGCCCAGGGGGGCTTGGTCAATCTGGGTACCAATGCCAAATCAGCTACGGTACTCAACAATTCCAGTCACAACTTCTTCGTGTTTGCATCGGTTTCGGATTACAACGGCTACTGTGGTGGCACAGGAGCTGGCTCGGTTCCATGCGATACGATCAATTCCAATGAACGAGGCCACACGTGGCAGGCGCTCTCCGGAGTCTGGTACTCGGTAGTTATCGAGAATCAGCAGGGAAGCACCAATACCACCGTAATCTCAACTCGATTGAAGAATACGATGGCTCATGAGGCCGGACACCAACTCGATATCTATTACGGTGTCAACGTTACTGGCGGTGGCGCTGCCAGCGTTGTAGGCAAAGATTTCGATACCAAGCTGAACGCGGCTGTCTACGGCGACATCGTGAAATTCAATGCGCTGTCGACAGTGCCTTGCACGGGCGTGGGTCTCTACACCTCTCAATTGTCCGAAATGGACGTAGAAGGCGCTGGGACCGGCAACCGATACATGTGTCAGTCAACGCAGACTGCCACCATTACCGGGACGCCTTCGACGGGTTCTATCACCTTTGTGGTGCATGATACGACGTTGACCGGCGGCATGGCGAGTATCATTCAGTCAGTCACGACCGGTCAGTCGGCCAACACTGTTGCTACGAATCTGGCGGCTAATATTACCTCGGTTCTATCGGCTTCCGGGATCTCGGCAACGGCTTCTGGCGCGGTTATCACTCTTGTGAGCAGCACCGGCGTACAGACGACTTATACGGCGACAGTGTCCGGCACTGAAGGTGTGAGCATTCCTGGCTCTCCTTCTTTCGGTACTGGTCCGTCGCTTCGGTCGTTCTATGCGAAGGCCAATAATTGGGCTATCGTTCAGGCTGCGTGGCCGGAGATCTTCAGCACAGAGACGTTCGGCATGACGACTCGTTGGGCAGAACTCTATGCCGAAGAGACTGCCGTGGATTATTCCAGCTCCGAAGCCACCAATCAGACGCCTGACCTCTATATCAAAAACGACGGGTTTGTCTGCACTAAGCTCATCGTGACTCATCTCACCACCGACGGTCGCTTGCCGACTACGGCTGAGTACACTTCTTCGCACTGCAACTAAGAGTCGTGAGGTAACTTTAGCTAGGTGGGGCAAGTTCGCCCCACCTAGTTTTTTTCCACGCCGCACCTACTACAGGCAATCGTAGATATATGAGAGACCGTTTTAAGGAGCGGGAGTTATCGACGCTGCTATTATTGGTTCCTTCACGTCAAAGACAGATTCTATGAAATTCAAAACACTTTTTTTGTTGGTAATTGTCCTATTCTACTGCCCTCGCCAGTGTGTTGGAGCAACAAATAATGCAGACAAAGAGGAATCTGAAGGCGCAAAATTTCTGGAAACAACACGTGCAAAGTTTGAAGCATCAGCCGACCAAGCGAATTCCAGGGGTGACTTTGCCCTAGCTATTAAACTATTGCAACAGGATTTGAACAAATGGAAAGCCAAAAGATGGCATTCCGCTTGGTGTGAGCAAACAAGAAAATCAGAAATGATTTCATTAATGTCGTACATCGCGCGAATTTATACCGAGCAAAAATGCCCAGATAAAGCAACCAAATTCTATAGGCAATGCGAGGAACTCAACCCAGAAGGGAACTATGCAGCGGACGCTGCAAATGCCTATCGAAGATGCGGAGACTATAAGAAGGCAGAAGAAATTTACCAGACACTAATAGAGACTGGGAAACCGGGAAATGCACCAGTTCAGCTTGATGCACATATCTCCCTTGCTCAAACGTTCGCCGAAGAAGGAAACCTAACTGCTGCGGAACAAACTTTGAATGATTTTGTAAGTGTAAGTTTGACAGAGCACGATTCCTACCAAGTACGGGCGGCGCGGATTGCGCTAAAAGACTTGCTCAAAACTGAAAATAGATTGTCTGACGTAGAGAAAATTGACGCTATTTTGAACGACAAAACATGCCCGATCTGCGGCACTATCTCAAACGTTGTACCAGTTTCTTATGGGCGTAGAATAGGAATTGAGCCAGTGCCTAGCCATTTCTTAGGTTGCACACGCTTCCCGGGCAGCCCTCAATGGTGGTGCAACAAGGATAGTGCTGGTTTCTAGAACAGAGAACTAAAAACATTGGTGAGGAAATTTCAATCAGGCACGGTATCTAATGAACTGCTTCAAGTCGGTAATAGCACTTGTGATAATTACTATCGCATCACCGGTATCGGCACAACGCCGCAGTACCGTTTTCCTGAGTTCCGACAATGACTGTGCTATATCAGCACCGTCATCAGGATTTAGCATTGCTGGTTTGACGCTGGGCAGCCCTCTAGAACTAATCGAGAGCCGAAAAGACTGCATCTTTTATAAACAGTCACCAGGACCAGCGTTTCCGCGACGAAACAACGCATTGTCACAAGAGGGTGAAATTTGTTTGACTGCCTATGATCCATCTTTGCATAAAGTCATAGCTCAAAATTGGAAAGATCCCGATTGTTCAAAGCTAAGATTCTATGGGCAAGTCCCTGATGTTCTCTATTGCTTCTTTGAAAAAGAGTCTTCATCAACACCGCCGCTGCTTAACGAGATTTTTGCGAGTCTTCCCGGTTACCACGCCGCTGATGTTCTGACAGATCTCGAAACGACCTACGGACCGGGAAAACGAATAGTGCTGCCAAACCAAACGGTGGAGTATCGATGGAAAAATGCAAACAGCGTCTTGAGTTTGTTTGTAATGATGTCCAGCTCCTGTGTGTACCTGGAAACCAGTGCGAAGCGAGTGAAATACGAAAAAACATTCGGCGGTATGCTTCCTGGGTTTTCTATTGAATCTGCCAAAGAAGTAAAGCAGAAAGGAGGTTCACTAATGGCAGAAAGTGAAAAAAATAAAGATGCCTCGAAATAGCGAAAATGGGTATCTGTAGGGGCTTTCATAACTCCGGCTCAGGTAGCTAGTTCTACGGTTTGACTGGCTGCTTCCTTTCCACCTTTATTGTTATCGTTGTGCTTTTTTTCTTCTTTTTGGCCGCATCAATTGCTTCGTTAACCCGCTTGGTGACTTCGACCAGGCTTAAAGCTGTGTTGTCTCCTTCTGGAGAGTATTTATCATTGGGAATATGTGCATGATATTCTTGGTCCTTGGTTCCTGGCGAAGAAACCGTGACTACAACGGCTTGACCGACTGATCCTAGCGAAGCATTCAGAATGCTGTTTGCGTCCTGGGCGTTTGTTGTGGTATCGACGGCAAGAGCTGAAAGCGCTATTAATCCGCTTCCCGCTAGCAGTGTAGTCCTAATGTCGGCGTTTTTCATTTTGCTAACTCCTATACTTTTTGTGGCTTACTATTCTCTTTGTTCGCGCACTGAGCATGCAAGATAAGAAAGATCTTGTTGAAACCTTCGTAGTTCACGCATGGCTCTTCCGCCTGGGGCAAGCTTTACTGCTTTCACACGGGCTTGTGGATCGCAGGAAAACACATCTGGGGAGAACTAAACAATGGCTGTTGAACATGAAATAGCTCGCAATGATACAGGAAAAGACCAGACCGAACCCAGTGCTTTGCACGCTGAATTCAATCAAGAACTCAGCAAACAACAGCAAGAACTAGTGGAGCCTCGTACCGTCACATTGACACCTGTTACTCAGAATGGAATAACTTGTCAACGTCATGATGGTGGCACATATCCAGAGAACAGTCACTACTTTGACTGCACAACGAATCTGACTACAGAAGCATACTCTGGATACGCGCTTTCACAGCTTCAGGCTGCATGGGGGCAGCCTGGTTTTGGCACGAATGTTAAGAACAAGCTGTCCGCTGCGCCTGTAGATTTTTACGTATTTGACGACGCCATCGAGTACGCGAACCGTGTAGGCGGTGGGCTGACGCCTCAGCAGGCATACGCCATGTATGCAGCCGACAAGGCTGTTTCGAATGGGCCTCCATTTACGGGCGGACGGTTCACCGTGGCGTGGGCTATGGACGCTACTAATCCACCAAATTACCCAAATGAGGTGCAAGCTGGCTCGTCTGGCATGAAGAATACCATTATGCATGAAGCAGGACATCAATACGACTGGGTTGTTAATGCCGGAAATTATCCGTCTGCTTCCGCTCAGTTCAATACACTTGCAGGCAAGGATAAGGCTTATATGATGGCTAATGATCCAAATTACACTTCAGATTACAGCACCTACAGTTACTGGCTGCAATCAAACTCGATGAAACAAGGACCATGGGCTGAACTTTTTGCCGAAGAATTCGCGAAGCGGACGGCCGGGCAGATTCTGCCCGTTGATGGCATCATCAATTCTTACTGGAAATGCACTGACTTCGCCACACAGCACTGGATGACCAGTAGCACTGCACCATCGGCAACCGACTTCACCAACGCTGGACTGAGTCGCTGTAACTAAGTTTTTGGTAGGGGAGGGCGATTGCCCTCCTCTACCTGTTTGAGCACTTTTTGATATTTTTTCTTCAACCGTTGCGCAAAATTGCTGATGTCAGCGCGTGATGGATTTTCATTGGCAATGAAAAAGCCATGCCATTCCCTCAAGAAGTCTTTCAGCGGACCACTTTTAATCCATTTATTAGCACGAGCCTCAGTCCATTCAGCTTTTTTTGGAAGCAATGATGCTGGTATTGCCACCAAATTGTTGATGCTGAGTAGTTCCTCTTTGCTAAAAGTATTTGGATAAATCCCGGGGATCGAAACTGGTATCAAAGGAAAAACGATCTCGTCATCGTTTTTCAAACTGTCTGCTAATTTTCCAAGAGAATTTCGACAGAATTCCTCGTCAGCAGTAGATTCACCGCAATCGCGTTTGTTACCGACAACTGCATCTGTAGGAAATGAGAGATCTGCACTGGGATAAATCGGCGGACAAGTTGCAGTGGCCCAAATTGTCCAAAAGTCTAGCTTTTGTAGCTTAGAAAGCTGTCCCACTCGAAAGCTTTCCCAAATTCCTTTCGAATTTATTTTGACGTATATCATCACCCAGTCTACATCATCAGCATTTTGTGAACCATGAATGCGCGGTGTGTTCATGCATACTTCAGCGCCATAATGTTCTGAATAAAGCAAATCCGCTGGCTTCTTATGCCAGGGCTCTACTGGTTTGCCCAAGATGCCTTGTGAGCTAGCTCTGGTAGAGCACAGAAATGAAATTACTAAGGAATAAAGTCCTATGCAGATGGCTGCTCTATTCATTTTGCTAGCTCCTGTATTATTGTGGCTTCGTGTGCTCTTTCTCTAAGTTCTTAAGAAGGGCATCCATGCCAGGCGTTGGCATTGTTGTGCTGTTCCTATCGCCAAATGGTGAAGGACTTAGATGCCCGTCGTCGGTAGTTGTGTTTGTTTGTGGAGCTGTTGTGCCTGTACTTGTACCCTGTGAAGGCTGGCTGCCTAAGGGTGTTAGCGCACCAGGTGTAGAAAACGGCGAAGCAAAAGGGCTAGCTCTGTTCTTCAATTGGTTTGTTAGATCTGCCGTTGGTAGCTGAGCAGGCGTGACGTCAGGCGATGTAATCAACGGTGCGGGATCTACTTGCTTGGCAATTGTTCCAAACATTTCAAAAAGATCAAAATTCTTGGCTAGCTGCGGATCGTCGGATTGATAGAACTTGGTCGTTCTATTTTCGGCGATGAATTGTATGTCAACGGCAAAGAATCGACCGTCTGGGCGGCGCTCAATAGTGCCGATGATGAGCGGCTGCGACTGGGAATCTTGCTTGCGTATCTCGGCTAGATTGTGGCTGGCATCGTAGGTATAGACTGTGCGGCTTGCAAGCTCATTTGGAGCGTTCCAAAGTTCTACGCTGACCTTGTTTGCTGTTTCGTAGGTAACCAAAAATTGTGCTTCATAGACTAAATTAGGTCCGTAATAGAGCGCCGTTATTAGCTGTCCTCGTTCGTCCTGCCCTGTAACTATGGCGCCCCGCCCCGTTCCCTTGCAGTTAGTTCGCCATAGTTTTACGGCCTGCGTGGCTGCATCTTTTATGTTTGCCTGCGCAAAAACGGGCGGCGTCTGCGAGTCTCCAGACTGACAGGGATCATTTTTCTTGGCTTCGTCAGCGGCTGTTTGATCTGCTTTGCGCTGGTTCTCTGCGGCTATACTGTGTATTCCTGCGTTGATACTTGAGCCAATAAAGCCAAAGACAGACAAGGCAGCAAATATTATTGCTTCTGCTTTTGCAATTTTCCATCTGAGATTATCGGATTTTTCTTGCTCCTGAGCTGCTTGATATGATTCTTGCCGGGACTGTTGCTGCTGGGCTTGTTGCTGTTGTCTGGCGCTTTCCTCTGCGGCTCGGCGTTGTCGTTCGGCGTCTTTGCGCTTAGCTTCTTCCTCTGGATCTGCATGTGGTCGTCGTTTTGGTCCCGGTCCTGGTCCTGTTTTCTGCTGTCCTGTATTCTGCGCTTGCTGCTCTGTGGAGGCGCCTGGCTGGCACTCACAGCCGCTAGCTTTGTGTTCTGCGCTCTCAAGATGTTTCCACAAAAGATCTTTTGCATTATTGATTTTCTTCAGTTCTTCTTCTGCTTCTATTTTGCCTTCTTCGGTTGGCAAACGGTCGGGATGCCAGACCATTGACAGGCGTTTCCAGCGCTTCTGTATTGTTTCCTTTGAGCTGCCAGGCTTAAGACCCAGTATTGAATAGGCTTCGTGTAATTTGTTCATCAGCGGAATACCGCCGACATGACATCACCGAATAGCCAAAACAGTGCTAGGGCTGTCAATCCCAAGAGCCACCATGGCGGTGCCGGCAGACCCATCGAGAATGAATTGCCTACGTCTGTTCCGGCTCCTAAAGCCATTGTCACGTCATTTTGCAAATCGGATATTATGGGGTCACAAGCAGTAAATGTCATGCCTTCTGCTTTCGGGTGAAAGTCAAATTGTATGATGGTACTGTCGTTTGGCTCTTCTTTCATTTGTACGTCAAGCTGCAAAAGTCTTTGCACTCTGACTGTGCGCGTGTTAACTTGCCCGCCATGACCGCCTTCCCACTTACTTTCTTCATCTGTCCATCTAAGTGTTGCTCTAATAATTTTGGTTTGAGTATCGGCTGTAGAGACCTTCCAGCCGTCGCCGAAGTTATAGATTTTTTCTCCCAAGATATCCCTGACCACCTTAAACGCTTGCTTTAACGGCACTTTGTAGCGTTTCGGTTTAGGATGCAAGAAATTGTAGCGCTCCACTTTGCCTTGAAAAACAAACGGCCAAGCAGCCCAAATACCTGCGACCAAACCCGGAAACAAGCCCGCACTTCCATGATTATTGCTGGCCGTGACTAACACGCCAACAATCGACCCAACCACCCCGAAAGCCGCTACCCCTGCAACGATAGCTATTAGAATCATGTTCACTGTGTGTGCTCCATGGTCTGACTATTCCCTGAATTATCAAATATCGTCGTATTGAGGCGGTCCTGGATCGCGTTTCGGTCCTGGCTGTGGGTTCGGCTTTAACACGTCTTCCTGAATTGGAGGCGTATTTATTTCTTTTCTCTCTCGTCCTTGGCCTTTTCTTTGCTGCTGGTTACCTTGTTGCTTTCTCGGTTCCTTCTTAGGTTCTGTATTGCGGTCCTGGCGTCCTCGTTTACGGATAAATTCAGATACTTCGTGCTTCTCTCTTTGCGGCGGCTCGTATGATAGGGCTTGCTCGTAAGCCGTGGGCGAAGTCAGAGCTAGCTTTATGGGCTTAACGTCAGCAGTAAAGACAATGACCTCTTTGTTCAAACTGATAAGTTCGTCCGGTGTAATCAGGTGTCGCCCCTGGATCAGTTCATGTACTCGGCCGTTGTCGTTTAGCGTGGCTTCCTCGATTGTCGTTCTGCCAATTGCCTCGGCAAGATCCCTTGCTTCTTCAAATTTCTTTTGCTTGAAAAAGACTTGTGTCGCTGGCATGTCCATAATTATTTGCGCCTCGCGCCTGCTGTAGACTTGCTCTAGCTGGGCATAGTTCTGGAATCCTAAAATTAGTCCAATTTTGTTTTTACGAATAATTGAAAGCGTGTCACCTATGCCGCTAATTTTTCCGAAGTTTGTAAACTCGTCAAGCAGCATGGTTAGCGGATATTTCATCCTGGTTCTAATTTCTAGAACATGGTCCATCAGGAAATTGACCATTAATGAGCCAATCAGTTTACTGTCTCGTGACCTGCTTGGCACTGCAATATAAAACGTGAAAAGCTCGTTAGCCATTGCGTCTAAGTCGAGATCGGTTGTTTCTGTAAGCGCCACCATTTGATCAGTCATCCATGGATTTAACTTAGTGATGAGTCCTGAAAATACTCCATACTTGAAATTAGTTTCGCCGCTAAGCCGCATCCAGCCCTCAAATTCCATTTGTGCAACATCTGACGGGCTGTTCTCTAGCACCTTTGCTAATCTGTCTGGTCCTTGGAGTAGCAGCCAACGCAAAGCGCCAAAGTGCCCCTGCTCTGGTTCTCCTGCTGCGGCATGAAGCAACAAGGGAATTAGCAATAGCTTCTCTGATTTGTTCCATGTCTGATCTGTTTTGCCCTCGCTTGCTTCTCCGTTCATGATTACTAAGTCCGCTAGCTTCTCTGCTAGCAAGGTTTTTAGCTCTTCTCGCGCTCGCCTGATTGTGTCTATTGGGTTGATGCGATGCGATGACATATCCGAAGGATTGAAGCAATAAATCTTGTGTCCTGCCATCTTTCGCCATCCTGAAGTCAGGCTGTAAAGCTCCCCTGGCTCATAGCCTGGGGTTGCTTCAGTAACAATCATGCTGGCTCCGACTCGTTCAATAAGTTGCGGAATGAAAAAAGCTCGAGATTTACCTACGCCTGTTCTGCCACATATAAGCGCATGCGCATAAGTCCACAGCTCGGGCACCTGGATGTATTTGTTATCGGCTGTTCTTCCGATGATCAATCTTTTGGGATCTGGCTTGCTTTGGTAGTAGCCATTTGCCTGAAGCTCTGCCTCTGTTCCCCAACGAGCCGCGCCGTATGCTGTACTTTTTTCTCTGGTGGCTAATGTATGGGCGGCTCTCTCTGCGTCCTTTTGAAGAGCCAAAATTATTTTGTCACAACGTTTCTGGCAGTCGCTTTCGGTGGCTCCGCCTTTCCTTTCTTCCATGTCGATTGTGACAACTACGCCGCCACTTTTTGCCGCGCTCCATTGAATAACTACGCGATATTCCTGCCGCCACATGTCGCGGCCTACCTGCTCGTCTAGGCGCTCTGTTGCTAGTATTTGGTCGAGCTGCTTACTAGCTCTTTGCACCTGATAGCCAAGCTTGTCTAAAACATTCACGGCTATAATCGGGAATTCTTTGACGGTTGTCTTGATAATTCCAGAGTCGCTGATTTGCACTGCCATTAGCGTTCTCCCCATGGATCGTACTTAAATGGATCTCGTTTTGGTTTCTCTCTCTTCTTGCGGTTTTCTTCGTTTCTCTCGTCTAGCTTCTGGTCAATTGCTTCATTCAGTTTGTTGATATCGTCTTGCTCGCCGCCCCCGCTGCCTGTCTTGCCTTTCTCTAGCGCTTTGTTGTGAATGTCTTTCTTTGTTTCTTCAAGATTTTGGATTGCTTCCTTGTTGAAGTCGCGCCCGCGATCATCTAGGGGAATCCATTTCACAAGTTGCGCCACTGCTGATGCGCCTTGTAAATAGAGCCCCACGACTGGGTTAGCCATTAGCTCTTGCTGTACTGGATCAATGTACCTGAAATTATTGGGATTGCCTGCTTGGGCTTTTCCCTGCCATTCTAGTGTTTTTGAAATTTCTAGTTGCTTCTCTAATACGCCTGACCATCGCTGACGGTCAGCGTTTTCTATCCAGCCTCTGAGCTGCTGGTATTCTTCAACTGGTAGCCGATCCTTTTTGTCTTCTCGTAGCTTCTGAGCTAGGGCTGTCAGCTTCTCGTATTCGGTGTCTTTACTGTACCTCTGTCCTTTGTGCTCGAAATAGTCTTTCTTTTCTTTCTTCTCTGGTACTTTATTTTCGTCCTTGCCCTCTGTGATTTCGCCTGGGTTCGCCGGTTCTTTGTCTTTGGCTTTTACTGGGGGTCTGTCTCCAAACTGCTCTTTTTCTTCGATCCACTCGGTCAGTTTCTCGTAGTCTTCCTTACTGACCTGCTGAATTTTGCGGTCTTTCCAAAGACTCTGACCTAGCTCTTTAAGTTCTGCTAGCGTATTTTCCTTGCTCCATGTTTTGCCCTGCGCCTCGAAAGTTTCTAATTTCTCTGGCTCTTTTGCTTCTGTTCTTTCCGGTGTTTTTGACAGCTCGCCTAGTTCTTCTTTCTCGTGCATCCATGCAACGAGCTTCTTGTACTCGTCGACGGGCAGCCTCTCATCATAGTTATCCCAAAGATATTCATTCAGGTCTTGCAATTCACGAAGGCTATTTAGCTTGCTCCATTCTTTACCCGCTGCCTTGATAGTGTCCTGATAGAAAGGCTTTTCGGGTTTCTCTCCAAGTAGATTTTCTTGATTGTCCGTGGCTGTTTTTCCTTCACCGACTGCAGCTGTTTTTTCTAATTCTTTTTCTGCCTGCAGTCGTTCTTTCTGGTCTTGCTGTTTTCTCCACTGGTCGTAGGGTTCGTACATTTCTCTTATGATTTTTTTGTGCTGCCAGGGAAGCTCTAGCCCCTCTTTTATGCGCTCCTGGCGCTCTGCTTCCTTTTCTTTTTTGTAGGCTTCTATTCGCTCTCTTTCTTTAAGCTCTCGCGCTTCTCTGGCTCGCTCCATTTCTAAGGGATGGCATCTTTCTAAATACCGGTCGCCGTACTCCTTCATTTTTGGATAGTCTTTTTTGTCGATCCTGACTTCCTTTCCTTGCTTGTCTTTTCCCAGCACTACAACATGAATGTGGCCATGGTCGGTGTTGTTATGTTCGACTGCTACCCATTGAAGGTCTAACCCTTTTTCTCTTGCTAGCTCGTCCATGACTTCACGGGTAAACGCTTTCTTGTCTGTCGGATCTACCTCTGGCGACAGAGTTAGTTTGTGAACGACTACCTTGCTAGCGCCTAATTCTTTGATTGCTTTTCGCAAGGCTTTTGGGTCTATTTTGTTTTCTTCATCATTGAACATTTCACGGCCGCCTTGCTCCCGGTCTTCTCCTGGGCGGTGTTGTATGTACTTCAAATGGGCAAGCGCTCGCCCTACGGCTGCAACCCTAGCGGGCTTGCCTTTGCCCCAGCTCTCCTTTTGCCGGGCTGAAATGTATTGATGTCGAACTACTATCAAGACGTGATGACCTTCTTTTGTCGCTCGGCTAGCTCAGCTTCGTCTAGTTCTACTCGCCTTCTCATTTTTTGTTTGGCTGCATTTGAGGCGGCCTCAAATGCTCTCTTAGCGTTCTCGTCGTCAGGTAATGCCATCCAGCTTAATTCATACAAAGTTCCAATAGCTACGCCCTGCCTTGATAGCATTTTGCAGATTCGTTCGACTCCTTTATTTATGGCTTTTACTATTTCGTCTGTCGCGTATTTAATTGCCTCGGCTATTTCATGATCCCGGCTTTGGTTTTTAATGTTCTCGTAGTTGTCCAGATAAAAACGGATCGCTTCTCTGGCTACTTCGGTTTTTGTTCGACTTTGCAAACCGGCCATTTCTGCTATTTTTAGTCGGTCCTTTTCGTTCAGACCGACACTAATATCTTGATATTGGTTTCTCTTTGGCATTTATTGTCCACCGACCATATAAACTCTTACTAGTACTAGCATAGCAGCCTTTAACGGGTGTTATTTTAGGCATGCCACAAGCCCACCGGGTCGATCCGCTAGCATTGGTGGGCTTTTCATGTGTGCCACCGTGCACACTTTATCTTGCCTTACCGAAACGGTAGAGCCTCTCATGCGGATCGCTAACGCCCCGATTGTTCTAAAAGGCTCTCCCGCTTCAGTAAGGCTGCGCTCCTTCGTCGCTCCGATTCAGATCAAGATTGCGCGTCAGTGCCTCTTCCGCGCTCGCTGCATTTGCAGCCTAATCCCATCGCGGCGGCGGTGGTCCTGGTCCTCTGCCGCTGTCTTTATCGTCCTTATTCGGCAACGAGCCAATCTTCCCCGCGCCTATCTTCAGCACACCGCCAAGCAGCCCCATCACTAGCCTGAGCACGCTCGAAAAAATGTTAGTCACTAGCCCGGCTGTCGGTCTGAGTACAGTGGAAGCCCGGCCGCCTGCCATATGGTTCAAGGCAAGCAGGATGACAACGATTAGACCTAGTGACCAGAGCAATTCCATATAGCCATTCTGCCCATCGTCACGAGGACCCTAAATGAACTGAACGGGCCTGCCACAAACAGGCTCGGCAATACAGGCATGATTTTGTCGAGTTAACCGATTTTAGCGATTTAGTCGATTTCGTCGAATTTGTGCTATTATACGATTAACCGATCAGGAGTAACAGCCATGCTAGCCACCATGACATTCGTACCAAAGGAAGAGCAATCGGCTCCGATACTCGGCATTGCACAGTCGATGCAGGATCAGCCAGAAACGGGCTTTTCGCTGCTGTGCCCCAATGGTGCGCGCGTGCCGCTGCCGGAGCCACTGGCCAAAATGCTATTAGCTGCTGCCCAGGCATTGACCCGGAAGAACGCGATCACAATGGTCGTCCGGAGTTCATGGCTGACTACCCAGGAGGCAGCAGACATGATGGGCTACTCGCGACAAGTTGTTGTCGATCTGATCAAGAAAGACAAGCTAAGGGCCACAAAGCTGGATGGCACAACTCACAGGCGGATCAAGCTATCAGACCTGATGGACTTCATCGACCAGGAAGACAAGCAACGGTCGGAGGCAATGGCACGATTGGTCGAGCACACAGAAGAGTTCGGCGGATACGAGCTAGAAGACAAAGTAGCTGAACCGGCAAAGGATAAGTAAACGTGGCGTTTTCCGCAATCTATGACGCCTGCGTCCTTTATCCTTTCGAGATTCGCGACGTTCTCATGGTGGCAGCTCTAACGCGCTGCTTCACTTTGTACTGGACCGATGCCATTCTGGATGAATGCACTCGCAATCTGATCAAAGACGGCAAGGCAACAGAGGAAAGCATGACGCGGATGGTGGCGGATATGAAAGCGCTTTATCCATACGCCACCATTCCTCTTGCTGATTACGAGAGCCTTATAAGCGTCATGACCAATCACCCAAAGGATAGACACGTCCTGGCTGCGGCCGTTTCGCGCGGCGTAAATGTCATTGTCACCAGAAACTTTCCCGACTTCAAAGCGGAAGCGCTGGAGCCATACCTGATTGAAGCGCAACACCCCGATGTATTTGTCCGGCACGTGCTCGATCTTGAGCCCGGCGTATTTGTTGCGCGGTTCAGAGAGCGCAATGATGCCCGCAGAGCATGGGCGGTTCGGAAGAACAAGCCGCCTCACTCAGATGAAGATGTGGCGGCGCACCTGGCGAAGGCCGAGCCGCCAATGCCGCAAACAAGCGCCTATTTACTAGAGTGCCTAGCTAATCCGCGCTTCAAAAAAGCGTAATGTTTCAGCCAGTCAAGCCCGAAGAGCGAAGCGTGGCTTGACTGGCTGTTGCCCTGGACAATATCAAAGCCGCCTTAAAGCGCGCGGGGTGGCGGCGCGGCGGCTTGTTTTGGGGTGGGTGGGTGGAACCACGCGCGAAGCGCGACATAAAAGAAACGACCGCCGCCGGCAGAAAAAAAACGCCCACTGCACAAGATAATGCAGTGGGCAAACCTCCCCATCAGTCCCGGCTCTACGGCCACAAAAGCGGGCGCATTTCCCGCAAACTGGCCAAGCCATTAGAGCTGACAATGATGTGATCGAGAACCCTCACGCCTAAAATTTCGCCTGCCTTGATCAGAGTCTCTGTTACCTGGATGTCTTCATCACTGGGAGTCAACGAGCCTGTCGGATGATTATGAGCCACAATGATTGCATTTGAATTAGCAAGCAATGCTGCCTTAAACACTTCCCGTGGGTGCACAAGACTGTTGGTCACGGTCCCGTGAGAAACGCTATGGTAGCCAATCACCTGATTCTTACAGTCCAGGTGAAACGATACAAAATGCTCCTCTGAATAATGCTTCAGCGGCTCAACAAATTTTTCCAGATCTTCAGGACCGCCGAGAGCAAGCGGCTTTGCGCCTGGCTCCCTTATCAGCGCAAGGCGAATTTCAGGAACAATATACTTAAGATGCCTCTTCAAAACACGGCTGTTCATGTGGTTTTACCTCCAGTTTCAGGGCTGCGCAGCGCACCCCCATGCGGGCTGCCTGAATAGCATCGAACCGGGGGTCCCAGCGTCAATGAGGGCTGAGCGGTAAATGGAGGGGACCCACGCAGTGGGGAGGGAGCCGTTTAAGGAGCGAAGACCCATTGATGCTGGGGGTTCGATGCTAGGCTTAAGCCAGGCAGGGGAGGAAGCAAGCAGACCGGCTATACAAAAGCCTTTCGGAGGTACGGGGCAAACTTCCACTGCCATCGATCTGGTTCAGTGGCGGCAAAACATACAAAAATTCCAAAGCATAGAAAAAGGCAGGGACTTGCATCCCTGCCCGTGGAACTAAGCGATTGCTGCTTCCTTCTTGGATTTGCGCCCGTTAGCTTTCTCTTCAGTCTGCGTTTCATCAGCAACTGGTTTCTTGCCGCACAGATGGAAGGAAGAGAGCTTCACGATTGGCTTTGTCACCTGCACCTTAACTCCATCAACTTCTTTTGTGTAAGTTGACAGAGAAAGTTTGCCGCTCACTACGATTTCGCGGCCTTTAGTGACTGTCTTGAGGACCCGCTCAGCTAAGCCATTCCAGGCTACAACTTCAATCCACAAGGTTTTGTCTTCTTCCGTATTTGAAGAGTATTCCTTGACCGCCAGCGAGAACTTAACGACTGTGTTGTTAGTGTCCTCGAAGGTCTTGGATTCAGGGTCCTTACCGGCATGTCCAACTAAATTGATTTGGTTATTCATGATTTGCACTCCTTGTGCGTGTGTTAGGTGCGCAAAAAAAAGCCGCGGCTGGGAGCAAACTGCATGGACGCGAAGCGCCCCGAAGGGGTCTGCCGTTGCGGGTTGAGCACAGTTGTGGCATTCTCCGCACCGTTATAACCACGTACAAGGGGTAGCTAAATCTGCAATAACCAATACAAACAAGTAGGACATCCGAAAGACCACAAAAACAAGACCACGAACTAACAACCAAGCCGTAGTTCATCAGCAGGTCAAGGAATCTCTTTCGGAAGAAGACATACAAAGAATCGAAGTTGATCCATGAATGGCCAGCAAACGGGACTCAAGACAGTCCGCCGCGAAATCGTTATACAGAGCGGCAAGCATACTAGTCAACGATCAAAAGAAGCTGCATTAAAAAGTGCAGGAGACAAAGCCTTTCGGCTCTCTAACCACAACTGGTGGCAGGAAGCCAAAAGCAAGAAACGCAGACTGAAGCGCTACACGGGCGCAATACCAGGGGAAGCAGCTCTCGCGATGCAAGAAAGCAGGGGTGCAAGTTCCCGCATTCAATTAGATGGCTTTGGTCAAGCAGTCCCAACAATTATGGCCGGAGGCCCACAATTACACTTGCATGTTGCCGCACGGTCCTTCATCTTCGTTGGTAGAGGCATCACCGATTCCTCACCTTTCTAGTTTAAGTTAACCAACGGAGAGGGGTGAACCACGTGAACCAGGGAGACTCAAATATGAAAAGGTTAGTTATAGCGTTGGCTGCTTCAACAGTTGCTTTTACTGCGCCTGGCGGATCAGCGAAGGGAAAATCAGAGTCAAAGATTAGCAAGGAACAAGCGCAAGAGACTGCAGTAAAAGCAGTTCCCGGACAGCTTCTCGGTTGGTCTGAAGAGATCGAGGCTGGCGCACCAGAATATGAGTTCAAGATCAAAACCACAAGCGGAAGCGTCAGAGTCGTTGAAGTAAATGGAAAGACAGGCGAACTAGGCAAAGACAAAAAAATAGAAATCGAGAAATCGGGAGCCGGCGTCGAGCGCAAAACTACAAATAGTGAGGATCTGGAGCTTTGGAAGAAAGCCAAGATCAATAGAATCGCAGCGGAAAGAACGGCTCTGGGAAAAGTGCGTGGCTCGACTGAACAGTGGGAATCCAATTACGATAACGGCAATCTAGAATACAAGTTTCTCGTCTCAACAAATAAAGGCAAGAAAGCAGTGGAGATCGATGCTATCACCGGAAAGGTTCTTGAGGTGAACGAGTACAAAGGGGGAAGCAATCTTTAGAAGGCTCCGGCCCTGCGATCAACGTCTAGGCAGAAACCACCAAGCAATGCCTGAAACCATTGAAACAGGGATTAATTGTGGAAGTTCAGATGCCAATCAATCATGAAAGGCACAATTGAGCTTGCTCACCAGTTCCTCACCTCGATGATCTAGCTTTGTTGCATCAGCGACATTGGCATTCCTGTGCCGAGAATGTTAAGACAAACAATCACGGTCAGAAAGCTGGAAGCGTGGCTGCCAACAGTGAAGGGGACAGCTGAGGGGAGCAAAAAAGATCACAAGTCGGCAAGATACGTCTATGACCTATAACCGATAAGAATTTATAGCTTCTTGATTGGCATGAAATCGGGCGTTCAAGCCCCTAATTGACTTTCGTGAATTTGCGACATGCTTACTTTTTTGGAGAGTATGATGTGAAATTGTTTGTTGTTGCTAGTGTGACTTTATCTACAATATTGAGCATTGCAGCCGTTTCAGCTAGAGCCGGGGATGAACGTTACACGCAACAAACTACTCAGATTGAAGTGAAAGTTGATGAAAGAAAAGACGATTGCGATTTTGCCATACTCGAGGAAATAGATACGTCGCCTGTTTATGCACTTGAAAGAGCACAGAGCGGTGCTACCGCAAAGGGATCGAGTAAAGCGCGAAGCCTGGTCAATTTCATGTTTGATACGCGCGGAAGTGACTGGTCGAAGGAAGGCGCGGACATAGCGGTTCATGGAAAATCCGAGATTACTAGTGACAGCACAAGTTTATATCGGGATCAGATGCATCGAGATGAATTGCACTGGAGGGTAAGCTCACTGATAGCCATGATTGCAAGTGCGCTGGGGAAGAATGAGTCCGGGTCGGACGCGGCGTCGCAACCTGCCGTGAATTACGTTGCAGAATTGCGTAGTTTGATTGGAGACGCCGAAACAGACGCTGTCATGAAATGGCTGACCGGCAGTGACATAGACAGGGTGAAAACAGAAATACCAGGAACCGAAAAGCTTGATCTACCAAAGATTCTGGAGGCCCAGGACATAATGCTTGAGGCGGCTTTGAACAAGGATCTTGTAATGGCATCCGTCAAGAAGGAATTGTTGCCTTATGCGAATAAAGGAAAAGGCAAAAGAATTGCAACGAAGGTAGCGTACTCCACGCTGGGGATGGCGGCCTTTGTGCCGAATTGGATAGCGCCTGTTGCAGAAGCAACATTTCTCGGAACGATGATGGCAAACGGCGGCCCCGAGCAAGACAAGCTTTTGAAGGAGCTTTACCTGGCGAAAAGAATAGGTAAGCGGACGGAATTACTTCAGCGAGAATTGAACTTGGCGTTGAATTCACGAGCAATCAGCCTGGCTACATGTAACGGCCCGCTGTACAAATTCGCTCGCGAATTTACAGAATACCTCTGCGGCGAAGAGATGGAATCCAGGCTCTTTCCGCAGGAAATATCACGATTGGGTCAAAACAAGTCGACAGTCAGGACAGCGTTTTAATTCTATGAAATGGTCCTTTAAGGCAGGCAGTTTTCAAGCAGACAGTGTGGATTCGGTGAGCCTGTTATGGCCAGCATCCAAAAGTTCAATTATCATTCTTAGAATGAGAGTGTTGATAATTGAAGACGATGACCGGATTGCGCTGCCAATAAAAGAAGACCTAGAAAGACAACATCACTTTGTTGACTTAGCAAGCGACGGTAAAGATGGCTTAGAGCGAGGGCTTTCCGCCCAATACGATGTCATCATTTTAGATTTAATGCTGCCAAAGATGGGCGGGATGTCAGTATGCACCAAGCTTCGCCAAGCCGGTTGCACATCCGCAATCATCATGACAACTGCGCGACGGAAAACAACTGACAAGATTCAAGGACTAGATTGTGGCGCGGATGATTACTTAGCGAAGCCATTTGAAGTGGACGAGCTAATGGCAAGGATTCGAGCCGTGCTGAGGCGGGGAGGAGAATCGCGCCAGCCTGTACTGACCTTCGCGAACCTCGCGCTCGACTCGAACACGCATGTGGTCAAATACTCTTCGGTGGAGCTTAATCTCACGCCTATGGAGTACAGGCTCCTGGAGCATTTCCTGAGTAATCCAAGCCGTGCCTATACTAAGGAGGAGCTTATCGACAGACTGTGGCCGTCTGATCAATCGCCGAGCAATTTCGTAATCAAGACCCACATCAAAGGACTGCGTAAAAAGCTACTGGCTGTGGGCGCTCCGGGAAACATTATTGAAACAGTGTATGGGGTGGGTTACAGACTCAAACAAGATGCTTAAGAGAACGGCTCACCATCTAACCTTTATCAACGCACTCGTTTTCATCCTGGTTCTAGGTGTTTGTGCGACAACCGTCTATGCGTTGTCTGTCAAAAGAATGGAGGCAGATACCAGAGAGGATTTGCAGCATCTGCTAACAGTGTTGGAAAGCTCAATCGAGACGCCGGGGGAAGACCAGGATAAAGACGATGACGCCAATGACTTGCCGGATGTTGTGCAATCAGATGTAAGAAGAGGAGAAAGCGAGCGTAAGCCACAAGAAACAATTCAATGGTTCAGCCCCGAAGGGGCATTATTGGGTGAAAAGGGATTGTTGAAGATTAGATTGCCGTTGAACAAGGATGCAACGTTTCAGCATCAACAAAACGAACATGCGTTGGTGCTCACTCACTTAGTGAGTCGGGGAGGTAGAAAGCTAGGGTATTTACGCATTGGCACACCTTTGTCCAAAAACGATGTTTCAAAAAAGAATTTGCTTCTCGATCTGATATTTGGAACCTTGTGTGCGACCGCAGTCAGTGGTATTGCCATACTTTGGCTAGTTCGCCAGGGGCTAAAACCAGTAGAAATGAGCATGCAGAAGTTGGCAGATTTCTCTGCCGATGCCTCACACGAATTGCATGGCCCAGTCATGGCAATAAAAACCAATGGAATGGTGGCACTAAAATATCCCGAGGGCATGCGCGAATCGGACAGGCAGAAAATACTTTCCATGGTCGATGCAGCCAATCAGATGAGCACAACAATAGATGCATTGCTGAGGCTAGCGGAGCTCGAACAAACCTTACCGATATCGGAACTGAAGCAGATACAGGTTAATGACTTGGTAAAAGATATCTGTAGAGAATTAGAGAATCTCGCGGCGAGCAAGTCGGTCGAGTTCAATATCGAGATCAACGATTCGAATTTGTCTTTCACCGCGGTAGAAGCCGATGCTAAAGCGGCGCTCCTGAATGTTCTTCGTAACGCTATTGTGTATTCGCGCGACGAACAAAGAGTCAATATCAAGGCAAGCAAGGTTGGGAAATTCGTTCAATTCCAAATTGAGGACTTTGGAATTGGTATAGAGGCAAATGATTTGCCACGGATTTTCGATCGCTTCTGGCGCTCAGACAAAGCCAGATCGTACCGGTCCGGAGGGAAAGGACTGGGGCTTGCGATCACGAAAAGCATTGTCGATCGCTATAATGGCACAATAGGTGTTGAGAGTATGCCGGGGAAGGGCAGCTGCGTTACGGTGCGTTTTCCTGAAATGCCACAGTGAGCGGCCTTCACCGAAGTCACACATTAATTTTATAGAGTAATACCAGACGACAGTTTTGCTCGATCGGGGAACAAAATGTTGACAACCGCGATAGTCGCTGCCGGTCCAGCCAGAGACATTGTCAGAATTGTTGAAGTGATTCTTTCGTGTCATCTAGTTGAAAACAATTTGGGTGAATTTCGCTGGCAAAGAGATTTCGCGAGCAATAACGAAGGCGAGCTCGCACAATACAAGCTTGAATTTCGTCACCCGCACAGCGTCTTGGGGTTCAAATTACCCAGTAGAAGTCGCATCGTATTGGTAATCGGAGGAGATGCATCTGACGGAAATAGATTTCTGTACTTGAGGTGGAAAATCAACTCTTTGTCCGGCAGGGATCTCTGCGAGCGGATTGTTCGAGAGGCTGAGTTAGAGATTGCAAGCTGGTTGAGTCCAGAGCTGAGAGGGAGCCGTGGCGACGATTTCATTATCGCGGCAAATGGTTAGAAGCGGTAGCCAGAAAGCAAAGGAAGTTTCCAAGCAAGGAGAAGTCGTAATTGCAGCAGAACAGAGCGCCGCGGGACCGGCTTTAGAGCCCCGCCAGCGGTGTCTGGTACTTCAAATTTAGCCGGAGGGACATATTAATGAAACTGAGCCGATTCTTTCCAACGCTTGCTGCATTCGCTCTTTCAATTAGCGGCAACGCCAGCCTGGCTGAGACTCAATACAAGACAGCAGCCAGCAACAAGATCTATGCGCAGACATTGGTAAATGAAATTATGAAAAAAAATGCCGACCTGTTGGTTGTCGGATTGCACGCAGTCGTTCCAGGAGACAAAGACGAAACCATGATCGCGTCCAATCTGGACCGGATTGGCAAGAAAGACGATGCTGACGACATTGCCGTAGCGACTGAACACAAGACAATCCTGGCTCCGAATCTCAAGGAATCCAACAAATTTGAGGTTCAAATTCCTCTAAAAGATGCGAATGGGAAGGTTATTGGTGCCACCGGGCTTGTCTTCAAATATCACACCGGCGCCGATGAGGTGAAACTACACAGCAAGGCCGTCACCATCAGAGATGCGCTGGCAAAGAAAATACCGAGTCTTGCTGCACTCTTCAAATCTTCTGTCGGTCAATGATAGAGCTAAAGAGAGTATCCATAACAGTTTTGGAATCTAAGGAGTTTTTGATGTTCCTGTTGCAGATAGTCGGATGGTTTATTTTCTCGTGCATAGTGATGTCGTTTATTGAGCACCAAGTTCATAGCAAACTGATGCACAAACGTAGCATTGAACGTTTCAAGCGCACTTTCGAGGCACACGCAATTGTCCATCACAAGCATTACTCAAACATATTTAGCGATGAGCCGGTGCCACCAGGAGAGGACCGGGAAATCAGGCTGACTGTGCGAAAAGCACCAATAAAAGCAATGCCTGTGGCGCTCCTGATAGCGCTCTTTTCATTTCCTGGAGCAGTTATTTTCATTGCGGTGGTAACCATGCATCATTGGATCTGGAACAAGATCCATCTGGAGATGCACAAGCCGGAAGGAAAGAGTTTCAGCGGTTGGTGGATTTATCAGTTTCTGGCACGATATCACTATTTGCACCACAGATATCCGAACCGAAATTTCAATGTAGTATTTCCACTAGCCGACTATGTTCTTAATACGCATGCCAGGCCGACTCAGTCAGACATAAAGGACATGCACGAGCTGGGGTTGTTTGGGGCAAGGAGAGTTATTAATGGAGCTACTACCGCCAATCTTCAGCAAGTGCATCAGGAGCAAGATGCTTACGTTCGACACAAATAAAGTGATTATGGCAAAACACGCTCAGGTACTGGAAGTCCTTACAGAGGTGCTTAATAATCAGGGTTGGGGAAAAGTCGAAATTCATTCAAATTCATGCTCGTTGACTGCAGAATTGCTTGACGCCGATCAAGTTTCTCCGAAAAGTTTTTTTGTAATTATTGCCACCTGCGTTCCTCTTAGCGAAAGAACAGAGCTTTTTTTCAGCATCTCTACAAATAACCTGGAATACGCAGAATCAGCGAGGGAGCGAGGCGATGACATCGTGCGTAGTGCTATCGAGCGCCTTGAAAATGAGCAATATACTGATATGTGAGAATCATAGTTAGCCGGTCTTTAAGGTGGTATCACAAGTGAAGGTAAGGCATTGATTGGGCGGAGCGACAAAACCTATGGGATCTCAAAATGATAAGGACCCGGTCTTACGCAGCGTGGAGAAGGCCAGTCATTTTATTCATCAGCATTTTTTGCCGATTCTGATCGTGGCGTACTTGCTGGCTGGGACCATGCCTGCGTTTGGTGTCTGGCTGCGGCAGATTAAGTTCGGTGCGGTGCATTGGCCTGATGGCAGCACGATCGCGATATCACCGTCATTGATAATGCTCTCGTTTCTGCTGTTCAATGCTGGACTCGGCATTCAGACCAAAGAATTAATTCATATCCGGAAAAAACCGATAATTTTGTTGTCCGGCTTCATTGCGAATATTGCGGTCCCAATCGTTCTAGTTCTGGCTTTAGGCAGCGTTATGCATCAATGGCATAACGCGGATGAACTGCAGAATTTATTAGTGGGCCTAGCGCTGATTGTGTCAATGCCCATTGCGGGATCGTCTGCCGCTTGGTCTCAAAATGCCAATGGCAATCTGAGCTTGAGCCTCGGATTAGTACTGCTGTCAACCGTTCTCAGCCCGGTCACCACGCCAACGGTAATGGATATCTTTAGCAGTTTAACGACAGGTGACTATTCTTCCGACTTGCGGGAGCTGGCAACTCAAGGAACAGACGCATTCATCATGATCACAGTCGTTCTGCCGTCACTTCTGGGGGTTCTGGTGCATTTCGTTATGGGTAACCGAATTGCTCTCCGAGTAAAGCCATACTTAAAGCTGATCAATTTCATTTTCCTTCTTTTGCTGAATTACTCGAATGGAAGCAGCGCATTACCTCAGTCCTTCAGCAAACCAGATCCGGACTTCTTGGGATTCATTTTGACGACGACTATAATCCTGTGTTCGGCAACGTTTGGAGCTGGATGGTTGATTTCCAAATGCCTCAAAACAGACAGAGCCGATCAGGCAGCGCTTATGTTCGGGCTCGGTATGAACAACAATGGCACCGGGCTAGTTCTGGCGGCAGCCACACTGTCGGATCATCCGTCAGTGATGCTTCCAATGATTTTCTATACACTGGCGCAACAAGTGATCGCTGGCATCGTTGACTGGAAACTATTCAGGAACAGTGAGGACTCCGAGCAATCTGAAACTGCTAAAGATCAAAAGGTCAGAGCTTTGTGACCGCAGCGATACCTTTGCCTAAATTAGGTTTGCTACTATCGATGTCGATATTAACTTTCATCACCGCCAGTGTGGGACTTATCGGACTTATGGCTTCATCAACGCTGCCGGTACCACGAATCAAAGTCAGGCCGATTACAGCCGAAGAGTATTTACTGAACGAGGCGCTAACATCAGAATTTGAAGGATGCGAAGCCAAATGGCAATGCCCAAGACAACTTGACTCTTACACTTTCGACAATGAATGAACAAAGAAATCTGGACGAGGATCGCTTCAAATTTGAGTTCATCAAGGATTTCGGCCAATCAAATTGTTGCATACAGGCGGAAGCACAGCAGCAAGTGGCTGCTGTGCTATCTCAAATATCTTAAGTTTCAATCGAGAGATGTACCGCATCAAGGAAAGCTGGCTCTCTTCATCTGGTGCCACTGCCAGATAGGTCAATAAGATAACCAGCAAACCTTTCAAATCCTTGATGCTCATTTGGGCCTGGTCATCCTTAGTCAGCCTGGCAACGTTGTCCTGCCATTTCTTTTCAGAAGCCTCTTGTGACTTCACAGCCTCCTTTTGTTCTTTGTTTTTCCGCCGTTCATCTCTCATGGATATCTCATAGGCTACCCGGCGAGCAGCCAAGAGCAGCCCATACAAATGACAACCAAGAAATCCATAGCCCATTTCCATAATCAATAGATATAACTAAGCAATGGCTCTAGCCCAGTGGTTGGCGGACCGCGCGCCAGCTCGGTTAAAGTGGGCAGTCGTCGGGGAATATCAGTCGTATCTGAAAAATCAGAAAACCTTTGCTCTTCCCCGAGCAGAAACCGGCCTAAAATTGTGCCGGTTTTTCTTTTTCGCCTTCTGGGCATATGACGAGACATAGAAACCCGGCTGGCTTCATCCATGCATTTTGCAGAAGCGCCGGGTTTCACCATTTCAGGCAAGATTCGTGCAAAAGCCAGCACATTAGAACAAGTGCCGCCAGCACCTTCCTGCAGCACTGCCTGAAGAGCGCGCAGATTGGGAGCCGGAGTCAAGACTTGCGCAGCAACCCGCAGGGCTTCTTGGTCTTTACTATGGGAGCAAGTGATAGGCTCATTTGCCAGGCAGGAAAGAGCAGGCGGCAATACAAAATTTGCAGATTCAGAGACATCTGAATCCTGCGTTAAAGAACCATTCAAACAAACTACTGCAGCTTCAGCTTCCAAAACAAAAACAGATTCAATTTCCGGTTTAGCTTTTAAATCTCGATCCAACGCCTGCTGAGGATCTAGGGGAGCAGAGCCCCCCAGGTTATTAACGCCTGCAGCACTAATCAAGAGATCTTGATTTTTTTGTACTGTTTTCCAGTGCGCACCGGCTCGGCGCGCGACCTCTCTGAGGCTAATGACCTTGGCACCTTCACGTCGCAGACTGATAATTGCGTCATGAATGCGCTCACGCGCATTCATTTTCCGCTGCAGGTTCGCTTCTGCAAATTGTTCGATCGTGTATATATTTCCGGTCTTCTTATAGATGCCTACGAGCCGTTTTAAGAGCCGACTTGTAAGCGGGTAGGGTTGTCGTGGCTCGACCTCACCTTTTCGCCACGACACAGCCCTGCGGATTTGATCCTGAACAATGCCCCAGTTGCCTTCACGGATATGCCGGCACTTGCCGTTATGTTTTTGGTTCAGCCACTGCTCTATCAGCAGTGCCCTGTATTCGTCATTGCGCGCGCCAGGCAGCGCCGGCACAAAACGATCGGGGTCGCCATACCAGAGGTAATGACCGACCGCCAGGACTGCGTCATGTCGCTCGCCATTTTTCAGCAGTCCGTCCTTCCACCAGCGACGCCCCTTGTGCCAGAGTTCGTCTATCCTGCCGGCAGAATAGACGTGTTCAAATCCATCAGTACTTAGCCGGTCGTTTTTCGATACGACCAGTTTTCTTTCCTGTACTTGTTGCTCGATGCCTGCTTTTGCCTCTGACCATGAACACGAATGCGTGTTCATGTCAGACATGAACGCTGCAAGCGCATCATCTGCAGTTAAGTCTTCGCGCCGGCGAACTAATTCGCCGGCGGGTCCAAGCCATGCAAAACCTGGTTGCAGCGGCAGGCGCAAGGCGTTGCCGCTCGGAAAAATCTCGAGCTTGCCGCCTTTGATTTGATAACCAAGTTTTTTGAACCATTGTTTTAGTTGATGTTCAACTTCGTTCGAACGCTGCCAGCGATCGAACGGCAAATACAGGTGCCAGCCGCCTGAGTCGCTGCTTTGATAAGGAACAAACTTCAATCCAATTGATTGAAGTTCGCCGGCGATCGCATTTAAAGATTCTGGATTGTGGTACGGGCTGCCGGCGTCAATATCCAACACCGCAAAACGTGTTTCTGCGCCCCAGTGGCAGCCACGCAAGAGCCCGCGGCCGCCGTCTGCAATGACGCCCATGATCTGATGATCTTCTAATGGACCTAGCCAGGTCCGCCAGGTGTCCTGACCGGCAAGCTTGCATATATACGTGTCGCGGCGTGGATAGAGCAACAAGAATTCTTGTTGCTGATTTGACAAAGCATAGCTAGCTGGCGCGCCAGCTACTGCCGAGCGCGTCTTGACACGTCCGTTTATAAGTCGTCCTCATTAATTGGGATGAGTTGACCTATTCGGCTCGCTGCTTTATTCTGAAATCAATTCGCGAGAAAATTCCATAAACCGCGACGACAACAGATAGCGAGTCCGCAAGGTCTCATAAAAAGCATCGGCACTGCCGGTGTTTTTTGTTTTGAGGGTTCTTACAGCTTCAGCTTTCTAGGGAGCGAATGTCCGATATGTCTTTGTGATATACACCAGATTTGGTGGCATCGATTTTGACACTATATACGCAGCTTATTGATCGATCAACCCTTGACGATCCGAAAAACGCCAGCCCATCCATCTAGCCGGACTTCCGGAATTGTAGGCAGTACAACGACTGGTGTTCCGGAATATCCCGGCATTACGTTCTAGGCGGGTATTTTCGATCACATCACTAATCCGGATCTGCGGCACATCATTTATTTAGGTTTTCACAATAAACAAGTTATCGATTTGCAACGGGCTTAAATAACCACTAATTTCACTTCCGGAAGAATGTCGCCACGCTTCCGGATCTCGATAATCACTTCCGGAACTTCCACGAGAACGCTTCCGGAACACTTCCGGAAGCGTGACTAGCTTTGTCGCCCAGCCCAGACATTTCGGGCATTGCCGGACTTCCGGAACCGCATTTGCCGAATTCAAAACTCTTCACGGTGTGTGAGCAGTCGGCGAGCACAACGGCATAAGAACCAGCTTGAGATAGTTCCGGAACTATCTCAGAAAAACAACGAGCATCTTCCGGAATGTGCTTGTATTCAGTGCAGATTCGCCTATAATCAAGTCTGGAAAACCGCACCCACCAACAGATATCCAACACATAGGTATTATCAGCAAGATGTATAAGCATCCAATGTTATCAGTCAAAGAGGCGGCAGCAATGTTGGGTTGTGACGAACGTTGGATTCGGGAACGACTCAATCAGGGACAGCTAAAGGGCGAGAAGAAAACCATCGGCATGAAGGAAAAATGGTTTGTCTATAAGGGCGAGATTGACGCCGCGCTCGCTAGAAAGGGATTTAATCATCCAACGCCCGCTCCACAAATAAACTTCGAGCCGTTAATCGATGAACCAGTGGATGCTGAATCTTTTGAAACTAGTGATGCTGATAATCAAAACGTAAGAGAATGGCTAGGCGTAGAACGCGAAACGATGCGCATGCTTGCTGAAGAAATGGTGAAGCCTTTATTGGAAACCATAAAGGAACAGACGGCATTTTTGGGTGAAAAAGAAAGAATTATTCAGGAGAAGGACCGCCAACTACGCTTACTTCCAGATTTGCAGAAGCAAGCAGAGGCTGAGCGCAAAGCAGCTGAGAGTAAAGCGCTTGAAGTAGAAGCGCTGAAGAAGCAGATTGCAGCGGTTGAAGAGCAGCGTCAGGTAGCAGAGCAGCAAACTGCTCTGCTGAAATCGGAAAAGGAAGCTGAAGCTAAGGCAGTTCAGGAGCAGCTGGCTGCTCTTGCATTGCAGCTGCAAGAACTTCAAAAGCCGAAGCAATCCTGGTGGCAGAAGTGGTTCACTGCTGGTGAATGATAATTACATACAAGGTTGCGATCGCGGTTGAGTCAGGAAGGATTTTCACCTGTTAACTAATCCCCTGCCGACAAGCTAGCTCAAGGCTAGAGCCATGTCAATTTCA
>JBIKOL010000091.1:0-35986 GCA_044358055.1 Obscuribacteraceae bacterium (SeqCode)
GGCACCTAGACTTACTTTTCTAAGACAGCCCCTTCATTCAGCAAGGTGAGAGATGGACTAAAGATGCTTGATTACTCAATTCCAAAGAAATGCAGACTTGTCATACTATATTGATGAATAGACCGGGTGCAATTAAAAAGGGAGGGGCGAAGAATTTGCACCATGGTGTTCTTCGCCCCTCCCGATTCAAATCACAATTAGACGGAAAGCGGCCAGGCTACCAGTTGAGCGTGTGATAGCCGCCATTATGATCCTGGTAAACGTAACCGACGCCAGGCGTCCAGTACGCATTGTAATACCAGGTCAAAGTCTCATTGCTGACGGCACCGGTGACAGGGTCCGTCACCTGGATGGTTTCGTTATCAACGATGGTGATTACGTCGGCACCCACTGGACGAGTCCAGGAGTAGCCAACGCCCGGGCACCACCAGTAGTTCTGCCCGACGTAGAAGAAATAAGTGGTCGGGCAGTAATGGTTCCAGGCGCAGAATCGGCCGTTGAACCAGACCCGGTTGTAATAGAAGCCCGAGTACCAGCCACAGTTAGGCGTTATCACGATCGGACCGCGGTAAACCCAGGGACGGCAGTAGGTCACACCCGGACGGGCCACTGGCGCGTGCGGCAGCGGATGCGCGGGTTGGTAGTTGTGTCCATGCTGCGGACCCACATGTCCCCCCGGAGCGGGCGGAAGGTGTGAATGCCAGGTTCCCGGGCCGGGGTGATGGCCGGGGCCAGGCTGTGGCATCGGATGCGGCACAGGAGACGGGATCGGATGCGGATGAGGCATCGGATGCGGCATCGGATGTACCGGGGGATGGTAAACAGGACCGGGGTGATTCACAGGCGGATGGTAGACAGGACCGGGATGGTAGACAGGACCGGGGTGATTCACAGGCGGATGGTAGACAGGACCGGGATGGTAGACAGGACCGGGGTGATTCACAGGCGGATGGTAGACAGGTCCGGGATGGTAGACAGGACCGGGATGATAGACGGGCCCAGGGTGATTCACAGGCGGATGGTAGACAGGACCGGGATGATAAACCGGGCCAACGTGTCCGCCACCACCATGCACAGCGCCTCCGTGCCCGCCGCCAGGGTGACCACCGTGACCGGCAGCAAAGGCGTTCGAACCGAAGACGTACGACAGACCGACAACTGCAATGCACAAAGCAAAGCGCTTCATACAATTCACCTCCGTAGAGGACCGTTTTTGCTGCTCATTTCCCGAACGGGATCGCATGCGCAAGCATGCACTTGAAGCGACAGGCTTCAAGTATGTAGCCGAGATCCAGGTCCTGCAATTTGCCCCATCCAGGCGGCGAAATTGCATAAATTCGTTTGGAAGAACTGGTTTTTGGGGAATTTGAAAACGCTGGGGGGCGACAAATGAGCTAACTCACTTTGCATCAATAACGGTGGCGTTTGCAAGGAGTTTTGCGTGACTGTGATAGGTAAGTTGCCGAAATTTCAATATTCTTGCCAACCGCTAGCGCGGTTCAGCGATGATTTCTTAATCAGCGCTAAGATAAAACGCTCTCGTTCAAAAAAAGCATCGCAAGCCGCTTATGGAGTGCTACTTTTGGAACACCCAATTCATGTCAACCCAGCGGCAAAACATGATTATCGCCAGAATAAGGCCAAAAAAGAGCCAGAACAGTTGCACAAACGTTAGTTCTTCGGGGTCGATCATCTATAATCTGGACCATCCCTTAGTTGCTACTTTACTATTCAAGCACCATTCGTTGCCAGTAGCAACTTCAACCTGAGGAGATTGAAGTGACAGAAGGACCAAAACCAATAGCCGTCTTTATGTGTGAGCGCGTGCTCAGGGATGTCTTGCGCCCTGATGCAATTTCGCTGGTGAATATCCACAGCACGATGTCTGTTCAGGCTTTTCCGGCGGTGGTGCCACTGGTATTTGCTTACTCAGAAGTGAGCGGTTCGCAACACGAATTCAATTACCAGTTTAAGTTTATGGACAAACAAGGACAGGTAATGGCTGTTTCGAATGTGCAAAAGGTTGCGCCTTCACCGAACAGGCATCTTTCGCACAAGCTTATTGGAGCCTTCCAGGGACTCATTTTCCCAGAAGAAGGAAGCTACCAACTTATGCTTTCTATCGATGGAGATGATATTGCCGGAATGGCATTTCAAGTTCTTAGCTACGCACCAGAAGTGGTGGCATAACTATTTGCTCTTCTTACTTTTTGCTGCAGGGGTTCGATTGCTTGTCTGAGCAGGCGGCTTGCCAAAGCGCTTCTGAAACTTTATTTGCAAGTCTTTGACTTGTGGGAAATCCGGGTAATATCTCGACATTTGTGCCAGCAATAATTTTAGTTCGTTGGGTTTATTGTCCGCTTCTAGAAGCTTGCCCTTTGCGCAGAGTGCCTGCCAATTTGAAGGATCTAGCATCAATGCTTGATCGATAAACTTAATTGCTGCAGGGCTTTTGGCGCTTCTGAGCATGGCTGACCCAAGAGCGGCATAGATACTTGCATCCATGGGAGCTTTATTAAGTGCTTTCTTGAGCAGATTTTGAGATGAAACAAGATCGGTATTGCTTCTTGGTGCATTCAGGTAGAGCATAGCCCATGAGGCCAGTATTTGACCTTCAATTGTTTTGTTTCTTGATTCAGATGCGAGCTTTGCTGCTTTCTCGAAATCTCTAGCAGCCAAATCAACGTACTTGCTTTCTTTCTGTGTGTAAAAACGATCTGCATTCAATGAGGCAACGCGAGCAATTGCGAGTGCTTGTGCTGCTTTTACGTTATCGGATTCGGCTTGTTTTGCGATTCGGTCATAATTTGCAGAACTCGTGTCAGGATTTTGTGTGCGCAGGTAATCTCGGTCAACCTGTTCAATTTGATCTAAGTAAGCGTCAAGCTTTACTCGATCAGCTGGCAGTTCAACAAAAATGCGATCGTTTCTGTAATCAATGTTCAGTTTGGTCTTGCTCCAAATCGGATTTCCCAGAATGGCGGAAGCCGCAAAAAGTCCAGAGGAGTCCTTATCGCCTTTGTCTGGTGCCAGAGCAAAAACCGGGTTGCTTATAGTCCAGGAACCTAGCTTTAACGTTTTCAGTTTGATAGAGCCTGTGCTGGTACTGCTTGGATCGAGTCCAAAAATTTGACCGACTGGCAAAACGGAGCTCATGTTCAGCTTGCTTGCAACAGAGAAAGGGAGATTGTTGAAACCGGCTCCTGTGTCGACCAGAAAATTAACCGAAACGGAATCGTTGAGGGTTCCATTAACTACCAGCGCTGAGCTGCTGAATACAGGACATGTGGGAACAACGATTGCTCCATCGGGTATTTGCACCAGTTGAGGATCAGAGAAAACAATCTTCTTGTCCTGATAGTCTATGCTGACAAGGAACCGTCTGAGAACGTTTGCTCCAATCATGCCGGCAGGTTTCTGGCCGATTGTCGGAGTGAACTTTGAAAGATCAGCAACCAGGGCGGTGAGGTTCTCCAAATAAAGATCGCCCATCTTCAAAGAGAACGGTCTGGTATAACCGAGTTGCACAGCTTTGCCACCAGCAGTGACACTAAACGAATCCGTTGTCGAAGGACCCACTGTTTGTGCTACGGACTTATCTAAAACTGTCTGAGTGGCACCTGCATCAACGATAAATTTGGCTTCGGAGCCATCATTTATTCTTGCAGTAACTACAATTTCATTTCCCAGATATTCAAAGGGAAGCGTGACAGGGCTTTGCTGTAAACGTGAGATCTTACTTTCTTCAGGCATCTCAAAAGCGCTGTCTCTTATACTGTCGTCCACTGCTAAAGAAACAATCGAAATGTCTTGTGTTTCTTGTCCATTCAAATACTCTGTGATTTTGTATGGAGTCGGAAATCCAAGGAGATCTCTATAATCGGAATAATCTACCGACTTGAGAGTTTGTGTTCCACGCTCAGGGTCGAGCGTCATAAACTCGCAGCGCTTCACAAGCCGATTTAATGGATCAATGTAGAAAAGAGTCCATTTGCCCTCGGGAGAGCTTAATTTCAAAAGATCATAGTTCTTGCCATTGAGCTGTTTTGCAGGAAGAAGTTCGAGCTTGTAGGAAGGATCGTCAAGCTTTTCCAGGTCATTCAATCCGCGCTCGAGTTCGTCTGCCAGACGCTCTGTCGTTCGTTTGCTGCTTCGACTTACCCAATCGGCCATTTTAGTCCAGGCGATTTTCCCGTCGTAACCGGTAATGTTTTTTTGACCGAGAAGATCCATCTCTGTGCGAATCTTGCTTCCCTTACTGAGAACATCGCACTCCAGTTTGTTGGACGAGCCTGAGACACTTGACTTTGTGTCTAATGTTACATGCCCTCTTGTTGGGCGATTTAGCATTTCCTTTATTCGGGACATGCCGCCATAAGCCCCAGCCAGTTGGTTGGCAAGTTCAACAGCTGAGCTTGTTGTAGAGGCTGCGGCTATGCGGTTTTCAGCTGCCAGAGAACGAATAGAGCACGGTGCAATGATTGCTAAAGCTAGCGAAACTGCCAGAGAGCGGGTAAACAAGGGAAAACTTTTGCGTCTTAAAAGCATTGTGGCGCCAGTCATCTGTTGAGTTGGTTCTTATAAGCGATGGACTCAGCGATGAATTATCCCAGAAACTGGGCAGTTTTGCTGTCGAAAGAATTTCTAGCGTCAAAGCAGATTAAGCATTCTTGTCCCGCGCTTAGATTTGAGGGGCGACTGGGCTTATAATGAGGACTTTTCTACAGGGGTTTCTCGGATGAAGTCGGCCACGGAAACAAAAGTAATTGAAACGATTAGTGACTATCGTAGCTGGCGGGCAGAGCAAGCCGCTACCCAGTCCGAACGCCCCCTTATTGGTTTCGTTCCGACAATGGGTGCTCTTCACGACGGGCACATGACTCTTATTAGCAGAGCCGTTCGTGAATGCGAAAAAGTCGTGGTTTCTATATTTGTTAATCCAATGCAATTTGGACCTAATGAAGATTTTGACAGATATCCACGAACATTCGAGAGAGATCTTTCGCTTTGCCGTGATGCTGGAGTCTCGGTTGTTTTTTTTCCCGCTGCAGAAGAGTTGTATTCAAACGGGCATGAAACTTCCACTAAAGTGATACCACCTGCGGAACTAACAGATCGTTTATGCGGAGCAATGAGACCGGGACACTTTGTTGGTGTAGCAACGGTTGTGTTGAAATTGTTTTCAATTGTTCAACCACAGCAGGCTTATTTTGGAGAGAAGGATTACCAACAGCTTGCAATCATCAAAAGAATGGTTAGCGATTTGAATTTACCTGTAAAGGTTGTTCCGGTTCCAACGGTGAGAGAATCAGATGGGCTGGCACTGAGTTCCCGTAATCTGAATCTGAGCTCTGATGAACGCAAGCGTGCTCCAGACTTATATAGAACCCTTTGTGTAGTTAGGGAAGACACAATTTCGCGACGGCGCAATTTGAAGGAGGCTTTGAATGCAGCCAGAGAAAAGCTGCGTAAGACACCGGAGTTCTCCCTGCAGTATTTGGAAGCCTGCGACCCTCTGACTCTTGAACCATTAGAGGAAGCGAAGACGCCAATGCTCCTCCTGGTTGCTGCCAAGCTGGGAAGCGTTCGACTCATAGATAATTTGATTGTTGGCTGAACGCTTTTATGCTTGTTGCCTTTGAAAGGCACCGCATACGGTGCTTCCTTTTCCGGAGCTAATAAAAGGTTCTGCGCCTTCCGGTGCTTGGCAACCAGATTTCCGGCATCAGGTGTGTGGTTGACAAGGGTTGTCTTTAGAATCGCCGCAGGGGCCGTAAAAACCTTCTTCGACTGATATTGCGGAGAACGGCTTTTTATCAGCATTCTGGCGTTCCTGCAGGTTTAAGGTTAAATTTTCAAGTGAAGAAAAGTCACACAACTGCTCATAAATAATGTGTCTAAGAACGTATGTCGAAATGGGCGCTATGTGCGGGTTTCGCATATCCACAACAAATGCTGCATTGTAGATTTGACCCCCTTTTCCGATTAACAGTTTGTTAGTACATATTGTGTTGTCGCAACATCCTGACTATTCTATTAGTCTGACCTAATGTCTGGTTCTCGAACTAGCCTTCGATAACCACAAGGAGTGTGGTCTATGCATAACTTAGCTCTGGCTCTCGAAGCGAGTGTGCTCTGTCAAGAAGTGGATATAGTAAGTACTGGCGTAGAAAGTTTAGCCGTAGCAGCCCTGCTCTCATCTCGTGGCCGCGCCGTCAGATTTGCGCAGGAAGTCGTGCCTCCTGAGCAGTTATTGATACGCGGAGACAATATAAGCTATAAAGCTGGTCGTTTAAGCTTCGCAGCCGGTGTGGAATCTGACTACATGTACAGAAGCTCCGATATGTTGCTGGCGTGTGGAAATGCCAGTGATTACAGGAAGGCACTGCACATGGTGGCAGAGATGCTTCGCCCTGGGCAGACAGTTTTTGTCGTTGATGCTCCGATGGGAACTACTTTTGAGCTATCCTGCCTTATCTTTAAGTTGCGTAAGCGCATGGCAGTGAACATTATTGAAATGGGGCCGCTGTTTGACTCTTGCAAGTTTGAAGGTCGCTCTCTTGAAATAAGTGGACTGAAAGAGCAAGTGCAAATATGCGGGCGTTCAGTCAATGAAACCAGGAGCGGGCTGGATATTGGCCGACAGCTGTTTAATGGTTTAGTGCCGGCATCGAATGTTCTCGAGCGCGGACTTTCGGACGTAAGCAAGATTCTTCAAATAGCAGTTCGGTTATTCCATTTAAGCCGTGTGAAAAAGGGACTCTCTTTGAACGTGTTGAGTTCGGAAGAGGAAAAATTCCTCGACACCATTGAAGCAGAACTGCATGCAATAGGTAAAATGTACAAGGTTGGCGTTTCGGAAAGAGCTGCTCTTAGTTTTGAATTTTCCGATCATGTTGAACATGAGAAGCAACGCCTGTTTGCTGCAGTGACGGACACCTTGTTCTTGCTGCAAGAACTGGCATCAGTAGCCTATCTTTCAGTGCCGGGAATCGAATCGCTAATCGAGCGCTCATCAGAAATGCTTGGGCTTGATTTGCGTAGCGATGCAAGAAAGCTGGTTGATCTCGGTTTGTCCAATATGGACGTGCGAGAAATCATTGAGCTGATAAACTCTTAGAACTAGTTGCGGCGGTTCCGAAAAAGCTGCGTGGCTTAAGGCTGTTCCTGTGTGTTGATCTTGTCCTGCAGGGCGTTTCGCTTTTGTTCAAGAGTTTCGAGATGTGCCTTCATCTCATTCAGTTCTTTCTCCAGCAATTTGGTCTGGAGAATATTGATGCTTTGTTCATCAGCTAGTTTGCGAGATTGGTCCTGTGACTTTTTCAGAGTCTTTAACATTTCCAGTTTTTGCTTTCGGGAGATTTTTTTCGACATGGTCTTCTGTTTTGGCGGTGAGCGTAAATGATAAACATCGACGGCGATTTAGGCAAGATAACGATAGGAACGGAGTGTGCTTCGCCTTGCTCTGGCACCCCGGGCTTTGAGCTTGTATCTACTAGGGGATATACTAGAAAGAGCGCAAAAAGGCAAAAAGTCAGAAAGCAAAGAAGAGCAAGAGAGCGAGAATCGCGGCAAGCGAATTCTCGCTCTCTTGTTAAATCACGGTGTCAGGATTCTTAGTCCTTTTTCTCGTCTTTCTGTCCGTTTTGCTCGGCAGCGTTGCGTGGGCGGTTGATTTCTTCAAAGGCACCCATCACCTCGTAGAAGATGAAGGTGAACGCGGCAAAGCAAACGAGCATGCTGATGACGAAATTGCCGAGAAATTCGGCGATGTTGCCCTTCTGTGCCAGTGTTGAGAAAACACCGAAGGCAAAGTAGAAGCATCCTCCATAGCACGTAGTGATGAAGGAATACAAAGATGCTTGAGCGAGGCGCATCATACGCTCCGTAGGAAAAATGTTGAAACACAAGCGAGAGAACTCGCTTATTCCGTAAGCAATCTGCTTCTCTTCGAGAGCTTGCAAGCGACTAATCCAATACCTATCGCACTTGCGACCGGGCGTGGCTTTGTTTAGACAGACTTGCTGGGGCTTTGCTGAGGTGATTGGAATTTAGAGAGATGCAGAAATCAAAAACGATGCTATTCACTGTGGGCTGCTGATCACAAGAAAGAAAAATCTGATCACAGATGGTTGTCAGGAGAAAGGTTGCTTCTGTATCAGAGCTCAAATGTATTAGCAGGGCATGGTTTTTGGGATCGACCTCATTCAAGCTGGCGCGCTCCGAGAACAGTCCTCTCGCTCCAGGAGCAAGTATAGATGTAGCGCAGCTTGCGGAATCGGCTCGAAGAACCAGTTCGCTTACTAAAGTTGGCACCGTATTTAATGGCTGTCTGATAAGCCAGAGTGCCGCCACCGTATTCAGTTTCAAATTCTAGGTTTGACTAATTATGAAATGCTATTTTGAAATCAGCAGAATGCTTTGCTGTTTGGGCTTGATGTGTCTTCTTGAAGCAGGTGTACACCATCGGCGGTTGCACGAACTTGAATACTTTTTGGATATGCAACAAATAGAGTCGGATGATGAGACAAGAAAACTTTGTTGACAACGGAGCTGGATCGTGCCTTTGTGTGTGGCTTTCCATTCATCCTCTTTTTTGAGAATATTTTGTTTATCAGGAATCTTTATGTTATTCTTCAATTTGTATAACGGCTATTCTAGAAGGAGCGTTTACATGAAAAGATCACCCGTACATATGGTGGTCGCAGTGGTTTTAGCGATGGGGACTGTGCTTCCGACCTTTGCTCAAACATATAATGGGCAACAACTTCAAGGTCGTGTCACATATGTTCCATCCGGCACAACACTAGATGCGGTGCTTACCAGTGCTATCGACAGCGCTGTGACAAAACCCGGAGACCTTTTCAGTGCTAAGCTTTACGCGCCTATTTATATGGGCAACGATCTTGTCTTGCCGGCCAACACGGTGCTTGAAGGACAAGTTAGTGATGCCGAAAAAGCTGGGATGACTGGAAAAAATGGCATGACTACGTTGCGCTTGACTGCCGCTGTAACCCCAGAGGGCACTCGCTATCCGCTTTCTGCCATAGTAACTGCCAATCAAGCCGAAAAAGGCATTCATGAGGACAAGCAAGGCAATCTAAAAGGTAGAACAACAAGTTCTAGCGTTAAATCCGGAGCTGTTCGCACAGCTGCATGGACAGCTGGCGGTACTCTTCTTGGTATTTGTTTCGCTCCAATCGTTGCAGGTTCTGTCGGTGCTGGCGCAATTGCTGGTGTCGCTACTGGTGGCGCCGTGGGGCTGGGAAGCAATCTCTGGCGTAAGGGCAAGGATGTGAAAATTCCCAGCAATACACGCTTGCAGTTTGCCTTAGATCAACCAATGTCTCTTGCTCCCGGGCTGGCGGGCAATGGGCAAATGAGGTAATTAAAAGCCTCGGTTTCTTAAAGGAGCACCAGAAATGGTGCTCCTTTTTATTGACCCGGGGTTCGCTTATGGATGCATTAGTTTCCAAACCAGTCATAAGCAAGAAGAGAGATTTTGTCGAGATGGGTATCCATCACTATTCCCTTTGAAGCCACGCTAAATTTTGTATATATTTTCTCTGTCCAGGCACTATGCATGCCGTTCTCGGGCAAAAGTCGAGATGATGTGAACTTTGGCTGCCAAGGAATGCGAATATTCGCAGTTTGAGCAGTCCTGTTTTTACGTTAGCAAACTATAAATAAACCTTCTGTCAGAAACGCCAATTCTTGTGTGGGAAGGAATTGCAGCTTTTTGCTTTTTGTACTTTTATATTCACTATAGAGGTTGATTTACATACTTACCCTCTACGCACTATCAAGAAGAGGCTCGCGCATCATGATCAGAATTCCGGAATTTGACCAGTCCACTTTACCGATTAATCCCTCTTACCTTCAGTCACTATTGACCATGATTGTTACTGCTGGTAAGACCGCTCTGGAGATGAGAGCCGGGGTAGATATCAGTACCAAAAGTGGACCGGAAGATCTGGTCACCTGTGCCGACAAGAAGCTATCCGAAATTTTGCTGGCTGAATTGAAGAACCATTTCCCGGAAGATCACATCGTCTCCGAAGAAGATCCGTTCGAAGCCAGTGTTGATGGCGCGCGCAGATGGTTTATTGACCCGATAGACGGCACAAAGTTCTACGTCAAGGAGACAGGACAGTGGTCCGTCATGCTTGGTCTCATCGAAGAGAATAATCCTCTGTTTGGGCTAGTCTATATTCCGGCAGCGAATACCCTGTATTTTGGCGGACCTGCTTGCGGAACCTTCCGTTTGACTGAAGATGGACAAACGACAAAAGTAGAGATGGGTGAGCTCAATACTGAAACAACGGTAAGAACTCTGATCAGTAAAAACGACTACAACAAGAACTTGTGGGCGGGCACAATCCCCGGCATCGAAGTGATGACAGCAAGCAGCATCGGAGTTGATGTACACGAAGTGCTTTCAGGCAGAGCGGAAGCCTTTGTTCATATCCGACCAACCTTGATGGCTTGGGATACAGCTGCTTCAGCAGCAATCGCCCTGGGTGCAGGATTGGAAATCGGTACCGAAAATGGTTATGGATTTGAATATCCGCACAATGACTACAGCCATGATTGCCATATCGTCATCGGTCGCAAAGGCATGGTGAAATGGTGGCAGAAAAACTTCCAGAAGCACGGCCAGAATATCGTTGTTCCTGCAACTGCACCTGTTCAACCAGTGCTGGCAGCAGCCGGAAGGTAGTTCTAGAAAATCTGATACTAAGCCCGGGTTCGTAAAATGCCCCGGGCTTTTTATTTGCGCGTATTCCGGACTACGTGTATACACCCTAGGCGCTCACCCCGGGGATTGTTAGATTAGGGTGGTCTAATGCGTCAGAGCAGGGTAGTCGAACGCAGTAAATGGCCAGCGATCGTTTAGCACTTACAAAAAGCGAATTGCTTCCCGACTCTCAAAAAAGTTCGGGACCTGACACTCTGGGTGGATATCTCGTTGAAGCTGTGCATAATGCCCTCAGCTCTCCAGAGACCCTTAGCGCTGCTCAGCGAAAAGAAAGGGATCAACACAGTGATCAGCTCGCTACTGTTGCTGCTGACACTGTTGCAATGCTTCCCGGCATGCGCGCATCGGCTGCGGGGTTGCTTCGAGCCACAGCTCTTACTCACATTAATGGCAGTGCGACGGATATTGCGGGCAATTATGCCAAAGATTTTCTTGAAGGAGCTGCGCTAAACAAAATCGCGACTAACTGTTTGCCCGAAGGTGCACTTGGGCAAAAAATTCAGTCGAGCCTGGGCAAAGGCTTGCTTGCAGAATCGGCAAGCTTTGCGGTATTGGGAGCCGGTATGGGCAGTGTCACTACTGCATTCCGGCCTGAGACATGGCTAGACCAAAACAAGAATTTTTCCTTAGTCCATGGGGCAAAAGAAACGGCTCTGGCTGGCACCATTGGTGGTGCTCTTGCTGTTCCTGCTGGCTTGATAGCCAGTCGGGCCTCCAAGGCTGCCCTTGCTCTGGGCGCCGAAGGGAGAATATCCCAATCGTCCGCGCTTGCGTTGTCTGGTTTGGGCTCCGGTTATTTGAGCGGATCCATTGTTGGCGGAGTGCAAGGGTATGCTGCAGGTGGTGATTTCAACAGCTTTTTGAGAGGCGCCAGTGAAGGCGGTTTAGCTGGGGCGCTGAGCGGAAGCATTGGACTGGCGGCAATGGCCCGATTCTCTGCGCCAAAAGCGGAGCAAGCCTCCAGAGAGTCGTTTGCAAAAAACTCCGTCGAAAAAACTCCACAGGAGAAATTCTCCACGCAAAAATCTGCAGATGAACTCTGGGATTCACTCGAAATTAAAAGGGCAAAGCTTGATGATTCAGAAACGACACTTAAAGACCGTGTTGCCAGGCTGAGTAATCCGCGGACCGAGCAATTGAATTACTGGATTGCTGCAGAAAATGCCGATCAGATTGCAGCTAACAGCAAGACTTTTGAAGAGTTCCAGCGCAATGGTGGCTTTCGATCGTTCAACGACACTGTTCGCGTGTATAACGTTGGACGCAATACTATAACGATACCGGAGACTTATGCGCGCAAGCTGGACGAAGTCTTGAACTTGCGACTCTGGGCTGCAGAGGACCCTCAGCTGTACACCATGGGTCCGGATTTTGCAGCCAAAGTGGAACAAGCGCGGATCGATCTGGACGCTCATCCGCTCAAGCTGCGTGCTCACCCGGCTGACTTTGTCCAACTTTTGGACGAATTGCCGGATAGAAGTCTTGTCAAAGATCTCCTGATTAGAGAAGATCGCGCACACACTGATGCCTGGAATGCAAAAGAATACGAGAAAGGCTTCAAAGCCGCTGCGACAGCAGGAAAGGAAGATGGGCGTATCACGGTTTATGCACAGGATCGCTCGCCTCTCTTGCGCGAATATATGAAACACGAATTTGGGCATTTACTCAAGTGGAACTGGATCGGTGAGTCGGGTAGATTCGATCAGGCTGCTGCTCTGGAAAAGGATGGCTACTTTGTAAGCAAGTATTCGAGAAAGAATGTAGACGAGAATTGGGCTGAACACTTTGCCAGCTTGCTGGATCCAGACCCTGACAAATTCCTTGATACCGCCCACGGTGCTCCGCTGAGAACGGTAGAGATGACGACAGCGCTGCTGAAGTCCATCGGAAATGCCAGTGGCAAATGGCCAGGAACCCACGGGGCAGAACTCTCCCGCAGGATAGATTACGTTCAGAAGTACATTATTCCTGAGGCGCAGATGCAGCTGGGGGAAATAGTCAAAGCCGGTGAAACCGAGCGAGCAGTCCCGGCGATCAGGCTATTGGGAAGAATTGCTGGAAAGGAAGATTTTCAGTTCCTGGCAGAGCAAGCCAAAACTCAAGGCGACCCCGAGATTCGCAAAGCGGCATTTCAGGCTGGATGGGCTAAGCTGACGGATACAAACGGTTATGGCGTCGACTCTCGAACGAGGGTTGAGCAAATGAGAAACTTTCTACTGGGTCAATCGGAGACTGGTGCAAAGAGCAGGATATCCGCGTTGGAGTTGCTTTCAAGGATGCGGGATCCGGAAAGCCGTTTCTATCAAGAATTGCTTACGCTTAATGAAGGATCAGGAAACCGACTTTCCAGAACACTTGAACTTATGGATCGCGCCCCAGACAACAAAGGACTGCGGCTGGCCTGGAAAGAAGCGCTCAAAGCTGTGGGGGATAAGCCGGATGACAGAGTGAACCTAGCTCTAAGAGCCTTAGACAGATATGAAGCTGTCGTTGAGGACGCAGTTGCAATACTGGCAAAAGAGGCGCAAGCAAGAACAGCTCCATTTCTGCAAGAACTCAGCGAGCACTTCAATTCAAGGGTCGCCGATAAGGCGGCTGAAGGATTGCGTCAGATTGAATTCAATACGAAGCTTGAGGCTTTCAATAAAGCGCAAAGTATCGAATCCACTCCAGAAAAACGGATTGAAGCTGCAAACGCCCTGGCTGCAACACATAATCCTCGTGCTGCAACGCCGCTTCTTGATGCCTATGCGCGTGCAGCAAACGATCAAGAGCGCCAGTCCATTGCGAGCGCACTAAAGAAAAATATCACTCCAGAAATTTGGAAATTCGAATTGCGTTACAGGAAACAATCGAGTCCAGAAACGGCTGCTTTGTTCAGGAACTTGATGAACTGACTTTCTGTTTTCGGCTCAATAACGGGAGCTTGTTCAAGAGATCGCGAAGATCTTTCCCGTCAACAAAGAGAAGCATGCTGGCGGCCAGGAGCCAATAAAATACAGGTACATTGAAGACGTAATCCAGAAAAATATTCATTATAAGCACGAGAAGAATGACTGGGTACCTGAATTCCTTGATCCAGATGAGTGTACATGCAGAAAATTCAATTAGCATCATGCTCCAACTAATAAATTTGGATAACCATAGTTTCTCTGGAGGCAATTGAAAGCTGTGGTGGGCCAGGGATGATAACTGCGTCAAGTAATAGAAAATACTGCCATCCTGCCAGGAACTGCTGCCCAAGTGTATCCATAAAAGTTGGATGTAGATTATACAGATCTGTAATTGGAAAAGTCGCTGAGCCCATGGATTCCACTTTCTACGATTTGATTTGCTGCGGAACCGATCAATTGAAAGCTCTTTGTCTGCCTGTGAAAAAATGAGGTAAAATGCACCGGCCAACAGTAATGAATAGCAAGATGGAATTACGGCGGGATTTCTCAGAGAGAAGAGCAGCAGCCCTATATAGACTACAGCCGCGCTCAATCTGGTTAAGTACCCGATTGTAAGCATTACTGCGAAAAGCGCCACGGCAATTAGGATGCCACTGTATATGGTATCGTCAAGCGCGGGTGCGAGGGTGGAAAAAAGGAAGTTATGGCTAAGTGCTTGCGCTGAGCTTGTCGATAGCAGCCCGTCGGTGCCAAACCAGGTCAAAAATTCATTTTGAAGCAAGAACAGCCATCCAAGAACCAGTAGCCCATAGGCAATTCGAAATCCGGCAATTGGTAATGCCGAGTCAGCTAAAAAGAAGTAGCCGCGCCATAATCTTTGAAGATCCAAGAGTTTCATTTGCTTGGCCCTTCCTGGCGAAGTTTGGAGCTATAGATGACTTGTTGCACCGGGGGACCGGTTGCTTGTTTTGTGAGAGGATCTGTTATTGGTTTAAGTTTGCAGTATAAGAGTAGTTCCTGAACGGCTGTCTTAGACGGTAATTTGTTTGCCAGCCAGCGACAAGCGTCTGGTCTAATCAGTGAATAGTTTTCATCGAGAATGGAACGCTGCCAGTTTGCCCAAAATGCTTGCTTTGTTCTTTCAAGTGGACTCAACTCTTGCATATCAGCCAGAGATACTGATTGCGCTGTGCCATCAGCAAATTTGGCTATGGCGCCAAGTTCTGTATCGTAGATTGGTGCACGTTCAAATAGAACAAAATTTTGTTTCAAGCCAATTGCGTTGATGTAAGCCTGAAATGGCTTGTAAAGCCAGTCACGGAATGGATGCGGATAGGCAGAGCCAATGCTGATTGCCAGAATGTGATAGGCGATGAAAACCGTTAGCAGGCAGCGGAGTCTTTTGCGGCATATCTTCATGTGCTCTGCTCCGCTTCTTTTGCGCGGGTCATTGACAGCAGCTGCGTGACTGCTCGCTCCATGTCCTCAGGAAATACAAAGAGAAGAAGACCGCAGAATATCACATGCTGGAAAACTGGAATGTTCAAGGTGAGTTCGAGACCGCCATGAAGCAAAAGGGCCCCGACTATCATGTAGTAACGCAGTTCCTTGATCCAGATCAAATTCCAGAGGAAAAACTCGATGAGCAGCGTTCCCCAGGTCAATAGCTTTGAAATCAGCATGTTGCTTTTGTCCAGGGGCCAGGCAAAATGTTCTAGCTGGAAGTTGTGCAGGACATAGTAAACTGCTGTTCCATCCAGCCAGGTTGATCCCATCGTCTTGGTCCAAAAATAAAGGAAATAGCCAATTGCCATTTGCAATTGAAGAAAGCGAATCGGCCAGGGACTTATCTTTTCAGGCTGGAGATCGGGCTTGCCCGATTTCTTTTTCTTGATGAGGAAATCGACAGAAAGGGCGGCGCCAGCCGAAGAGAACATAAGAAACAAGGCAAAGACTCGCATCAGGTCATCACCGTTGTTATTGATAATCGGATTGCGGAATTGCAGAGTTGTAATGCAGAGATAAAGCCCTACCGAACTGAAGCGCGTCATGAATCCGCAGCAAACGAGGGCGGCGCACAATATATAGAAGGAATAGAAAAGCCAGACGGAAAGATCATTGGCTGGAAGAAACAGCAGGATGTCCAAACACCTGTTGCCCAGAAGCTGTTTGACGAGCTGCAGGCTGATGAGCCCATGAACGCCATACCAGTGCGGCACTTCCGGCAAGTTGATCAGGGCAGATTCAAGAACCACAAGTCCAAAAAAGATGCGAAATACAGCAAGCGAATAAGGCGAGCAGGACTGAAAAAAGAAGCGTCGCCATAGATCCCATAGCTGCTTGAGGCTGATCATTTGAGGTCCTCCGCTGAGATGCTGCGGCTGAAGTAGACCTCGTCATAAGGCTGCTGAACTTTGGACGATCCTGGTGCTGGAATTGTATGCACACGTCGGACCATTTCGACAAAGACAGGAGGGTTATTCTCTATTTGAAATTGTCTTGCGGCATAAAGTGCCACATCGGGCAACCATTTGGACTTGTATTGCGTAAACATGTTGAGCTTTCGCCAGCGACCTTTGCAGAAGCGCGTGAAAAGATCGTATTTGGAAGCATCCCACATTTGCCAGTTTCGAACAGTTCCGTCTTGCATTCTTACTCTGGCTTTGACTTCGAAAATCTGTTTGGGTGGATCAGGCGCGAACACACCGCCACCGCTTCCCTGCCAGAGCCCGACAGCCCAGACATATGATTCCAGGGGGCGAATCAAGAAATCTCGTTGCTTACATTCTGGAAAGAGAGCAAGAGTAAGTGCAATCAGGTTGATTGCTATAAAGACACTGAGGACGGGCTCACGAATGTGATCCCAGCGTTCTTTCACTTGGCTGACCTGAATCATAGGCAGGCGGAGATTCCTCAGACTGAACTATTGTAGCAATCTGGCGCGACTATGATTTATTGCAATACTAGGGCATATAATATAATTCCACATAAAAGGGAGCTGCAGAAAACCAGGTGAAGGTTTTCCACAGCTCCGGGAGTTTAGCACTTGCTCTTACGATTGGCACAGACAAACGCGGCGATCAGGGCCAGAGCGTAAATTGCAATCAGGCAATAGATCTCGTACTTGATCTGGTCCATGAACTTAGCCTTTCTTTTGAGGCTTTGAAGCTTAGTTGTGGAACTTATCAGCCAGGACGGCAATCAGTCCGACAAAGAAGAGGATGGTAATTCCGGCGAAGAGGATCTTCGCAAGCAGACCAGGTTCATCGTCGACGACGTCGTCGTTGTCCCTGGAGCGCGACTTGCTGATATCGGAGCCGTTGAAGAGGTTCATGTCCACTTCGCCGTTGATACCAGGCACGGTGCCCTTGTCGTTGTTCTGCCAGAAGATCCACTTGGTCCAGGGCTTCGGCACGTTGGGCTCGGGAACGTTGTAGTTGGCGATCCAGAGGTCGTACGCAGCCAGCTCCGGAGCGCTCTCGAGGATTTCCTCGACGAACTTCGGGCTGGCATAAATCATCGGCGTAACGCCGAGTGATTTCTTGACCTTCTGACACCAATCAACGATCATCGCCACGCGCTGTTGCACGGTGTAGTGCCGCCAGATACGCGGATCTTCCACGTCGAGGACGGGGCGCAGCGCGTCCAGCTCGAGTCTGCCGATCGTGCGGATGAAGAAAGTCACCTGCGCGTCGACGGAATCGTTGGGGCGGAAGAAGTGGTAGTAGCCCACGGAGAGACCCGCTTCGCGCGCGCCTCGCCGGTTGGCAGCGAAGGTTTCATCGACAAGGTCGACGCCCTCGGTCGCCTTCAGGAAAGCGAATTGGTAACCGGCTTCCTTGACCTTCTTCCAGTCAATGACACCGTTGTAGTGGGAGACGTCCACGCCTTTGATGCGGGCGGGTGCGTCGTCATTGTGTTCGTTCATATTTGCTCCTACCGAATCGATGTTTCGATCCGGATTCGTTCGTTACCGTTAATGACGAGATCCCGTACCTGCTATTCAGCAGTGGGACTCCGAAATGAAAAGAAAAAATAGCGGGCATGCCAGGGCACACCCGCATCTGGAGCCAGAGCTTATTTGCTGGCGTAGGGCTTTGCCAGAAGCGCCAGCATCATGCCGAACGCAACTGCTGTGTTCATACCGAGCAGGAAAAGCAGGCCGCCGTAATAGAACGAGGCCGCTGTGATTGCCAGGGCGAGCACGCTCATCGTTGCGATGCCTGTCTTGCCTGAGCCCATCGGAATGAAGCCGAGGAAGTGGCTGGGTGAATCTGCAGAGAGCGACGGCAGCTTGAAGCGGCCGAGGGAATAGCCCGAGACCACAAAGAGCATCGCCGGCAGAAGCACCGCCAGGTCGCCGATGTCCGAATGCATCGTAGGGTTGAACACGCAGGTGAAGGACAGAAATCCGAGCAGGAAATAGGCGATCGACAGATAGAGACCGCTGTCGCCCTTATCCACCTGCAGCGACTCTTCGCCAGGGAGCTGCAGAGCCGAGACGTAAGGCTTGCCGAAAATGTCGCGCGCGATGTTGGCGTAGCCTTTTCCGACCGGAACGCGCATCTGCTGGAATTTGGCAAGGCGTGCCTTGCTCAGTTCGGCGACGACGCTCGTGCTGTCGGGCAGGAAAACGGTGATGAAGTCGTAGTCCTTATTGCGCAGTTCAGGCATCAGGCTGATGCTGGAAACCTGTACTTCGCCCTGGTAAAGCAGATGAGTCTGCCGATTGAACCAGGTGAAAATCAGGAAAGGCAGAAGGATTGAGCCGAGGCTCAGGAGGATGAATTCAAGCATTGACTTGATCCCTTCGAGGGAGTTGCATTTGGATGGAAACGAAAAAAAGAAGCTGGAGCTCGCACCGCCCGCAGTGTCACGGTTGGGTGAACTGCGGGCGGGCGAGTCAGGCACCGCCGGTAGTGCTGGTTGCACTACTGACTGTGACTGCGTTACTCCAGATTGCAACTCATTGGCTCAAGTCGCTGCGTCGCTTACTTCTGGTAGCCGCGCAGAACCGGCGTCTCTTCGACACCAGCGATCTGCGTGAACTTCCCTTCGATCACCATGTCCGCGAGCTTGTTGCAATCGCGGAAGTAGGCGTCGCTGGGCTGTTCGCCAGTGAGCTTGCGGCGCAGGTCCTGGCAGAGCACGTCGGCAGCCGCGATCGTCGCCTCGTCGCCCTTGGAGTGAGCGTACATGGCGGTGACCAACATGACGAGCGTGTCCTGAACGCGCTGGCTCATGTGCACGATACGCGCCTGGCGGTCGCCGAGCTTCACCTGGTGCTTGACCATGTTGGTCGAGATTTCCAGGGCGAGCTTGGTGGACTGCTTGAGCGCGAAGTTGACGTGCTTCTGAAGCCGGCGGTTCATGCCGGAAACGGACTGACCACTGAAGAAGCTCTTGAGGTACGTGCTGATGTTCCAGAACGCGAACGGAACGCCGTACTTCATCAGCTGCCAGGCGCCGGAGAAGACCTTACCCTTGGTGAGGGCCTTCATGCCGTTACCCAGCGGCAGCATGTAGTTCTTGCCGTGCTCGGTGGCCAGCGAGAGGAAGAACTTCATGGCGAGCATTTCGCCTTCGCCTTCGTAGATGAGCGGGGCGAGGTAATCGTGGATGTTGTCACCCACGAGGTGGCCGTGCAGGAAGGAGCGACCGCCGTGCGTCGTCATGGCGATGTCGATGGCGGCTTCCTTCTGAGCGGTGGAACCGAAGATCTTCGCGATGATGCACTCGAGCTCACCGCGGTAGCCTTCGTCGAGCTTGCTGGAGCACCACTCGCGCAGCGCATCGGCGCCGACGATGAGACCAGCCAGGCGGGCGATCCGCTTCTTCACCAGCTCACGCGTCTCGATCGGCTGCGTGAAGGTGACGCGGTACTTGCCCCAGCTCTCCGGGCAGATGCTGCGCAGCAAGAGGCGCATGACACCGGCGGCGTTGGCGCAGAGCGCGACACGACCGTAGTTCAGGCCGTGATAAGCGATGACCAGGCCGTTGCCATCAGGCGCGGACAGGCGGTTGGCAGCGGGCACGCGGAAGTTGACGAACTTGAGGCCGTTGTTGTTGGCATGACGCAGAGCGTGGATGCCGTAGTGAACGATCTGGAAGTGCTGGTTCTCGGTCTCGGGCAGCTCGACGATGAAGACCGCCGGCTTCTCTTCGCCCTCGACGCGCGTCACAAGACCGATGGTGCGGCCCGGGATCGCGTTCGAGATGAAGAGCTTCTCGCCGTTGATGACGTACTCGTCGCCTTCCAGGCGCGCGACCGTCTTCAAAGCGGTGAGGTCGGAGCCAGCGCCCGGCTCGGTGAGAGCGAAGGCCGAGATGCGCTGACCGGAGGCCAGGCCAGGCAGGAAGCGAGCCTTCTGCTCGTCGGTGCCGAAGACGCTTACCGGGTCGACCGCGCCGATGCAGCCGTGGATGGAGGACATGCCCGCTTCCGTCGGGAAGCCGGCCGCCGCCACTTCGGTGATCATGCGGGTGAAGCGGTTCAGGGACGCGCCCTGGCCGCCGTACTTCTTGTCGATGAGCATGCCCCAGTAACCGGCAGCGCCGAGGTCCGCGATGGACTTCTTGCTGACCTTGCCGTTCTCGTCGTAGGCAGTGCCGGCAGCCTTGTTGGCCTTCAGCGCCGCGATCGAGCGGGCAACGGTCTCTTCGACCTGCGGATCGACCTGGCTCTGCCCGGGCAGGAAGTGCCGGACACCAGCCTTGGACCAGACGACGCGGTGCACGGGGCTTCCCGTGGTGCGGCCGCGCTCGCCGTAGAGTTCGTCGGTGGCGCTGTCGGCGCGATCGATCGCACCGGTGCGCTTGACCTCGTCCTCGCTCTTGCCCGCATCGCGCAGGACGTCCTCGGCGAGGTTGCCGTCGTTCTTGACCAGAGTGTTGTTGTTCTTCTTGGACATAGGTTTACCCTACCTTTTCGTTATTGGGACTGGCATGTAAAAGCCAGTCCGGGAACAGAGTTTGAGTATCACTTGGGGTGAAACAGAGCAGCGGAACAGAGTCCCGAACACGCCACCGTGGTTGGTGCATGTCCGGGACCTGTTCTCCGCGAAACCGAGCTCTCAATAAATGGCTCGACGAGAATGTATTTCTTCTCTTAGAGCAGACCGTGCTCCTTGAAAAGACGCTCTGCGTGGTGAGCAAGCACTTGCTTCTCACCAAGCGAACCGAGCACTGCCGACTTGAGGTCGGGCAACGAGCTCAGCATGGTCAGAGCCTTGTGGAGGCGTTCGCCCTTGAGCAAACCGTGAGCCGCGAGGGTGTGCACGGTGCAGGCGAAGCCATCGAGAACCGCCAGCCACTTCTCGTCGGCCGACAGTTCGAAACGCAGCGCGTGGATGTGATCCACGTGCGGGTGGACATCGATAACGCCCTTGGTGTGCGGACCCCAGGAGGTGTCGGGCTTGACGCCCCAGACCCACTTCCAGAAGCCACGCAGAACGCCGGTGACGCCTTCCATCAGATCCTCACCGACGCAAACGCCGATGATGTCCTTGGGGGCGACGCCGAAGTGATCGATGGGTACAGCCACCGGGCACATGCCGTACTTGCTGAAGGCGCCATCAAAGAGATAACGATCTCCGAACAACGGAGCCTTGGTGATACCAGGAATGGTGCAGGTCGCGCGGACGGCGAAACCGGTGGAACCGGGGTCGTCAGCCAGCTTGATGCAGCTACCGTGGTCCGTGTATTCGAAGATGCCGTCTTTCTTGAAGACGATAATCGAGTGCCCGTCGACGGCCATGGTCCAGAACTTGTCCGGCCAAACCGGCACAAGCTCGTCGATGAATTCGCCGAGCTTTTCGGTTTCCATGATTCCGTGAGGGGTTCTATTTTCAGGGTGCTCGTGGTACTCCTTCAAGAGAATCGCCAGAATCGTTTTGAACGTTCCAGCGGTGTTCACGCACTTTTCGCGGAAATCCACGTCGAGTGCGAACTTGAGGAGTTGTGCGGGTTTCATGCCCGACGCCAGCAAGATAGCGGGGATTGACCCGCCGCTCACGCCGCCGATTGATTGATACTCGATACCCGCCAGTTGATTGGCGAAAATCGAGCCACAACCAGCAAGAATCGCTCGTGAGCCGCCGGCGCTGATGACGTAATGCGCCAGGCACCCTCCGGAGCTTATATTCCGGTCGGGTAAGGCTTTCATGTTGCGAACCTCTTGTTTTAGGCGTGAGCTACCCTCGCAAGTTCTCTTGCGACATTGGTGCTTCGCGCCTCTGTTGGTTTCTTTGTTTTCATTGAAATAACTTTCCGCAGTAATGGTCTGCGAAAGGTGCGCGATGCACGTCATCGCGAAACGAGGATGCGTCTCGCGAAACGCGAGGGCTATGTTTGAAGCTCGGAGGCGCTTCGAACGAAGCGCAGGCTTATTCCGGGATCGGCAGCAGCAACTTTGAGCCCCTGGCACTCAGCGGCTTGCAAAGCCAGAGGCTGTCGTGGGCAATGTTGTCCTGCGGCCATTTGATTCCGAGCTGGAGATGCGGACAGATTTGCTCATCAGAGAGGCTTTGCAGAACGCAAACCCAGGACTGTTGAGGTCGGGTAAGCGGTGTGCCTTTATCTCTGATGCGCTTCAATCCAGCCGCGATTGCGCTCATGGTATTCACGTCGTGCTGATAGCTCACGCGGAACCCGCTCGACATGAACCACATCGCTACGTGGTAGTGGCTTGCAGCCGCTTCCAGCAGGTCATAGCCGCAATGCTTCGCCACGGTTTCAATGCCGGGCAAAAGCACTTTGGCAGTGTCCTTGATAGGCGCTGCGTGCTGACCTGGTCCGCGCTTGCTTGCCCAGGCTTTGTGGAAAAGCTTGAGGAAGAGCTCGGGGCGGTCGCGGAACGTGAACGGCTTCTCGACGAACTGGTCAAGCTCGAGGTCGCCACAGGCGTCCTTAATGCGAGAACCAGGTAAGAAGCTGTAGATGGAAATTTCAAGCGAGTTCAAATCGGCTGCAAGCGGCTTGTTGCAGACGTGTTCGTATGGGAAGGTCAGGAAGGCACAATCATTAGCTGCTTTTGTGCCGTCATATCGACGGTCACGCAGAGCAACAAGAAAGATGCATTCCGCCTTGCCATCGTCCACGTCCCCAATCCAGGCGCTTACTTTGATTTTGCGAAAATCTCGCTTGATGACCAGCGCACCATAGGCGGTGCGATGACAAACCGAAATGTAGGGATAACGCACGAAGCCTTCCTGCCCATAAATCTTGTGAGCATTCAGGTTCGTCGCTTCATCGCCAGGAAAGTGACCGGCGGTAGTCTCGAAGAGCCGTGGCTCGCCGAGTTCTTTCAATGGGCCGAGCATGGCTTTGACAGTCGGGGTGAGCAGATGCTCCCAGACCATCGAGTCCGACACTTGTGCACGCGAAAGCGGTGTCACCCCCAACATTGCTGTTGAATCGAAGGATTTGAAAGTGAGCATGATTTCTCCTTCGGGCTAAGCCCGAGTGGTTAAATCACGCAAAGCTCCTCCCTGTTGGCGGCACCGCGGGAGGCAGTCCGAGCATTGCTGCCCTTCCTGCCTCCCGCTTATCCTTGGTCCGCCTTTTACTTCTGGGTGACTTCGCGTTTGATGGTGCCCGGGACGGCCGCCCGTGCTTTGTCGGTCAACGGCTTGTTGAACCAGAAGTTGTCCTGCGAGATGTTGTCTTGCAGCCACTTCGGCCCGCCGAGGTAGAGCTGGGGCGGGATCAGTTCCACAGGAAGGGATTGCACAACTGCAACCCAGGACTCCTGTGGGCGGCTGAGTTCCACACCAGACTTCTTGATGCGCTGAATGCCCTCTTGAAGCTGAGCGAATTGCTTCGCCTGGTCTTCATAGGTGATGCGATAGCCGACCGCCTGCGCGAACATCGCGACATGGTAGTGGCTGGCCGCATCTTCAAGCAGGTCGTAGCCCTTGCGAGCCGCGATCAAGTCGAAATTCGGCGCGATGAACTTCGCCACATCGGAAATCGACGCCGCCACCTGACCAGGCGCGCGCTGTGAGTTCCAGATGCGATCGAAGTGCTGACGGAAGAGTTCCGGCCTGTCCAGGAACGTGAACGGATTGGCGACGAAGCTCTCGAGCTGGAAATCGCCCGATGCCTGTCCAATGCGCGAACCCGGCTGGAATGCGTAGATGGAAACTTCCACGCTCTTCAGCTCAGGCGAAATTGGCGCATTGTCCTTCTGGTCGTAGGTGAAATCCATGAGCGCGCAGTCGTTGCCACGAAGCGTGCCGTCGTAACGGCGGTCGCGCAGAGCGCACTTGTAGATCAGATCAGCCTTGCCCTTGCGGACGTCGCCGATCCACCCGGAGACCTTGAACTTGTTGGGGTCGCGCTTGATCACCAGGGCGCCGTAAGTGGTCTTATACACGGTTGCCACATACGGGAAGCGCACGAAACCGCTCTTGCCACCATAGAGCAGGTGGTTATTCAAGTTGCTGATTTCGTCACCGGTGAAAAGCGGGTGGGCGGTTTCCATCAAAGTCGGACCAATCATGGTCGACTCGATGGGGCCCAGTAAGCTTTTGACTTGAGGAGAAACGAGATGTGTCCAGATCTCAATATCGCTAACGCGCGAAATCGGCGCATTTGCGAGGAGTTCTGTCACATCAACTTTGGAAAGCTTTTTTCTCATTGTGGCTTCCTCTGTTGAAAGTTGTTAAAACAGGTGAACCTTGCACACGGCAAGGAGAAGCTGAAGCCGCCGCCACACTGCGGATTCAGCTCCGATTATTTATCCAGGTCCCGCGCTCAGCTCCAGATTGGAACCTTCTCAGTAAAAATCGATGACTGCGTATGGCTTCTGCGCGGGATAAACGAAAACTCAGCGAGGGAAAATGTCTTCTTGGAAAACACCATAAACTAGTGATTTCGACATATATATTCAATGTCGTTAGACCGAATTAGGCTCGCGATAATTGTCCTATTGCGCAGAGGCTCGCTCTTAGAATCAGCAGCAGTGGCTGTTTGCAACGTGGTGGCATCTGCGGTGCTAGATCTCTCCGCGAGCCTGCGCGAAATGTATCAACACTTGGCAAGTCAAATTGCTTCGCCTGGAATCCGGCTTCTGAAGCCAATTTCAGCTAATGAGCAGATCTGGATCTCAAGAGGAAATCGGATTGCAGACGACGATGTTCATTTTGGCCTTGATAAGAGGTGCGTGAATTGTTCCGCGCAGGCAAAAATGCGAACTCATAGACGGAGCTCCGCAAGCCATCCTCTGAGATCTCGATCATCTTCGCGATCTCGTGTTTATGGTCGCGATCTCGTGCTTACATTTTGGATCTGGTAGGGGCGCCTCACGGGCGCCCCTACCAGATCCAAGTAACTCAAATGGCGCCCGTGAGGCGCCCCTACCAAAAATTCGAGAGTCCAAAATCACTTGGGATGAAAGAGCTCAAAGAGTTTATCTTTGCTATAAGTCAAGCTTACCGGGCGTCCGTGTGGGCAGGTATTATTCCGGGGACAGGCATACCATTCCGAAACGAGATCGACAATTTCTGTCTCTGTTAGACCCATGCCATTTTTGATTGCAGCCTGACACGCGATCGATTTTGTCGCTTCCAGAGAAAACTCGGCATTATCGCAATTCAAGATTTGTTCGACTATGTTTTGCACCGTTCCAACATAGTCTTTCGTTGCCAGTTCAAGAGGCACCTGGGTGCATCCTATGTAGTTTGGCTGGAAATCAAAATCAAATCCGAGATCTTTCAATTGCTCGAGATTCTCAGCCAGGCAAGCACGTTGTGTTGGAGTCAGATTCAGCGGAGCCGAGATAACAAGCCTCTGTACGTTTTGGCTGATTCTTCCCGGCTGTTCTTGTTGTGCAAGAATTCTTTCGTAGATCAGCCGCTCATGAGCAATATGCTGTTCTACAAACTTGAGACCTTCTGGGGTATCAAAAAGAATGTAGGTGTTATAGATGTATCCGGCTAGACGCCAGCCAACAGGCAGGCTCGCTGCTTGCTTCTGAGGCACAGTGGGTGTTATTGCCTGGTACTGACCACTGTTGCTTATGCGGCTAGGTGGTGTGCTAACCAGACGCTCTCTCAATCCAAGTTGCTGAATTTTCTGGTAGGTGCGCCCGCCTATTGCAACTTCTCTTGATTCTCGAACCACAGGCACAGGTCCATCATTGTCACTATATGCGGTGGCAATCTCCAGGTTGGCGGCAGGTAGCAGCTCTGTGCTGTCGTCGCTGTTGCCGCTGCCTTCTTTTCGCTCTTCGGGCTGAACAGGTTCGGCCTCAAGCTCTTCTTTCTCTGCAGGAACTTCGTGTTTCGGCTCAGGGAATTTGCGCAGCCCTTCGATCAGTGCCTTTTGGATCGCGAGATAGACATCACTGGAATTGCTGTAGCGAATCTCCTTTTTCGTCGGGTGAACGTTCACATCAACCAGATGCGGATCGATAGTTATGCTCAGTACGCCCACAGGATGTTTGCCTTTTGGTATTAGATCCGAGAAGGCGTAATCGAGCGCTTTGTGTGCCAGAGAGCATCTTACCGGTCGATTATTCACGATGGTGATAAGGTATTTCCTGTCGCCGCGGCAAACAGGTGCTCTGGCAACATGACCATAAACGGCCATGCCGAAGCGCATATCTACACCCGTAATCGGAACAAGTTCTTGCTTCGGTTTCACCAGTCCAAGTTCAATCATGGTTTCTGCTAACTTGCCTGAACCGGATGTTTTCAACACAACTTCGCCCTGATTGAGCAATTGAAAAACTACTTTTGGATAGGCAAGCGCAAGTGATTGGACAATTTCATGGATATGACCGAACTCCGTTGAACCTTTTTTCAAGAATTTCAAACGAGCTGGAACGTTATAAAAAAGATCGCAGACCTCAATGATTGTTCCTACGGAGCATCCGGTTTCATGGGCAATTACATTGCCTTCCTCTACTTGAACCTTCGTGCCTGCAGCAGCGTCAGCTGTTCTTGTGATACAGGTGACGTGCGCAACCGAGGAAATACTGGGAAGCGCTTCGCCTCGGAATCCCAGTGAGTGCAAATTGGAAAGATCTTCTGCAGAGCTCAGCTTTGAAGTAGCGTGACGTTGAAAAGCAAGAACGGCGTCATCTGGGCTCATTCCACTGCCATCATCAGCGACTCTGATGTCGCGACACTCAGCGCCGACAGCAATTTCTATCTGGGATGCACCGGCATCAATTGCATTTTCGACCAGTTCCTTCACTACCGAGGATGGACGTTCGACCACTTCACCGGCGGCGATCTGACTGGCAATAAAGTCAGGTAATACAGCAATTTTTGGCATGGGTCAGATTGTACCATCCGGCACGACTGGCGAAATCAGGCGCAAAAAAGCATTATCGAAGCTTTAGAAGATTATTCAGTCCGATTGACCATGCCGGAAGGCTGTCGGCCGGCAATATGCCGTTGGGTGCTTCAATAATGGGTACGACGACCTGTCCTGAGCCGATGGGGTCAACTCCCTTCAGATACTGAGTGGCATAGGGAGCCTTGATTGCTACTGCATTGTCGGAAACGTGCAATTGCTGAGGCAGCATAGTACTCAAAGCCGATGAATTGAGGGTCGGAAGGTCTGTGGAAATCGAGACTTTCACTCCGGCCCACTTGCCAACGGCGAAATCAGAAATCTGCACGCTGGTATTTGCCGCTTTGACTCCCATTTGGCTGAAGAGGGTATCCACAAACGAGCTCACACTTGAAGCTCTGGTTTGAGCATTGACGTTGTTGAGGCTCGTTGCATACAAAGCTGCCTGGTTTGCAACATAGCCAATCTTTTCTTTGTTGTATGATGCTAATCCGGTATTCAACAGCAAGAGAACCGCTGACACAGTAACGCCTATTATCAACATCAATCCTACGCCTGCCTCTAAGATGCCGGAGCCATTCGCTGAACGTGCGGAATGAATTGACGACTTTCTAGTGCCAAAACCCTTTATTAGTTTTGTTTGCTGATGCATTTGCTTGATCCTGGTAGTGAAAAAAATGGGTATTTATCGCAGCTTGTAGAATTGACCCAGGCTAATAAACCAGGCTGGCTGCCCGTCTGGAGGTAGCTGACCTGCGGGGTCGGTCAAATTGCCGGTAGTTTTGCCGAAAAGAGGATCGATTGAGACTATGTAGGAGTTTGCGTAAGGCTTGTTTGTTGCCACTGCAGTATAAGTCGAACGAATTCTTTGAGGTATTGCTGAACTAAAAGCTGAGGAGGTTACTATCGGCAAGTTCGCTGTAATGGTGACGGAAATCTGCTGACCTGGACTTGTAGAACCAGTGACTGAAACAGTGGTGTTGCTGCTATTTAGATCCATGCTGCTCATAAGAGCGTTAACCATGGCGCTCACATCGGAATCACGCGTACCTGTATTTTGAAGAAATGCGGAGTAGGTAGATGCGTAAGTAGCAGCCTGATCTGCGATGAATCCAAGCTTCTCCCTGTAGTACATTGAGACCCCTGTGTTCAGTAAAAGCAGCACGGACATCACGCCGCTGCAAACTAGCAAAAGTGAACTGACGACACCTAAGATGATACCGGAGCCGCGACTTTGTCGGCATTTATGCATCCGGACCAGTGTTGGTTTTTGTTTAGCTTGAGAAAACATCGATAACTCCGCAATTCAAAATTCAATGGGCTTTTCTGATCAGCGTATTCTTGTAACTCCAACCAGATTCGTAAACCAGGCTGGCAAGCCATCGTTAGGAAGATCTCCAGTGCAATTTATCATTGGTACGGTTACCTTTTGTCCTACTACGTTCATGATGACCAGATATTGCACATTATTTATTGGTTTAAGTGCTACGGAGGTTTCAGTCAGCTGAATTTCTTGGGGTAATAAATTGCCGAAGCTTGAACTTAGCATTGTCGGCAACCTGGCAGCAACAGTAACTGAAACTGCCGGTTTGGCGTTAGCGCCGGCGCCGAGGCTTATATCCTTGATAGTGACGCTTGTGTTTGCACCGGATAGCCCAATGTTTGCCATCGTGTTGCTTACTTGTGCTTCTACATCGGACTGACGCGTGCCTGCATTCGTCAGTGCTGCTGCATAGGTAGCTGCTGAGTGGGTTACAAAACCAATTTTTTCCTGGTTATAAATTAGCGCTCCGGAGTTCATTAGCAGAAGTCCTGCAAATATAAGACCAGTGATTATGATCATTAGCCCAACGGCTCCTTCAACCATGTTTGAGCCTTTTTTGCTGCGAGCGCTAAAAGACTTACTACGCATCTTACGCACAGAAAATCTCGAATTCTGGCTGATGATTTTTTTGCAAGAATTATGGTGTGCTTGAAATGAGCGCACTGCTATTGACCTCAAAACATGGCATCCGCTGGCGTATCACGAAGAGGGGGTACGAATAAGAATACATACGTGGCGCGATACTAACACATTGTCAGGATGGAGCTGTGATTATTTCGTGGCTGAATTGTGACTTAGAATGTTCTCAAAGCCAATGCGAGTATAATCGCATTAATGCTCAAGATAAGAATGGTGCATAAGGGCTTGATTCTGGTCGCCGTCCCGTTAATTTTCGGGTCGAGCTTCATTTCACTTCTTTGTTTTGGACTGTCTGACTTAGATCGACTCGTTCAACGTGAACATTTGTTGAAGGATGTAATCAGTTGCCATATGACCGCTTTGCGATGTGCGTCCGCTGCGAAACGGTTAGCTAAAGCTTATAACTTTTCCGAATATCATATGGACAAGAATTCTGGGACAAACATTGCCCTGGCTCGTAAAGCAATCTGGCAAATGCGGCTGGCACAGGTCATTTCAGATTATAGAAAAGAAGCAGAGGATTTTGACGAGCATATAAAAGTTCTTCTTCGAAACGAGCCTGTTCTTTTGCAATCAGCCTGGAAATCTTCAAGCCTGCAATTGCTTGGAGAAAGTTCAACTCAATATCTTGCAGAAAGCAACTTTTTGCATGAACTGTTGAAGGAGAGCGAGGCTCAGACCAGGGCGGCTACCAGAGCCATGAATTCTATGTGTGCCACTGTTTATGGTGGCATCGTCGCTGCGGCTGTCATAATTGTATTGCTTGCCGTGTTTTTCTGTCTCAACATTACAAATCGTCTTTTGATAATCTTGCAGAATACTGTAAGCCTTTCGAAAGGCAGTAAGCTAAGCAATCCTTTAAGAGGTGACGACGAGATTTCCGAACTAGATCAGTTTCTTTTTAAATCTGCGATGGAAATAAGGGAGCTTGAGAGATTTAAGAAAGAAATGATTGGTGTTGTGAGCCATGAATTAAAAAGCCCATTATCATCTGTGGGAAGTTTTCTTTCGTCACTGAGTGCCGGTGTTTATGGAGAATTGCCACAGAAGGCGCAGCACAAAGCTGAGCGCACATACAAAAGCGTGAAGCGCTTGATGGGGCTTGTTGCGGATCTTTTGTATCTTGACCGGCTTGAACTCGAGATGAAGCCGCAGGAAGTCTATGTGGACGAGCTCATAGCGGCTTCTGTTGATTCAGTCAAAGAGCTTTCTGAACAATCTGGCATCGAAATCATAGTTAATAGTAAAGGCGGGAAGGTTTATGCGGATAGGGATCGACTCGTTCAGGTGATTGTAAATCTGCTTTCTAACGCGATGAAATTTTCGCCTGCTAAAGGGCAGGTAAGCATCGATGTAAGTACGCAAGAAGATTGGCTTGAATGTCGTGTAAGCGATCAAGGGCGTGGAATTCCTGAAGAGTTTCGCAAACAAATTTTTGAGCCCTTTAAGCAGGTTGACGCCCGGGACGCCACAACTAAGAAAGGAACCGGACTCGGTCTTACCATATCTAAATCGATTGTGGAAAAGCACTTTGGTTTGATTGGTGTGGATTCTGAACCTGGAAAGGGAAGCACTTTCTGGTTCAAAGTTCCGGCGACGGCCCCTGCGCTTGCAAAGGCCAGGCAGACCAAAGAATTGGAGGATGGTGGTGGATCATCACTGCTTAAGTCTGCAACAGCTAAGTCGGCCACGGTCATGGGAAGCCGAAAATTTAGCGTATTAAAGAAGGGCCTGGTGATTTTGTCCGTGCCTCTGATTTTTCAAATCTCCTTCAGTTTTTTGATTTTGCATTTACTAAATCAGATTAGCCTGCAAATCAAGCGGGAAAACGTTTCGACTGAGATCCTCAACACTTTGAATAAAGGCGCTGAGCTCTACTATGCAGCTATGTATGCCTTCTCTAGCAAAGATCCGGAATCGTGGAAGCGCTGTCTTGATGATCAAAAACAAGTTTTCGGTGTGCTCGACAAAGTTGAAAGTCTTTGCTCCGGTGACCGTCAAGAACTAGGAGAGAGTGAAGAATCCCGGCGTTATTTGCGGGTTTTCTACGATTCTTTGCAAAAGTTGGCTTTTCGATCTGCGAAAGCAAGTGGACCGGCTAAACAGGTTTTGTCTGGACAGGAGCAGAATTTTACGACAGATCCCGAAACTGTCAACGGTATCTACCCGCTGTTTGAGGCGCAAAAAGCAGAAGAAAAGCTCATGCTGAGGGAACGAGAAATAGGCGAGATTCTCGGTTCTCAAAGACTTCAAATGATCAAAGATCTTGAATTCACCCTCAAGTGTGGAGTGCTTGCAAACTTTATATTGTCCGTTTGTCTTGCGGTCTTCATGATGCGCAATTTACGCACGCGACTGAAGCATGTCATGGAAAATACTGCCAGGTTGGTCAAGCGAGAAGCCCTTGACCCGCCTATTCGTGGTGGCGACGAAATCGCATACCTGGATAAGGTCTTTTACGACGCCGGTATGCATCTGCTCGAACTGGAGAAGTTCAAACAAGAACTTATCTCAATCGTCAGCCATGAACTCAGAACTCCACTAATGTCCATCTCATCATCACTTCAGTTGTTCGAATCAGATATTTTTGGATCCTTGACCGACAAAGGCGTTAACAGGCTCAAGATCGCCAGTGAGGAGGCTAACAGGCTCATTCGTTTGATCAACAATCTTTTGGATATCGAGAAAATGGATGCCGGCAAGTTCGTATTTGATTGTTCAGAATTCGATGCAGCTGAGCTTGTCAAATCTTCTATTGCCTCCGTCGCGCAAGCAGCCGAAGCAAAAGAAATTGCTTTGCAGCAAGATATAGGAGACCCTGCGATGAGGGTGCATGGAGATCGAGATCGGCTTTGCCAGGTGCTCATCAATTTGTTATCTAACGCCATCAAGTTTTCGCCAGAGAAAGAAGCGATTACGGTGAAAGTCGAACGAATTGAAGGGAATGAATTTAGATTTTCAGTGATCGACCGTGGTAGAGGTATTCCCGAAGAAAAGCGGCTGAAGATTTTTGATCGTTTTGTTCAGGTGGAGAAAGCGGATGAGACTGTCAAAGGTGGTTCAGGGCTTGGGCTTGCTATCTCCAAGGCAATTGTCGAGCAACATGGCGGAAGTATTGGTGTTGATTCGGAACCAGGTATGGGCAGCACTTTTTGGTTTAAGCTCCCGGTTGATCAGCACTCGATAGAGCTCTCTGCTGCGTCTTCCGTAAGTACGAAGAGCGGAATCGAAACTGCTAAATCATAGAGTGCTGAAGCCGAAGCGGCCGCTGGCTCTAGTCGGTCACCAGTTGGTCTACTATAAATGCTCGCAGCTGCTGTAAAAAAGAGATCGGGCAAGAACTGTGTTGTAGCCAGCAGTTCTTGCCCGTCTCTTCCTGCGCATTTCAATCACACGCTGACCGAGCATGTGCAGCTGAATTGCGCGATCTTACTTCTGACCAGTTCCATGAATTCACATGCGCCCAGTTGCGGATTATCGTTGATCCACACCGGTTCGCATACGTGAACCGTGGCTCCGCCGCGCCAGGTGAAGCCCATTTTGAAGAAGTTCCAGGTGTCGCCTGTTTTCACATTGCGCTTGTGGTAACAGATGTGAATCGGCACGATGCCGACCTTCTCCTTGCCCTGCAGTTTGCGGTAGGCTGCGCGCGCGATTAACGCGGCACCGGGCTTGAACTCTCCGAGGGTGCCTGTATTGTCGACGCGTCCCTCGGGGCAGATGAAGAGCGGTTCTCCGTTCGTGAGAAGATCCGTCGCGGGTCCAAGCACTGTGCGCCCATTTTTGCGATCGACCGGGAAGCAGCCTATTGCGCACATAAGGATGGCTTTCAGGCCGCCATATCCTTGCATGGCTTCGTAAGCGCCCATGAAACGCACGTTCCGCTTCATCAGCGGGTGCATAACAATGGCGTCGAGGAGCGAGCTGTGGTTGCAGCAGAAAATGACGCGTCCGGGCGTACGCAGATGCTTCGCGCCGATGACCCTGACGCGACCAACCTGCAGCCACTGCCATAATCCCATGAGCATGCGGCTCGGGTAAATGAGCCAGGGCTGGGTTGCTGGAATGTTACCGCTGGTCAGGCAGTACTGTACGTAATCTTGATAGCGCTGCCAGCAGCGCCCGAGAAAAGTGGTGTTGAACCAGCGTGATAAAGCTTCGGACATTGTTGTCCTTTCTGTAAGCTGGAAGAACGTGATTCACTCAGATTCTTCGGATAGATTGTTATCTCCTGGGCGTTTACTGGGGGAGGACAAAGAGCGGATTCAACGCGAATCCCTCAACGGGAAGCGCGTTGGCGTAGGGGAACCCCTTGAGACGGTAAATGGGACCTGCTTTGTCTCGCGCTTCGTTGAGAATCTCGCGAGGAAGTTTCGCTTGCCGCCGCATTTGGGCAGGGACGTCCCAGGCGCTGTTTGAGAACCCATTTGAATCGAAGTACTCTTGCCGGAAAAGGAACCCCTTGGAGTCGTAATACTCGGTGTTGGACTTGTGTCCATCCCAGTAAGTGCTGACTTCTCGTGGAGTGACTCCGTCCTCATGAAGCAGTACTGAGCCGGCAATGCTTTCGTCAGGGTTCAGTTTTTGCAGTTCGGCAAGCCGATAGAAGCGTCGAGACCAATCTTCGCCGATGCAGGTCCAGCGCTGCTTGAGAGCGGGCTGTTCCTGATCGTTCAAGTAGACGATCTCGATCTCGCCTTCCGGGCTGCACCGTCCGCGGTGGCGCAACTTGCCTTCTTGATCGCGGTACTCCCACTCGCTGACGCGAGCGCCAGTGAGCTTCACAGTAAACCGCCATTTCTTGTCGGTCGTGCTGAGCAATCCGAACTGAAGTTCTCGCGGCTCTGGCTTGACGATGCTTATCTCTGCCGTTTGGGCTGGAGAAGAGCGTGTGCTCATCGTTTGCGTGCCATCGCTTGCGCTGCGCACTGACTTTATGCAGAAGCCTGATTTGTCGAAGAATTGCAGTTCTTCGCTCTGATCAGGAAGGCGCCTGAAGGAGAACTCTACGCTGCCGTCGGTTCGCAATGCGCGATAGCTGGCGAAAAGCCCGCTTGGCGCGTACTCTGCTTCGAAGCGCAGCTTTTGGTTTTCATCGAATCCACGGTAAGCGTGAAGCCTTCCCTTTTCGAAGAGGAAGATGCCACTGCGGCCGTCCTTGTATCCAGCTGTGAGACTCTGGATTTGACCGCTAACAGGGTCGCGCTGAATGGTCTGGTATACCTGCCCGGTGCTTTCGTCCATGAGCAGCATCGGCGGGTTTTCCGCCTGGCCAGGAGTAAACGGCGACACTGGCTTCGCTTTGCTTACTTGCAGCTCGCTCCAGATGTTCTTTCCCAGAACACCCAGGGCAAGCAGGCAAAGGCAAGCAGAAGTCAGAATCAAAAACGCTTTGCGTAAATGCATGGAGCTGTCTCCAAAAAAGGAACTTTCTTGCTGCACGCAACTCTACGGCAGCCAAAGGTAAGTCGAATACAGACGGCAATAGAACGCTGTCTGTTTACTGGATTGGTTCTTGTTTGAAGTATCTGGGGTGGTGATTCTTGTTAATCGAGTGAGTCGAAGCTTGGTACTAAACTAGTGCCTTTGCCGTTCCTGTTATAAGAGGGTTTACTGGTCTCAGTTCTGAAGATTTTAATGCTGAACCCGGTTCCGTATTATTTGATTCACTGGTAGATCTTGCAGGACGGACGTTCGGAAGGTCCGGCTTAAAAACGCATAGCGTAGATTAGCGCGAGGAATAGGTTTAGTTTCTTTCAGAGTATTTTTCGCCTGTGCTTCTGCCAAATTGTGCAGTTGATTTTGATGTGTCTCGTAAACTTTGCCACTATGGGATTTCGCGCGTCAAAAAAGAAACGCAGTTTGGATACAGCATGATCAAGGATTGGGTCCAGAGTTATGGAAACTATGGATGGTAACTTATGCTGGAAAAATCAGATCTCGTAAAAGTAGAAGCAAAACAGTCACAAGCCGTGGACTTTGTTCAGGCCTTGGGCCACACGATGATTGAGAGCCCGGTAAATGGCTTAACTCAAGTAGTGAATCATGCTGTGGGTACTCATTTGCCCGAGATGAATTTGATTGGCCAGCCTGAACATAACAGTATAGGAACAGCCGCTGGGAACATTGCTGGAGCAGCTGTGGACTACTACGTGCTGAGTCGTGTCGGCAATGCGGCCCTTGGTGATCTGGGGGGCAATGGTATTGCTGGCAGTGCACTGCGTTCTGGGCTGATTGGAGGAGTTTATGCTGGGCTACTTACTCCAAGCGACGCTTCCAGCAGCACTTTTTTCAAAGATAGGCTTCAGAATTCAGCTATTGGGGCGACTACATTTGCAGCAATGAGCGGAGCCTCAGGCTTTCTCAATCAGAGCCGCATGTTTGCTGTGCCCGAGATAAGATCGCTCGCTGGCTCCATGACAGTTGGTGGGCTCTCTGGTGTGGCTGGTGGTATTGCACACGCTGAATCCACCGCTCTATTTAAAGATGGCTCTCTGCTTCCTTCCACTCAGCAATTGCTTAGCGATAGCATGAGCTATGCGGCTTTTGGTGCTGCTTTTGGCGCAATGGACTATGGTTATTATAAATATGTCTCGCCGCCAAAGGTTACTGAAATAAATGCCACGACTCAAGTGAAAGGCAATCGTGAGGTCGAAGCTAAAGTGAAAGTCACTCAAAATGCCGAAGGAGAGGTGCTTAAACTTGAGGCAACAGTTCCTTCTCGCGAGTTTCCGACTACTTCTCAAATTGGTTGGAAGGCAAGCAAAATGGGCGATGGCAGCTGGTCTAACCGTGGATACGAAATACTCCAGGGCTCATGGTTAAAGGATTACGATGGCTCTGTGCTTTTGCCTAAAATTACAGGTGTGCAGATGGATAAGAATGGAAGCCTGATTATCAAATCCGAAGATGGTGATATCCGGACATTTGGTGCTGATGGCAAATACACTCGCTCAAATCCGGAAGCTGAAGCCGCTGAGGCTCAACGTCAAGCAAAGTACCTTGAGGAAGCTAAGCAGGCTCATGAAAGATCTCTTGATCGTGTTGATAACGATGGAATAAGACGTA
>JBIKOL010000275.1:0-3175 GCA_044358055.1 Obscuribacteraceae bacterium (SeqCode)
TTTAAACCAAAATAGTAAATCCCTCATCTAGTAAGGATTTCCAGGATTGTCGACTTGACGCTGACAACCTTAACTTAACGGTATTGGGCTGGCAGCCGGCGCTCCCGGAATAGAAAAAACGGGTTGCGCCGATTAAGCGCAACCCGGTGGGGGAGAGCCAACTGCAAAAGTGCAAAATGCAGGAGGCTTTTTAAGCTGCTGCGAGGACTTTGACTAGAGCGGATTTTATATCCTCGTGCTTGAATTTATATCCGGCGGATAAGAGCTTTTCAGGTTTGACCAGAGCACTTGAAAGCAAAAGCTCATCAGCCATTTCACCAAGAAGCAAGTGCGCAGCAAAACCGGGAACCGGAAAGATTGTCGGTCGCTTAAGCGCCGCCCCAAGTGCGGCAGTAAACTGATGGTTTGTCACCGCATTCGGTGCAACAGCATTGACAGGTCCGCGCAGATCATTATGCGTCAATATAAACTCTGTAATACCCGATATATCTTCCGGCGTAATCCAACTTATATATTGCTTGCCTGAACCAATTATGCCTCCCGCTCCCATCTTGAACGGCGGCAACATTTTGTTGAGCGCTCCACCTTTGGTACTTAGAACCACCCCAATCCTGAGATTTACAACTCGAGTACCACTTCGTTCCACCGGTGCAGTAGACGCTTCCCATTCCTTACAAACCTGCGCCAGAAAGTTAGTTCCCGGCGTACTAGCCTCCGTTAAGATCTCGTCGCAGCGATCGCCGTAATATCCTATTGCGGATGCAGCAACAAGAACTTTAGGAGGCTTGCTCAGACTTGCCAGAGTTTCACTGAGAAATCTGGTGCCTTCAACCCGACTTTTGCGAATAGCGTCTTTCTTAGATGCTGTCCACCTGCCGGAAGCAATATTGTCGCCAGCCAGGTGAATCACTGCATCAAACCCTTCAAGCTTCGCTTTATCGACTTGCCGAGCTTCAGGGTTCCACAATACATCGTTGGCTTGAGGATTGCTGCGAACAAGTCGCGTTACCTGATGTCCTTTTGATTCAAGAAAAGGAACGATGTAGGAGCCGAGAAGACCTCGTGAGCCTGTAATCAACACTTTCATAAGCTCCTCCTCTCTTTCCCGTAAGCTCTTTGTCCCGAGAACCGCTTCAACACACCTAGTATAGCCAGACAGTCGTGAACCTGAAGTGAACGTAGAAATTATTCTTTAATCAGCCGATATCCGCGATTGCGTTCAGTCTCTATCATAGAATCTCTTCCTGGCAAATCTATCACCTTCCGCAAGAGTTTAATGTGCGCACGCAAAGTTTCGTGTGTAGCAATTGACTCATCGTGCCAGACACGTTCTATCAGGGCATCCGCCGAAAAAAATTGATTTGGATGCCGAGCAAAGAAGCCGAAGAGTTTAGCTACCATCGGACGCATGTGTAAATCAACACCATCACGCGAAGCAACGCCGCGCACCGTATCCCATGTGATATCGCCAATGGTGACAAGCGGTTCCACACAAACCGGCGGTCTGCGCATCAATGCGCGCAGACGCGCAGCAAGTACTTTGTTCTCAAAAGGCTTGGTTAGATAATCATCAGCCCCAGCATCTAATCCTTCTTCAGTATCATCATCGGTTGTCCTTGCGGTTAACATGAGGATAGGAGATTTGTTGCCATTGCTGCGCAACCGTTTGCATACATCAATACCGCTCAAGCCAGGCATCATCCAATCAAGAACAATCACGTCGTAATGATTTACCTTCAATAGTTCAAGAGCTGAATTGCCGTCCTTCGCTGCTTGAACAACGAAACCGCGATTAGCCAGAGTGTGCTTCAACACTTCCGACAATTCTTCATCGTCTTCAACCAGGAGGACCTTACCCATATCTGCGTCCATCTCGTTCGATTACCAACTTCCATTTTACTTGATTAGGACCACATTTAATGTTACCGACTATCAGTGAACAGAACGTGAACGCGGCAAAATGCTTGCTCAGCTTGCCAGAACAGGATCACTCAGCCGACTCAAGGGGAAGTTCAAACCAGAAAGTACTTCCTTGCCCGGGCTGGCTTAATACCCCAACCCTGCCGCCATGCGCTTCGACGATTGCCTTGCAAACAGCAAGACCGAGCCCCGTTCCTCCGCGCACACGGCTATCCGGCGATTCGACCTGTTGAAATTTCTCGAATAGTTTGCTGAGGTCGTCTGCAGCTATACCGATCCCCTCATCGCTGACCTCAACACGCGCCGTATGGCTTTCCTTACTCAGGAGGCGAACGTGAATGGTCGACCCGGCCGGCGAGAACTTAATTGCATTGCTCAGCAGGTTTTCGATAACTTGGACCAGTCTTTGACCATCAGCCACAACTCTTATATCATACTGAACCTTGCAATCCAGATTGATTGAGGCTGCTTTTGCTACGGGTTCGAATTCCGCGACAGCGCTTTCAACCAATTGACCAAGGCGCAAGCGCTGGCGCAATAGCCTGAATTTACCGGACTCGAGCTTTTTGAAATCAAGAATGTTCTCGATCAAACGCCAGAGATTGTCTGCTGCCTTTACCGAGATATCGACAAATCGTTTTACAGGATCACTAACGGGACCAGCCTCTCCATCAACAACTACAGACAAAGAGCTTTTGATTTTTGCAATTGGCGTCCTTAATTCATGAGACACAACAGAATAAAACTCAGAAATACGTTGTTCTGCTTCAATCCGAGCCGTGATGTCATTTTGAATCCCAACAAATGCAATTACGGTTCCGTGACTATCATTAACAGGCGAAACGGTCAGCTCGTTGTAGAACTTCTTGCCGTCTTTCCGATAGTTGCGTAACACGGTGGTGATTGGTCGATTCTCTCTAATACATTTTCGAAGCTCAACTAATGCTTGTTGATCGTGATCGTCCCCTTGAAGAAATCTGCAATTCCTTCCAAGAATTTCTTCTGCAGAGTAGCCAGTAATATCGGTAAATGCCGGATTTGTGTAAATGATCGGATTGTCTTCCAATCGAGGGTCTGTAATGACAACACCATTTCGCGCGGACTCCACCGCGCGAAACATTAATGCTAATTGCTCAGGTTCAGCTAATTGCTCTTTTATAAACACATGACAATTCCTGTAACTGGAGAGCTGGCATCTTAACTCAGCATCGGTTACATGTAAACAGCCAGATAATGAGCTATGAGCCACTAAGCT
>JBIKOL010000020.1:0-74781 GCA_044358055.1 Obscuribacteraceae bacterium (SeqCode)
GCTATGCAGGTATCGTGAAAGGCGTAATTCTCGGAATCTGCGACAATGCAGCAATTGTTGATCTCAGCCACGATCTTCCACCATGGAACATATCAGCAGCATCCTGGATAATCGGAAACAGTTACACCTATTTTCCTGCAGGAACAATTCATGTCGGAGTTGTTGATCCCGGTGTGGGTTCGAAGCGCAGAGCAATTGCGCTGGAAGCTGCGAACCAATTTTTCATCGGACCAGATAACGGAATTTTTTCGCATATTTTGCACAACTGTGAGAATGTGAGATCGTTCGAATTGAATAAAGACCATTACTGGCGCAAGGAAATTTCAAGCTCGTTCCACGCACGCGATTTGTTTGGACCGGTTGCTGCGCATTTTGCAGCAGGAGTTTCATTGGAAGATCTTGGTGAAGAAATTGATGTAGCAAGCCTGGTGCGCTTGCCGGCCCGGGCGCTGAAGGTAAAAGCGAATCGCGTTGAAGGAACTGTTGCGTATGTCGATCGTTTTGGAAATCTGATCACCAACATCAATAGAGAGCTCGTGCAAAATGCCGCATTGTGCCAGGTCGGTAAACGCTCTATTGGGCGCATCGGACATTCATATTCTTCGGGAGATCACGGCACACCTGTAGCATTCATCGGTAGCCACGGGTTTCTCGAGATTGCAGTCACGCAGGGAAGAGCGGACGAAAAACTCGACGCTGGAGTAAACACTGCAGTGATTCTATTTGAAGGCTCAGGAGCGGATTAATACTAAGCCGGATTGTTCCGACCGCTAAAGGCGGCAGGATGGCGGCCATCTAAAAGGCGATGGCGAACTTGTGATATCGCTCCGGGTTCGCGCTGGGAGAACTACGATTGCCCAAATGTATTAAATGACATAACGTTTATATGGGCATGGATAAGAGGGTCTGGTTCAAAGTTTCTGAGCCGTGAGGAACCTGCCGTGGATAATATTGCGCCCGTAAAAGATAACAACGTCCTTCTAAATGCAAACGCCGACAATCATTCCAGCAATAAGTTATTGCTGGAAGCTTCGCTTTTAGGAGGCGGCATCAAAGATGGCTTCCTCGCAAGAAAAGACGAAGCCTTGAAAAATCCCGGCGTTACTGCATTAGAATTTGCTGGCGCCGCAGCAATTGGTGCCGGCATCACACTGGCTAATGAAGCTGGCGGGAAATGGGGTGTTGCGGCAAGAGTCGCAAGCAAAGCGCTGGGTTACGTCGCCATCGCAGATGGTGTCAGACGATTAGCGCCTACCGGTTATGCCATGTACGACACATTTGTAAATCCAGGCAACTACGATGACAACCGCGCGACTGTAGCAAAATATCTGGGAAGCGCATGTTTTGATTATCCGCTTATGGCGGCAGGCGGCATGCTAGGTTCATCGGCTGCGCACTATGGTCCGCGCGCAGCGTCATCTATGATGAACAGATTCCGGGCGAATGCCGAAGGCGTGCCCACGAATACCGACATCAAAGCCGCTCTTGAAGCTGCCAGTCGTCCAGTTCCAAAACACGAATTATTCCAGGGCAATGACGGCGCCAAACCAACAAGCAAAGGATGGAACGAGGCAGAACTCACAAAAGTAGACACCCGCAAGTTAATTGACTCGATAAAACCAACAGACATTGCCATCCGGAACAATCCAGCCAAAACAGCTGTGGAAACTGGCGCAAAAGACATCAATGCAGCTAAGCTCTCTGAAACGTTCAAGCCTACTCCTGAGCAGCTTAGAGTTATCGAGGCAATCAACAGAATGGGTATGAATTCACCAGTGAAGCCGGAAATCGGCGCCGTGTCTCCTCCGAAAGACTTTGGTAACGCAAGAAATACGATTCCGCAGAAATTCGATTTGCCGAAATTTGAAATTGATCCAAAAAATATGATTTTGAATCCGCCAAAATTCGAGATACCGAACCTGATTGAATCGCGGATTTACACGCGCACCAGTGTAATTCCAATTATTCCATTACCGCTCAGCGATCATGAGAAACTAGAGCTGAAAAAGGTGCAGAACTAGCCTGCGTGTGCGCACGAGTTTGACATTTCTTCCGACCGGGAAGGCAGTTATTAGAGAGATTAATAACCGCTTGCGGCAGGCAGATGATGTCGACGTTGGAAGCAAAATTCAGCAAATTATCGAGTCGAGCGAAATCACTACAGGCACTTGAATCAGCGCAGTTCAGGCTCTACATTACCGGACAGAGCGTTTCGGCGATGGGCACCGGGCTGCAGCAGGTGGCGCTGTCCTGGTATGTGTATAGAATCACGCATTCTGTCTGGGCCCTGGCGGCGCTGACCGCCATGCTATTGGCAGGACAGGCCTTATTTAGTTTTGCAGGCGGATGTCTCGCAGATAAATATGACAGACAGAAGCTTTTAATCGCGCTGCAATGGTCAGGAGCCATTCTCGCCGTAATTTTGGCTTTCGCCGTTGCACTGCAGTGTATGAGTTTGCCTGTTATTTTATTGTTGGCACTTGTTCTGGGTTGCTTTGCGGCGCTCGAATATCCAGCAAGACAATCTCTGAACACTGAGTTGGTTAAGCGTGAACAGCTACTAAGCGCTCGCGGTCTTTATTCTTGTATATGTGCAATTTCAATTGCACTGGGGCAGGCATCAGCAGGTCTATTTATCGATCGATTACCAGCCTTTGGTGAAGCCACCTGCGCTTTGTTGAACGCAGCCTCTTTCTTGTTTTCGCTCTTAACATTGCAGGCATTGAAGAAAGAGAGAGTCAAACCTGTGAAGCAGCAAATTGATGGCGGCGATGAAAAAAGCTTTGAACCTAAGCTTTCATACTCAAATGGGCTTTATTCGAATCAGAATATACAAGAAGACGCTGCGGTGCGCTGCGCGAGCGCAGATGAACTCAGAACGAACAGCACAGGAACAAGCAGCGCAGAAACAAGCAGCGCAGGAACAGGCAGCGCAGGAACAAGCAATGATCAGCAGAGACAAATCCGCAACAAAGACTGCATCAAATATGTCTTCAATTCAGAAATCATTCTCGCCAGCTTCATTCAAACTATTGTCCTCGTGTTGTTTGGATTGAGATACGTTTCGCTTTTGCCTGCATTTGCATCAGAAGTTCTGCATGGTGGCGCTAAGGAGAGCGGAATGCTGACGGCCACAGTCGCACTGGGATTCTCTGCTGGGGCCTTAATTTGCGGCGGATTGAAAAGTCGCGAGAAATTGGAACTCTGGGCTGACTTTTCATTGCTCTTGTTGCCTCTTGGCTTACTTTCATTATGTCTTTCAAGCAGTCTACAGCTTGCATTATTGAGTGTATTGTTTGCAGCTGTCTGTCAATCTACAAGCATCAATGCCGGAATTTGCTTGATGCAATTGTGCGCACCTAATCGTCTGTTCGGGCGATTAATGGGGCTGCGAGTCACGATAATAGCCGCCTGCGATTTGCTTGCCGCCTTGTTCATGGCAATGATAGTGCAACATTACGGCTTGCGTATGACGATAATGTCGGCAGCATTTATCTGCTTCCTGTGTGCAATGCTCTTATTTTCCAGGAGAGCCTTTGCAAGCCAGTCAGGAAGCATGGAGCTTGCAACGATACAAGTAGAAGAGAAACTGTAGACCGACTCTGGAACTTTGCTCCTTAGCTAGCTTCTTCTTCCGGCTGAGGAGGAGGCTCTTGCTGCACGGGCCGGCCTATGGATAAAGCAATCATCAAGCACATGTCGACTCGCTCCATGACTTCATTGGGAAACTGGCCGATCTTGCTGACGAGAAGAGTCTTGGGGATGGTTGCAATAACGGTGCAGTCGATAACACTATCAAGACGAATTCCGCCTGATTTGCCCTCTACGCTATTCATCTCGACGACTACCTGCGTAGGTTCTCGAGCTGCACGCGTGACATTGCTGGTCAAAGGCACCAGCAGCACGTCATCAAGTCGAGCATTGTTGTAGTCATTAGAAATGATTACCGCAGGACGCCGCTTGGTTTGTGTCTGGCCATCATCAGTCGTATAAGGAAAAGCGACAAGTACAACATCGCCCTTCCTATATACTGGTGGCTTTAGAGACATATTAATCGAGAAATTGCTGGTAAAAAGTAGGGTAGTTACGGCAAGATGCCACAAGCAATTTTAGCAGCAAACAAAAAAGCCCCCGATAAAATCGGAGCCTTTCAAACAAACTGACAACGAGTCGATTTAGATTGTGTCGTAAACAGCAGCTGCTTCGTCAAGCAGTGCAACGCGAGCAAATGTGGAAGCGCCGGATTCTTCACTGAGCGTGCGGGCTTCTGCCGGCGAGCATGTCAGCCACTCTTTGATTTCGGCCGTCCAAGCTTTGGCCAACAAGCCAATAGCCTCGAGGGCTTTATCTTCGAATCTATGAACCTTGCGTTCTTGTTGGCTCACTTTAAGGGCTCCACTCATTTACCAGTTCAAGGAGTATAACACGCATATCAAGGGGTTGAGACCGAAATTTAATCTCGGATGACCACTTTTTATCTAATAGATAGGTTTCAGTTATCTATATACCCAATTATCACTTTGATCTTCCAATCAATCAATTGGAAAACTGGGTTTCATTCATTTTACATGGCTAGCCCGATAGGCAAAGTCAATTCAATAAATCGGTCTTGGATTCGGTAACATTCCGGAATATGAAGGTCCCGCTAGATAGACAATACATAGCTTTCGGGCTCTGGAGCCGGACGGGTCCACCAGTGAAGCAAGTTCATTGCGCCATCTTTTCGTGTCAAACGTTAACCAGCGCTAACTTGTTCGCGGGCAACTTTGTCTTCGAATCTGGTTTTGAGCCACTCGATCGTTCTCTGTGTCGCGCCACCTGGAACGAAAATTTCCGCAACACCTTTTTTGAGAAGTTCCTCACGATCTTCATCGGGAATAATGCCGCCGCCAAACAACAAAATGTCCTCGGCACCCTGCTCTTTCAGTAGCTCGATGATGCGAGGAAACAAAGTCATATGGGCGCCCGAAAGTATGCTCAGACCTATGGCATCGACGTCTTCCTGGATGGCAGTTTCCACTATTTCTTCCGGAGAGCGGTGTAGCCCAGTGTAAATAACTTCCATGCCAGCATCACGTAGCGCTCTGGCGATAATTTTCGCGCCTCTGTCATGCCCGTCCAAACCGGGCTTGCCAATTAAAATTCGGATTTTTCCCTTTGCCATAATCTTGTCCTGAACGCCTGAAACAAAAGCAGAAGCACAGTATAAGCTATTTCAGCTGCTTTATGGTTTTCTCCTTTATTCTTTCAACAAGCTTGTCAAACTCAGGCAGATCGCGACGGTTGAGGAAATAAATAAAGCTTTTGGTTCTCAGCATGGCGAACTTGAGATATCTGGGATCAGCAAATTGAACGACGTTTTCCCACTTCTCATGCTTCTTCATCATCAAGTTTTGAATTTGAAAACCGTCTTGATCAAGTCGAATGTGATCCACTTCGAAGAAGACTTGTGGCATGACAGGCAGCAACATGAAAGTGGAAAGAACGTAAACGACAAATTCCTGAGGAACGAATCCTATGTGGCGTATGAAGTGGGTGCTATAGGAACTGAGCATCAACATCAACCACAAAAGAATGGCCACACTAAAAACAAGCCAGCGAAGATAGTGCTTCCACCGCGCCCGAGTGAATTCGAGCACAGCGTCTCCGCCAACTGCCACCTCTTTGAATTGCTTTTTCTTTTTCATACCGATTCGTATTGTATGCCGAAATCGACCCGCGAAGCTTGAGACCGTGACGCTTAGCAAGGAACGGAAGACATACATTGTCCCATGTTCTTGTCTACATAGTACAAATAGCAATTGCTGAAATACACATACGCATCAGCCCGCTTGGAACTGCGAATTTAAGCGGATTTCGGATCCGGGAGCGCCGGCGGCTCGCCGGCTTATACTCCGTCTGAAAACAGTCCTCCGTAAAACATTGAAGCCGGCGAGCCGCAGCTAGCCTCGTAATGGGGACCCGCGCGAGCACAGCGAGTGCGGGTTGGAGAGGCGAAGCGGGCGCTCCCGGGGAGAACTGCGTCATCGAACGAATAATTACTGTCAGCAATCCCAGCAGGATTCAGGCCAAAAGCTTAGCAGGCCGGACTTTCTGGCGAATCAGAAAAACACTGACAGTATGACAGTAACGCCAGGACCCCTTTCTATATATATAAATAAGGAGCGATCCGAGAAATATAGCGACTATACAGATATACAGGACATTAAGGGCTGGGGAGCCAGGACAGTCACGAATAGAAAAGTCAGCAGATTACTGTCACGATTACTGTCAAATTAAGCTAGAAAAACTGCTCCTCGAAGAACGACAAATCAAGAGAAAGTCACGCCAGGCTATCCTTTTAGCGAAACGAGCAAGCGATCTTGACAGCGTGACAGTAATTTGCAATAATACTGTTATGAAGACGGAAGAGCCGACGCTGACCCTTGACGAGCTGTCTGAAGAAGTTGGACAACTGCTCAACAGGTACGCTCTGCTCGGCGCCCAAAACGACAACCGCGTCTCGCCAGTACCGGATGCACGAACCATCCGCTACTACACGACACTCGGACTCATAGACAGACCAAAAATCAACGGCCGCCAGGCACTCTATGGCAAGCGGCAGTTGCTCCAGCTGCTGTCGATTAAGGCGCTTCAGGCAATCAACCTGCCGCTTTCTGAAATACAGACCCGTTTGTACGGGCGCAGCAATCAAGAACTTGAGGCATTACTTGCAAGCCTGGCAGAGTTCTGGAAGCAAAAGAAACAAGATACACCCCAGAGGGAACAAGTTAGAACAACGACCTGGCACGAAATAGTTATTGAACCGGGCGTGAAAATAATGATCCAGGATGGCTGGCAAGCTCAGCAGGATCCAGACGCAACAATGCGACGAATAAAGAGCGCGCTGGATGCGATGTTGCAAAAGAAGCAGGACGGAGGAAATATTTAATGAGCACTTTTGACTTGCCTTTACTTGAACAGCCAGCCGGGCTAGAACGCGAGCTGGGAATCTTGCTTCTAAATAGAGGAAGCGAAAAAATCGCACTGCCGCTCGGTTCGGTAGATATTGCTGCAAAAGTAATCAATCAAGTTGCTCAAGTCACTATCAAGCAAGTTTTTCGCAATAATTGCGCAGAACATCTTGAAGCGGTATACATCTTCCCGCTCGCGGCCGGTTCTGCGATTTACAGCTTCAATATGAAAGTTGGAAATCGAGTGGTGAAAGGTGTTGTGCAAGAACGCGCCGAAGCGCGCCAGCATTACCAGCAAGCAGTTGCAGAGGGAAAGCGTGCAGCTCTGCTTGAACAGGAAAGAGATGATATTTTCACAGTGCAAGTAGGCAACTTGCCGCCAGGTGAGGAAGTTACTGTCGAGATCTCATATTCGGAACGCCTGCCTTTCTACGAAAACGGCTGCAACGAATTGCGCTTGCCACTCGTAGTCTCGCCCAGATACATACCGGGGGCAGAACTAAACCGTGATTCGGTTGGCGATGGCATTCAACAAGACACAGCTCTGGTTCCGGATGCGTCTCGCATAACTCCTCCACGCCTGGCTTCAGGCGTGGATCCCAACACGCAAGTTAAGTTGAAGGTCGAGATCCTGCCGGAGGAAGATGCTGAACTCAGCGATCTTTCCTGCTCGCAGCATGCGACCAAGTCCGCGCTGTCCCAGGGAGGACTTACGGTCTCCCTGGCGCGCGCGGATGAAAGACTCAATCGCGATTTTGTTTTGCGCTGGCGCAGTACAGCAGCCAAAACCAAAACCTCGCTCATCACTTACACAGACGCTCACGGCGAAACCTACGGCTTGTTATCGATCATGCCGCCAAAGCGCAACGGCTATCTTGGAGCAGCGCGCGATGTCGTATTCGTGCTGGACAGATCTGGTTCTATGCAAGGAGTCAAAATGACTTCAGCGGTGAGATCTTGCAACATTCTTTTGAACACTTTAGGACCGAACGATCGCTTTGCGATCCTGGCATTCGATACCATGAATGAATGGATGCCAACGACGACCGGCAGCAGTTTCCTGCACGCGGATGCTGCCGGTCTGGAGGCAGGAGAGAAATTTCTCAGAGGCATCGATGCTCACGGCGGCACTGAACTTGACGGTGCAATGCGCTCGGCATTCGAAGCAATCACACTAAGAGCAAAAGCTGATGGTCGTGTGCCATCGCTGGTGGTGCTCACCGACGGCGAAGTCGGAAATGAATCGCAAATATTGCAGCGCGTCCAAAAGCAAATTGGCGACGCACGTCTCTTTGTAGTCGGAATTGACACTGCCGTCAATTCCGGTTTGCTGAAGAGACTTGCCAATCTTGGTGGAGGCACTGCTACATTCGTTGAACCCGGGATTCAACTTGAAGAGGCTCTGACTTCGATTGGTCGAGAAATAGGTGCTCCACTCGTAACGGACATACAAGTGGAAAATCTAGAGCTCACCGTCGACAGAGCCTCACTTTCTCCTTCTAGAGTTCCGGATGTATTCGCCGGAAGATCATCCATTTGTTTCCTCAAGCTTTCGGGTAATAAAGGCAAATTGACAGTCAAGGGAAAACTCAGCGACGGCAAGCATTATGAAGAAAAAGTCCGTGCTCAGAAAGCCGAGCTGCCAGCAATCGCACAGCTCTGGGCTAAAGCGCATATTATGGATCTCGAAGACAGCTATCGCATCAATCCACACGCTCAAGCCGCTCTGAAGAAACAGATTATTGAACTGTCTGTCAGGCATTCACTGCTCACGAAGTTCACTGCGTTTGTTGTAGTGGATGAAGCAGAAATTGTAAATCAAACAGGTGATTTGCGCAAAGTCGTTCAACCAGTTGAACAACCAGCTCTCTGGGAAATGGACATGGAAGGTGGCGCAAGCGGCTCGTTGGGTAAACCAGGAGCTGGAGCTGGCGCGATGTTTAACAGAGTAAAATCCGAACAAGCAAGTTTCGCCCAAGAGGCTTGGGGCAGTCCAGAACCACAGGCTGAATTTAAGGCGCTCAGAGCGTCCTTCGGAGCGCCGGCAGCACAAAACGCCAGCGATGCTAACGCATGGGCTGAGCAATCCCCATCGCCAGACAACGCAGGGGACAAAGCATACGCCAGTTTTGATCTTGAGGCTTCGGCTTTCGATGCCTTCAGTGTTCAAGAGAGTTGTTCCGAGGCGCGAGCTCAGCAGGCGCCGCCAGCTCCCCCTGCTCCACAAAAAGCCAAGGAAAGTTCGAACAGACCTGCTTCACCGCCGCCTGCACCATCCTTCCAGGCACCATTGCCGCCAAAACCACATGCGCAAGCACCAGTGCCGCCACAGCCTCAAGCGCCAGTACCGCCACCAGAAGCCAAACAGAAGAAGCGTTCAGTTCTAAATTCTCTATTTGGTGGAAAAAGTAATGCACCATTTGATGGACAAAGTGGATCATATGGTATGGGTGTGCGACAGCAGGTATTCGAAGTAATCGTTCGCCAGGCAATAGCCGGAGCCCCATGGCGCGAAATTTGCGCCGGGCCGATGCAGGTAAACAATATTACTGAACAAGAAGTAGAACAGGAAATAGTGCGACGCCAAGCTATGCTGTCGAAAGATGCCAAAAGCAGTCCACCGGCACCGCCTGTGCCAGCAACACCGCCAGTCCCTCCGACAGGGTCTACACCCCCGGTTACAGCAAACACAAGCTCGTTCAATATTCGTGGCGAAGCCGACTCGGTTCGTTCGCTCGTAATCAATATGACCAGCGCATTCGAAGCGGCGTTCTTCCAACTGGAACAGGGACAGAAACCAGATTCACAAATACTGGAAACCATGCGCACAAAACTTGTGCTTGCGCTTGCACCGCTCAAATTAGGCATGGAAGTTCCTCAGTTGCAACGATTCTTACGCACGACTGCCATAGAGTTGATCAATTGCCTGAAGGACAACAGTCTCACGATGCAAGATATAAGCGGTTTCTGGAATTCAAGAAAATCCGATTTCGAAAATCTCAAGCAGGAAATAGAACGCGTTATTGACGGCAAGCAGCCAGCCTTCTGGGAAGCCCAGGTCTGAACTCGAGGCATCGAAGGAACGCAGCATTAGATAACCACTCTAAAGACGATTCGGTTCAATTAAGCAAACTACGAAAATGCCAGTGGATTCTGGCATGGAGGATTTCACATGAGTACTTTTGAATTACCTATTCTCTCAAGCACCGGAGGAATCGAGCGCGAGCTAGGCATACTCGTACTCAACAAAGGCAGCGAGAAGCTCGCACTTCCACTTGCTGCAGTCGACGTGAAAGCAAGAGTCGTGAATCAAATTGCCCATGTTGATGTGAAACAGACATTTCGCAACGAGTGCACTGAGCATCTTGAAGCCGTGTATATTTTTCCACTTGCACCGGGTGCCGCAGTTTTCAGCTTCAAGCTGCGGGTCGGCAAGCGAGTAATCAAAGGCATTGTCAAAGAACGCGGCGAAGCACGCCAGCAATACGAACAGGCGATTCAAGAAGGTAAGCGCGCGGCACTTATGGAACAGGAGCGCGATGATGTTTTTACCGTACAGGTAGGAAATTTACCTCCAGAAGAAGAAGTGACAGTCGAAATTTCGTACTCGGAAAAATTGCCTTTCTTCGAAACCGGATACAACGAGCTGCGTCTACCGCTTGTTGTCGGTCACAGATTCACTCCAGGAAACCCGCTCAGCCGCCCCAATGTCGGAGACGGCGTTGAAAATGATACCGATCTTGCTCCGGATGCTTCGCGGATCTCGCCACCTCGCGTATATAGAGGATTGAAATCGAACACAAAACTGAGTATGAAAGTGGAAATACTTCCACAAAATAATGTCGAGATTCGCAACCTTGCCTGTTCGCAGCACGCGACTCAAACAGGCACTGCTAAAGGGCGAATGACGATTTCGCTAGCCCGCACTGATGAAAAGCTCGACCGAGATTTTGTTCTGCGCTGGACAACAGCAGGGCACGAAATCAAATCTTCCGTCCTTCACTACAGTAGCGATGGGAAGGAAAATTTCGGCATGCTCTCCATAACGCCTCCCCAGCGCGAAGGTTATCTAGGAGCGGCCCGAGATGTGGTATTCGTGATCGACCGCTCAGGGTCAATGGGCGGCATAAAAATGGTCTCCGCTGTGCGCGCTTGCAAAATATTATTGAACTCGCTCGGGTCAAGAGATAGTTTCAACATTGCTGCTTTTGATGATCGTGTCGAATGGATGGACAATAAAAGCAATCAACTCTTTACCGCAGACGCGGCCGGAATTGAGAAGGGTGAAAAGTATCTGCAAACAATTAATGCTCGTGGTGGCACCTATCTTGATATCGCATTGCAAGAAGCACTTCAATGCATCAGCGCGAACAGCAAAAAGGCGGGGAAATTACCTGTAATTGTTCTTCTGACAGACGGACAAGTTTCGAACGAATCACAAATCGCGCAACGCGTACAAAAGGAAATCGGTGATACCCGTTTGTTTATCATCGGTATCGATACTGCTGTAAACTCCGGCATGCTCACCCGGCTAGCTCGGCTTGGCGGCGGCAGAGCCACAATGGTTGAGCCAGGTAACCAGCTTGAAGGAGCTCTCGTTTCAATTAGCCAGGAAATCGGCGCTCCAGTAGTTACGGATCTCGAACTCAGTTACGCTGATAAACGATCCGGCCAACCCGATTCAATCGCGCCTTCGCGCATTCCGGATCTTTTTGCCGGCCGCTCATCGATCTGCTTCTTTCAGTTCGACCATTCACGTAAGTTGCTGCTGCGAGGTAAGTACGCAGACGGAAAGAAATTCGAGCAAAAACTGGAAGCGGAAACCGTTGCGATGCCGGCACTGGCACAACTCTGGGCAAAAACTCATATTGTCGATCTGGAAGACCAATTCAGAATTTCGGATCACAAACAGCAAGCGAAATTGAAGGGCGAGATAATCCAAATTTCGACGCAGCACTCCATTCTCACCAGATTCACTGCCTTCGTCGTAGTCGATGAATCTGAAATCGTAAACAAAACAGGCAATCTGCGCAAAGTTGTGCAGCCAGTCGAAATGCCTGCAGATTGGGAATGGATGCCTCAAGACACATACGCCGCTGGTCAACTTATGGGAAGTGCATCGCACACGAGATTGTGCAGTTTGGCGCGCTCTCCGATGAGCATGACAGATGCATTTCAGAGCGGCGGGTATGATTCCGCGGACGCTTACAGTGGCGGATGGGGAAATGCTCATATGGCACCTATGCAAGCACCAAGTCCACAAGCAGCACCCCAAGCAGCACGTTCTCAGTTTGGCAGCATGAATCGCAGCAGGGAGAGATTCGAAAGCGGCAGCGCCAAGGATATGGAAGCCGCGCCGACAAAGAACGTTACTCCAGCACTGAATAAGAGCGGCGACAAAAAGACAACACCAACGAGCAATCCATCGATGGGCAAGAACGGCCTGGCAGGAGCAGCGAAAGCAATCTTCGAGAAAATGTACAGCTATGTTCACTCACGTGGCGCAAGAAAACACCACAGCGATCTCCTCACGGTGGGCTCGTTAATCGCGGAATTCTTCCATCACTTCGAAAATGCGTTCGGGGAAATCAAATCAGGTACACTGACCGATGCTCAAAAGCTGGAAGCAATCCGCACTAAGCTTGTGCAGGGTCTTGCCCCTCTGGAACTTGGACTTGATCTGCCGAAGCTGCAACGATTCTTGCGCTCGACAGCGATCGAACTTGTAAGTGCAGTCAACGATCGCTCACTCACCATGCCTGCTCTCAAGGCATTCTGGCAATCGAAACATGCCGAATTTGAAGAGATCAGACAGGAAACCGAAAACCTGCTCAGCGGAAAGGAGCCTGCCTTCTGGGACAGCAGCGTTTAAAGCAAGCAGTTGGCCGGCGCCAAACTGCGGGAGCGCCGGCCCACTGCCACGGATAACGGTAATCAAGTTTTTCCTCCTGCACATTGACCTGGATCATCCAACGGGAACAGAAGTCGCTATCTGTTCCCGTTGCCTTTTGCATGCAATGAGACGGAAAAACTTAATTCACTATTTTGCAACAAGCTCCTGTCTTTACTTGATGTGGCAGACCCAAGCATATAAGATGCCAACAGCCATTCCGCAGAGACAAATGCTTTCCAAAACAGAAGCAACAGCAAACAAATTTGTAAGAGACGGCATCGCCTGGATCTCGTATGTGATGATTGCTGCTTACTGTTATTACGGCGCCTGTCTGGGACCTATGATGCCCTTTCTGCGCGCGGAAATGAATCTGAATTACACTATGGCCTCATACCATTTTACGGCGGTGTCATTCGGAGTAGTAGTTGCAGGCGCAACTGGTGAGCGCTGGATGCGCCTGCTGGGCAAGGTTCGTTGTGTCTGGTTTGCCGCGATTGGTCTTTCTCTGGCGATCATCAGTCTGATTAACGGAAAAAATCCGTCAGTCACCATATGCAGTGCTTTTGCTTATGGACTTTGCGGAAGCACGATGAGCCAGACACTTTGCACACTGCTTGCCAGCCGTTTCCAGGCACTTCGCGCAGTTGCATTCACTGAGGCGAATATAGCCGCAAGCCTGTGTTGCAGCCTGGCACCAATGGCGATAAGCAAATTTAGCGAGACACCTTTGGGATGGCGCTTTGCTTATTTGCTGCCAATCATGATTTTTGCAATTTGCTTTCTTGTCGGTCGTCGATCAGTTGTGAATGCAGCAAATCTTGAAGGAGAAACAAAAGCAGCAGCTAAAGGCAGCTTGCCATTTTCTTACTGGATTTGCTGGGTTTTAATTTTCCTTAGCGTTGCAAGTGAATGGTCGATTATTTACTGGAGCGCAGACTTTATGGAAAACGTGGCTAAGCTTAGCCGTAAGGACGCTGCAGCCAGCGTGAGTTCATTCCTAATAGCAATGGTGAGCGGCCGCATTCTTGGAAGCAGGCTCGCTCGTGAAATGAAACCGCAAACCTTATTAAGAGTGGCTTCCATAATTGCAATTTCAGGCTTCTTTTTATTCTGGACAAGTACAAACCCGACAGTATGTGTTATCGGGCTCTTTTTTACTGGTCTCGGGATTGCCAATTTTTATCCGCAGACCATGTCGCTTGCAATCAGTCGCGCTAGAGGATTAACAAATTTGGCAACTGCGCGCATTTCCTTGTCCGCCGGCTGTTCGACATTAACTGCGCCACTACTTCTGGGCATAGCAGCAGAGCGAGAAGGAATTCTCCAGGCATACGGAATAATTGCCGCGCTCCTGGTTCTTAGTTGCCTGGTCATTTTCCTGCCGTTCTGGTCTGAGCCAACGCACGAGAAAGAAGCGGGACAGCAAGAGAAGTCTCCAGAGCAAGAACACGAAAGTTCGAAGCAATCGAGTTGATATTAACCAACACTGACTGCGGTGGCATTCTCAAGGCGCTGCATTTCTCTTTCAGCTTGGGGAGCAGGAACTGCAACTCTGATAAACCGCGAGAACATGGCTGCAAGCTTATTGCGATGACAAAATGTCTCAGCGCCGCTCAGCAAACGAAGCACATCTCTATTAATGTGAATTTGCTTATTGTCAGCCGATCTTGTCAGTTCAGCCGCTTGAGGCAAGGAAGGCGTTTCGTGTTGGACATTTGTAAACGCATCAGCTTTAGCGCTGCGCGCCATCGAGTCCACCAGAGTGCTCAGATAGGAAAGTGCTTTAGCCTTGGAATCTTCAGCTGCAGCCTTGTTCAAGCCGAGCCCAGGCAACTCATAAATCAAACTGCCCACACCGAATACAGTGGCATTAGGAGCCAGCAACCTTGACAAAGTTCTGGAGGCGATTGAAGAATTGCGCAAGGTATCTTGCCCATAATCTCCAATAAAGACAGGCAGACTCATCAAAGGTTGAGCCATATCGCGCAGAACCAGAGAATGGAGCTGGTTTACATCCGAAACGGAAGCAAGGTGAGCATAACGACGTCCGGGATAAAGGACTTTCCATTCTTCCTTATCGAGCCCATGCATTTCCGGGCTTATGATAGCGCTGAGAGCTCCACCCTTCGCGATTTTGGCTTGAGAAAGAACGGGTGCTATCACGGAACGCACAGTCTTAAACTCAGTGTTCACGGACGAGTACTGCTGAGCAAAAGCACCAATCAGTTTCTGAACCAGCTGTCGCTGCAAATCTAGTGTCATAACGTGATCGCAACCTGTCAGCATGAACAGAGCTTTGTTGCTGGAGCCCAGGCTCAAATATGATTCAGTAGCGTTATGCACACTGGCAAGAGTGTCTTCCAGGCTGTGCATCAATAGAACAGGGCACTTCACCTTTGGGAAGCACTCCTGGCCGTAATCAATGAGCTGCCACATATCCATAAATGACTTATAGTACGTGCGGAATACGCCGAATTCGTTTCCACCACCGTTACGAGCATCTTCAATTGATTTCGTAATCTGACGCTGAATGCGAACATCGCTGATTCCGTAAGGTGGAGACTCTTCCCAATACAAATGCTTGGACAAAAGCGGGAAAGCTGTTAGTACCGTCCGGGCAAATTTGCGAGCCAGACCTGTTTGGAAAATTTTGTTGATGCCGGTGCTTAACGCTACGCCGCCATCATAATCAAGTGTAGGGGAAAGCATCACAAGCGCAGAAACACGAGATTCTTCCGCGGCAAGGCAAGAAGCAATAATGCTGCCCATTGAAAGCCCACAAGCGATAACACGGTCGTTCCGAGACAGAATTCTTTGCATGCCTTCACGAGCACTAGCAAGCCACTGCATGGAGTTAGCACCAATCATCTCAGCATGAGTGCCGCCGTGGCCAGCAAGCAAAATGTTTTCAACGTCGAAGCCCAACTTCTTCAGGTACTTCTCGAGCGGCTTCATTTCTGTAGGCGAACCGGTAAGGCCATGTATCAGCAAAATACCGGTGCGCTTTTTTCCATCCTCAATGAAATTGCTTTCAGTAACTATGTCCATTAGATAGTTTCCATTAATCGAAATGACTCGAGGCATCCAGCTTCTGCCCCTGCGATTAATAGGATATCGGGCAATCCTTACGGCTACCTTACGAGCTAATTCTTGATTCTATTTATATGACCTGCAAACCTGTAGGACCTGCAAACCGCCGCCAGAGTCAGAGCAGGCGAATTTTCTCTTTGCTTATCGGGAAATATCTGAGCTCAGATTTAACTGAGCAGCAGCAGCAACAGTAACAGCAGGCGCCGTTATCGGCTTATTGAATACCACATGCTCGAATTTGTTCTCGCTTACACCAGACAAGGACACACGGATATCATTAAAGGTATCGAAGGCGTTATAAGCAATGCCCTCTTCTTGACAATGATCAATAAGCTTGTACTTGGCATAAAGCAAATCGGCTTCTTTGGACCAACAAAAATCACTTCGTCCGTCACCGATGACCACGCGAACCATCCTGTACCCAGGCTGTCCAACCAGTTGACATTTGCAAACGCCTGATTGGCAACCTGCTAAACGAGGACGCGCAGACGCTTGCAGGGAGAACTCGCCCGAACTTGATTCAATCAGATGGTTAGCAAATATACGATCTGCATAAATGCCGTTCTTTCGAAGTATGTATTCAATTACTTTATCCAGACCATCGCTTACTACCACGAAAGGAATGTTCTTGCTACGGCACCACTCAACAAATGTTGCCGCGCCTTCTGTGATTTGCAAGGTGTCAAGCAGTTCCTGCACTTTCTTCCAGCCGCCACGAATCAGTGGTACCTGCCTTGCCATGCATTCACGCGAGCCGATTTTGCCAGCCACCCACTCCTCTTCAATTTGCTCCCATTCGGGGTCGGCAAGTTCGGAAAGAAGAACATCCACGGTATCGCGGGTGGTGATGGTTCCATCAAAATCGGAAAAAACTTGAATTTGGTACACGAGCTTCCTCTTTTTGTCACGGGCGACGCCTGGCGCCGCCCCATATCGTTCCACAAAATGTGGATAAATTACGCGAGATAGGCTTTACAGGTCCTTCTTGCAGCTGGTAATGAGCTGATCTAGCAATTCATGAGCCATATCCATTTCTGCGTAGCTAATTTCGAGTGATGGTGCAAGCGTTACAACATTCTTGTAGTAACCACCGATATCGAGAATCAAGCCAACTTTCTTGCCGGCATAAGTTAGATTGCCATCCAATCCCTTCTGGAACATGGCATCGGCAAGCCTGCGGCTAGCGGTGAAACCGTCGGATTCGCACATTTCCATGCGCAACGCCAGTCCGAGTCCGCCTACATCTCCGATTTCTTTGTGTTTCTTCTGCAAATCTTTGATGATATCCAGGAAGTACTTCCCTTTTTCGGGAACAGTCTTTGTGTAATCACCTTCATCGAGAACTCGCATAACCTCCAGCCCTACAGCTGTTCCAAGCGAGTTGGATGAGAAAGTAGAGTGAGTCGAGCCGGGTCCGAATTTGTCTGGGCTTATCAGTTCTTCCTTTGCCCAGATTCCAGACAATGGATTCAAGCCATTAGTCAGAGCCTTACCGAAGACCATGACGTCGGCAGGCGTGTTCGCATGTTCCATCGCCCAGAGTTTGCCTGTGCGGAAGAATCCCATTTGAATTTCGTCATCGACAAGAAGAATTCCACGCTCGCGACACATCTTCGCAAGACGCTCGAGATAACCCGGAGGTGGAACGATATATCCACCTGTGCCCTGCACTACTTCAATAAAGAAGGCACCGAATTCCGCTTTCTTTGTTTTAGGGTTCCACCACGAGGTGTACTCATGATCGAACTTTTGCTCAATTTGTTTTACGCAATACAATTCGCACGTCTCAACATTCTTTTGATATGGACAGCGGAAGCAATAAGGGAATGGCACAAATTCAGCTCTGTCACCGAATTCGCCGTAATGTTCTCTGTAGCGATAAGAAGAGGTTATGGATGAGGCAGCGAGTGTACGTCCATGGTAGCCACCTTCAAAGGCGAGCATGCGGCTTTTTCCGGTATGCTTGCGGACGAGTTTAAGCGCATCTTCAACTGCCTGCGCACCGCCAACATTGAAGTGGACCCGTCCGTCAACACCAAGGTTTCTCTTGATGCTGGAAACGAGTTTGTCCGCCAGCAAAACCTTTTCTTTGTGCAGGTACTGGCAGGCAAGCTGCGGCAGCTTGTCGATTTGATTTTTCAACGCATCGTTGACACGCTTGTTTGCATATCCGAGGTTAACGGCGGAGTACCACATTTGCAAATCGAGAAAGGGCGTTTTGTGCCCGTCGTACAGGAAACTTCCATCGCAGGTCTCGAAGAAATTCGGTCGTTCAGCATAGTGAACAGTATCTCCATGCGAGCAAACTTTCGACTCAAGGGCGAGCAGGTCTTCTTCTTGCTTTGTTACACGAGCAGATTCGTCTTTGGAAATCTCCTCGAATCTCAGACCTGGACAGTCTTTTTCTAGTTGTTCTGCGTTAACTGCTTTTAGATTTATAGTCATGTCTGCCTTCTTGAGCGAAACTTAACATGGGTGCCGACGTTCGCAGAATATCCGCCAATGCTTTCACCAAACTTACAGGTCCTCACACTCACTTTAAAAGAAAGTAGTGATAGGCCAATTTGTTAAAATCCTCTTCAGCAGCACCGTTTGACATCAAGTAAAATAAGCATCTCATTACGGTGGCCAGAGATTATTAAGCCATTCTGAGCTAAGGAGCGTTTTATGAGGATACTTCTCGCCGAAGATGACGAGGTCCTTTCAAACGGCATATCTAAAGCACTTCGACAATGTGGATACACTGTCGACCATGTCGCTACAGGTGCCGACGCCGATGTTGCGATCGCCGCAGCTCCCTTTGACCTTGCAATTCTGGACCTCGGCCTCCCGCAGATGGAGGGACTCGAGGTGCTCAAAAGGATGCGCGCTTCTGGTAAACGTTACCCGGTTCTCATTGTCACGGCACGTGACGGACTGGACGATAGAGTCTCCGGTCTCGATCTTGGCGCTGATGATTACATGACAAAACCTTTTGACTTACCTGAGCTGGAAGCTCGAGTGCGCGCTTTGATACGCCGCAGTAACTATGGAGCTGAAACGGAAATTGCTTATGGTCCAGTGCGTCTCGATACTGTTTCGCGCAGCATCACGATGTCTGGTGAAGTCGTCGAATTCTCGTCAAAAGAACTGGCAGTATTTGAGTTGCTCCTCCAGCGCCCGGGCAGAGTTGTAGCCAAAGAACAATTACTTGAGCACATGTACGGTTTTGACGAAGAAGTTAGTCAAAATGCCGTTGAGGTGCTCATTCACAGATTGAGAAAGAAAATCGAGCCCCATGGATTAGCAGTGCGCACAATCCGTGGGCTTGGTTATGTACTGGAAAGCGAGCAATGAAGCCACTAACCTCATCAATTCGCCGCCATCTGTTGAGCTGGTTATTAATACCAATTGCTTCACTTTGCTTTATTGGGGCTTGTGTTACTTATGGTTTGGCAGTCGATTTTGCAACTGATGCATATGATGACTCAATTCTGGATTGCGCACACTCCGTTGTAAGCATCTTGCGATATTCAAAATCGGAATTGACTGTCGATATGCCTTCAGCAGCCAGAGCCATTTTGAAACATGGTGACAAAGACATCACTTATTACCAGATCATCAACTCAAAAGGCGATGTAATCAATGGAGATATTTTCATTCCCGCTCCACCTCCAGGAGAAGAGATAAGCACGGAAGCGATCTTTTACGATGGCGTTATTGAAGACAAACCGGTTCGTATCACATGTATAGAAGTACCACTGCCTCAGGGAAAAGAGCGCGTGGTAATCAAAGTTGCTGAAACGATCACCGGAAAGACACAACTCATTCAAAGCATATTCCTCGGAGTATTGATACCGCAGGTGGTTCTAATCATTCTCTCAGGACTTGCGGTCTGGTTGGGTGTTGCCAGAGGTCTGGCACCACTTGGTCGCCTGAAAGAAGCTGTTGAATCGAGAAATCCCTCAGACTTGCGGCCCCTTTCCGAAGAGAATGTTCCAAAGGAGGTTAAGCCACTGGTGATGGCAATTAATAAGCTCTTGAATCGCCTGCAGGAAGATCGCGATTCTCAAAAACGATTCTTATCGAATGCAGCTCATCAATTGAGAACACCACTTGCTGGACTGAAGACTCAAACAGAGCTTGCCTTGAGGCAAAAAGAACAGACGGATATAAAAGAATCTCTGCAGCACATACATACGAGCGCAAGCAGGGCAACCAGGCTGGCCCAGCAGCTGCTAGCCCTCGCTCGGGTTGAGCCATCAGTTTTTAAGAACCTGACTCGCGAACGATTGGATCTGAATAAAGTCGCCCGTGATGCAACACAAGAACTAGTAATGCAAGCCATTGCCAAAAAAATAGACCTGGGCTTCGAAGAGTGCTCGTCCGCACAATTTATCGCAGGAGATCGCTCGAGCCTTCACGAAATGATGTTCAATCTCATTGAGAATGCAGTTTTCTACACTCAAAGTGGCGGAAGCATTACAGTTCGGGTTGAATCTGACAAACAGGGTCCGGTGTTCTGCGTTGAAGACGACGGTCCTGGAATTCCAGCCAGCGAACGCGAACTAGTGTTTGAACGTTTTTATCGCGTTCTCGGCAATAAGGAATCAGGAAGCGGACTCGGACTTGCAATTGCGCGAGAAATCGCTTCAGCACATGGCGCAAGCATTGAGATAGGAGACGGAGAGAACAAGCGAGGAACGCTTGTCCGGGTCAGTTTCAAGCAATTGCTGGACTTCAGCCCGGCCGTAACTCCAGTTCAAGCCCAATCCCAAGCCCAAGCAATTGCATCAGTACGCAATAGCAGCTCAAAATCTCATTAGTGACCTGGTGAAGGCGTATAAAGTGGAATCAAGCCTGGCGGCGAGACTGGACTTGAACCCACTGTTTGACATTGACGTATTCCGGTTTAATCCTAAACGTGGACGCCGCTGCAGCGCGGTCTGCGGAGAGAGAGAAGCTAATCAACGGAACGATGGACTTACCTTGCGCTCTATCTGGAGAGCTGAGAAAATCTTCGGGTTTACGGCTGCGAACTCGTACAGCGATACCAGGTTCGTGCTCATTATCGGAAAGAGTGTAAACCTGTTGATACTCAGACACGCTTTCAATTACGAATGCAGCCGCGCTGTCGTTAGCTCTGGTCCTCAGGGTGTCGGCACTACCGATGAAAATGCGAACCATGTTATGAGATTCATCACTTTCCAAATACAAAACCTTTCTGCACTTCAATTGTAGAAACGGCTTCTGGCGGTTCTCCTTACAGAACTGCTGGAGAAACTTGTACGCATCTTCAGCAATCAAAGGCATTTTCAGCTCTTGCATGATTTCAACAGGCAGTACGCTCGCCTTATCCGTAACTACGGTATTAGCGGTGCTCGCCAGCGATGGGGACTGCAATGCGGCTCTGCTGGAGACACTAGTCCATGGGCGCAGAGGGTCAGTAACAATCGAGTAACTATTAAAGGACGCAGCGGAATCATCGCCATTTTTATGAATGGCGATGACATCTTTCATGAGTTCTTCCAAGGTGCTGGGCATGGCGATTCCTTTCCTCAAAAGAGGTTAGGTCAGGGGGGAACACAATGCCCGGATATTCTGCTTTTTGTCTTTCCGGGGGGAAGAAAGACTGGATAATATTCTATGCCCAAAATTTTCAGGAAAAGGTATATGGTTAGCCCTACACCTTGACAAGCTAACCCTAGTATTTTTTCCGAATCGGCGATGATACCTATTTGGAACGGCCGAGGTGCCTGGCTTTCAAGAAGATGAATTTTTCGCACGAATTGCTGTATCGTAAGCAGACTGCGGCCCGCACCTTGCTACCGTTTCTTAAAGGGCACGAAGTCAGGCGAGATGATTGCCTTTTATATGGGCACATCTGGTATGGGCAGGCCCCATGGGGTAACCCGCGAGCACCCAGGAAACTACGTTATTAAAAACCACCATGCGCATAGGACAGATCCTCACAGAAGCTGAGCTTATTAACCCAAAGCAGCTAAACACTGGTCTCGAGTTCGCTAAGAACAAAGGGATTTTTTTGGGTAAGGCCATGAAGCTGCTGAAATACATCGAGGATGACGACGTTCAGCGCGCACTTGAAACTCAAAAGTGCATTCGCATGGGTTTGTCTCCTGTTGTTGCGGTGCAAGCACTAAAAATTGCAGTGCGAGAACAAATAACCGTCGAACAAGCTCTGCAAGAGCGTGTCGAGCACAAGCACGGATTGCCACCTGGCTTCTTGCGAGATCAGGAGGGCAATGGGCAGGTCGATTCGAGCTTGCCTGCAGAAAAGCTGATCGAACTTGGCGATGAATTGTTGCTCGATGATCACTGCCAGCAAGCTGAAGCCCATTATCTGGCGGCACTAACCGTATTCAAGAAAGCCGGTGAACCGGTTGATGTAACGCCGTTGTTAAATCGTCTCGGCAACAACTACATGGCGATGGAGCGTTTCGACTACGCAAAAAAATGCTACGACAAAGTACTTGAGCTGCGATTAGCAACGCTTCCTCCGGAGCATCTATTGATTGCAGGAGCAAATGAAAGCATCGCTGATTTAAATAAAGCGATGGGAGACGAAAAAAACGCGCTGGAAATTTATTTGAAGGCTCTCGATATAGTTGAAAAACATTTGCCCTCACAGTTGAGTTATTACGCTTCCATTTTGCGCAAAATTGTAGCGACGCAAAACGCAAACGCACAACCACGACAGCAGCCCGTGGGCGAGCTGCTGGTAGCAGCAGGTTTGCTCACAGAGCGAGAATTGCAAACTGCATTGAAGATGTCCAAGCAAACTCAGACTCCACTGGGAATTGTCTTGCGTGAGAACTGCATGGTTGGTGATCGCGAAATGCAATCAGCACTGAAAGCTCAGTTTTGCTTACGCCAGGGTGTGCTCACAGAAGAACTGGCGATTGACTTGTTGACCAGAGCCGCGCGTCGCGAAATCACGTTGGAACGCTTGCTGCATGAAGCCGGCGTCGTGATGTCGGATCAGGACAAGTACGACATCTATCGTGATATTGCCAAAGAATTAGATCGACTCGTTGCGGCTGAATCTAGTGCCGTTTCATCACAGCAGCAAGATCTCGCGCCTATTGCCCACAAACTTGGCTCACTTTACGAGCAAGCCGGCGACAACGCTCAGGCTGAGATTTATTATTCTCGTGCATTGAAAATCTGGGGCGCGGAAACCCGGGGTGATCTCAATGCGGCTCGCGTCTGTAGCTCTTTAGCAAAGATTCATCGTTCGCAGAACAGACTGCATGATGCAGCGCCGCTTTTGGAAAAAGCGCTTGAGCATCGCCAGCACGCACTCGGAAACAATCACGAAGAAACTCTTGAAACAATGGAAGACCTCGCTGAAACCGAGCTGGACAGCAGGAATCCCAAAGGTGCACTCGAGCACGCCAAATGTGCAGTTTCACAAAGGGAAGAACTAGGACAGAGTCCTGGAAAATTATTCCGGGCAACATTTATCCTGGGCGATTGCCTGCGCGCATTGAAACAATATGAGGAAGCGCAGGCTGCTTACAAGAAGGCGATGAGTATGGCTCAAGAAGGATTTGGAGCGGCGTCCCTCGCTTCAGTAGCCATCATTGAAAAGCTTGGCGATCTTTACAGTGAGCAGGAGCTATATAAAACCGCAATAGTTCAGTACAAATTTGCTCAGGTAATTTTGCAAGGTGCGGGCAAGGGCGACAGCGCCGCCGCGCAGAAGCTGCAGTCCAAGCTAAGTCAGGCGGAGGAAGCCGCTTTGAAGCTGGTGGACGGCTAGGGAAAATATATCTTGAGCTGCGATCTGATTTGCCAAAACGCGTATGCGGAATTGCGCAAACATTCTCTTTGCAACAGGTTTGCAAAAAATTCTTGTCGAAATTTTTTCCCAGCTGTATATCAGCAATAAGTCTGAGCTATCACAAAGTTCAATCAGGGATCAGGGATCATAAGCGCGGCTACTCAGGGATAGGGATTAGAAATTGGAACTAAAGGAACGTAGGCGCGTGTATAAAATCAAAAGTAAATTGAACCAGACAACAATCAACTGAAAATAAATAGCGACTTCAGCAATCAAACAGCATAAATGACAGCGGGGCTCTAAAAGGCGAGAGTCTTGTGCTTTCTTGCGTACTTAGGAAGCGGATGCCCTGGGAGCGCCGGCTGCCAGCCGGCTTCTACTCCCGCAAGATCGATCCGATTCTTTAGAAGCGGGCGGGACGCCCGCGATCACGGCGCATCCGCTGCTTTTCGGAGGATCTTGATCGAGCAATAAAAATGCTAGCTCAGAAGCACCGGTAGCGCCAGCATTAAGCCGGCTTCTAAAAGGATCGGATCCGCAATTAAACAAACTCACTGCAAGAAAACACGCATGCAGTAAATCTTCGCACGCAAACAAATCTGGCCTGGCGGTTCACCACTCAACATCATGGACAGGAGGAAGAGACCATGACTTTCGAGGAACTCTCGCAATCTAAATTAAACAAGAACGATGATTACTACAATTATCCGGAATACAAGTTTTCCAAGCCCGAAGCATTAGATCGCAAGGACCAAGCCTCTCCGGGTCTTGCAAACGATCTCCTGGATCAATTCAAAGACACGATCAAATATTGGAAAGATTATGGCAAGTCAATCGATGACAAACTTCTGAAACTGTTCGATGGCGACAAGCCTCTCGAAATTGCCGGCAAGGAGAAGGCCAAAGACAAACAAGACTGGCTTGTGGTAATGAACCTCGCCGTTGACTTTGGCGGAGAGTGCACAATCGAAAAGCGCACAAAAAAATTGCAAGAGCTTGCGGCACAAACTGAAGGCAAAGACGTAACAATCGTAATTCAAACAGCATCAAAAGATGAGAAGAGCGACAAATACACTCTCCAACGCTTCGTGCTGAAAGATGGCAAAGTCACTGAGCTCAAATCACCAGGCGAATCACAAGGCTATGGCAATGACGTTGAATCTCTGCTGAAATATGCGACGCAAACTTACTCTTGCAAAAACCTCGGATTGATTCTCGATTCTCATGGCAATGGCAACGAAGGCTTGCAAGGCGACAATGGTGACATTTCAATGGCAGACTTCAAAAAGCATATTGAATCCGGCCTGAAAAACAGCGGACATGACAAAATCGATTTTCTTCAGTTCGATGCCTGTTTAATGGCACAAAATGGTGTGCTCGAGACAACGCAATCTCTGGCTCGTCACGTAGTAGCGTCAGCTGAGCCCGAAGGTGTCACCGCCGATAGTGCTGCTGCCGACAATATCAATCTTGAGGCATTACTCAAGAATCCTAAAATGACTCCAGCTCAACTTGCTGATTACTGTGTAGAGCAAGCGAAGAACATTGAGGGCTTTGACACAATGGCTCACTTCGACATGGAGAAATATAAGTCGTTTCGTGAATCATTAGATGAATTCGGCGAAGGTTTGAGCAAGTTGTGGAAGAACGATGATTATCGTGCCGTCTTACAACAAATCATCAAAGATACATTTGAATATGGCGGACACACATTCAAGATTCCAAATATTTTTGACCCGTCAATAATATTCGGAAAAGAAAAACCAGGTTCAATACTGGAATTTTTGGGCAAACCAGAGCGACCGAATGAATCTGGATCCGAGCTGACAGACAAGCCGCGCTGGCCACGTCTCGACCAAATGTCCAGACCTGATTTGCACGAACTCCTCGGCGGTCTGCCATCATTTAGCCGAAGCCTTGGCACGGACAAACGTGATCTGAAAGACTTCGTTCAAAAAGTAATTAAAGCAATTGACGATGGCAAAATTAAAGACGAAGGCGGCAAACTGAAAGCGGCAGCAGAAAAACTCTTGAAAGAAGGCGAATCACTCACGAAATCCTACTTCGGCAGAGGCAAGCACAGCGGACTTGGCGGACTTAGTGTCTACCTCCCGGAAACAGGCGGAGGCGACGCCACAATCATATCCAACACCGGAGGCTGGCGCCAATTCCAAGATCTCCTGCGCAAACAAGAGAAAATCCCATTCAAGAAGAAATAGATGGAACCGTAAAAGACCGCGGACGCCCGGGAGCGCGTTTTATTTACGCTTTCCTTCAATCTGTGCGTGAACTTGCTTGCTTGCAGACGCAGATTCACTTACTGATTTGACTAAAGTCAGATTAGTGCGTTGATTTACTTCGTTTGCTTGCGCGAAGTTCTTAATTTTGCGTTTGAACTCGCGGCCGCAATCGAGGCTCTTTAGAATACCATGCACGGGCTCAGGAGCTCGCTCGCCGCAGACATCCATACCGACGACATTGGCTTGATCCGAAACTTTGCTAATAATCGCCAGCAGATCTTTCAAAGTCAAAAGACCCTGATCCCAATCAGTAAGTGCATCCGACTCGCACAACACATCTTTATCGATGCTGAAATAAACATTCTTGCCAGCAAGCTGTTTGGCCAGCCGCTCGCCGAAAGCTTGAGCGCCAGTCGCTTCTACCGTGCTAAAGCGCAGTTGAGTTCCACAAAGAGATCTCTTTGACGACTCCACACCGGCAACTTTTGACACCCAGATAAGGGGCACAAGCACACCTTTTTTTGCTGCCGGATACACTTCAACGCGACCTTTGCACAATTCGTGAAAAGGAGCAAAGCGGAATTGATCGCCACGTATGTCTGAGCTGTTCTGTCCGACCAGTATTACGCGCTCAACTCCTGGATTCCGTAGAGCTTGCACCACCCACGCACCACAGTGATAATGCGCTGGTGCTTTAAACCAATCCGGGTGATTATCAAACATAACTACAGTAACCGGCTGAGCTGATTTCGGAAGTGCATCGATTAAAGTAGCAGCGACCTGATGAAAATCGCCAGAACCCACAAATGTAAGCCACTTCTCGCTTGGGTACTTCTGGCGCAGATCAGCTATCGAGCTGCGCAAAACTTTCAATCCTTTTGAGTTCGTCCAGAGGCGAATTTGATTTTCGGATGAATGCAAATCTTTCCGTTCATCAATAAACGGATCCATGCCTTTTTGGGACGAAACACTATGATCGATATCCAGGTTGATCACTTTCCAACCAGGAATGCTGGAGGCACGCGCACACACAGCAGCGCCAAGCAGCACGGAAGCGCTCAGCAGAAGAGAAAGCAGAATTCGATTGCAGCTTAAATTCATCTATAAAAACTCAGTTGATAACATGCGTTGTTCAGATTAACACAGGGCAGAAGCAGCAATATTGGATTTCTGTGATTTATGCTTTCACTGCACGGCAAAATACACAATTAATTCAGCATTGGCAGCCTCTTCAGATTAAATTGGCACTGGCGCGGCGTCCAGCCATTCATGGGCAAAAGCAGCGTTCAAGTATCAATATGCGGCGTATAGCAGATCAACCTTACTGCTGATAGATCGTGTTAAATTTTGCAGCGTTGATGAGCGAAAACGAGCAAACAAGCTCGCAAAGAGCGTAAACTTTCAGGGTGTTATAATGACCGACTTGCAAGCGCGGGGAATTTCTTATGTGCGGTCTCATTGGAGTAGTCGGAACTGACGACTCGGCGTATGAGGCTTTTGCTGGGCTTCTGAACCTGCAGCACAGGGGTCAGGATGGCGCGGGTATCCTGACTGTCGATACCAAACGCAATGAGTTCAGTGTTCAAAAAGGCACCGGTCTAGTAGACAATGTTTTTTCAGAGCGCAGTTTCCGCGCACTTCGTGGACCAGCCGCTATAGGGCACACGCGTTACGCCACCATCGGGCGTCGCGATCCGAATTTGCTTCAACCATTTCTGGATTCGCATTCCGGAATTGCAATTGCGCACAACGGCAACATCGTCAATTGCTACCATCTGCGTGAAGACCTGCTGCGCACCTATCAGAATTTGACCTTCGCGTCCGAGTCGGATTCGGAAGTAATTCTTCAGTTGCTTTCTACTTATTTGAAAGGCGAGACGCCGAAGGACAAAGAGAGTTTGTTTGCGGCAATCGGCTATGCCATGGCTGAACTCGTAGGCAGCTACGCGGTTGTAGGCATGCTGAAAAACTGCACTTTGTTCGGCTTCCGTGATCCAAATGGAATTCGCCCGCTGGTGATGGGCAAGCGCGACGGCACTTATGCCTTTGCCAGTGAAACAGTAGCACTGGATTATCTTGGATACACTGATATCGAAGAGGTGGCGCCAGGTGAGGCGGTCATCATCACGCTCGATGGAAAAGTAGAGCGCAAAACTTTATTTCAGAAATCATTCTCTCCCTGCATGTTCGAATGGGTTTACTTTGCTCGTGTCGAATCGGCGATGGCGAACACTTCCGTTTATCAAGCCCGCTTTCAACTGGGACTGATACTGGCAGAAGAGGTGAAACGCCGCGGCATCGAAGCCGATGTCGTACTGCCGATTCCGGAAACCAGCCGCATCGCAGCAGGTGCCATGGCAGAGGCGTTGGATCTTCCATTTAGAGAATTGTTGATTAAGAACAGGTATGTTCAAAGAACATTTCTCCTGGACGACCAAGCGGCGCGCCAGCAAGCGATTAAGCGCAAACTCTTTCCGATTGCACCAGAACTTGCAGGCAAGCGCTGCCTCGTAGTTGATGACAGCATCGTGCGCGGCAATACAGCACTGCAGATCGTAAAAATGATCAAGCAAGCCGGCGCCAAAGAAGTGATTCTCGTTTCAACCTGCCCACCGATTGCAAGCCCTTGCTATTACGGCATCGATTTCCCGAGCAATGCCGAGCTGATTGCTTACGATCGCAGCGAGGACGAAATCGCGCGTGAGCTCAATGTCGATCGTGTCATTTACCAGTCGCTCGATGGATTGAAGAAAGCGCTGGGTCAAAGATCACTTTGCACTGGATGCCTGAATAAGGATTATCCAACTGATGTATCGCATGGTTCTGCTTTTGAAGAACAACGCAACATCGATCGAGGGAAGAGTCTGAGCGAAGCATAAGGGGGAGATGTGAGCACGGCGGAGCAAAAGAAACTGAAACTTGCGTACGAAGGATCAGTTAAGCGCGTCTGGCAGTGTCCCTGGGATGAGTCTTCACTTTTGTTCGAATTTACTGACGACTATTCGATTTTCGATTGGGGCAAAATGCCGGATACAATCGCGAACAAGGGACGTGCGCTGGCCGTGTTCGGCACCTTCTTCTTTGATCGACTTGCCGACCCTTCTTTCTGGCAGGGTTTGAATAAGTCCAATACTCTGGAAAAGTTCGAAAATGAATTTGCAGTAGAGCTGAAGAAGAGCCCAGTTCTGCAAGAGCTGCTGAAAGCTGGACTTGAGTCGCATTTCCAGGGGCTTGTCAGTGAAACAGGCGAGAAGCTCAGTCTGGAAAAGGCGGCAGCTCATCCCCATCCTATATATATGCAAGTAAGGAAGGCCACGGTTCAGCGACCAAAGCCTGTCGTCGTACTGAATCAGAATGTCTTTGATTATCCGCAAGCGGATCATTCTCTCAGGACACGATTGATACCACTAGAAGTTGTTTTCCGCTTTGGCATGCCCTCAGGCAGTTCACTTAAGGAGCGCCTGGAGAAGAATCCTGCTTACGCAAGAACTCTTGGGCTCAGCAAGCAGCCGGTAGAAGGACAGATGTTCGAGCGTCCGGTACTTGAGTTTTACACCAAGCTGGAGCCGAAGGACAGATTGCTCAGCGCACAAGAAGCCTTGCTTATTTCCGGGCTGGATGGCGCGCAATTCAACGAGCTTGTAGATAGAACTTTATTTGCCTGCATTGCATTGTTCTGGCAATTTCAGCAGCGCGGCATTGAACTCTGGGATGGCAAATTTGAGTTCATCATGCATGAAGGCAAAATTCTTCTTGCCGACAGCATTGGTCCTGATGAATTGAGATTACTGTACAAAGAAACGCACCTGTCGAAAGAAATGATTCGCCAGATTTATCGCGGCAGCAATTGGGAGCGTTCGTTGAAAGAAGCGCAGAAGCTTGCGCAAGAACGTTGCACTCTTGAATGGAAAGCAATTTGCAAAGACGAGCTGCATTCAAGTCCGGCAACTTTTAGTGCGGAGAATAAAGAGATTGTCGATGCGCTTTACGGTGTGCTTGCAAACAATGTGACCGGCGAAACGCTTTTTAAATCACATCCGGGGTTGGATGAATTTGTGTCCTCCACGAAAAATTTGAAGCGCACGGATTGAGGAAAGCGAAACAGGGCGACGCATGGCATCGCCCCTACACATAAAATACAGTACCGAAACAAGTAACCACAGAGTAGAGAAATAGTAGAAAACGAGTATAGGGAAAGTAAGGAAGCCGGAGGAACGCAGGAGACAAATGGTCTTAGATCGTAAAGTGAAAGCAATGGTAATTGGCGGTGGAGGAAGAGAACACGCCATTTGCTGGAAACTTGCTCAAAGCCCCTGTTTAGAACGGCTCTACTGCGCACCGGGAAATGGTGGCACGGCATCGCTTGAGAAAACAGAGAATGTAGATATTAAAGTCGGCGACTTTGATGGTATCACCGCATTTGCCAAAAATAACGCGGTTGATCTCATCATCATCGGTCCAGACAATCCACTTGCCGATGGTATTGTAGATCACCTGCATAAAGCTGGACTGCGCGTGTTTGGACCGCGCCAGGCAGCAGCAAGGCTTGAATCGAGTAAAGCATTTGCCAAAGACTTCATGGTGCAGCAAGGAATTCCTACTGCGAAGCATTTCACCACCGACTCACATGAAGATGCCTGCTCCTTCGTAAGAGAAAACGAATGGGCTCGCGTCGTGAAAGTCGATGGACTTGCTCTTGGTAAAGGTGTATTTGTTTGCGACAACCTGACTGAAACACTGGATGCGCTTCAGATAATCTTCCGTGAAAACAGATTCGGCGAATCAGGAAGACAGGTTGTACTGGAAGAACGCTTGATTGGCGAAGAGATGTCATTGCTCATGTTCTGCGATGGTAAAACACTTTCGCTCATGCCTCCCTCGCAAGATCATAAACGCCGTTTCGAAGGGGATCGCGGTCCCAATACAGGCGGCATGGGTGTGTTTGCTCCGGTGGATCTCTACCAGAAGTGTCGCGAAGTAATCGACAGGGACGTGGTGGCACCGCTGCAAAAGGCGCTGGACTCCAGAAGAATCGACTACAATGGCATTATCTACGCCGGCTTGCTTATGGTATCAACGCCGGAAGGATACAAGCCTTATGTACTTGAGTTTAATGCAAGATTTGGCGATCCCGAAACGCAAGTCATTCTTCCATTGCTCCAGAGCGATCTTCTAGAGATTATGTGGGCTTCGACGGAAGGAAAATTAGCAGAGTGCAAAATCGAATGGTCAAACCAATCGGCATGCTGCGTGATTGCCTGTGCTGAGGCTTATCCCGAAGGCTCTTCGAAAGACGAGCCTATAATCATTGGTCATTTGAACGATGGAACGATAGTCTTTCACGCAGGAACAAAACTGCAAGGCGATAAATTGCTCAGCGCTGGCGGAAGGGTTCTAGGAATTACGTCGCTCGGTGCAAATTTGAACGAAGCCATTAATCGGGCATATGAAGGAATCAAATCCATTTCTTTTAAAGACATGGCGTACAGAAAAGATATTGGGCGGAGGGCGCTGAGCGGATGTCCCTGAAGATAGCGATTCTTGTTTCCGGGCGTGGTTCCAATATGACAGCCATATTGGACGCTATCGATGCCGGCACGCTGGATGCCAAAGTGCAACTCGTATTCTCGAATAATGCAGATGCACCGGCACTAATTACCGCCCAAAAGCGGGGGATTCCGACAGCATTCCTGTCGCACAAGGGAATCGCAAGAGAGCATCACGAACAACAGTTGATCAACTTGCTTGCGCAATATGAATTACACTGCATCGTTTTAGCTGGATACATGCGAGTTCTTTCCCCGAATTTCTTGAATGCCTTCAAAGATGCGCGCGGATTTTATCGAGTCATAAATATCCATCCATCACTCTTGCCTGCATTTCCTGGCGCAAATGCTTACGACGATGCGTTCAATTATGGCGTTCGAGTATCGGGAATCACGGTGCATCTTGTTGACGAGAAAGTCGACCATGGTCCCATACTTGCGCAAGAAATATTCCAGCGGCTTCCAGAGGATGATCTCGAAGCATTCAAAGCTCGCGGTCTGGCGATAGAACATCGCTTGTATCCGCAAGTTTTGCAGGACATATCGGAAAACGGAGTGCGTTTCTTCCGAAGAATTGAACTTAATCACAAGCATGACGGCAAAACAAGCTGGAATTCGCATGAGTTGGTTGCGGCTTCCAGACCTGAGAAGGAGGGAACTTGATGAACCTGGCTAGCGACAAGCTTGGCGGAGTCCAGACTCAAGATGGAACTGCAAACCAGGTCATCTGCCTTGCGGTGGTGCCGAAGGCTGGTTTCCGAATTGATGCGGACCTTGTTCAATTCCCGATTTACTGGGTGCAGGGGCACGGAACAATCGAGCGCGATACCTTCATGGATTCGAAGCTCGGAAAAGCCTTGCAAGATGTTCTGATCGATCCGCTTCTTGAAGAGCTGTGGTTTTCTCTCGGTGGCAAACGCAAGACGTGGATCGAGCGTTGGACACAGGACAGTTTTCGTTGGTTTGCTGAGCGGCAATTTTTGCCCGGCGTGACGGATAACCTTGCCAGAACGGTGGAAGAAGCACTTCATCTTGAAGGTTTGCCTCAGTCGATTCACGTTGCTTCGGGTACAGGTTTTCTATTTGCATTCCGCAGTGAAGCTGATCAGCAAGAAATCGAAGAAAGAGGAACCTATAACTATTTCCATCCTCTGACGGATCGATTCAAGGTTCATGATATTACCGGTTTATACAATCGCTACCTTCAATTTCCAGAAGTACATTTGCCGGAAGTAACTCCTCCACAGGAAATTAGTCTGGAGCTAAATGATGAGCAGTTGATGGCATTAAGCAGAGAACGATTGCTTGCACTCAACCTGCAAGAAATGCGTGCCATCAAAAAACACTTCGAAGCAGAGGACACTCGCAAATTACGACAAGAAAATAAGATGCCGGTCTGGCCGACTGATGTCGAACTTGAAGTAATTGCTCAAACATGGTCTGAACACTGCAAACACAAAATCTTTAACGCCAAGATCAACCACAAAGAGCCAGGCAAGCCACCTGCCGAAATCAACAGTTTGTACAAGACCTATATCCAGGGTCCGACCTATGAGCTGATGAAGAAGCGAGACGACCTGCTTTCAGTATTTGAAGACAACTCTGGCGTAGTGAAATGGAATTCCGACTGGGCGGTCTGTTTTAAAGTAGAGACACATAATTCACCTTCGGCACTTGAACCTTACGGTGGTGCTCTTACAGGAATCCTCGGTGTCAATCGAGATGTCCTGGGCACAGGGCTCGGTGCCAAGCCTATCTTCAACACTGACATATTCTGCTTTGCTTATCCATCTTCTTTGCTTGCACAAAGACCGAAGCTTCTTCCACCCGAAACTATCATTCAAGGTGTTCGCAGAGGAGTGCAGGACGGCGGCAATAAGAGCGGCATACCGACCGTAAATGGTGCGATCTACTTCCACGATGGCTACAGAGCAAAGCCGCTAGTATTTTGTGGAACTGGTGGCATACTGCCCATAAAAGTGGCTGGTGTATCAGGCATCGACAAGCATACACAGAGCGGTGAAACAATCGTGATGGTTGGCGGACGCGTTGGCAAAGATGGCATTCACGGAGCGACATTCTCGTCAGAAGCATTGCACGAAGGCTCTCCGGTGACAGCGGTACAAATCGGCGACCCGTTCACTCAGAAGCGCGTGCTTGATTTCGTACTTGAAGCAAGAGACAGAGGATTAATCACAGGTATCACAGACAACGGTGCCGGTGGCTTATCCTCGTCAGTCGGCGAAATGGCACGCATCACTAATGGTGCGGTGCTCGAACTTGATCACATACCACTGAAATATCCTGGGCTAAGCGACTACGAAATTGTTATTTCCGAATCGCAAGAAAGAATGACAATTTCAACGAAGGATTTTGCCGCACTGAAACAACTCGCGGATAAATTCAACGTGGAGTGCACTGATGTTGGTACGTTTACAACAGATGGATTCTTCAAAGTAACACGAGAAAGAAAAGCAGTTGCCTTGCTCGATCTCAAATTCTTGCACAAAGGCGTTCCAACACTCGAGCTAGAATCCGAATGGAGCAAATCTCCCAGAGCAAACAAAGCGGCTTTAGCCCCCGTGGATGATCTCAAAACTGCGTTGCTTGAGCTTCTTTCACATCCAAACGTCTGCAGCCGCGAGCAGGTGATCAGACAATACGATCATGAAGTGCAGGGCAGCAGTGTCGTTAAGCCACTCATGGGTCCGAATCAAAAAGGTCCGTGCGACGCAGCAGTTATCACACCGCTTCTGGGTCAAAAAGAAGGGCTCGTAGTATCTAACGGCATTTGTCCACAGCTCAGCGAACATGATCCTCATCTTATGGCACTTTGCGCAGTTGACGAAGCAATTCGGAATGCCGTGTGCGTTGGAGCAGATCCCAAAAGCATTACCCTGCTGGATAACTTCTGCTGGCCGGATCCAGTTCAGTCCAGCCAGAACACTGAAGGCAAGCGGAAGATGGCACAATTGGTCATGACTTGCCAGGGGCTTGCAAAAGCGGTACACAGTTACGGCACACCGCTCATCTCCGGCAAAGACAGCATGAAGAACGACTTTGATGATGGCGTCGTTCGCCTTTCCATTCCACCGACTCTACTGGTATCAGCCATGGGTAAAATCGAAAACGCTGAAGATGCTTTGACAATGGAGTTCAAAACAGAAGGCGATCTTATCTACGTAGTAAGCGCAGCATCACTCGGCGTGACAGCCTCTCTGCTAGCTGAACTGCTCGAATGGAATGTTGATATGCTTCCAAATATTGATGCTGCAAACGCAGCTCAAATGTACGGGCACATTCACGCAATGGTAAAGAAAGGATTGCTGAAGTCGGCACACGATCTGTCCGACGGCGGTCTCGGTGTCGCACTGTCGGAATGCTGTATTGGGGCTAACCGAGGTGCTCTGCTTCTCACTCATCGCATGTCGTCTGCTGCAGCTGCTTGCATAAAGGATTCTGATCCTTTAACTCGCGAGATGCTTACAAGGCTCGATTTTGCACTTTTTGCCGAAGGACCGGCCCGCTTGCTGGTTACGGTTGATCCTGCCAACAAACAAGTTTGGGAAAATGAAATGGCACCATTCTCCTGCATTGAAATCGGCAGAGTTACAAACGAAGCTCGGCTCAAATTTGTAAATTCGGATCAGCAAGAAGTATTTTCTGTAGACGTAACTGAGCTCTTAGAAGCATGGGAAGCCATGCTTCCCTTCGACTAAAGGAAGCTGAAATGCAAACAAAACCCAGAGCCCTCGTTATCTACGGAGACGGCATCAACTGCGAGAACGAAACTGCATTCGCCCTCGAAATGGCAGGCTTTGAAGCAGAGAATTTGCACTGCACAGATTTGCTCAGCTCACCGCAGCGACTTAAAGATGCGAAAATGATCGCAATGCCAGGTGGATTTTCCTTTGGTGATGAAATTGCCAGCGGAAAAGTTCTCGCCATAAAACTGCGCAGCAAATTACAGGAAGCGCTGCATGATTTTATTGATCGAGGAAACCCCGTACTCGGCATTTGCAATGGCTTCCAAATGCTTGTTCAACTGGAGATTCTGCCCGACTCTTCAAAACAGGCCAATCGGTCTGTTTCACTTTGCCACAACAGCGGTGGCAAATTCATCAATAAGTGGGTGAAGTTGGATATTCAAAATGGCAGCAGGTTTTTCAAAGGGCTCAAACAGATACATCTACCCATGAGGCATGGCGAAGGACGCCTTACTCTTTCGACAGACTCTAGCGATGAGTTACTGGAGAAAGTGAAAAAGCAGGCTCCTCTCCGATACAGCCAGGATGTGAATGGCAGTTTCGAAAAGATCGCAGCGCTGACTAATGAACAGGATACAGTGCTGGGACTGATGCCACATCCTGAAGCTTTCGTTCGATGGAGCCAGCACCCAAGCTGGGGCGAACTCAAATACGGCTCCTCTTCTGGAGAACTTGCCCTTCCTCGTCAGGCGCTTGCCGAAACGCCGCATGGTCTGCAAATACTCAAGAACGCAGCGGAGATGATCTCATGAGCAAGAAAGAAACATATGCTGCAAGCGGAGTGCAAATAGACAAAGCCGAGTCTTTTGTGGAGAGAATCAAATCAACTGCACGCAGACCAGGCCATGCAAAAATGTGGCAGGCCGCAGGCGGTTACGCCGCTGTTTATCCGCTTACCGAAGATAGAGCCGTCGCAGTGACAACTGACGGAGTTGGTACAAAGCTGCTCGTAGCAAATGAATTGCAACGCTACGATACAATCGGCATCGACCTCGTAGCAATGTGCGCCAACGATCTCATCTGTGTCGGCGCAACACCAAATCTTTTTCTCGACTACTACGCAATCGGATTGCTTGACGATAAGTTGTCGGACGCGATCATCACGGGAATTGTGGAAGGATGCGACCGCGCTGGAATGATTCTAGCCGGCGGAGAAACAGCGGAAATGCCCGGACTCTACCAAGCTGGTCATTATGATCTCGCTGGCTTCGCAGTCGGCAGCGTCAATAAATCACAATTGCTTAGCGGTGAGAATCTCAAACCCGGACAAAAATTGATCGGCGTAGCATCAACAGGCATTCACTCAAACGGTCTCTCGCTTGCAAGACGAGTAGTTCCTAAAGATGAATGGGACTTGCTTCTGGAGCCGACGGCTATATATGTCAAACCTGCAGTTGAAGCACTGGCAAAAGCAAGCGTCAAAGGCATGGCACACATAACAGGTGGTGGCTGGAGAAATTTGCTGAGGCTGAATGAGCAAGTTGGCTTCAAAATTGAAAAACGGCTTCCAGTTCCTCAAGTTTTTTCGGTGATCGGAAAGTCTGTTGAAGAAGAGGAACTCTACAAGACCTTCAATATGGGAATGGGTCTTGGAGTAATTGCCGAGGAGAAAGACTGCGAGAAGATCATCGAGATCTTCGGCTCGGCTGGCTTCAGAGCACAGCTTGTAGGGGAGCTTACCGACGAAGCGGGAACGATAAGAATTTCAGGTTTAGACTTTGTATTGAGGGACAAACTTTCTTAGCTGAATGCAGCTCTAGAAATGGAAAACAGAGGAGAAAAAAAATGCCATCAGTGCTAGTGAGTGTATCGGATAAAACCGGACTCGAAAATTTCATCAGACGGCTCGAACGTTTTGAGGATATTCGTTTGATTGCCACAAGCAGCACAGCTAAGTTTCTTTCGGAAAAGGGATTCAAGGTCACAAAAGTGGAAGACCTGACCAAGTTCCCTGAAATACTGGCGGGACGCGTAAAGACTCTGCATCCAAAGGTGCTCGCCGGAATACTTTCGCGCCCTTCGAAAGAAGATCGCGACTGCCTGGCGGAACATGAAATTGAAGAGATTGACATCGTGATCGTCAATCTTTATCCGTTCGAAAAGAAACTGAAAGAACAACTGCCCGATCACGAAATGGTAGAGCAAATTGATGTCGGCGGTGTAACTCTTCTTCGCGCGGCGGCGAAAAACTATGCACGCGTTGCAGTAATTTCCGACCCATCTCAATATGACTTTGTCATTGAGTCGCTTGATTTCGGCGGCGGGAAATTCACCGAGGGACTGCGCAAAGAACTCGCACAAGCAGCATTTCTGCGCACAGCAGAATACGATTCCAGCATTTCATCGTACCTGGCACGTTCCCTGCAAAAGGACGGACTGGAAGGACATATGCCTGAAACAATGTTAGTCAGGCTCGACAAGATACAAGACCTTCGCTACGGAGAGAATCCACACCATGCTGCAGCCTGGTATGCATCACCAGATAACGCTGCTCAATATGGAACTCCACTTCCAACATTCAAACAGCTGCAAGGAAAAGATCTCTCTTCCAACAACATCACAGACATCTATGCGCTGTTAAACATTCTTCGTTCAATGAAGAGCGATGGCGCCTGTATCATCAAGCACAATAATCCTTGCGGTGTGGCGCTGGACAAGGACATTCTCAAGGCCTACCAGAAAGCATACGACTGCGATCCGATTTCAGCTTTCGGCGGAATTTATGGATTCACTTCAGAAGTTACAGAAGAGCTCGCAACAAAGATTACCGAAAACTTTGTCGAGATTGTGCTCGCTCCTTCATACGACAAAAAAGCTCTGACAGTATTTGCGAAGAAAAAGAATTTGCGCGTACTCGAAGTGCCCAAAGATCTTCTCGAAGAGAAATACGTGCCGGCACACTTTTTCAAAGATCTCAAATACATGGGAGTCATTGTTGAAAAAGAATTAGAAGCGCAGGTTGATCCTGACACATTCCGAGTCGTCACAGAAACAGAGCTTGATCCCAAGCTCAAAGCTGATGTGGCATTTGCATGGGGTGTCGTGCGTCACCTCACCTCGAATGCAATTTTCGTAGCGAAAGAAGGTCTCTCACGCGGCTTCGGAATCGGGCAAACGAATCGCGTTCAATCCGTCAAGCACGCACTGCAACAAGCGGGAGCAGAAGCAAAAGGCGCAGTTCTAGCCAGCGATGCATTCTTCCCCGCCACAGATAACATTGAAGAAGCCGCTAAGGCAGGAATCAAAGTTATCGTTCAACCCGGTGGCAGCATAAAAGACGAAGACGTGATCAAGGCATGCAACGCTGCAGGCATTTGCATGCTCTTCACCGGACAACGCTGCTTCCGCCACTAGATCGCGGCACGAACTCCACACTATCGCAAGCGTATGGTCATCCATGCGCTTGTTTTTTTTAGTTCCGAACGGGCGCCCATGAGGCGCCCCTACCCGGTATCGCCGGCTCCCGCAGAAGCGACGCGGGAGCTCCCGGGCTTCCATATTTTGGCTAATCCCTTGAGGAATGCGGGACTGAGCTCGCCGCGTCCGTTTACATGATCGCTTTCAATAAGTGATTAACCAGTTCATCGAATGGATAGACGGTCAGCAGTAACGGCAGCATGGGAATTAGCGGTGCAAGGGCGAAAGCAAAAACAAGCTGCTTGCTAATCAAGCACGTTCGCATCTCAGCAATTACATTGAATGAATTCCCAATATCGGCAAGCGACTGTATGTCCTGCGTGCCCAGAATCTCGTCACCCTGTTTCTTTGATTCAATCCATTTCTTTTTGAACGCTGTGGTGTATTCTCCAGCCAGCTCGCTGTATTCAAAAAAGCCCTGACGATTTGCGTTCATCAATTTTCCTGTAAATGCAAGCAAGGGAGTCATGAATATTATCTGCACAACTGCAACAACACCAATCATCTCGTTCTTAAGTCCAAAGAGCGTTTTGCCACCATGCAGGATTCTCTCAGCAAAAATTCCAGCGACCTGCGCTCCAAAGACAAAAGCAAGAACAACAAAACGCTGGTGACATTTCGCGATGAACAGAAGCCCCGCGTGACGGTCCGGATGCGAAGGCATCAGCTTGAGATGCAATGCCGGTAGCCGGCACAAAAGAAGACTCCAGATCACATAGCGCCACAACCAACGCATCCAGAGAAAACGAATGAGTGGTTTGGCAAAATAATAGTAATAGTAGTAAGCAAGTGAATTCTCGTGGTTAGAAGGTAACTGGTGCCAGGTGTTGGCGACGGACAGAGATTGAGCGTAAACGTCAGACCATTGCCAGATAAATACCAGTCCTAAGAGCACAAGTTCTATAGGAACTGAATCACGCAAACGCACGGCTCGCTGAATAATATTTTCAAACTGGTCCATTTGGTCTTCGGGAACTAGTTTCTCGCGAATATATTGCACACCCTGAACAAGCCAGGGTTCCACAAGGACTTCGGCAATGATAAGCAGGGGTCCAACGATCAAAAAGCGACAGAACTCAGAGATATCATAAAGAAACGGCACATGCAGCTGGTCGCCGTAAGCAATGCCTTGATACATAGACAAACCTACAAGCGGAACATATGTGAGCAAAATGAGAAAGGCGACTCTACTTTTAACAACCGCCGCACCGGGATGAGCCAATCCAACCATGCAGAGGATTCTATGCAGAAGTCCTCCTGAGAAAAAGCGGAATTCATTGTCTGGTACAGAAGATTCCATTTATGACTCTTTACAGCTAAAGCGCAAGGAGGATTTGCAACAGAGTGCTGACTATATCCACTTTACCCTGTTCCTGGCAAGCTGCATCGTCCAGACGAGGCAGCGCTTCGTTTTCCGAAAGCTAAGAGTCTCATCCTTTCGGACTATTAAATTCGCGATTCTTCGATAAACAAGCGGCAAATACAGGCCATTAGATGGAGACAACATATATGCAAACAAAATAGAATTAGGCAAGTGAATTACGGGTTGCCAACAAGGCAACTGCCTCGCACTTATTAACGCTTCCCGCAGGAGAGTTGTATGGCAATTGCGCAAGAAACAAGAGAAACCGAAGCGGACCTACTCAATCCGTTCGGCAAAGCAAGAGCGACCGTTTCCGAGTCACCGTTGAGCACTGACGAACTGAAGAAAATACATGAATACTGGCAAGCTTGTTGCTACCTTGCAGCCGGAATGATTTACCTCCAGTCGAATCCCTTGTTGAAAGAACAATTAAAACCAGAGCAGATCAAAAATCGATTGCTTGGTCACTGGGGTGCAAGCCCTGGGCTTTCGTTTGTCTACACACATCTGAATCGCTTGATCAAGAAACATGATCTTGATGTGATTTTCTTGGCGGGACCAGGGCATGGTGCGCCTGGAGTACTTGCGCCTGTTTACCTGGAAGGGACATACACACAGGTTTATCCGGATAAAAGCGAAGATGAAGAAGGCATGTGCGCATTCTTCAAACAATTCTCCTTCCCAGGCGGAATCGGCAGCCACTGCACGCCGGAGACTCCCGGCTCGATTCATGAAGGCGGAGAACTGGGATATTCTGTTTCCCATGCTTACGGGGCCGTTTTTGACAATCCGGACATGATAGCTGCAGTAGTTGTTGGCGACGGTGAATCCGAAACAGGACCGCTGGCGACTGCATGGCACTCGAATAAATTCATCAATCCGATTCGCGACGGTGCGGTGCTGCCGATTTTGCATTTAAATGGTTACAAAATCAATAATCCGACAATACTCGCTCGCATAACTCATGATGAACTCAAGAAACTTTTCGAAGGTTATGGATACACACCTTATTTTGTCGAAGGAAGCGAACCCGACAGCATGCACCAGGCGATGGCTGCAACGCTGGATCAATGCTTGAAAGATATTCGCGCCATTCAAAAAGAATCACGCGATTCCGGAGTTGCTAAACGCGGTCGCTGGCCGATGATTGTTTTGCGCAGTCCTAAAGGATGGACTGGGCCGGCTGAAGTTGACGGTCACAAGGTTGAAGGAACATGGCGTGCGCACCAGGTTCCGCTGGCTGGTGTCAAAGAGAATCCTGAACATCTAAAACAACTTGAACAATGGCTCAAGAGTTATCATCCGGAAAATCTTTTCGACAAGAATGGCACCTTGCGACAGGATCTAAAGGAACTGGCTCCTAAGGGCCTTCGCCGCATGAGCGCGAATCCTCACGCAAATGGTGGCATATTGCACAAAGCTCTACGCATGCCCGACTTCCGCAAGTATGCAGTAGAAGTGAAGAAACAAGCAGGAACAGAGCAAGAAAATACGCGCCCTCTCGGCAAAATGCTCCGCGATATCATGAAAACGAATCCGGACAATTTCCGCGTGTTTGGTCCTGATGAAACGTCATCGAATAAGCTTGACGATATTTATGAAGTGAGCAAGAAATTCTGGATTGCAGAATCTCTTCCCGTGGATCAAGATGGAACACAACTCGCCACCGACGGCCGCGTTCTGGAAATGTTGAGCGAACATACGCTAGAAGGCTGGCTTGAGGGCTATCTGCTCACCGGTCGCCATGGCTTCTTTTCCACATATGAAGCTTTTGTGCATGTTATAGATTCAATGTTCAATCAGCACGCAAAGTGGCTAGAAATTTCGAATCACCTTGGCTGGAGAGCAGACATCGCTTCATTGAATTTGTTGATCACGTCTACTGTATGGAGACAAGATCACAACGGATTCACACACCAGGATCCAGGCTTCCTCGATCTTGTTGTGAACAAGAGTTCAGATGTGGTGCGCATATATATGCCACCTGATGCAAACACCTTGCTCTCATGTGCAGACCATTGCTTGCGCAGTAAGAACTATATAAACGTGATTGTCAGCGACAAACAAAAGCATCTGCAATATCTGGATATGGATTCTGCAATTAAGCATTGCACAAAAGGTATAGGTATCTGGGATTGGGCAAGCAACGATGATGGCGTCGAGCCTGATGTTGTGGTGGCCAGCGCAGGTGATATTCCAACGCAAGAAGCACTCGCCGCTATTGCACTTTTGCGCCAGGAATTTCCAGATCTCAAGATTCGATACATAAATGTAGTCGACTTGTTGAGATTGCAAGCGTCACACGAGCATCCACACGGTTTATCACATCAGGATTTTGACAGCTTATTCACCACGAATAAGCCGATCATCTTCAACTTCCATGGATATCCCTGGCTGATTCACAGATTGACATACAACCGTACCAATCACAGCAATCTGCACGTTCGTGGATATAAGGAAAAGGGCAATATAAATACGCCGCTAGAGCTAGCAATCAACAATCAGGTTGACAGATTCAGTATTGCTATGGATGTGATCGATCGCGTTCCTCAGCTCAAAGTCGCAGGGGCGCATGCGAAATCCAAATTCAGGGATATGCAAATCGAGTGCGCAAATTATGCGCATGAATACGGAGTGGACAAACCAGAATTTTCAAACTGGAAGTGGCCATTCTAATTCGGCCGAGTATTCTACTCCCGGCGGAATATTTCTATTTCGACCGAACTCGCCATGGTAGGGGCGCCTCACAGGCGCCTTTCTGCGCCTGTCCAATATTATTTTAAGGAAGCCAGTGAGCCAAAAGCCCGGGAGCGCCGGCGGCTCGCCGGCTTCTCTCTTCCTAAAGCTCGGATCTATGAATTTTGAAGCCGGCGAGCCGCCGGCGCTCCCGGGACTACTTTTTCTTCACGGAAAAGACGTGTACTTTCCAGGCTGGCACTTCGATATACAATCCGCGAGAGTCGAGTTCTTCTCCCTGGCGCTCGTACACCTCGTCACTGATCAGATCTTGCAATTTGTAAGAACAATCATCCAGGCAATCCTCTGGCAGTCTTACATAGCACTGACTACTGTTAGGCGCATAATTAACTGTTACAAGAATCATTTCCTCTTCCTGCTCAGACTTCCACAAGTAGGCAAGAAAACACTCAACTGTCCAGTTGTTTTCCCAGGCCGCATCACAATCAAGCAAGCGCCATTCACCATCACGCACGGCAGGATGTTTCAAAACATCCAAGAGGCGATCGTAATAAGCGGATAGCTCCTTATTAGCAGGCTCTTCCGGTGCACGCACAAGGTGCGGAGACACATGAACTGTCCTACCTTCAAACTGTCCCGCTTCGAAAAAGCGCAAACCAGGAGCCAGATAAGTGACGGCTGCTGCAGCCTTGTGAACCTCGGGCGCGAAAGTGGCAGCCGCGCGAGCTTCATCATGATTCTCTAGAAAACGCGCCATTTTATTCTGGTAATTCAAATCAGCCTGCAAGTGCTGTCGAACTGGAGTAGCCATTCCATCGCGCAAGCGATCATAGAGTCTCTTATCATAAGTAAAATCAAAACCTTGCTGTTGCAAGGTCCATTCCATGTCCCAGTAAACCTCCGCCATAAAACAAAAGTCTGGGTTCACTTCATGCAATTTTTCACAAGCCAGAGGCCAGAAAGGCTCGGGCAGCCGTCCCCAGGTTCGCGCGAAAACATCCGGCAAAATCAGCATTGCCATATCACAGCGAATGCCATCACATTGCTCGGCGATTTTCAGCAATACATTGAACATGGCATCTTGAGTCTTCGGATTTGAATAATCAAGTTGAAGAGTGTCAGGCCATCCGGAGAAATAGGGATCTCGTCCGTATGCAAGAAAATGCTTGCCTGATTCATTCTTGATCTTCGTATAGTTCTGCGGATAGAAGACAAAATCCTGTTCCGTACCGTGAACGTAATAATCCGGATTTGTAGTAACCCATTTGTGATCAAGTGCAGTATGGTTTGGCACGAAATCCAGCATCAGCTTCAGGCCGCGCTCCAGCATTTGCTGTCTCAAGCGAAGCAGAGCCTTGTCACCGCCAAGGTTCTCATGCACCACATAATCTGATATTGCAAAGCCTGAACCTTGAATATCGTCATCCGACAGATCATCCAGAGTTTTCGCAAAGCCATCCCGCCAGGCAGAATTCTTGCGTGATACTTTCCGTCCCTCTTCTCCTGTTTGCCAGACACTTAGAAGCCAGATCCATTCGATTCCTTTTTCGGCTAATCGATCGAGCTCCTTCAAAGGAATATCATCAAGCGTGGCCGGTCTATTGAGTTTTCGAGAAAGCTCAGTTAACCAAACACGAGTATTTATCTGGTATAGCGACGGATTATGATGACGTCTCAACTGACTCTCGCTTTCTGAAGAAGCCACCCCTACCTCCTGCAAGCAATTCCTGGGGATCCATGTGAGCGTACATTTGTATCAGGCGAGCCACAAGAGCTGTCCAGCCTGTTTGATGGTTCGCGCCCAAACCGGCCCCGTTATCACCATGGAAATACTCATAGAAGAACAAGTAGTCATTCCAGTTGGGATCCGATTGGAATTTTTCAGTGCCACCAAATACGGGGCGCCTGCCTGAATCATCTTTCTTAAAAATGCTCACAAGGCGCCGGCTGATTTCTTTGCTCACCTCATATAGATTCATCATATTGCCGGAACCTGTGGGGCACTCTATCTTGAAATTGTCGCCGTAGAACAAATAATATTGCAGCAATGCCCGAATGATTAGTGCATTAATGGGGAACCATATCGGCCCGCGCCAATTCGAGTTTCCACCGAAAAGCCCCGTATCGGATTCGGCCGGAAGGTAATCAACACGATGCTCCTGTCCATCGACTTTCACAACAAAGGGATGCTCTAAATGATAGCGAGACATTGATCTGATACCAAACTGGCTCAAGAATTCATTCTCATCAAGCATCCTGCTAAGGATGCGGCGCAATTTTTGTTCATTAACGAGTGCCACGATTCCTCGCTCGCCAAAGCCAAAATAGCCTTTGCCTGTCCGGTGAATAACGTCCATCAATTCCGGCATCTGCTCCATACGTTCACTTATACGCTCCAGCGCGCGGGGAATCTTCTCGCGTTGAGATGGTTCAATTACAGTAGTTGCGCAAAGCGGCAGGAGCCCGACAACAGATCTTACTTTCAACAAATTCGACTGACCGTCGGGCAAACGAAGCGAATCATAATAGAATCCATCTTCCTCATCCCATAAGCCATCGTGATTTTGCTTATTTACTGCTGATGCTATCCAAATGAAATGCTCAGCGAATTTCAAAACATGTTCTTCATAATAAGGGTCATGTGCGGCAAGCTCGATGGCAATCTCCATCATATTCTGGCAGAACAATGCCATCCACGCAGTTCCGTCGGCCTGCTCAAGGTGCCCGCCTGTCGGCAAAGGTGCGCTGCGGTCGAACACGCTGATATTATCGAGCCCAAGGAATCCGCCTTCAAATACATTCTTGCCAAAGCGGTCTTTTCGATTTACCCACCAGGTGAAGTTTGAAGTCAGCTTGGAAAACACCTTGCGCAGAAAAACAATATCCCCCTCTCCTGTGCGCTGTTTTTCCATGTTGTACAAGAAAATCGCAGCCCAAGCATGAACTGGCGGATTGACGTCACTGAAGTTCCATTCATATGCCGGTATCTGCCCGTTCGGGTGCAAATATACGGTTTGAAGCATCAAGATCAGCTGCTTCTTAGCAAATTCAATATCAACCGACGAAAGCGCGATTGCATGAAAAGCCAAGTCCCATGCGGCATACCAGGGATACTCCCACTTATCCGGCATGGATATGATGTCGTCATTCATCATATGGAACCAATCTTTATTTCTTATACTACGACCGCTTCCTTTCAGCGGATCATAACCATGTTCTCGGAGCCATTTGACACCATCGAAATAATAGTACTGCTTACTCCATAAAAGGCCGGCAAGAGCCTGCCTGACGATCGGGCGCTCATCGGCACTCACCGCAGCTGGTGTTATAGAATCATAAAACGCATCCGCTTCATCAAGGCGGCTTTTAAATACTGCGTCGAACTGCTTACCGAATACACCACTCTCTGCAAGCGCCTCCGGTTCGAAGTTGGAAAGCCGAAGACGCAGTTCGTGGCTCTGGCCCGCAGGAACTGTAATTACGTAATGAGGTGATACCTTCGTTCCCTTCTGCTCAGGATTTACGGCATCAGTCCAGTTCTGCACGACATAATTATTTATGCCGTCTTTCACATATGGACTTCTGTTTGGGCGACCAATCAAACGCTGCTCATTAGTTTCATTATCGGTAAAGAGCAGCTTCGCATCACCTTCGGCATAGAAGTATCGTTTTCCCAGCGATTTATGTTCAGCCTCAACGACTCTAGCGCCTTGAGTCGATGCAAGTTCTCTCAAAATCGGCCGTTCAACATTTTGCTTATATGCCCAGGTGTTTCTAAACCACAATGTTGGCAGCACGTGCAACACCGCTTCTTTATCGCCACGATTATGCACGGTGATCTTGATAAGAATATCTTCCGGCGCCGCCTTTGCATACTCGACAAAAACATCGTAATAACGATCATTGTCAAACACACCGGTATCAATCAATTCATATTCGAACTCAGTTCTGTTTCGATAGCGATTACTGGCAACAATTTTGTCATAGGGATAAGCTTGCTGCGTGTACTTGTACAGATACTTCATGTACGAATGAGTTGGAGTACTATCCAGATAATAATAGTATTCCTTCACATCTTCGCCGTGATTGCCTTCTCCGTTTGTAAGACCGAAAAGCCTTTCTTTAAGGATTGGATCTTTTCCGTTCCACAATGCCAGTGCGAAACAAAGTTGCTGTTTCTCATCTGATATACCGCCGAGCCCATCTTCACCCCAGCGGTAGGCTCGCGATCTCGCATGATCATGAGGAAAAGATTCCCACGCATTACCGGATTCGCTGTAATCTTCACGGACAGTTCCCCACTGGCGCTCGCTAAGATATGGCCCCCATTTTTTCCAGGGAATCTCGTCGCGGACTTCTGCTTTAAGACGTTCTTCTTCGATCGTAACCATATCTACTCCCGCACATAAAGGTGTGCACCATACACAGCAATTTCTTAGGCTTTCTTCTTCGAAGACTTTTCTTCTTTCTGCAATATTGAAATGCCTTTCTTCATTGATTTATCAAGCTGTCGCATTTGACTATCTAAAGTCTTCGTCAGAGTAGCAATGCCGCTATTGTCATAGGATGGACCGGAAGCAGTAGCGCGCTCCAGCGCTTTGAAGGTTTCAGTTGAGGCTTGCACCATCGCAAAAGCATCCTCACGTAGAGGGTCTAACTGCTTGCGCGTTTTATCATCAACATTTGTGTGGCGATTGCTTTCAACCGCATGATCCACGTCTTCTTTGAAAAGCTTGATGATTGGTCCAATTTCCGACATCGATTCGTCTACCCACTTTTTGCGAGCTGGCAGCATTTGCCCGGTGAACGAAGGAGTAGGAATAGTGATTACTGTAGTACCAACAAGATTGGGATTGTAGTTCATCGTGACCTGTTGGCGCGTCATCTCGTCATACAGGTTGGCGGCCGCTTTTCGCACGCGACTTATGGAAAGTCGAGCATCACGTAAATCGTTCAAAGTGACTTGCACCTCCACAACTCCGCCCTGCAACGGTTGTGAAGCAGAACCGTCCGCTTTCTGTGCCTTCTCATCTGCGAACACTGGCGATGCCGCTATGCTCAAGCATGCCAGCATCAAGCCAGCCAACAAAGAACGACCAGCATCCATGGTTTTGCCTGCCGAAATAACGTTGCAAACAGTCACTTTCTGAATCATATAAATAATCCCGCCCTTTAAGATGGGTTGCCAAAGAGGAATAGAATAACTCCTCTGCATTTTTAGCATCTTCCAAAGGCTTCAACATCATTCTTGCGGTTTTTAATATAGATTTTTAGGATCAGTCGAGTTGATTACTCGCGGATATGAGCGAGCGTGGCAGAGCTGGAGGCATCAGTGAATCAGGGTATATCATATACAACCCTGGTCATCCTGGAGCAAAATGACTTTTAAGGCCGGCTCTGTACTCAAAGAAAAATACGAGCTGATAGAAGTCCTCGGTGAGGGCGGTTTTGGCATTGTTTATCGCGCGCAAGATATTGCGCTCAATAGAATGGTTGCTCTAAAGATACTAAAGCTGCCGAATGAATTATCAGAAGAAGATCTCAAACGATTTATTAGAGAAGCAGCAATTCTAGCTAAGCTCAACCATGAAAACATAATCAAAGTTTTTTCAGTTGATCAATTAGACGACGGCAACCCCTTTGTAGTAATGGAATTCCTCCACGGAAAAACACTACGCGAGCTACTCTACGAACGTGAAATAATTGACGAAGAACTATGTGAGCAAATTTTTGCTGGAATATGCAATGGTCTTGTGCACGCCCATCAAAATGGGGTAATACACAGAGATCTAAGCCCGCAAAATGTCTTTCTGGTAGAAGAGACAAACAAGCTCGTTCCAAAATTGATTGATTTCGGACTTGCGCGAATCGAAAAAGACACGGGCGGCCGCACCACTGCGCTGACGGTTGAAGGTTCCGTGCTTGGAAATCCGCAGTTTATGAGCCCGGAATCTTGCCTAGGTAAGCGCGCTGATGCAGCTTCCGACATTTACTCACTTGGTTTGGTTCTCTACAACATGCTTACAGGTCGCGCACCATTTGATGATTGCGCTGCGGCAGTTGCTTATATGTACAAACATATGAATGAGTATCCACCTGAGCCATTTCTTGAATGGAAAGACAAACGTAAAGCAGCACTCCTCAAGTCAATTTGCTGGAACTGCATTCAAAAAGATCCATTAAAACGCCCCCGTTCTGCTATCGAATTACTGCGAGATCTTAACTCGAATAATACGACAATTGAATTCCAGTGGAACTCCGAAAGCAGCAAGGGAAAGCCGCAAATCATTTCTAAAAAAACAATCCTGCTCATTGCGGTTCCATTGATATTGCTATTCGTGAGCGCAGGGGTGGCAGTAAAATTATATGTAAGCACAACAAAAGGAAAGGTGGAGCTAAAAAATGATGGGGTCAAGCAAAGCGCCCCAGGAAAGTTGAATGCAATCAAACGAAGAATGGACCAAAAGCTTAAATTATTTGATCCCGAGTCCCCAGAGCTAGTCGCGTCCTATTTCGAAATGGCAGACTATTACTTTAATCAGCGCTCGCCCGACTCAACTCAGGAATGTCTTAATTACCTGAACAAAGTCGAGTCCATATGGAAAAAACATCCCGGTCGGCACATTTCTCTTAGAACCGACATATGGGATGTTTATCGAATGCAAGGGAGTTGTTTTGCTGAGCTACATCGCTTTGCACAGGGTGAAGAGTTAGCGAGGAGAGTACTCCAAACCCGATCTGCATTTGGTTCTAAGAGCGAGGACATTGATATTTATTGGTTGTGCCGGCTAGCCATGTTTTACGATGCACAAGGTAAGTCGTCTCTGGCAGAAAAAACAATTGAGGAAGCTTTGAAGCTCTGCGATTCATCGGCAGCCCTCACACAGGCAGAAACAAATTTAGAAGCATCAAGATTTTACACAGTCCACTCCAAACAAGCTCGTGGGATTCAGTGCCTGAAAAATGCACTTGCGATTGCTGAGCGAGCTCATTTCACATCGATTGATGACGCCTCATCTCGCTGCTACTACAGCATTTTGGCTGAACTTGCTGAGCAATACAATAAAACAGGAAAGAGGGCCGAGGCAGAGAATTTGGCACAGATAGGATTAAAGCAATGCGCTTTACCAGCATGGAAGTTGCAGTTTCTAGCAATACTGAGCGACACCCAGTGGGAACAGTGGAAAGTTGAGAAATCAAAGTCTACAGCGATTGCCGCGCTCGAAAAATTGACACGTACACCGAAATCAGAGAACCTGGTTAATCCATACATTTACCATCGTGTTGCAATCGGGCTCTGGAGAGTTGGCGAATACAAATCCGCTATTACTTTGCTAAAGAAAGCTGATGTATTATGCAAGAGCACTGCATATGCAAACTACAACTTGTTCGCCCTCGAGGACGATCTGGCTTGGTGCTATTTCAATTGCCAGATGTGGAGCAATGCCGAGGAGTTGTACAGAAAACTCCTGAACATGCAGGTGCCAGACATCGATCACAGGAGGTACATCTCAGCAAATGATCGCCTCGCGGAATGCTGCAAGCAACTGGGTAAAAAAGAGGAAGCAATTTCTTTTGCAAGAAAAGCAGTGGCTCTTTCCGAAAAAGAAGAGAAGCCCGCAGCCATACCAGATAGCTACCTGATTCTTGCCGATAATTTTGAAAAGCTTGGACAAAGAGAAAAAGCGAAAGTATTCATCGAACGAGCGATAAACAGTGGCAATGAAACCGGTTCGGCACTAGTAGCGACGAGAACCGCCCTGGAAGCCGCTAAATTCTACTCAAAAGTGGGCAATTACAACAAGGCTCGCGATGTCTTGAGAAACGCGTTGGGCTTTGTAGAATTGCTAAAAGGCGACAAAACGCCACTGCAAAATGCTCTTTCGATGAACGCGAAAAGCTGAATAGGCGGGGCACGCACTGTTTGGGCTGCTTCGAGAGAGGGTATGTCTAGGAATGCTGCCACGGAAAAACGATGTCGAACAAAGAACTGCTTGACGCACCTCAAATCGAGAACATTGAATTTATCGAATTTCTTTCGATAAATGAGCACTTTCGCTTGTTCAAAGCACGGCAACAAACACTCGACCGTACCGTAGTAATTGCAATAACGAAAGCATCAATTAAAGCGTCCGAAAAAATGGCACAGTTCAAGCAGCTTAGTTCGCTTTACTCAAGTATTCATCACCCGAACATACAACAAACAATAAGTCAGGGAATTTGCAAGGATGAAACGCCTTACTTAATGATGGAGTTTATCGAAGGAAATAATCTGGAAGTCTTTTTGCAGTCGACAGAATTATTCAGTTTTAAACAATTCCAAAACTTGTTCACCCCACTGCTCTCAGCGCTGGATTATCTCCACGCAACGGGTAGCGCATTTGCCTTAATAAGTCCAGAGAATATCCTGATTTCCAACGAAGCCGGAAGCATCCAAGCAAAGTTTGCCGGCTTCAGCCTCCTTGATGGCAATTCTGCAAAAATTGACCCGGCAATGGAATCGTATTCAGTCATCGAATCAAACATCTACGATATCAGCTGCCTGATGTATTACTCACTTCTGCAAAAGTCCACGGATAAATCATTTGCTCAGTTTCGACAAGAGCTCAGGGAAACGCCGGGAGGAGCAGGCGATAAAAGCATACAACTGGGAATCCCGGTTGCATTGACAAATACGCTAGTTGCCATTTTGGAAAGGGATTCAAGCAAGGCTCTAAAATCAGCCGCGGAGCTAAACACTATAATAACTTTGGCGCTCCAGGATGTGACGGCAGACCGAGGACCAAAATTGGCACCAAGCCCCGCAAGAAAAGCGGATCCCAAGCTGCCTCTAGGAATTTTCATCCTGCTCACGCTAATTACAATTTCAGTAATAAATCTCGGCAGCTTTCTGCATCAAGAGCAATCTAAGAAGGGAGAAAAAGAAGCGCAAGAGACAATTAATGAGCCACCAAGCGCTCTGCTGCAAAAGGCTGAAACCCTTGCGATAGCAAATAAGGACAGAGAAGCTGTCGAGGCTTGTGAAGCGGCATTGAAAAAATGCACGCGAAAAAAAGATGCTCAATATATTGATTGCGAAAGAGCCCTAGCTTCGCACTCACTTACACTTGTTCAAAAAAACCCAAATGTGTCCGATCGAGAGGTCTTGCTGAAAAGAGCCTTAACGCTTGTAAGTGAAGCCGAAGCATTAGTAAGCAAAAGAAAAGATTCTGAATCGGTACTGGCATGTATGGATCAGGAAATGACAATTTTGGCAGAGCTTAAAGGCAAGCAGGCGGCCGCTGATTTTGCGGAAAAAACATTCGACAAATATATCAAGATTGAGCCTCCCCCGAGAGTCTCAAAGCAACTGGATTTCCACGATACGCAAATAAGACTTTTGCTGGCTGCCAAAAGGTTCAAGTCCGCAGAAAATGAATACAATAAGCTAAGGCAATTCTTCGATAAGCTGCAGCCATCTTCAGAGTTTTTCATCAGGCTGCACTTGCTTCATGCGGAAATAGAATTTAGCCAGATGCATTTTGCTAAGGCATCAAAAGAAGCAGAAAAGGAAGCGAACATTCTCATCTCATCCGCAGATATTAGCGCCGATGAACGGCAGAAGATGTGGAACTCCATTGAACGCCTATTAGCTAGCGAGCCAGGCAAGATTGCAAAACTGTTGCAAGTTGAGCTGGATAATTATGGCTATTTGTACGAAGGGAGTCCGAGTACTCACGCTACTTACTATATCTTGCTCGGCCAATCCTATATAAGGTTAAAAAAGCCGGAGAAGGCTCTTACAGCTCTGGAGAAGGGATACAACATAGCTAAAGAGATAAAGACAGAACATATAACTTTTCAGATTATTATAAAATCTCTCTGTAACCTGCCATTGCCAGATCAAAAGAAAAAATTATACGAATCGGAGTTGGCTAAACTCTCAAACTAGGTCGATTATACTATCGAAAGGCCTGTTGCCTCCAACGAGACAAGAATCTTGAGCGGTAAACCACAATTCAAAGTAGGATCCATTCCTTGCGGCAATTTGCTCAATGGGCGCTACGAATATCTGGCGGAATTAGGCGAGGGTGGCTTCGCTACTGTCTACAAAGCTCAAGATATCGAACTTGGACGTGAAGTAGCGATCAAGATCATCAAGACAATGGAAGCTGATTCCGCTGAAGATGTGATGCGCTTCCGGCGTGAAGCACGTAGCCTGGCACAATTACAACACGACAACATAATCACCGTTTATTCAATAGAACTGGTCGCTGAGAAATTTCCCGCGATCATAATGGAATATCTGGAAGGAAGCGAGCTTCAATCTATCATTAAAACGAAAGGAACGCTCAAGTACGAGCAGTTCAAAAAGATCTTCACGCAGGTCTGCTCAGCACTTGCCTATGCGCATGAAATAAACATTGCGCACAGAGACCTGAGCACGCTGAATATTTTTCTATTGAATGCAGATGCCGGTATGGAGTCAAAAGTCAAAATAATAGACTTCGGTCTTGCAAAGTTGATGGACAGGGGTGATTCGCAAAGCGCTTCTACGTCAATTACACGCACTGGCGTGGTAGTCGGCACACCAGCTTACATGAGCCCGGAACAATGTCGCGGTGACAATATAGATTTTCGATCTGATATGTACTCACTGGGTTGCATCATGTACGAATGTCTCACAGGTCGCCCACCTCTGGAAGACCCGGATCCAATTCAGTTGCTCATCAGACAACAATCAGAAATGCCGGCGCCGCCTCAATTTAGCTGGGGCAATAAGCAAAAAGAAGACTTAGTCAAGAATATCATTCTGAAGTGCTTGCAAAAGGACCGGAATAATCGCTTTCAATCTTGCCAGGAAATTATAGAGATTCTAAATGAATCAGAGAATGTTGAAGCTTCGCAGTTTGACAAAATAGCCGGATGGAAGGGAGCGGAGCGGAAAAGGAAGAACAGGATCATATTGCCACTGCTTGGCCTCGCCGCGTCTCTTACTCTGTTCGTACTAGCAGAATCCGACATCTTCCTTCAAAGCGCGGCTTCAATGCTAAGCTCAAATGCGCCCAGTTTCATGTCCGGATATCGTGCTTATTTGGCAAACAAGCTGAAAAGAAAACGCCCTGAGATTGCCATAACTATCTATGAAGATCTTGCTGCCAAGCGACCAGCCAGCCAGGAAACGGTTGGATATTTGCAGTCGCTCGCGAATATTTACTTGCAACGCTGGGACCTGAATAAAACAACAGAGTTATACAAGAAAATTCAAAAATGCCAGCAGGCAGGCTTTCACGCAGAAACAGGCAAGCTCACGGCAGACTTCAAAATACTTGAGTTGAACTCTGCAAAAAAGCGCCCGAGCGAGCAGGAAATTCTTACTCGCGCAGAGCTGCTAAGAACTGTCGTAAATGAAAGCGACAGGACAAGCAGAAATACAGAAGCAATGGTACTTGCTTTGATCCACCGCACGCGCGTTCTCGCTGATTTCTATTATCTCGAGATGAAGAAGATGCCAGATCAGTTTTTAGAAGAGATATATTCTGTTATGGTTCCAGCATTTAAGCAGGTTCGCATCAAAACAGACAGCGATGACATATTACATTTGCCACAGCCTCAAAATAAAAAATTGGTTTGTGCCTTCGATAGAGCAGTGCTGGAAAGGTCAACGCTTCGTCCAGTTGACAGGGAACAGCTTGTCACAAGCCTTTCGGCAACATTGTTAGCAGATAAGAAAGCACAGGAAGCCTATGAATGCCTGCAGGATTATCTGAAAGAACTTAATGCTGATCAGCAGGGCTCCGCAATCGCAGTATACACTCCCTTGGCTCAAACAGAGCTTCATCTGGGCAGAGTAGCAGAAGCCCGCGAGGCAATGTCCAAATGCGTCGACTACTACGAGAAAGAAATCAGAGATAGCACCTCACTCGAGCGTTATCGCTCGACCTTGACGCATTATTTGGTCAACTGTTGGCAATTGTTGCTCCTTGAGAAAAATTTGAACAATAGAAGCAATGTCCGGCGGCTTTGCCTCCGTATAGAGAATATTCTTCCTAATTCGGATGAGCTAGCAAGCAGAATTCCGATGACAGCGCACGACGTGGGCGTTAATAATGAAACCCTGAGAGTCGGAGCACCTGACTCCTTACCACTGGGATCAAGCGTTGAATTTCTCGACAGCTTGCACCAAACGCTCTACAACTTTGAAGACTATAAACAAGAAGACCTTTTCCTAAAGATGCTGAAATACTATTGCAATCTATGCCATAACACAGCAGATCTAAGCAATCCATATCGTGGCGCAAACAAGATGATGGAGCGTAGAAGATGGAACGACACCTGCCAGGTCTTCACACTATGGTGCAAAAGCCACTTAGAGAGTCCCGAAATCGGAGCTGAAGAGAAAAGCCTCTTGAAAGAGTGCTATCAGTTACGTTCCCGTTCAAGAAAAGCACCGATAGAATAGAAGCAAAAGTTAAGAACGGCTCGCCCCGGAAGAGAAGCCCTTAAGAGGGTTATGCTTGGGTGAGCCGTTCAAAAATTTATGCTTTTATACTATCGAGTTTGCCTCATGCGAACATCATCTCCAAGAATGATCCGCTGGGCTCATCAAAAAGAATGAGTCATTCTTTTTAATTGCTGCTAGTTCACGACCTGGCGCAAGAATCAAATTGTTCTCAGAACTTTTTCAAAAATGCCTACTATTATTAGTATCAAAGACCAGAGCTGCAAAACTGGACGGTCTTGCAGCCCAAATGCGGGGGTCATCCGAACCTCTGCCCCCAAAAAGTCATATTCGAGCCCTATACTGAAGCGCCAGAGACGATTTCCAAACTTTTCGCCAGCTTCACCCTAATTTTTCAAGAGTTCAGGTAGAAGCAATTACGACACGGGAGAGCGAGTCATGCAATCAATTCAACTGAAAGGTTCAGCAGTTCCAGCAAGCACAGCCAACAGACCGGCTGTATCAAACACACCCTGGAGAAATAAGCTGGAAGCCTCTCATTCCGACGCATTGGCTAAACTCCTGCAAAGAGCGGGAATCCTGGGCAACGAGCAGTATTGCGATGCTGCCGAAATTGCTGAATCCATCAACAAGAGCATCGACCATGTGCTTGCATCGTCATTCCTCAACGACAAACAGACGGAACTCTGTGCAAGCGCCATGCAATATATTGAGCGCGGCATTCTAACGGAACAGTTAGCTGCTGATGCGCTGGCTGTAGCCAACCATAAACAGATCAGCTTTGCCGAAGGTTTGAAATACTACGGCTTCGGTTGGTAATACACAACAAGATCTCACGGGCGACGCATGGCATCGCCCTTACAAGAGGGCGCCCCCGGCGCCCTCTTCGCTTTAGAGCAACCCTAAGACAAACCATTGCGCCAGACGAACCTGAGCCGTAAAAAAGTTGTATTCGAAGATTCCCGATACAGCCATAGAAACAGCTACTCCAAAAATCCCTAGAGCCGTTCCTGCAGCGAAACTATCCTCTTCTTTCAGTGCTCTTCGATATTTATCGAAAGCAAGTTTCAGACTGGAAGCAATGAGAAACAAGAAACAGCTTATGCCCAAGATACCGGACGTAGTAAGTATATGTATGTAGTTGCTGTGAGCATGGTTCAAGTCTTTAGAAACTCCCGGCACCATCGCTTCAGGCAGATGATGTTCTTGAAACCACTCCGAAGTAAAATGCGGAAACTTCAACCAGCCAATACCAACAAAAGGAGATTTTGGGAAATAAATGTTGAGACAGTCACTCCAAATGGCTTTGCGCACCGTGACACTTATATCGTTGCCACTCAAAAGGGTGTCGATTCTGGTTTTAACTACAGGAATAAACAAATAAGACATTGTTCCAAATGCAATCATTCCTGCAATCGCTTTTAAGGCAAATTTTGCCGATTTAAGCGCGGCTATCGCCAGGACACCGGCAACCCCACCCAGCCAGGCGCTTCGCTCACTAGCAAAAAGCAGACCTGCGAAATTGGCAATTACGATGACCATGAACACAGGAAAACTGTTTATCGGATCGAGAATACACTTCCTTATAATAGGATGGGTTTCTTCAGCTCCCTTAAACTTGTAGCCGCCACTCAGTAAGAGCCCAAGCGAGAGCATGCTGAATATCTGCATTTGCCCAGCAAATGACATTGGATGTGCGATAAAACCAGTACCCTGCAGATACTGATAGCCGGAATGAATATTGAATATCTGCTGAATGGAACCCCATATTCCTGCAATCGAAGAAACAATAAGCAGGCTGTTAAGCGCAATTCTGGCACAGAGCTGCCGACTGCTGAAAATGTGATAAGCCCAGAAATACGGCAACAAACTCCAGAGGCTGCGCAGTGACCGCCAGGCTTCGCCAGCCCCCCCGTTGAAAGCACCAGATATGGTGACTGCCATTGCCATCATTGCGATCGGAATTAAAAGAGGAGCAAAGCTCTTTAGTAACGGAAGAGTTGCCGTGGCAGCATTCTCTTCAATAGATTGAGCTTTACCTGCAAATCTAGCGGCAATAAAACTAAGAACCCAGAGCACAATTCCAATAACAAAGAGTACGTTATTGACAGAAATGGAAAGCGGCAGACTGATGGCATAAGCAACTGCCACAATTGCCTCTGCTTGCCGTATTCTCAGCAACATCTGATTAAACCCAGCGCGAAAGCCCCATCAGCTCTCGTACGCCATTCAGTGTTTGGATTGCCACAGCTCTGGCTTTTTTATTGCCATAATCGAGAATTTTGCGAACTTGTTCTGGATCTTTCTGAAAGCTTTCACGCTTTTCGCGCATGGGCCTCAGGAATTCATTTATCAGCCCCGCCAGACGTACCTTGCAATCGACACAGCCTATTTGCGCAGATTCGCATTCTGTTCTCACTTGTTCTTTAATATCCTGGCCAAAAATCAGGTAAGCCGGCCATGGAAATTCGCAAAGATCCACATGACCAGGATCATTTCGAGCAATCCGCGTTCTATCGGTAATTGCTTGTTTCACTTTTTTCAGCACGTCAGCATCAGAATCGGCAAGTTTAATGTCGTTGCCATACGACTTGCCCATTTTTTGTCCGTCAGTCCCCTTCAACAAAGGGGTGCTGGTGAACTTCGGCTGAGGCTCTTCAAAAAAATCTGTATTAAAAAGATGGTTGAAGCGACGCACCAGATCGCGTGCAAATTCAAGGTGCGACTCCTGGTCTTTTCCGACAGGAACCAGTTGCGCTTTGAACGCAAGAATATCGGATGCCATTAAAACCGGATAGCCAAGCAGACCATAGGTCACTTTTTCTTTTGCTTGAGCTTCGTCTTTGTCGAGCATCTTGACCATATCTTTCAATGTAGGCTCGCGCTCAACCCAGTTTTGTGGAGTGATCATAGACAAGAGCAAATGCAGCTCAGCAATTTCTGGAATCGCCGACTGCACATAGATAGTAGCAACTTCCGGATTGATTCCAACTGAGAGCCAATCAAGCGCTATGTCCCTAATGTTCTGATCTATCTCAGCCACTGACTGATATTTTGTCGTCAATGAATGCCAGTCGACTATAGAGAAATAGGAATCATAGCTCTCCTGGAATTGAATCCAATTAAGAAGCGCACCAAAATAATGCCCGAGATGCAAACGCCCGGTCGGGCGCATTCCTGACATAATGCGCTTGGTTCTGCTTGCTGCTGCCTGGGTCAAACTTTACCCCTTTCCGCTGGCTGCTTTCGCGATGGCTTCGCGCACGCGAGCTTTCTGGCGTTCGACTTTTGCCTTGCGGCGGGCGCGTTTGACGCGTGCATTATATTTGGCGGTCATAAGTTCTCCTGACAAAGGATCCGAACAGAAAGACAATGAATATAACATGCCTTGTTTAAGCGCTCCCAGATTGGGCGCGCAATTGTTCTGCTGGGCTAAGGCTGCACCAGAGGGCGTCTCGATTGGTTACAATCTCCTTCTAAAGGTATTCGACAGTCCCATCAAAAATCGTTAAGCGAACGCTTCATATTCGCGCTCGAGCCAGATCCACGGGTCAGGTAAACATTTTCGGCGTGACGATCCCGTCAAGTGAGGCAAAAACAATTCCTATCCTCAAATGAGAGGAATTTTACAAAACTTAATTTGCATCTTGACTGCTAGAGTCCATCGTGATCTGGGTAAAGAACACCTATAGGAATAGAGGCGCAGTAATGCAGCGAGGCACAAAAACATTGGGTCCCCGAGTCACAGAAGAAGCCGAAGACTGGTCCGAGATGTTCGACCCAGGAGAGGAAGACCTTGTTGAGGCGGAAGAAGAAGATCCGGTCTTAACTAAGGAAGATTCCTTTACGGAAGATTCGGTGCGGCTTTATCTAAGAGAAATCGGTCGGGTTAAGATGATCAAGCCCGACGAAGAAATTGAACTGGCAAGACGTATCGCAAAAGGCGACGAAACAGCCAAAAAGAAGCTGATACAAGCCAATCTCCGTCTGGTTATTTCAATTGCAAAAAAATATGTGAATAGAGGTCTTCCATTTCAAGATCTTATTCAAGAAGGCAACCTCGGCTTAATTCGAGCTGCAGAAAAATTCGATCATACAAAAGGATTCAAGTTCAGCACCTATGCAACATGGTGGATCAGACAGGCAATCAGCCGCGGTCTTGCTGATAAGTCGAGAACGATTCGAGTGCCTGTGCATATGGTCGAATCCATCAACAAAATGAAAAAGATGAGTGCCAGACTCGCTCAAGAACTGGGCCGCAAGCCAACGGAATCTGAGCTGGCACAATCGATGGAATTGCCTGTAAATAAAGTTCAGGAAATCATCCAGGCAGATCGCGAGCCGATCTCCATGGAGATGCCGCTCAACAGAGACGAAGAAACTTATCTTGGTGATCTCATCGAAGATAATGAATCTTCGCGCCCAGATGCAAACACAGAAGAACAGCTGATGCGGCAAGATCTCAACCGCATGCTCAGCCAATTGACACCAAGAGAGCGCGATATCATGCACTTGCGGTATGGTCTGGAAGATGGCAGACAACGTACTCTTGAAGAAGTCGGACGCCTGTTTAACATCACACGCGAGCGGGTCAGACAAATCGAACACAAAGCATTTCGTAAACTGAGACAGCCGGCATGGTCAAGCAAGCTTTCGGGCTATCTGGAAGAATGAGTTCCAGCTATTTCGCTTATGTCATTGAGTAACGAAATGAACATTGTTTTAGTTAGTCCGAAATGGCTTATCGTCCCGCTTGTCTGCGCATCATGACAGGTCTGACAACGGCAGTCTAAATACTGAGCTAAGAGCAGCTTAAATTCGACTCCAAACTGCGTTATCATAGCTTCGTGGCTTTCGGCAATGGGCGCCCCTTTGCCGGACAAGAGCTCTGGTAACTCGCGGTACCTGGTGGCACCTCATGTCCAACTTGACGGAAGTGAAACAAGAGCAACTCAGCGCTCTCATCGATTCCGGAGAGCGTCAGCGTTTGCGCATGCTTTTGAATGATCAGCACCCAGCTGATCTGGCCGAATGGTTTCAAGAAATGGAGCCGGAGCGCCGGCTATCATGCTTCAGATTACTTGATCTGGACAATGCTTCAGCGGTTCTTGCAGAGCTGGATACAGACCATCAACGTGCCTTATTGAAAGATCTCGGCGATATGGGAGTTGTCCCTATTATCAGCGCAATGTCACCAGATGACGCAGTTGACCTGCTTGGAGAATTGCCCGAAGATAAGGCCAGCTCAATCATTAGTCAGATGGCAGACAATGAAGCAGCCGGTGAACTGGTCGAACTAATGTCATTTAAAGATGACTCTGCCGGCGGCATCATGTCCACAGATTATCTTGCCGTCAATGCATCCATGCGCGCAGATGAGGCCTTGCTGCATTTGCGCGAAACATACAAGCGCGATGAAGAGGAAATTTACGATCTCTTCGTTGTAGATGCTGAGGAAAAGCTGGTTGGTTGGCTCTCCGTCAAAGAATTGCTGATGGCTCCAGCCGATGCTAATGTGGAAAGCTTGATGGACACCAACATGATCATGGTGTCAGTCGATACAGACCAGGAAGAAGCAGCAGAAAAAATCCAGAAGTACGACCTTCTTACATTGCCAGTTGTAGACAGCGAAGGAAAGTTGCGCGGTATCATCACCGCCGATGATGCCATCGACGTAATTGAAGAAGAAGCAGACGAAGACATTTACAAATCATCAGGTATCGAAGTCGATTCCGAGCTGAGCGAAAATCTGGTCAGCAATGTAAGACAGGCCTTTAAGGCTCGTATTCCCTGGCTAGTCGTCACGCTTGTAATCGAATCTGGATCTGCAATGGTCATCACCCATTTCGATGCGGTGATCAAACAAACGGTTATTGCCGCATCGTTTATGCCTTTGCTTACAAGCCTTACAGGCTCCGTTGCGATGCAAAGCACTTGCATCACATTGCGAGCGCAGAAGAAAATTTCGTGGAAATCTACATTTAAAACACTGTGGCACGAAGCAAGAGTAGGAGCGCTTCTTGGTACAGTATGCGGAATACTAGCATATGGTCTCAGCTATGCTCTGAAACAGCAGGGTGGACAAACCCTCGGAATAGTCGTTGCGGCATCACTGCTTATTACCATGTCGGTTGGTGTCATGATCGGTACTTTAATACCTGTGATGTTCGAGCGCATCGGTATCGAACCTGCGCATGCCAGCGGACCGCTAATTACGAGCATACTTGATGTTTGCACTATGACTATTTATTTGTCGATCGTTCATGCATTTTTATCGATAATTTGAGAGAAAGGAAAATGGAAACAACAACGAAAATGGATCCCAATTCTGAACTGACACAAAAAAGAAAGAAAGCAGCTGAGTCCAAACCTGAGCAGGTCGCCAAACGGCACGAGAAGGGGCTCTTGCTTGCAAGGGAACGTATTGAGAAACTGGTTGATCCTGGTTCGTTTATCGAAATGGACCGCTATGCGATGCATGAATGCAATGACTTCGGCATGCCGGAAAAGAAAACGGCAGGAGACGGTGTAGTCACAGGACAGGCGAGAATCGACGGGCGTCCTGTTTACATATTCGCGCACGATCCTACCTACCTCGGCGGTGCACTGGGAAAAGTTTTTGCGCGTAAAGTTTGCAAAATTATGGATCTGGCTAAGCAGGCCGGATGCCCTGTAATTGGATTGAACGAAAGTGGTGGCGCCCGAATTCAAGAAGGCGTCCAGAGTCTTGCCGGATATGCCGACATTTTTTACAGAAATGTTGCCTGCTCCGGAGTGATACCACAGATTTCAGTTATTTACGGGCCATGCGCCGGCGGTGCGGTATACAGCCCTGCAGTGACCGATTTCACGATCATGGTGAAAAAGCAAAGTTACATGTTCATAACTGGTCCGGAAATTGTGAAGACAGTAACCGGGGAAGAAGTTACTTTTGAGCAACTCGGCGGTGCCAGTGTTCATAATGAAAAGAGCGGTGTTGCACAATTTCAAGCTGAGGATGAAGAAGACTCTTTCTGGCTTGTCCGCACTTTGCTTTCTTATTTGCCGTCAAACAATCTCGAGAATGCGCCAGCGCTCGAAGCCAGCCAGGACGCAACGCCTCCGGAAGCAGAGAGCATCGATACTCTAGTGCCGACGGATCCATCTAAACCATATGACATGCATGAAGTGATCAAACGCATTTTCGATCACGGCGAATTTTTTGAAGTCGCCGAATTGTTCGCACGCAATTTGATAACAGGCTTTGCCAGACTTGGCGGGCAGGTCGTGGGCGTTGTTGCTAATCAACCTAAGGTTCTTGCTGGAGTGCTCGATATCGATGCATCGACAAAAGGTGCACGCTTCGTTCGTTTTTGCGATGCATTCAATATTCCTGTGCTCACGTTCGTGGACGTGCCGGGATATTTACCTGGAAAGCATCAAGAACACAACGGAATTATCAGACATGGTGCCAAATTGCTTTACGCATATTGCGAAGCAACGGTACCAAAACTTACTGTGATTACAAGAAAAGCTTATGGTGGCGCATTTGATGTGCTTGGCTCCAAGAACGTTGGTGGCGACTTGAACCTGGCATGGCCAACAGCAGAGATTGCGGTTATCGGGGCAGAAGGCGCCGTGAATATCTTGTTCAAACGAGAGATTGCACAAGGCGGAAAAGAAATGGCCAAGAAATTCGTTGACGATTACAGACAAAGATTTGCAACACCTTATTTGTCAGCAGAACTAGGCTATATAGATGATGTAATTTTGCCAAGCGAAACGCGCAAAGTACTGCTTGAGTTTCTTTCTGTTCAGCAAAACAAGCGCATGGAGCGACCCGCGCGTAAGCATGGGAATATTCCGTTGTAGGCAAAACTCGAGCCCCTCCGGGCTCTCGAGTTTTGCTGTACACACGCTCTGCTGCGCACGCCTCACTCGGCGAGCTTCGCGCCGCTGCGCATTTCTTTTCTTAGACACAAGCCGGCTCGATTACGCGCGTATATAAGTTCCGCTGTGCTTCACTGCGGTTCGGGTTTTTCGCTGTCCAGGGAGTTCATGTCGGCGGTGGGGATGGCGGTGGAACCCAGTTTCTTTTTGTTGAAGTCGGGGTGAATTAAGCGAATTTTGTGGAATTCGGATTGGGCTGTCGGATCGAAAACGGGGCTGCGATCCATTTCTAGTAGATTGATAGGAACACCGAGTTTAGGCATGATAGATTCAAAGCGTGCGGTGCTGCTTGAAAGGGCGTTGGTTTCACGTCTGATAAATTCAAGAACTTTTGCAGGAAACGGTGAATGCAAACACAAAAAGACACCACTGATTCCTTGAACTTCGGCTGCTCTCTTCAAGAAAGCATTTGTTGATTTCATGTAGTCATGCGCTTTGCCACTGCCTGAAGGCGAAGCAAAATGCGAGAGTGCCACAACACGGTTCCGATAATCTAGAAACTTGAAATCGAACTCTGGAATTTTTTCGCTTGAAAATAGACCTGCTCGGTGTTGATAAACTTCAATGCTTACAACTTTTGCAAGAGCTTCCCAGAGCTTCTGCTGCCGATTGTAAAGCCCAGTGCTGTGCGCCAGCGCAAAAAAGTCTATCGCGGAATAATGAGCCAGAGCCAAAATCTGAGCCGGCGTCCCGGGCGAAGCTTCAAGAGCTACATTCCGACAGGCGTTTTGCACGTCCATCGGTCTGAATGTTCTTGGAGATTTCACTATCGCGTCAGGTGAGAAATCTTCAATGTTTCGAACGCTAATTTTCAGGATAAAGTCAGGTCTTTTGGGCATAACGGTAGTGGAGCTTTGCTCCCGGGGAGTTTACTTTTCTGACTAGCATAGCAGCTGGAGGTAATTGATACAGTCCCGAGCAGTTTATGTCCGAAAAGCTGACGTGGTGGGCGGAAATTAGGTAATATTGTTTTTTGAAGGCGACAAGCTGTTATGTCCGGGCAGCTTGAGCGTCGGGGAATACTCTTTGTTCGATCATTTCTAATTCATGGCACGACTACCCTCTCGCACATACTCAGATTCAGCTGCCGCCAGCACTCTTATGGAGGTCAAAAAAGGCGGTAAGGAAGCCATGGGCGAATTTGTGTATCAACATGTCGACCGCTTTTATTGCATCGCATTTATCGGTACTTTAGATTCCGAAGCCGCAGAAGACATCACAGTTGAAGCAATGAAAAACGTGATGGTGGCACTGCGTCAGATAAATCCGAAGCAGTTCAGCCAGGGTGGTGTCTGGGATTGGGTCTCAGGTTTTATTGTTGAGGCTGTTGCCAATTGGCACGCTGGAAATTCACAGCCTCCTTCCGGACCAATCACAGATCCACAAATGGATGGCTCTTCACAAATGGACTGGGAAACAACAGTCATATTGGGAACACAACGCGTCAAGAGATGCATAAGTTCCCTCCCGGAAGAGCAAAAGAAGGTTTTCATTCTGCGGCACCAGCTAAACCTGGGTTTTAACCAGGTTGCTTCAGTTCTCAACGAAAACGAAGAGAACGTGATGGCTTGGTTGCATCGTGCGCGAGTCCAGGTAGTCAAATGTCTTGGTCGCGGGTAACTTTTACGGATAAACAACAATCATGACGATGAACTGCAGCAGATTTCGTTATCTTCTTCAACAAAAGGTTGATCAAGAATTACAACCACAAGACCAGAGAATGGTGCAACAGCATGTTTCTTCCTGCGACTCATGCTCGCGCTTCAATCATCAAATAGAACAAGTTTGTCAGGCAGCGCTGGAAGTACCGCTGCCTGAAGAGTGTTTGCCGGCTAGTTTGGAAGCTTTGGCAGGCAAAATAATGCAATCCTTGCCCACTGAAAAAGGTGGATTTCTGTCCACAGTCAAGAATATTTTCGGAGGTGCTGGCGGCGGCGCAAAAATTCCGAAACCACCAAATTCGCCAAAGACTGCAGCCGGAGCTTCTAGCGGCGCTCATGGAGGCTTTCCGCACGTTGCACGCCCTGAGCCAACACCCAGCGAAGCTCCGCCCACAAGAGGCAAGAAAGTTGAACAGGCTGATGAGTTGCTTGCTACAAGCACCCGCTTGAAGAGCCTTTCAAAGATTCAGCACGACGTGGATCAGCCAAGCACAACAGAAGGTGGCGGCTCCCTGGCCAAGAAAATGGGTGTGGAATTGCCCAATAGAGAAGGACCAAAAGACGTTCCTCTTAATTTGGCTGAAACAATCAAAAGACAGGTTCAAGCAGATAACAAGCCCCCAGAGCCGAACATGGGCTGGGGAAGTTCAAGCAATTCAGGGCAGAATATACCTGCTTTCGGGACACCAGCTCAGCCAGCAGCCGGTGGGTTCAGTAGCGCCAGCGGTGGCTGGGGTGGTGCGCCAGAAGCTCCGGCAGCTCCGCCCGGAGCGAATTCTTGGGGTGCCCCTGCGCAGCCACAACAAGATAACTCCTGGGGAGTGGGACCAGCAAACCCGGCACAATCAGCGAATTCCTGGGGAGCACCCGCAGGAGGAGCACCCGCAGGAGGAGCACCGGCAACTGATTCCTGGGGAGCACCCGCCGCTGGAGCACCGGCAGCCGATCCATGGGGATCACCCGCTCCCGGCGCAGCGGCGACCGACTCCTGGGGAGCACCCGCTAGTGGCGCAGCGGCAGGCGATTCCTGGGGAGCTGGGGATTCTTGGGGATCACCTGCAACACCCGCGTCTGGAGGGGATTCCTGGGGAGCACCCGCAACACCCGCGTCTGGAGGGGACTCGTGGGGAGCACCTGCAACACCCGCATCTGGAGGGGACTCGTGGGGAGCACCCGCAACACCTGCTTCCGGGGAGGATTCCTGGGGAGCACCTGCAACACCGGCGTCCGGGGGGGATTCCTGGGGAGCACCTGCAACACCACCACCGTCAGGAGGGGATTCCTGGGGAGCACCTGCAACACCGGCGTCAGGAGGGGATTCCTGGGGAGCACCTGCAACACCACCACCGTCAGGAGGGGATTCCTGGGGTGCACCTGCAACACCACCACCGTCAGGAGGGGATTCCTGGGGTGCACCTGCAACACCACCACCGTCAGGAGGGGATTCCTGGGGTGCACCGACAACACCACCGTCCGGCGGAGATCCATGGGGAGCCCCCGCAACACCTGCTCCAGCTGCCGGTGCGGCACCGATGGGGTTAAAAGGAGGTTGGGATTTCCCAGCAGCTAAGCCATCCGGCGCAGAGCCAGGAAAAGCGGCTCAGCCCTCACAAGATCAATGGGGAGCACCAGCAAGCCCAGCTCCTGCAGCCGATGAATGGGGAACTCCAGCAGGTCCAGCTGCTCAAGCCGACGCATGGGGAGCGCCAGCGAATCCCGCGCCTCAAGCAGATGCATGGGGAGCGCCAGCGAATCCCGCGCCTAAGGCAGATGCATGGGGAGCACCAGCAAGTCCAGCGCCTCAAGCAGATGCATGGGGAGCACCAGCAAGTCCAGCGCCTCAAGCAGATGCATGGGGAGCACCAGCAAGTCCAGCGCCTCAAGCCGACGCATGGGGAGCACCAGCAAGTCCAGCGCCTCAAGCAGATGCATGGGGGCCAGCGAATGAGGCACCTGGAGCGGATGCATGGGGAGCGCCAGCGAATCAAGCACCTGGGGCGGATGCGTGGGGAGCACCAGCAAATCAAGCTCCGGCGGCAGATGCATGGGGGGCGCCAGCCCAACCTGCAGGCGGCGAGACCTGGGGAGCCACCGCAGGTGGTGAAAACTGGGGCGGAAATGAAAATGAGTGGGGAGGCACACAGGAATCCTGGGGCGCCCAGCCCGGCGCAGCGGCACCAGCCGATGAGTGGGGAGCAGCACAGCAAGCACAACAAGCTGTCAACAATGAACCGCCAGCGAACCCTGGTCCTAACGAGGCATGGTCCAGCCCGTTGGTGGGAGCCAGCACTGGCGAGACACCCAAGCCCATGGGCGGAGCAGACTGGGCTGATTCTGAGCAGATACAAACGGGAATGTGGAAAGCCTTTTCCTTGCAAGACTCAGGTTTACAACCTGCCAAGCCAAAGCCGGCGCAGCCTGCCGGCGAAATGTATGAAATGTCTATTCAGGAACGCATGGCAATGCAGCGAAAGATGGAAGCCGAGGGTGGAGCAGCAGCTGCGCCCGCGGGGCCGCCACCAGCTGCCGCACCAACTGCGCCTATGGCGCAAATACCGCCAACCCAACCATTGACACCGCCGGCGACACCATCCTCCTCCGGCAGAGGAATGCCCGGCGCTGACGATATAATGGATCGCCTCAGCAATATTCTGGGTGAAGACAGCCCCCCGGCTGCGTTCAAGCCTCAGCCAGCGGCACCAGCACCGCAAGCGCAGACGCCGCCGCCGGCACAAGTTCCGCTCACAGCTCCGCCGGCAGCGGCTCCAGCACAAGCCCCGGCTCCTCCACAGCCGCCGTTTGCTACTCCAGACTATGAGATGAGCATTCAAGAGCGAATGAAACTGTCGGCACAGACTCAGGCTGGTCCCCCTGTGCCGGCTGAGCAAGCTCCGGCGCCAGCAGCAGCATCGGCTCCAGTTCAACCGCCAGCACCTGCTCCAGTTCCAGCTCCGGCACCTACTGCGTTTACACATCCAGCACCTGCTCCAGTTCCACCCCCTGCACCTGCTCCATTTACACCTCCAACGCAAGTTCAAGCAGCACCAGCCCCACAGACACCCGGCGGAGTTCAGCCAGCAGCGGCACCCGGACAGCCAGTCGTCAGCCCGGTAAGTGCTCGAGGCGGCGGACCAGCTGCTGCACCACCGCCCGCACCGACTCCACCGACCCCACCTTCTCCGCCTTCTCCTCCTCAAGCGCCAGGAGCACCAGTTATCAGGCCGGTAATGCGAGGTGTCAAACCAACAGAGCCTGCAGCTCCTTTGGCTCCTGCAGCCCAAGAACCAATTGCAGCCCCGGCAGCACCATCACCGCCAGCGCCAACACCAACACCAGCACCAGTTGCGCCGCCACCGGCACAAGCCGCAGCAGCCGAATTTTTTGCGGCGCAACAAGCTCAAGCATCGCAGGGTCCAGCAGCGCCTGCAGCCCCAGCACAAGCTCCCGCTGCTCCTCCGGCACCAGCGCAAACTCCGCTGGCTCCTCCGACGCCAGCGCAAGCCCCCGTCGCTCCACCGCGCCCGCCTCTTGCTCAGCCTCCCGGGCCAGCACAAGCTCAATCAGCTCCACAGCCAGCAGCAGTTCCACCAGCACATGCAGCAGCTTCAGCTCCACCAGCGCCTGCAGCCAAGCCTGTTCCGCCAATGAAACCTGGAGCCAAACCAGTTTATGGAGCTCCAGGCGCAAAGCCGCCACTGCCTAAACCTGGCGGCAAACCTCCAGCTCCTGGCGCGAAGCCAATGAGCGCCCCGGGCGGTGCCAGCGGTCTGAAAGTTGACGATCAGGAAATGGATAAGATTTTCAAACGGCTCGGCGTGAAAGATACGGAATTATCTGGACAATCTGTTTCCGGAGGGCCCGCTAACGCGGCGAAACCGGAAGCACCACCGGCAGTACCACCGCCGCCCATACCTCCTGGTGCAAAACAAGCGCCGCCTGTTCCACCAATGCCTGGTCAGGGAGCTCCGGTAGCGCCACCACCACCAATCCCAGCCGGAAAAACCCCTCCGCCACCACCGCCATTGCCTGGTGCAAAACCCGCACCGCCCGGAATGAAACCTGGCATGCCTGGAGCAGGCGCTCCCGCAAAACCAATGCAAGTTCCAGTCAAGCCTGTCCAACCACAACAGCCACCGCCCAAGCCTCCTCAAACAAAGCCACCACAAGCACAAGCTCAGGGTCTCTTCAATGTGGATGACGCAAAGATGGACGCTTTGTTCAATAATCTAGGTTTGAAAGACAACCCGGTAACAGCTGCGCCGATGCACGCGGCACCGCCTCCGCAGCCAGTTGCACCTCCGCATCCGGCGGGTCCGCACGCCCCAGGAGGAACAGCCGTTGAAGCAGTTCCGAAGGTAAATGTGCGCGAAGCTGTTAACACAGTGCGCGACGTAGCTCTTAAAACCGGTACCATTCAAAAACCTACACCGCAGCAAATTTCCGGCATCAGCAAACTGGCAAGCTCAACAGAAACAAGCGAAGCAACTGGCGCCGGGAAAATTCAAATTGCCAAGTTCTTGCTCGACCAGCAAGATCAACAATTACTCGGCAAACTAACCCAGCAAGATCTCGCGGAAAGCAAAGTTCGTGTGCTGACACTGGAAGCTGCCGACGAAATCTACAAATTGCTCAATCACTTGAGCACTCTGCCGGGAGTTCTTGGTTCTTGTATTGTCGGTCATGATGGCATACCCATAGCAAACAATCTGCCTCAGGAGTATGATCCTGAAATCATTGGGGCACTGTCCCTTGGCATTTACGTTAACACGACAAATACCATCAGGAGAATGTCCCACAATCATTTGCATCAAATGGTAGCCAGAACTGTTTATGGCTTGCTGATCGTTGCAGATTTCGGCGGCGGAATCTTAATTACTGTGAGCAGCGCTACAAGCACTGAGCAGCTAATACCGTTGATGAGAAGCATCACAATGCTAGTTTCCCAGTAGAACTAGTTCTCGGTAGAAGGCAGATATGGAACTCATACTTGAAAAACCCTCATTTGCGGAAATATCCGCAGACGTACTTGTTATTGGAATTTTCCAGGACGAGCAGCCGCTTGAATTGCTCAAGCAGACCGACAGCAGCTTAGCGCAGGATTTTCTCGAGGAAATTGAGCAGCTGTGCAAAGCTGAGAATTTCAAAGGCAAGAGCAAAGAAACCCTCAGTGTGTTTACTTCGAAAAAAATTGCAGCCAGAAGACTGCTCATGCTCGGTTTGGGAAAACGAAGCGAATATGATGGGGCGGCGGTACGGCGTACGGCGGCAGCTCTGGCAAAACAATTTGCGCCAAAGCCGTCTTACCCTAATCCTGCTCTATTTCTGCGTTTTGATGGGAAAGCGGAGTTAATTCAAGCATGCGTGGAAGGTTGGGTGCTTGGTTCGTATTCTTTCAATGTGTACAAAACACAAAAAGACAACGGCAACGAGCCCGGTGATAAAACAAGACGTCTTACTTTTCTTGATGGCACACTCGATGAAGCCTCTTTTGAGAACGCCTGTGCTACAGGGCGCGCAATCGCGGAAGCTACCGGCTTCGCCCGTGACATGATCAACGAACCGGCCTGCAATATGACGCCGACAAAATTGTCGCAAATTGCAGATTCGCTTTCTTGCGATCTTGTCACCTGTGAAATTCTGGAAGCAGAACAAGTGGCGAAGCTGGGTATGGGAGCCTATCTAGGCGTGGCTCGTGGTTCTGATGAAGCGCCGAAGTTTATTGCGCTGAAATACAGCCACCCACAAGCGAAGAGATTCTTCGCTCTTATTGGAAAAGGTATCACTTTCGATTCCGGTGGATTGTCGCTTAAAACAGCAAGCGGCATGGAAACAATGAAATACGACATGGCTGGTGCTGCGGTGGTGCTGGGAGTGATGCGTGCCATTCTCGACATGCAAGCCCCAATTTCACTGCTTTGCGTGGTTGCAGCTTGTGAAAACATGCCCAGCGGAAGTGCCACCAAGCCTGGTGACATACTTGTAGCGATGAATGGAAAGACTATTGAAGTCAATAATACAGACGCCGAAGGCAGACTTACGCTTGCTGATGCACTTTGTTATGCGACGCAGCAAAAGCCGGAAGCGGTAATAGACATTGCAACTCTCACAGGAGCAGTTGTCTCAGCGCTGGGAAAAGTCGCAGCAGGCATTATGGGTAATGATGACGCCTTGATAGAAGAAATCAAGTCTGCAGGCAAGAAAGCCGGTGAAAAATACTGGACCCTGCCGCTATTTGATGAGTACAAAGAGAGCTTGAAGAGTGACTTTGCGGACCTTAAGAATGCAGGCTCTCGAGGTGAGGCCGGTTCTTCTTGCGCCGGTATGTTCTTGAAAGAGTTTGTTGATGGCACACCCTGGGCGCATCTTGATGTTGCGGGTGTGGCATGGACAGATAAGGATAAAGAAGAATTGAGCAAGGGGGGTACGGCGTTTGGTGTGCGTACCTTGTCTTATTTCCTGCTTGATGCGATTAAGAGGGACAGCTCAAGTCCGGTGTAAGAGCCATCCCCGGCAGAGGATGGCTCTTTATCTTGCTTCCTGGTTTCCGAAAAAAACTAGTACTTAATAGTCAACGCCTTTAACGAACGGCGTGCGCGGCAGAATCACAGGACGTCCGACTTGAAGGTCCTTGGAACTTTCCAGCCCATTTAGATCCATGAATTCTTTTACGAATCTGCGAGAATCAACGTGATAGCCCATATCTGACAGTTGCTTAATTCGATCTCCGGCAATGCTGCTTATGGTGTTTTCCGGCTGCACGATTCTTACAGGCGGGCTCTTGGGGAAGTCTCCGTCCGTGAGATAAAGGTTGTCCCAGGTGCTGGTGTTCTTATTCCAGTGTTCCGCGCCGACGTGAACACCTCTATCTGTTGGGACGTTTTCCATCTGCTTGTATATTTTTTCGATCAAATAATTATATTCACGATTTGACGTAGACAGCGAGCCAAGTTTAGGCACGAGCTGATCAGAAAGCTTGTAAGCTGCATCCAGCGGATCATTGTTTCTGCTGAAGTCCTTTGCCAGGGCATTAGCATCCTTTTGAAGCTGCTGTTTCTGCAGTTCTTCTGCATCCTTAGGGTCGCAAGGTATTGGAATTTTGATCCGGTCTTTGCCATAAACGCTTCCATCGTTCGCACTCACTATATTGTTCATGCAGCGTTCCACACTGGGGTCGGAATGCGGCGGAAGAACGTGGTCGTAAGCCACGCTCCAGAGGGACTCGTCTGGTTTCATTTTATGATCAATAAAGTCTGTGTCCTGTTTACCAACAGAGCTATCATTCATTTTTCAAGTTCTCCACATTGCCTGGCTTTTAATTTAGCCTCCGCAGAAGACGCTTTCAGTGTGCAGCTGGACAGACTTGCTTAGCAGCATTAACGAAGCGCACGAGCGAAGCGCACTCGGGTGGATCAGCAGAATTATGCAAACTTGCCAAGCCAAATTACTAATGGGAAAACCACGTTAACTATTTTGCACGACACGTGCAATCGCACCATCAACAAAACGTGGGTCCATTTCCCGTCTGGCAAAGGCCAGGTAAGCCTCCATCCAGCGTCTCAGTTCGAGCAAAACAGTTGAAACAGGAGTGTTGCTGGCTTTTACCTGGCTCAGGTTTACACTCACCCGTCCTTCCTTATCTATATTGAAGCGCTGTGCAGCCGACGAGTCTCCATGAACATAGCGAAGACTGGATTCGAGCAAAGCAATATTTGCCTCTGGCCCCAGGTAGAACTGCAACTCAGCCGACATTCGTTGAAATACGGTCAACGGCTTGAACAGCGAAGTTTGCTGCACTTGCACGAGTTTATTGTCTATGAACAACTGCACCGTTCGTAATACCATATGAGTGGGCCATTCATCGAAATTGCGAATAACCTCATCTAGAGTGGTTAAGCCGTCTATGATCGCAGCGATTCTGGGCATCCTTTGTTTGTCGGCTTCCGCAACTGGCGTCTCATCGAAATAGCGCAGCGGTTTTGCACTAACAACAGTCCAGAGCTGGTCGAAATTCCAAACCCGTTCAAGCACGACATTTTTTTGCCCAGGCTGCATGGAAATAATTTGATTAACATTGTCTTGAAACAAGGCAGCATCAAGCAAAAGTTTATCGAGAGGAAATTTCAAGGAACAGGACTCGTCCCAACCCGCATCAACAGCACCGTCTCTAAAAACAAAAATACCTTCGGTCCACGTGACCAGAAATTCAGTGACTGAATCGTGCCCTTTTAACTTACCTAATCGAGCATGAGTAGGACGTCCATCTTTGAAGGCAACCATCATGCTCTTATCACGATCTTCCACGGTAAGTATGCCGGTTTTTTTGGCAGTTGCAATTGACTGCAATAGGCCCGCCGAATCAATTGCTCCCAGGCTTCCGATCATTGAGTTTTTCATCGTCTCAACTGTGCGTTTTCTGGAAGAAGCAGATGGCTCTCCCGCTTCAACTCTATGATAACCACCATAGAGATATTGGTCGTGCAAGAGTATCTCCAACTCTCGAGTGTTCAAATAGCCCTTTCTCACAGCCAATAATCCCAAAAATGTCTTTTGATTCCTTCCCCAGCCCTCTTCCTGCTGCAGCTCGAGAACCTCCTCCAATTGCGCCGCAGTGATGATACCGGCTGCAACCATATAGCGTCCCAAACGAAAAGGTTTATGGTTGTGGTAACAACTCGCCAGAAACTGAATGCGAGTGAATATTGGATAGATAATTCCCTCGGTCTCAAGTTCTTGCAATAAGCGAAGAGTTTCATCAGCATGTATACTGTGCTGAGTTTCCATATATGCCGTAATTGATTCGACGGACGTGTAATCGTCGATTTTGTGCAGCAACCAGCTAATCGGCGGAGCCAGCTCGAACTGGCTTTTGGTCTGCTCTCCCTGTGGGGTTAAGACAGGAGTCGAGGTGTAAAGAATATGATTAGCCAGAGTGCTGCCACCACCACGCATCCGCCTGCGATCGATACCACTTACGGTGGCACAAACATAATCAGCAAGGACTGGATAGCGAGCAAAGATTCCAAAAGGGCTGTCGTAAATATTCATGGTCAATCCTCCACCGAGGTCATCCTTGGTCAAGGTGACAGCAGCATCTGACTTGATGAACAAGAGCACGCCGCGCGGCTTTAGAAGCCTTCTGGCATAACCATGAAATTTCATCAGCGAATCAAGTGGCAGCGAAAAACCCGTTTGCATCAGGTCTATGACCAGCCCGTCATATCGCTTTTCGTCTTTGATCAAGAGTTCAAATTCGGCAAATAAATTTTCGCGATATGCATACGTCAAAAAGTTTGCAGAGGAGGAATTCTGATCCTCTACACCATTTGCCTGATTTCTTGCTCCGTTGTCTGGGCTCAGCACGAAATAGCGGTTCCTTTTGCTGGCAACTATATGCCCAGAAAGATCCCCCTTGAATTAGCAGTGGAATGCATGTCCGATAAGCTTGTGATACTGAATTACTACTTTCTTTTCAAATTCGTGCTTGCGCCCGTACCGCCGCCAGGAACCGCGGCAGCGGCATCTGCCGGAGCTTCTTTCGGCTGTTGGTCGAAGTGGCTATAGGGCGGGAAATATTTTGCCGTCTCTGCAAGAAACGCATCAGGCGGGGCTACAAAAATAGCTTTGATTTGCCAGGCATTTTTGAATTTACCGACGTCAAAAATCAAATCATCTTTGCCCATGTTGATCAATCTGTAGCGCCAGCCTCGCCCGGCAGGAACAGACATTTCCACCACCTTGCTGTTGGAATAGACCGGTTGTCCCTGCAAACCAAGATATTTAGGCAAACTGGCCAGCCTGCTGTCGGCTAAAAGTGCCTTTTCTACATCTGTCCTTGATTGCGCAGCGGCCTGCATAAACTGAAAAACAGGAGTAAAGGCATCTTCATTTGGAACTGCCGCAGCAACAACAAAACCGGCATCGGTAGACTTGACCCAGAATCTGTAAGTTGCAGATTCTGCTTCGGGCAAGTAACTTTTGGCTCCGCTGGAGTCAGTCATTT